>NZ_CP018799.1:1565000-2165000 GCF_002795805.1 Mariprofundus aestuarium | reverse complement strand
CAATGAGGCGTATGAGGTCGATCCTGTGATTGCCAAGGCGCTCGACCTTATTCTAATTCTGCATGCCGATCATGAGCAGAATGCCTCGACCTCGACCGTGCGCATGGCCGCTTCCTCAGGGGCCAACCCCTTTGCCTGCATCGCCTCAGGTATCGCAACCCTGTGGGGGCCTGCACATGGCGGCGCCAATGAGGCTGTTTTGAATATGCTCGAGGAGATTGGTTCGATTGAGAATATCCCCAACGCCATTCGCCGCGCCAAAGACCGTAATGATCCTTTCCGTCTGATGGGCTTTGGCCACCGGGTTTATAAAAACCATGATCCCCGCTCGGCTATTATCCGAGATATGACCAAATCGGTTCTGAAGCACCTGAACATGGAAGATGACCCGCTGCTGGCCATAGCGCTGGAGTTGGAGCGCGTGGCTCTGAGTGATGCATATTTCATTGAAAAGAAGCTCTATCCCAATGTCGATTTTTACTCAGGCATTCTGTTAAGCGCGATGGGTTTTCCGCGCCGTATGTTTACCGCACTGTTTGCCGTAGCCCGCACCTCAGGCTGGGTAAGTCACTGGCTGGAGTTGAAAAATGACACTACCCACGGTATCGACCGTCCTCGCCAGCTCTATGTGGGCTCAAGCCTTCGTCATGTGGAGAGGCGGTAGCCTCAGCCAGCATATTATCCATCCGGATAACTTTTTTTGAATACTATGGCTACCAAGTAGAAGCAGGAGCCTGTTCAATGGATGGTGGCGGGCCATTCGTCCGCATGTTATTTCAGATGGGTGCAGGCACTGGGGAAAGGTTGGCTTACGCCTTTTCCAAGAGGGGCAGGTAAACATGCACAGAGGTTCCAATCCCGGGGGAGCTGTTAATCTCGACTGTGCCATGGTGATTTTGAATCATACCATAGGCAACGGACAGGCCCAGTCCTTGCCCTTTGATTGCATTCTTTGTCGTGAAAAATGGTTCAAAAATGTGTTCCATGTTTTCAGCCGGGATTCCTGAGCCGTTGTCTTTAATCTCCAGATGAGCAAAACGCTTCCCGTTCAGGTCAGTGTGGCTATTGCTGAACGCTTCATCGGCTTCAAACAAGTCACAGCTGACCTGGATCATTGGGTGTGGAATATCAGCCACAGCATCAACTGCATTATCCACTATTTTAATGATTGCCTGCTGAAGTTGAAGGTCATCGCCACTGATCATAAAAGTCCTTTCGGGCAGGTCAGCATGGAGCGTGATTCTTGCAGGCACCTCATGTCTGTACGATGCCAAGGCCTCCTCAATGCATGGATTCAGATTAATCACCTCTTTCTCAATATGCTCCCTCTGGGTAAATGTGATCAGCTGCTTAATCACCGCCGATACTTCAAAGGAGAGAGCCTCTGCAGTCTTCAGCCTCTCTGACAACCTGGGCAGAGCTGCCGCCTCTTTTCGTGCCAGATAAATATTTCCGGTAATTCCCCCCATTTTGTTGTTAAAGTCGTGGGCAATCCCTCCAATCAATGTTCCCAGCGCTTCCATCTTCCTCGAATGATGTAGCTGCCTCTCTAGGTGCTTCTGTTCGGTCAAATCATGAACAGTTCCCAGCATGCGTAGTGGCGTTCCTTGTGCGTCCAACTCAATCTCACCCATCTCATAGACCGTTCTTTCAATCCCATCATCCCTGATGATCCTGTGCTCTACACCGTATGGCTTTTTGTTTGCCAACGCGTTATCGACTGCCTGTTGTACCTTAGCCCTGTCATCCGGGTGAATATATTTTACGAACCCCTCATACGTGGCTGCAAACTCCTGGGGAGGCACGCCAAATATCCGGTAAATTTCATCCGACCAGTGAAGCTCATTCGTGACAATATTCCACTCCCAACTGCCCAGGTGGGAGATGCTTTCAGCTTTATTCAACCGCTCTATATTCACATCAAGTGCATGTGTACGGTGAGCTACTGTTTTCCGCAGCTGGTAGTTCCAGGCCAAAACACCCAGCATGATCATGGCGGCCAGCATGCCGAACAGGACCATGAGCTGCTCCCGGCTCAGCTGCCACCACTGCCTGGGTGGCTCTGCAAGCTTGATCCACTTATTGAAAATTGCCGACCTCTCCTTATCGCTGACCATGGCAAGCCCCTTATTCAAAATAGGGATCAGTTCAGGCATGTTTTTGCGGACAACAATGGAGAGGTTGATGAAATAGCCGCTTTCGCCAATGACGCGGAGATTCGTGATCCCCTCCTTATCAATGAAGTAAGAGAGCGATGCCAAGTTGGCGACAAAGGCGTCATACTTGCCAAAAGAAACACCTCGCAGGCCTTCATTGAAATCAGCAACCGGAACCAGGGTCAGTTCGGGGTGGTCTCTCTCGAGAAACTCGTGAATGGCATATTTGTTTACTACGGCAAGCTTCTTACCCTTAAGCTGATGAAGGTCGACCACCTGCTGGGCATCCTGTCTGGAAACGATCACGTAAGGGTATTTCAGATAGGGTTCAGTAAAGTTCAGGAATTCCGATCGTTCCGCAGTTTTCATCACAGCACTGATCATGTCGACCCTGCTATCCTTGATCTGTGAGATCACCTCAAGCCAGTCCTTTAGTTGTGCCGGTTCAAAACGAAGACCAAGCTTCCCTTCCAGTAGTTTCATATAGTCCGCCGCGATCCCCTGAAACGAACCAGTGTCGTCAAAAAATTCAAACGGATGGAATGTCGGGTCCGGTGCCAGTCGAATGACCGGGTGATCCTCAATCCATTGAAGCTCTTCCTGGGTAAGCTTCTGTGGTTCCGTGCTGAAGGAGAGGTGTGGGGGAAGAAGCATGAAGAGAAGTGCAAATGCCAGCAGTGTGGCGTTGAAGGCTCTGCCTGGCACTCTGCCGAGCAATTGCAACATTATACCTGAGCCTTTCATTACTGCTGATCCATAACAGGACACCCTTTTGGTATTATAGCAGAGCGTAGAGAAAAGCGGTTTTATTATCTACTTTGAATGCCTGCCGAAAGCATCACTCATGAGTCCTTTGGCTTGATAAACCCCGCCACGCAGGCGGCCTGCAAGATCAAAGATCTCCTTTTTCATTTCAAGCTGGGGAGGTGTTTCAGGTAGTCCGCAAGTGCCTGTTTCTACGATAATCAGCCCTTTGGGATTCAACCGTTCTGAGCCTTCATTGAGGATGGTGGCGAGAAATTGCAAACCATCTGATTCGTCGGTCAGTGCACCTCGCGGTTCATGACCCAGTTCCGCTTCAAGATCGTCCATCTCATGATGTGCCACATAGGGTGGGTTGGAGATAATGGCATCAAACGGGCCGTCATCACTGGTTAACGCCTGCAGCATATCGCCATGGTGGAAGCTGACACGCTCGCTAACGCCAAGTTGTTCTGCGTTGCTACGGGCAATGGCCAGGGCTGCTTCGGATATGTCAGTGGCTACAATTCGTGCCTGCGTATATTCGCAGGCCAGTGTGATGGCTATGCATCCTGAGCCTGTGCCGATGTCACAAAAAAGGTAAGTGCCATCGGTATCCGGAAATCGTTCCAGCATCTCTTCGACCAGGTGTTCGGTCTCCGGACGGGGAATCAACACATCCGGGGTGACACGGAACGGGCGCGACCAGAACTCTTTTTCACCTGTGAGATAGGCTACCGGCTCACGTGCCTCACGGCGTTTGATCACTCTTTGAAAAGCCTGCTGGACATCTTCAGGAACTTCATCAAAAGCACGTATAATCAGATCAGTGCGGCTAATTTTCCAGATGTGCATCAGAAGCAGCTCTGCATCCACTCTTGCCGAATCGCAGCCTGCGGATTCAAGGAGGGCGGTAGCCTGACGAATCAGATCGCGGATGTTCATGGTGTTATGTGCTCTGGGCTGCGAGCAGTTCCGCCTGGTGATAGGTGATAATCGCATCAATTAACTCGCCCATATCCCCCCCCAGTATCTGATCCAGTTTATACAGGGTGAGATTGATGCGGTGGTCGGTAATGCGCCCCTGCGGGAAGTTGTAGGTGCGAATGCGTTCGGAACGATCGCCGGAGCCGACCATGCCCTTGCGAGCCTCAGCCCTTACAGCATTTACTTCGGACTGCTCTTTGTCATAGATGCGTGCCTGCAGCACCTTCATCGCCTGCGCCTTGTTTTTATGCTGGCTGGCCTGATCCTGGCAGGTGACCACGATGCCGGTCGGATCATGGGTGATGCGAACAGCTGATTCGGTTTTATTCACATGCTGGCCACCTGCGCCGGAAGCGCGGTAGACATCAATGCGGATATCCTCTGGACGGATATTGACCTCTACCTCTTCAGCAACAGGTAGGATGGCAACAGTGCAGGCTGAGGTATGGATGCGTCCGCCGGATTCGGTTTCCGGCACGCGCTGAACACGATGGACGCCGGATTCAAATTTAAAGCGGGAGAAAACACCGTCGCCGGTAATTTGCGCGACGATCTCCTTGTAGCCGCCGATCTCTGTATCGTTAGCTGAGAGAACCTCTACCTTAAACCCCTGTGTTTCAGCATAACGGCTGTACATGCGGAACAGACTTGCAGCAAACAGCGCTGCCTCATCACCGCCTGTGCCTGCCCTGATCTCTAGGATGATATCGCGGGCATCGTTCGGGTCTTTGGGTAGAAGCAGAATGGAGAGCTTCTCATCGCTCTCTTTCATGGCTTGCTTCAACTCGAGGATTTCAGCCTGGGCCAGCTCTTTAAGCTCGGGGTCGCAATCGGCATCTGCGATCATCTCCCGGTTATCCGCCAGCTGCTGCTTTAGTTTCAGGTAGCGTTCCGCCTCATCTGCAACAGGCATGATTTCGGAATACTCGCGAGAGAGTTTGATGAAGCGCTGGTTGTCGGATGAAACGTCGGGGTCAGAGAGCAGGATGCCAATCTCTTCGCGGCGGTGAAGGATATTATCCAGACGATTGTTCATTCTTCCCCTTCGTGCGGGTGAGGGTGGATGGTGTCGATTCCAGGTCAAACAGGCGCGTGGCCGCTCCCATCAGCAGGTCCCCCTCAATATCATCAGGCAGGCTTTTCAGCGCCTGCATGGTTGGATGCATATAGCGCTTCATCAGTGCCTTGCTGAAGCGCTCCACTGCCTCAATCTGGGCTTGATCAAAATCTTTCAGGTAACGCTGCGCTTTCTCCATCTCTTCAATGCGGCGCAACTCCATCTGTTGCTGAATACTGCGAATAAGAGGTACCGACTCGAGCGATTTCAGCCATGAGAGGAAGGAGATTGCTTCCTCTTCGAGTATGTCACGTGCCTGCTCCGCTTCGTGCTCGCGGTGCTGTACATTGCCCTGCACAACCTGTTGCAGGTCATCAATATCATAGAGGTAGGCGCCATCGATATCGCCAATGCGCGGGTCGATGTCGCGAGGTACAGCGATGTCGACAAGAAACATCGGGCGTCCTTTGCGTTTTTTCATTGCAGCCTGAACAGTCTCAGGCAGGAGGACGAAGGTGCTGGCACCGGTACTTGAGAGCACAATGTCGGCAGCATCAAGATAGTCAGGCAGCTGATCGAGTGTAAGTGCATGCCCTTCAAACTCGATGGCAAGATTCTGTGCCCGCTCCAGGGTACGGTTGGCAACCAAGATGTCGGTGCAGCCGTTGCCCCTGAGATGGCGAGCTGCAAGCTCGGCCATTTCACCTGCGCCCATGAGAAGCACTGTTTTTCCGGCCAGATCGCCGAATATGTGACGGGCAAGCTCTACGGCGCAGGAGGAGATATTTACCGCCTGTTTACCGATCCCTGTCTCGCTGCGTGCCCGTTTGGCAGCAGCAAAGGTGGATTGGTAAAGCCTGTGCAGCACATGTCCTGCCGAGCCGGAAGTAAGGGCATGTTCATAGGAGGTTTTAACCTGTCCGAGAATCTGAGGCTCACCGAGCACAAGAGAGTCCAGGCCTGAAGCCACGCTGAAAAGATGGCGGATCGCTTCATCTGTTGTGTAGGAGTAGAGATGTTCACGCACCTGCTCCAGACCCATCGCGGCCTTTTCGGCAAACCACTCGTGCACGGCGGCAATAGCCGCATCGGGGTCGTGGGTGACGACAGTCATCTCAACGCGGTTACAGGTGGAGAGCAGTGCCGCCTCCCGAATGGCAGGGTGATTGATGCGCTGCTGCAGGATCTCGGGGATATCCGTCTCCTGAACAGCCAGACGCTCCCGCAGCTCTACAGGGGCAGTTTTATGATTCAGTCCGATATGACAGATGCGCATGGGGCGAAAGCTTAGCGGTTTGAAGAATCAGGGTACAGGTCGCCGTTTTCCAGCATCTCAAGCGGCTGTGGCTGTGTAAGTCCTGTATCCGAATAGAGCAGGGCATCAATTCTGCCCAGATGGCCGAGATCAAGCACAAGGCAGCAACCGGGAGCAGCACCTGTGCGTGTTTCATAAAGGCTGCTGAGCTTGCTGATCAGTTGAGGGTTCGGCTGTTCACTCTGGCTGGCGGAGAGATAAATGCCGATCAATTTGGGACCGACATTATCGGAGTGTGTCAATTCGACAGTGTCACTATTGACAAATTCCGTGACAGGAATGGCTGATTCTATCATATTCCCGGCGCCTGCAAGCAAGCCGCTGCAAGAATCCGGGTCTGAAATCAGGGCTTCGTGAAGAAGCTGTTGCATACAGTGGCGTTGAATAAAGAGCTCTTGTTCGGGTGTAATCGAAGGATTCATCGGGTAAGGATAAAAGCTTCGAGCATGCAGTCAATTGAGATGCTTCTCATTGGCCAGTGCGACGTTAGTGAGCAGGTGCAGAAAAGGTGATCTTGAAAGGCATGGAGGCTTTTTGCTGAAGCTTAAGAAATCAACGACAGGACGGATATTTGGTCTTGTGGCCAGCCGGAATATTGCCATTGGCGGCATGGTCCTGGCCTCTGCCGCACTGCTGTTTGGTGGCTGGGGTGTTTACAGTGTGCTGCAGACAAGTCAGCTGACGCTGGCCCTTAAGCAGACGCAGGTTGCACTGGATTATGCCCAGTTGAACAAGACTCAGGCACTGGCTGATCTGCAGCGGAAGCTGGATGCCGACCAGCAGAAGATGGCTCTCTATGCACGCACGCTGGGTCAGATGCAGGCTCGTATCTCCCGTCTCGACCAGTTGGGCAGCAAGCTTGTGGACGTGGCTTCACTGGATAGATCCGCATTTGATTTCGGACTTGAGCCCGCATTCGGTGGCCCTCGCGAACAGAACTCTGATCTGATGAATGTTGAAGCTGGCCTGCATGAGACGATGCAGCATCTGGACGGTCGCCTGCATCAGCTGGGCGCTCAGCTTACCGCAGTCGATTATATACTTGAGAAAAAAAGCAGCGCCAAAAGTGCCAGGCCGCATGCATGGCCGACCGAGGGCGGCTGGATAAGCTCGCGTTTCGGCGCGCGCATCGACCCGTTCACAGGCAACCCTGCCCAGCATAATGGTGTGGATATCGCCAACAGGTATGGTGCTCCCGTTCTCGCCGCAAGCCGTGGTGTTGTGATCTTTGCTGGTAAAATGCCGGACTACGGTTATGTCGTAGATATTGAGCATGGCCATGGGTTCAAAACGCGTTATGGCCACATGGGCAGCACGGCGGTCAATATCGGTGATATTGTGAAGCACAACCAGCTGCTCGGGCGTATCGGTTCAACCGGCCACTCCACAGGTCCGCACCTGCATTATGAGGTTCGCCGCTACGATAAAGTGGTTAATCCTCGTTCTTTCCTGCCTCGCGGCTGAATACTTACTAAGCATTCATAAAAAAAAAGCGGCTCATCGCAAGGTGTGGTCGTTTTTTTTGTTTCAGGCGAGAATGGCGGATTAGCAAAAGTGCCCTACACTCACTTAAACTGAATGGCTGCTTTCGAAGGCCAAAAGAAGACACTCGTTACGCTTTTTCAGTAAATAAAAAAAGGCGACCATATCTTCCGGGTGGGTCGCCTTTTTGTTTGTATCAAGGATGCTGAAGCTTAGGATCCATCAGCTTCGCGAGCTGCTGCAATCGCAGCCATATGGACGATGTCATCAACGCTGGCGCCGGTTTGCAGTACATGTGCCTGGTAGGGCAGGCCCAGCAGGATCGGACCGATAGCCGTTCCGCCTCCGAGTTCACGCAGCAATTTGTAGGAGATGTTGCCTGCCTGCATGGTCGGGAAGACCAGTACATTGGCCGGCTCTTTCAGTTTGCTGAATGGATACTGTTTCATGATGACATCATTTACAGCCGTATCGGCCTGCATTTCACCATCGATGGTCAGATCAGGGCGGGACTCATGCAGGATGCGTGTTGCCTCCGCGACCTTGCGTGTCTCCGGATGATCCACACTGCCGAAGTTTGAGAACGAGAGCATGCCTACGCGCGCTTCACAGCCAAGAGAGACTGCTGTTTCAGCTGCCAGCTCTGCCAGTCGAGCCAGCTCTTCTGCGTTCATCTCCACATTCACGGTACAGTCGGCCATGAAGTAGGCGCCGTTCTCCATGATCATGATATACATGCCATATACGTGGTGATGTTTGCCGCCGGTGTCGTGTCCGAGAACCTTCAACAGCGGACGCAGTACTGTTGGGTAGTGGGCGGTGCGGCCGGAGAGCATGCCCTCAGCAAAGCCCTGGCGCACCAGCATGGAGCCGAAGATGTTGATGTCCCCGCGCAGCGTTTTGGCGGCATCCTCACGCAGAATGCCGTTGCGTTTACGGTCGAAGTAGTAGGCATCGGCAAGGCTGGAGAATCGTGAGTCCTCAACCAGCGGATCAATGATCTCAATGCCATCGATATCCAGTAGTGCTGATTTGCATAGTTCAGCCATCTGCGCCTTGCGGCCGATCAGGATCGGGGTGGCGATGCCGAGCTCTTTCATTTCGATTGCAGCACGTACGATGGTTTCATCCTCCCCTTCTGGTAGTACCAGACGAATCGGATTGGCTTTGGCCTTATCCATGATCATGCGCATAAACAGCCGCGAGCTGTCGATGCGGCAGGCCAGCTCCTGAGCATAGGCTGCAGGGTCCAGCAGTGGTTTGCGCGCCACACCTGTTTCGGTGGCTGCCTTGGCGACAGCTACGGGAACCACCTCGATCAGACGTGGGTCAAACGGTTTTGGCAGGATGTATTCAGGGCCGAAACGCAGCTCTTTGACGCCATAAGCCCTGAGCACCGAAGCGGGCACATCCTGACGGGCAAGTTCAGCCAGCGCATATACAGCGGCAAGTTTCATCTCCTCATTGAATGCGGTGGCTCTGGCATCGAGAGCGCCGCGGAAGAGGAACGGGAATCCCAGAACATTGTTGACCTGATTCGGGTGATCGGAGCGGCCTGTGGCCATGATCAAATCCTTGCGGGCACTCATGGCAAGATCGTAATCAATCTCCGGGTCGGGGTTGGCCATGGCAAAGACGATCGGTTTGTCCGCCATCGACTGCAGCATCTCCACTGTCACCATATTGCCTTGTGAGAGGCCGACAAATGCATCCGCACCGTTCATGGCTTCTTCCAGCGTACGTTCAGCCCTTTCACTGGCAAAATATGCCTTATGCGGCGGCATGTTTTCATCGCTGCCTTTGAAAATGACGCCTTTACGGTCGAGGAAGAGGATGTTTTCGCGTTTGGCACCCAGTTGCTCGATCAGCTTCATGCAGGCGAAACCTGCAGCGCCGGCGCCGAGGCAGACGATTTTCACATCTTCAATGGCCTTGCCCTGCAGGATAAGCGCATTGATGAATGCTGCTGCCGTGATCACGGCTGTGCCGTGCTGGTCATCATGCAGGACCGGAATGTTCATCCGCTTCTTGAGCTCTTCCTCAATGATGAAGCACTCAGGAGCCTTGATGTCTTCAAGGTTGATGCCGCCGAAGGTGGGCTCCATGCGTGCCACGGTATCGATAAATTTCTGCGGATCCAGTTCATCCAGTTCGATATCGAAGACATCAATGTCGGCAAAACGTTTGAATAGTACACCCTTGCCTTCCATTACAGGTTTGCCGGCCAGTGCACCGATATTGCCCAGCCCGAGCACCGCAGTGCCGTTGCTGATGACGCCGACAAGATTGGCGCGTGATGTGTATTCGTCTGCCAGTTCAGGGTTCTCCGCAATAGCCAGGCAGGGTTCGGCCACGCCGGGGCTGTATGCCAGAGCCAGGTCGCGCTGGGTCAGGCACGGCTTGGTCGGTTTGACACAGATTTTTCCGGGAGTCGGCGAGCGATGATACTCTAACGCTTCTTTTTTCATCGCTTCTTTTGGCATGGTGGGCTCCTGTGGTGTAATCTCATCGCGGGCCGCAATCATAGCGTTTGAAAAGGCCGTGGTCATGGAGGGAGTTTGAAAGTTGTGTTTGCAGGTGCAGGGGCAGTCGGCTGTCACTATGGCAGCAGGTTGCAACAGGCTGGCGATGAGGTTCTCTTTCTGGCGCGGGGCAAGCACCTGAGTGCCATGCAGCAGCATGGCCTGCTGCATGAGTCCGAAGGTGAAGTGCTGTGCCTGACTGTTCAGGCTACAGATGATCCGGCTGTCGTTTGTGATGCGGATGTAGTGATTTTCAGCTGTAAAATGACATCGCTCAGGAAAATGATTCAAAGCATGGATGGAAAAGTCAGCCCGGACAGTCTGCTTATCACGATGCAGAATGGCGTAGAGGCACCGGAGTGGGTTGCATCTGCATTTCCTGAGCATGCAGTTGCCGCAGCGACGGCTTTTATTGGGGCAAGGCTTGAAGGGTCCGGGCATGTCGTTCACTCAGCGGCCGGAGGAGTCAGGCTGGGCTTGTGGCAGGTAGGAGCTGGATCGAAGCATCTGCGGGCGCTGGTTGAACAGTTCAATGCAGGCGGGGTGCCGGCTCGAATGGATGGAGATCCCGCGGCCATGCTGTGGCGGAAACTGCTCTGGAATACAGGGTTTAATGCAATCACTGCGATCACGAGGCGCTTTGCAAGCCAGATGTGTGAGTTTGATGAGACGCTGGCCATTGTCTCTGATGCCATGCAGGAGACCGTCGCCGTGGCGCAGGCAGAAGGCATTGCTATTGGAGAGTCGGATATTTATTCCCATATTGATGTGACACGCCGGATGGGTCCCGTCAAAACAAGCATGTGGCAGGATATCGAGGCGGGCCATCGAACTGAGGTGGACTATCTCAATGGTCTGGTTGTGAGCAGGGGCGAGAAACATGGTATTGGTACGCCGGTGAACCGAATGCTTGTCTCGCTTGTGCATGCAATAGAGGTGCAGTCATAGCGTCTGACGGCTTGTTGGGCTCGGGTGAGTCGTTTATAGCTGTGTGGATTCGGTTCCTTCAGCTTTGATGCTTGCAGCATGAATGGTGGTGGGAAACAGCGGTTTTAAAGCCTGCATTACCTTCCTGTGCCGAAGTATTCGCGACAAGCCATTGAGTTCACTGGCTTTGATCTGGATCAGGAAGTGCCCGCCCCCACTCTCCCTGACGCCGGCATGGCCGGCATGTTTCCACGATTCATCTTCAATTTGGATGAATTCAGGGTGAAATTTGTCCTCGAGAAGTTGGCGGATGGCTTCGCTGGCTTGACTCAAGAATCGCCTTTCCGTTTGCGATAAAGGGTGCAGGTTTTACCGATAGCGGTGACAATTTCCGACCCTGTTTTGGCAGCAACTGCTTGGCCTGCCTCCTTGCGGGCATCGCGGTCATCTATTGCGATATGAACCTTAATCAGCTCATGTATCTCAAGCGCAAGTTCTGTCTCCTGAATCAGGTTCTCAGTAACACCTTTCTGACCGATTCTGATGACTGGTTTCAGGTGGTGGGCTTCACTTTTCAGTGCTTTGATCTCTTTGTTGGTTAGTGCCATGTATAATCTCCGACGGCGGATACTATGGTTTGTTTTCAGATATGAAAGTCAATGTATTGAAACCGCTAGCTGAAGCAATTGCAAGCTCAAGAAATGTGTTGCCAATGGTGTCGAGAAGGGGTCTGGAAATGTTGTGAGGCACGCTTCTATTTCTTCGTATTCTGGTTAGGGTCGCTGCTGTTGATTTGGCTATACGGAGGAGAAAAGCATGAACGACGGCGCGGAGAAACCCCATAGCGTAGTCATCCTTGGCGGTGGTTCTGGCGGCTTGGCTATGCTCGAGATGCTGATGGAAGAGGATCTGGTCTCTGTGGATGGCATTGTGGATACCGATGAGATGGCTCCAGGGCTGGTTGCAGCCAGAGAGTACGGTGTTTCTACTTTTAGTGAAATTGAATTGGCGTTGCTTACGGTCAAGCCTGAGTTGGCATTCAATGTGACGGGTAGTGATGTGGTCCAGACAAAGGCATCGCAAGTCCTGGGGGTCGGCGGCGTTATCGGTGGCTTTGAGGCGAAGATTATTCTTCGCATCATTAACAACATGAGGAAGGCAAAAGAGGAGCTCCATTTCCAGGCCAGCCGCGACCTTTTGACTGGCCTCTACAATCGACGATATATGATGGATCAGCTGCACCAGGGTGTTTCTCTGGCCATCCGCTACCAGCATCCTTTAGCACTTGTGATGATTGACTTGGATCACTTTAAGCAGGTCAATGATGTGTATGGGCATGCTGCGGGCGATCAGGTGCTGGTCCACATGGCCGAAAAGCTCAGGGAGCGAGTGCGTGATGCTGATGTTCCCGGCAGGTGGGGAGGAGAGGAGTTTATTGTTCTGCTTCCACATACCAGTTTGGAAGGTGCCAAAAAAGCGGCGGATCAATGGCTTTGTCACTTGAATTCAGACCCTGTTCAACTGGAGGGTGGGGATGTTGTTTCTGTCACCTTCTCGGCGGGCATAGCCATGCTTGATGGGGATGAGAAGGTTGATGTAAATGACGCTGTTAAACGCCTTCTTCATGTTGCGGATGGGCGAATGTATATGGCCAAGAGTCAGGGTCGAAACCGGGTGATTGTGGAAGGTTCGGTGCCCGATGATGTGTTGGCCGGCAGTGGTTGAGATGCAGTTGATCGTCCTGTTTTTCAGCGTTGCTCCAGAAAGCGGTTTGGATAGAGTAGAGCAGTGAAAAAGGAAGAGTTGATCGCGCAGGAAAACCATCAGGATCAAGCTGATTCTCAAGCTGAGCCAACCGTAAAGTTTGCACCGCGCATTCCGATTCGCTGGCGCTGGACCATGCTTGTCGGATTTACCGTGGCGTTGGCAGTCGTCGTTCTTTTTTTTGTTATCCTTGATATTGAGCGCGATGCATGGCTTGAAAGCCAGGCGGCGCAGGCGGAGTTGCAGGTTGACCGTCTGGCCGATGAGTTGAAGCTACCGATGCTCTCAGGCAGCAGTGCGGAGACCGATCTTGTGGTGCAGGGATTCCTGGAAAAGGTACCGACCGTGATGGGGGTGCTGCTTAAAAAAGCGGATGGAATTACGCGCGGCTACGGTGATGTTGGCGACGCAAAGGCTCTGGCAGCAGCAATGGCTGCGGACAATAAGGTTGTTCGGCTTCCGGTTGTTGCACTCTGGTATGCCAAGCGCGTGGTTTATGCCGATACAGCTCTAGGAAATATTGCAGTGCGTTTTTCTGAACAGGCGTGGGCGGATATTGCCAGTCAGCTGGTCAAACAGATTCTCATGGCAGCTCTGGCGGTTGTGCTGCTGTCGGCCCTCTGGGTCTACTGGCTGGCTGGAAAAATGAGTCAGCGACTAGAGATGCTGGCCAATGCTGCCCGGCAAGTTGCCTCCGGCGATTACCATGTGAAGATGCGGGTGCGCGGCAATGATGAGATCTCTGATGCCATTTCGCAGTTTAATGAGATGGCCCGAGAACTGGCGCACAAGGAAGAGATGCGCAGGGTGTTTGAGCGCTACCTTAATCCGAAACTGGTGACAGATGTGTTTGAGGGAGGCTCGGTTAAAATGGAGAACCACCGCCAGGAGGTCTCCGTCCTGTTTGCCGACATGGTGCACTTCACCTCATTTTCCGAATCTACCGAAACCGAAGAGGTGGTTAATATCCTCAATACCCACTTTGAGGTGTTTCACAGGATTATCGCCTATTATGGCGGCCATGTGGATAAATATATCGGCGATGCCGTAATGGCCGTGTTTAATCATCCGTTTGCCGACAAAGATCACGCTAGGCATGCTGCCAAGGCAGGACTTGCTATTGCGATCGTCTGCAAGGAACTTGGCGTGATACGTTCGGATGGTGAACCTATCGCATTCAGGATCGGGCTGAACTGTGGCCAGGCAATTGCCGGAAATATTGGCGCAGCCAGGCGTCTGGAGTACACCGTGATTGGTGATGCAGTGAACGTCGCATCGCGTATGAGCGGGGTGGGTCTCGGTGGGGAACTGGTCATGTCACGCTCAACCTATGAGTTCCTTGGTGATGGTTTTATGTTCGACAGTATCGGGGAGAAGGACATCAAGGGTGTGAGCCTGGAGCTTGAGCTGGGTGTGGTGACTGTGGAGAGTGAGCAGGTTAAGCGAAACATTGAACATGTGGTCGATCTGGCATTTAACCTGAATCTTCCAGAAGAAATACGAACTATGGAAGGAGATATCTGAATTGTTATTGCGCATTCTGATCGCTGGACTACTGCTTCTCCCTCTAGCTTCCTGTACGACAAACGGAAAGTCATTCGACACCAGTGTCAGTTTCCCCATGATCAGCTCGTATGCTGGAATTAAGCGGGATTTTGAAGCTGGAAGGATCATGAAGGCTAGAGCGGGTGTGCTTGAGCTGAAGAGGGGTCACCGTGATTACGCTGCAGCTTACAAGCTTCTGAAGCAGAAGATCGAGCCGGCACGCCGCCGTATTTATGTTCACTACCTTCGCGTCGCCAAGGCGTATGAGAAACAGGAGGTGTGGTATAAAGCGATGGAGGCTTATGCGGACGCGAAAGCTGTCACCATCAAGCCTGATCTCATGGAGATGAAGCGGGCCGAGATGGAACTGAAAATGCGGCAGCTGAGGCTCGATCGCCTGCTGGCCCAGCGACGCAGTGAGGATGCGGTGTGGATGCAGCACCTTACGGCCTATAATCCGCCCAAAGGGGTGGATCCGCAAGATGAAGCTTTTCTCCATCAGCAGAAAGGTTTCAATGATTTTCTCGCTGAGCGTGCAGACACTGCCTTCGATGAAGCCAAGCGTTACCTGCGCAATAAGCAGCCGGAGATCGCTTATATTGAGATCGAGTCCCATCTGCGCCTTCAGCCCGATTCCGAAAGCGGCATGAAGCTGCTTGCCGAAATCAGGGAGCAGTTGCCGAAGGAGCTGGAGCTTTCCAAGCTTGATTCTCCAAAAAGTAAATCAAGCCAGCCCGAGATCAAGGGTGTTTCTCCGCATCAGCCGGTCACTGCTGAACAGATCAAGGAGGCGATTCGCAAAGACCGGTTGCTTGAAGCCAGGCAGATGCTGAACAGTTACCGCCGTAGCGGAGGTGCAGGAGCCAGCCGCCTTTCAGCCCAGCTTAACAAACGAATTTCGACTCGCGCAGGCAATCTTTTTGGCAGCGGTAGTTACGCCTTCCGCCATGAGCAGCTGGATGAAGCAATCAAATACTGGAGTGAGGCCGTGGCGTTGATGCCGGGCAGGTCGGACTATGCCGACGCGCTGCATCGTGCCCGCCAGCTTAAAGAGCGGCTGAATCTTCTGCGCAAGCAGAAGGACAGCGATCCAGTACCTGAAGAGGAGTAAGATGCGGGATCAGATCGTACAATCCAGAAGAAAAACTAGGGCAGTTCATGTTGGCAGTGTGCAGGTAGGCGGTGATGCGCCGATTGCCGTGCAGTCGATGACCAATACGCTGACCACCGATATTGATGCCACGGTAGCCCAGGTTCACCGCCTAGAGCAGGCCGGTGCCGATATCGTGCGAATTTCGGTTCCTGATCCTGAGTCAGCCGCAGCGATGCCCGAGATTATTGCACAGACATCAGTGCCGATCATCGCCGATATCCACTTCAGTTATAAAATGGCGCTGGCTTCACTTGATGCGGGTGTGCATGGATTGCGCCTGAATCCCGGTAACATTGGTTCACGCGACCGCGTCGAGCGTGTTGTAAAGGCAGCAGCTGAGCGCGGCATCTCAATCCGTATCGGGGTGAACGCCGGATCGCTCGAGAAAGAGCTGAATGAGAAGTATGGCGAGCCGTGTGCTGATGCGATGGTTGAGTCGGCACTGCGTCATATCCATATTCTCGAAGAGATGAATTTCTCTGATATTAAAGTGTCACTTAAAGCGAGTAACATTCCCATGACAGTGGCCGCCTATAGAAAGCTGGCTGCGCAGGTCGATTATCCGCTGCACCTGGGAATCACGGAGTCAGGTAGCCTGTTTGGCGGTACGGTTAAATCATCCGTGGGGTTGGGCCTGCTGCTGGCTGATGGCATCGGTGATACCATTCGCGTCTCACTGGCGGCTGAACCTGAAGAGGAGGTTCGCGTCGGTTTTGAGATTCTCAAATCACTCGGCCTTCGCCATCGCGGCGTCAACCTGATCGCCTGCCCAAGTTGCGCTCGCCAGAAATTTAATGTGATCCAGACTGTGGCGGAACTGGAGAAGCGGGTGGCGCATATCCATGAGAATATTGATGTCGCTGTGATCGGCTGCGTGGTGAACGGGCCGGGTGAAGCGAAAGAGGCCGAGGTTGGTATTACCGGAGGTTATCCGGTGCACATGCTCTACCGTGATGGCGAGAAATCAGAAAAGATTAAACAGGATCAGATCCTCGATATTCTGGTTGAAGATATCGAGAGGCGGGCTGCGGAAAAAAGGGCCGAGCAGGAAAAGGAATAACAATGAGTGGAAAAAGTTTACAGAGTATTCGCGGCATCCACGATGGCCTGCCAGCTGAGGTGCGGCTTTGGCAGCGAGTAGAGGCTGCAGCACATGAAACGTTTGCAACCTACGCCTGTTCCGAGGTGCGCATGCCAATATTGGAGCCGACCGAGCTGTTTAAACGCTCTATTGGTGAGGCGACCGATATTGTATCCAAAGAGATGTACAGCTTTGAAGATCAGGGCGGAGATAATATCTGTCTGCGTCCGGAAGGAACTGCCGGTGCGGTGCGTGCCTATCTACAGGGTGGTTTGACCCGTGCGGGTGCTCAGCGCTGGTATTATATCGGCCCTATGTTTCGTCGTGAGCGGCCGCAGAAGGGGCGTTTAAGGCAGTTTCAGCAGATCGGCATGGAGATGTTTGGAGTGCAGGGGCCGCTTGAGGATATTGAAGTGCTGGCGATGGCCCACTCATTCTTGTCCGAGCTGGGGATTGCAGGCCTTAGGCTTGAGATCAATTCGCTGGGTTGTCAGGAGTGCAGGCCGGGTTACCGCAACAGACTGGTTGAGTATCTGAAAGCAAAAAAAGAGCAGCTTTGTGTAACCTGTAATGAGCGTATAGCCAAGAACCCGATGCGTGTTCTTGATTGTAAGGTGGCCTCCTGTCAGGCGGCGCTGACCGATGCACCGGAGATGGTGCATCACCTTTGCGAAGGGTGCGAGTCTCACTTCGATGGCCTGAAGCAGGGGTTGGCTGCATTGGGTGTGCCGTATCAGATCAATGCCCGCATTGTACGCGGTTTGGATTACTATAATCGCACCGCTTTTGAGTTTGTTACCGACAAGTTGGGCGCGCAGGGCACGGTTCTGGCCGGAGGCCGTTATGACGGTCTGGTTGAGAGCCTTGGTGGCCCGGCCACCCCTGCCATCGGTTTCGCGGCAGGACTGGAGCGGTTGGCGATGCTGCTGGATGATCGTGAAGAGGGTGGTCCAGATGTTGCTGTCGTTGCGCTCGGTTCAGAGGTGGTGAACTACTCGCTTATGCAGGCTGCAGGTCTACGGGCTGCAGGGCTCTCTGTTGTGCATTGCGGAGGCGGAGCGGCTAAACGCCAGTTTAAGATGGCTGATCGTGAATCGGTCCGTTTTGTTGCTGTGATTGGTGGTGACGAGATGCAAGCAGGTAAGATTGCACTGAAGGATATGGCCAGTGGCGAACAGCAGTTGCTGGCACTCGATGAGGTTGTGCGGGTAGTTTCCGCCTGAGTTTCCCGGGAAGGGGAAAATAGGAAAAAGGCCGCAAATGCGGCCTTTTTTAGTGATTGTTCATGTGCTTCTCAGCATGCTCTCCGGATCAGCTCTAATGATAAGCGAGCCCTGCTAAGGGAGTATGAATTTGTGGCGGATCGCCAAGAGTGTAAGTTGGCCCAAATCATTAACAGCCAGTTTTTTCTTGATTCGGGTATAATGATTGGCAACTGTCTTTTTGCTGATGAGCAACCTGCTAGCACAGCTGACGGTGTCTTGACCTTTTAGTATCAATAGCAGCACCGTTTTTTCCCTTGGCGAAAGCAGATCAAATGGATTGGAGACATTACGATAAGGCACCTCTGCGATAGCCTGTGTCAGGCTGGGTTCAATGAACTGCCTGCCTGCTGCAACTGTTTGTATGGCCTCTATGAACAATGGCGGGTCTGCTTCCATCGAAAGCACCCCTTTGGCACCATTATTAATCGCTTCATTAACAAACGAATAGTGCTCCTGCCA
Source organism: Mariprofundus aestuarium (assembly GCF_002795805.1). Lineage (NCBI taxonomy): Bacteria > Pseudomonadati > Pseudomonadota > Candidatius Mariprofundia > Mariprofundales > Mariprofundaceae > Mariprofundus > Mariprofundus aestuarium. Next base: position 2,146,546 of record NZ_CP018799.1, on the reverse strand, counting down.
AATAAGAACCAGAATATTTACCTTTGGATGACGTTTGGCAATCTGACGGATGCAATCAATACAGCTGTGTGTACCAGAAGTGATGTCCATGATAATCAAATCGGTTTCGCGGGTGCTACAAGCCTTATAGCAGCTTGGCGGTGAGCATTTTACTTGAGGCATCAGGCTGAAGCCCTGTTCTTTATTCAGCAGGCAAAGCAAACCATGACGAATCAGGCTTGATTCACTGATAAGCTGAATATGATACCTCTCCATTTGACCCCCCCCCCCCCCCGATTTGATTGCAACCACCTAAAAATAATATGAATTAAACGAACATTATGCGTAATTCAAATAACTATATGAAGTCATTCAAAGGAGAAGAGGAGTTTCTCCTATATTATTAGAGGGCAGGATGGTCTATTAATAACGAAGTCGTTGGAGAGGAAATGTGTGCTATATACTTGATTTAACTAATATTTCTGCGTGAAAACATGAGTGCAGAAGGGCTAGCCAATAACAAGCCGGCTATGATGTTGGGGTTACTCGTGGCTGGCGTTTTGCTGGTGATGGCGTGGACCCATCACTCGGGGCAGCAACTCTTAGAGAGTAAAACACTGCTGGTTGATAAGATCATGCAGCTCAGGTTGGTGCTGTCGCAATCCCACTACCTGATTCATGAAGAGACAGAGGTATCCCAGTCACCTTTAGATAGAGATTTTGTAGCCTCATTGGTAGGTAAAATTAATGAGAGTGCTTCTTTTTTGTATGGTGAGAAGGCACATATGGGGCGAGTTTCCGGATATGTCTCTGAGAGCCCTCTGTCACATGACTCCATTAACAGGCTGAAGCTGAGTCTTGCAGATCTGTCCGGTTACCTTGATAAGAACCATGCCATTTTAAATCGGGATGCCGATGAAGACTTCGCGCATGATCATCTGTTTTCGAGTGTAGAAGCTATTGCCAACCGCATTGATGAACAAGTGCATGAAGGTGTTTCCATTAGTATAGAGCAACAGCGCGATATTTTTATTGTGTTGTTTGGGATGAGCGGATTTGGATTTGGAGCTCTGCTTTTACTGCTAAGACGAAGCAATCAATCACAGGCTTTGGCGCTGCAGCAGGCCACGAAGCTTGCGCAGGCACTGGAGCGTTCCGGAGAGGCTGCAATTATCGCCAATAGGGGTGGTGTTATAGAGTTTGTAAATGATGCCTTCTGCCGGATGACGGGGTACTCAGCGCAGGAGACGCTTGGCAACAAACCATCCATGATAAGTAGCGGTAAGCAGAACAGACCATTTTATGAAAACCTGTGGGGCACGATTACCCGTGGAGAGGTTTGGAGTGGTGAACTAATTAACCGAAAAAAAGATGGTTCACTGTATCCGGCACTCATGACGATAGCGCCAATCTTTGATTCCGCAGGCGTGATTACGCACTTTGTAGCGAATCAGCGCGATATGAGTGAATACAAGGAGCTGGAAAAACACCTCTTTCAGGCACAAAAGTTGGAGGCAGTTGGAACACTTGCCGGCGGTATGGCCCATGATTTCAATAATGCTCTCACGGCAATTTCTGGGAACATATATCTGTTGCAGCAGTCACCTGATGATCAGCAAAAGGTGCTTAAGCGCACATCGGTAATTCAGGAGGTTTGCGATAAGGCTGCTTCCCATATACGGCAAATATTGAGTTATGCTCGTAATGATGCGGTGTTGATGAATTCTGTAGAGCTGAACCACTGTATTCAAAATGCATGTAATATGGCCAGCTCAATGATTCCTGCCACAATAACACTCGAATGCATCTCTTATGAGAAAGAGCTGTATGTGTATTGGAATGAAACACAGGTTGAGCAGATTTTGATCAATCTTATCAACAATGCCCGTCATGCACTAAAAGGTGTTGAGAGCCCGAGAATTACGCTGGAAGTCAGGATAATTGATAACAGTGAGTCTATCATGCGTTTAAATCACCAGATGACAGATGAAAAATATATCTGTCTTTCCATTAAAGATAATGGCAGTGGCATGCCAAAAGAGGTGATGGACAAGATTTTTGAACCTTTCTTTACCACAAAGATTGCCGATGAAGGAACCGGACTTGGCCTTTCCATGGCTTATGGTGCCATTAAACAAGTCGGAGGCTTACTGTCTGTAAGCAGCGAAGTCGGGAAGGGATCAGAGTTTAAGATTTGCCTCCCCATTGATTTTAAGACACAAACTGAAATGGTGATTGAAGCTGAAGAGATATGTGCAGGTAATGGAGAAACCATACTTATTGCAGATGATGAAAAGCATCTGCTGCTACCGCATAGCGAGATTATCGGCTCTTTTGGCTACAATGTTCTTATTGCCAATGATGGTCTGGAAGCTGTGGAGATGTTTGATAGGCACGCCGATGAAATCAGCGTCGTGATTCTGGATTTGGTGATGCCGGGCTTAACAGGCATGAAGGCAGCAAGGCAGATTCTGAAAAAGAGATCCGACGCAAAGATTATTCTCTCTACTGGTTATGATATGCAAGAGGCTCTGGATGGTGATACCAATACGATCAATGCACCTGTCATTTATAAACCATACAAACCTGCGATCATGAGTCAGCTAATCCATGAGCAGGTCAAGAAGCGGATCATTCGATTTAACGCATAACACAAAAAACAGCGGGCCGCATTCGAGGCCCTTTATTTGTGATGTGACGATTTCAACAGTGATCAGCTTTGTGGCAGTTGTGCCTCGAACTGCTCAATCGGTACCGGCCTGCCGAACAGATATCCCTGATAGTGAGTGCAACCACAGCTCATGAGGAGTTGTCGTTGCTCTTCGGTCTCCACCCCTTCGGCAATGGCATCCAGCTCCATGCTATGTGCCATGGCAATGATGGTGCCTACAATCGCTTTGTCGCTCTGATCTGTTGCGAGGTCGCGTACAAAAGACTGGTCGATCTTGAGCTGATCAAGCGGCAACTTCTTGAGATATTGCAGGGATGAATAACCGGTGCCGAAGTCATCCAGTGAGAAGTGGATGCCGATCTCATTCAACTCATTCATTTTGGCAATGGTTTCTTCAATGTTCTCATGCAACATGCTTTCGGTCAGCTCCAGCTTGAGTCGCGTCGGTTTAATAGCATGGCGTTGCATGGCTTCCTGCACTTGAGCCACGAAATCAGCCTGGTGGAATTGCTTAGCGCTCACATTCACCGCCAGAACAAGGTTGCTTCTGCGGGTATCTTGCTCCCATCTCTTGATCTGGGCACAAGCAGTATCCAGTACCCATTGCCCTATGGGTAGAATCAGTCCGGTCTCTTCCGCCAGCGGAATGAACTGCAGGGGGGAGACTAAGCCACGCTCCGGGTGCATCCAGCGAATCAATACCTCTGCTCCAAGTGGTCGGCTATAATTATCCACCTGGATTTGGTAATGTAGCTGGAATTGCTGCTTCTCAAGTGCGGTGTGCAATTCGCTTTCGATAGCTGCACGGGTGTTGATCTCCCTCTGCATCTCAGGGTCGAAGAAGCGCATGGTATTGCGGCCGGCTTTCTTGGCCTGATACATGGCAATATCGGCATGTTTGAAGAGCTCATCCATTTCCAGTGTGCTGGAGTCGAATAGGGCTGCACCGATACTGGGGGTGCTGCGACACTCCTTCGATGCAAGCTGGTAAGGCTGGCTGAGCGTGGCGAGAATTTTCTCGCCAACGGCTTCCGTTTGCGCTGCGGCTTCCATGGGTTGACTGCTCAGATCCTCCAGCAACACTACAAACTCATCACCGCCCAAGCGGGCTACAGTATCATTTTCACGCACGCAGGAGAGTAGACGCAGGGCAACCTGTTGCAGCAGCAGGTCACCGATATTATGGCCGAGGGTGTCGTTGAGGTTCTTAAAATTATCCAGGTCGATGAACAGCAGTGCACCTTCCTTGGTGCTACGCCTACTTGAAGCCAATGCCTGCCTGAGCCTCTCACGCAGGGAGCGTCGGTTGAGGAGGTTGGTGAGGGGGTCATAGAGCGCCAGATTTTTAATCTCCTCCTCTGCCGCCTTGCGCTCAGTGATGTCGATGTGTGATCCGACATAGTGGGTGACGTTGCCATTTTCACCCGTAACGGCCGAGATGCTGAGCCACTTGGGGTATATATCACCATTTTTTCGACGGTCCCAGATTTCACCCTGCCATGAGCCCGTGCGGTTGATGGAGTCCCACATTGCGGCATAAAAGGCCGCATCGTGGCGGCCAGACTTAAGTATTTTCGGTGTCTGCCCCACTATCTCCTCGGCCGTATAGCCGGTGCACTCGGTAAATGCATTATTGACCCTCAGGACCATACCATTGGCATCGGTGATCATCAGGCTTTCCTGCGACTCGAAAGCAGTGGCGGCGATATGAAGTTCAGTCTCGGTTTCTTTGCGTTCGGTGATGTCATGAATGATCGAAAAAAACAAACTCTTTCCGTTGTGGTTTACCGTTGAAATGCGCGCTTCTACCGTGCGCACGCTACCATCAGCCAGACGATGCTCTAAGACAAACTCGCTCTTCTCTCCAGCAATGGCTAGCTGTCTAAGTGGATGGATTAATGACTCAGGTTGCGCATTGATCTGGCTTACGTTCATGCCACGCAAAGTTTTCAGTGGGTAGCCATAAAACTCGGCTGCGGAAGGGTTTGCATCAACGATGCTGCCGGATTGATGATCAATCAGTAGCATGATGTCATTGTGCCGTTCGAATAACTGGCTAAAACGCGCTTCGCTTTCCAATAATTCGGACTCCGTGCGTTTACGCTCGGTGATGTCGCGCAACATTGCGGTGCATGTTATTCCATGTTCTGTGCTTAGCTTTGATATGGTGGCATCAGCAGAAAAAAGTGTGCCGTCTTTACGCCGGGCCTGAACCTCACGGCAACCGTGCATGGGGCGCCGCGTGTCCTCCCCTGCTATAAATTCGCGAATGTGATTCTGGTGAGTCTTGGTGGCTGTTTCGGGAAGAAGTATATCCAAAGGCTTGCCGAGTACCTCATCGGCCCTGTATCCGAAAGCCCTCTCTGCCCCCTTATTGAATATCTGGATAGATTGATCCTGGCTTACAGAGATGATCGCATCACGCGTGATGTCCAGAACGCCGGCAAAGTGTGCTTCTCTCTCCCGCAAAGCTTCAGTCGTTGCCATGTAATCTTGCAGGCGCGCATTGTCCTGTTGCATGGTGCGATAGGAGGCCCAGTGCTTGATGGTATGGATCAGCTGGGGCGGATTCACCGGCTTTTCAAGATAATCTGCAGCACCCTCATGCAGAGCGGCGATGGCATTCTCTTTATTGGCGTGAGCTGAGATCATGATGGCCGGGCAGGTAGGGAAGTGATGGCGAATATATTTCAGAATATCGAGGCCGGATTTCTCCTTGAGCACAACATCCAGCAGGGCAACATCAATGGAGCTATCCATAAGGTTGATGGCTTGGTCGTAGCTCTCTGCCTCGATAATCTGAAAGCCCGCATCTTCCAGCATGATCCGGGAAGTGCTCCGCATGGTCTGTTCATCATCGACGATAAGAAGTTTACCCTGACTCACACTTTCCCTCTTGAGCGTTCGCAATTTGGTTTCCAGACAGTTTGCCCATTACTTTGAATGGGGCTGCGCCATGCTTTTCACCTTATCCTGTCTTGGCGGTTTCATATCGACATGGAATAAAACCAGATGATGTTCTTTAGTGTAGTCCAAGTTCTAGATATATGGGAGTTTTAACAAACAAGTAAATATAAGCAAGCGGATTGCGATGCATTGCCCTTGGGGACAAATGGCAGAGCTAAATGAGGGGCCGAAAGCCTGTTGTTATTTGAGGATTAGATTCCCTCGGCGTAGGTGACGCGGTCGCTACCGGCAAAGACCGGCGTGGAGAGGTATTTCTCACCACCGTCTGGGAAGATGGCGACGATCTCGCCCGGCTGGTTCTGCTCAGCAAGATTTTCCGCAACCTTCAGGGCAGCAGCGAGCGCGCAGCCACACGACTGGCCACAGAGTATGCCCTCTTCAGAGGCCAGTCGCTGGGTGAAGCTATAGGCCACGTCGGTGTCGATGCCGATCTTCTGATCATAAACCGTTGGATCGTAAACGCCTGGTACGATGCTCGACTCGATATGTTTCAAGCCCTCGATGCCGTGGAACGGGGAGTCTGGTTCGGCGGCGATAATCTGGATGTTGTTGTTCATCCGTTTCAGGTGACGGCCAGTGCCGACCAGTGTGCCCGAGGTTCCCATCGAGGCGACGAAGTGGGTGACTTTGCCTTCGGTGTCGCGCCAGATCTCCGGGCCCGTCGACTCTTCGTGGGCGCGAGGATTGGATGGATTGTTGTACTGATCCGGTTTGAAATAGTGGTCGGGATTCTCTTCATAAATTTTACGTGCATCGAGGATGGAGCCATCCGAACCTTCAAGCGGGTCAGAGAAGATCAACTCGGCACCAAAGGCGCGGCAGATGCGTTTGCGTTCATCCGATACATTGCCCGGCATCACCAGGCGTACTTTAAAGCCCATGCTCGCACCGATCATCGCTAGTGCGATGCCGGTATTGCCGCTGGTTGAGTCGAGAATCACCTTGGTCTTGTCCAGTTGGCCGGTTTTCAACCCTTCCCGGATCATCCACAAGGCGGGGCGATCCTTGACCGAACCGCCGGGGTTGAAACGCTCAAGCTTGGCATGGATGCGAATATTACCGGGCAGATGGCTGGTGATATGCTGTATCGTTGCCATGGGCGTATTGCCAATCAAATCTAATATTGAGTTCAAAATATCACCTTGGTCATCTGTTATGAGCTGGTTATGAAAGGGTTGATCCGTCGCCTTCAATAGCGGCCAATGATGGCATGGAATCAGCTGTTGCCAAGCAGGCGCAGGATTTCACTGTCCTGAGTCGAGTCGCTCTCCTGTTCAAATGGCCAGATCGGCTCTGGCAGATTAAGCAGAAAGGCGCCCAGTTTTTCAGGGCAGAGACCAATCTGACGCAGGCTGGAAAGTGTGGTTGCACTATTGCGCTTGGCAAGCCGTTCGCCCTCTGTTGTTTTAAGAAGCTTATGATGGATGTAGGTCGGTTCGGGCAGGCCAAGCAGCACTTGAAGCAGGCGATGAATGCCTGTGCTGGGCTCAAGATCCTGGCCGCGAATGATGTGGCTGATGCCCTGAATGGCATCATCAACAACAACCGAGAGGTGGTAGCTGAAGGAGATGTCCTTGCGCCCGATCACTACATCGTGATCGATATCGGCAGAGTGCATGCCCCCATCATCATCGCGCCAGTGGAGAGGTGAATTGGTCTTTAACAGGGCCTTTTGAATGTCCAGGCGCCATGCAAACGGGTACCTCTCCATGCGTCGGGCCTGCTCTCCACTGGAGAGATCGCGGCAGATGCCAGGATACAGGCTGGAGCCATCCTCAGCATGCGGAGCTAAAGCTATGTGCTCCATCTCCCGCTGTATGCTTTTGCGGGTGCAGAAACAGGGGTAGATCACTCCTAGGCCTCTCAGCCGGTGGATGGCGGCTCGATAGTCGTCAAGGTGCCTGCTCTGCACGCGCACCGGTTCCGGCCACTTCAGTCCCAGCCACTGCAGGTCCTCTATCATGGAGTCGATAAATTGCGGCTTGCAGCGGGTGTGATCGATATCCTCGATTCTGAGCAGCAGTTCAGCGTCGTGCTGTTTTGCCCACTGTTCGCACAACAGGGCGGAATATGCGTTGCCGACATGTAGCAGCCCGGTCGGGCTGGGGGCAAACCTTGTGCGGCATAGCATTAGAAATCAGCTTTCTGTGATCTTGATCGATGAAGGTGGAAGGATCAGCGCCTGCCCCTCTTCCATGCGTTCGGGGCGCAGCAGCATTTTGATCTCATCGCCTTCGGTAAATTTTAGGTCATCGTAAGGGATCATGGTTTTGCCATCGCGTACGATAGCTATTGGCTGTACGCCATGTGGGATGCGCACGTCAGCCATCCTCTCATTGATTAGCAGTGAGTCCGGTTCAATGTAGCGTGATTCGTAAAGCAGCCGTTTTCGGTAGGCCTGATCATTCCAGTAGGTAAAGTTGTAGGGCTTGGCAAAGATCCTTCGAGCCTGCAGTTGATGAATCAGATTGGCATGTTTCTCTGCCCCATCCTCCTGCAACGCGACATAGATCTCCGGGGTATGGAAGGTTTCACTGGCCAGTCGTGCAATCAGCAGGTTGTGATCGGATGAGCCGGTCAAAACGATGACAACACCGATCTCTTCGGCATGAATGATCTCCCAGTAAAGCGGATCCAGTGCATTGCCGCATATGGCGTTATAACCGGAGTGCTTCAGGCTGGTGATCACCTCTGCATTGAGGTCGAGGAAGCGGACTTCCCGATCCTCACCCAGGGCACGCCCGAGTTCAGCACCGATCTGACCGCCACCAATAATCAGCACCGAGCGGTCATCGCCCCCGTCAATGGAGAGCATTGTCTTTAAGGGTCTGGCCAGCAGGCTATACCCCATAACTGAGATGATAATAATGATATAGACCAGCGCCACCAGCATTTCACTCTGTGTATTGCCGTTCTCCTTCAGGATCAGGGCAAACAGTGATGTAATACCTGCAGCCACTACGCCTCGCGGTGCCATGCCAGAGAGATAAAGGCTTTCGTTTAGGGTGAGGTGACTGCCAAAGGTTGAGAACAGTACTGCCAGAGGGCGCGCATAACAGGCGAGGATCGCGAAGATCAGCAGTCCCGGATAGAGATATTCCCTCATTACACCCAGATTCATGTTGGCGGCCAACAGTACAAACAGCACCGAAATCAAAAGCATCGACAGGCTGCCCTTGAAGTGTTTGAGCCGCTGGATGTCATGGACCTCCATGCGTTGCAGGGTGGCTCCCATCATCAGTACGGCCAGAAGGCCCGCCTGCGAACTGATGCTGTCGGAAAGCAGGAAAACGCCCCACGCCGAAGAGAGGGTCAGGATGGTTCGTACTTCGACATCCTTGGACCAGCTGCTGGAGAGCAACATAGCCAGCAGGCGGCCGCCCGCCAGGCCGATGAAAAAGCCAACAGCGATTTTAAGCAGGATATCCTCTGCAATGAGTGCGCCGGACATGTCGGGTGTCAGCGCCACCTGCAGGAATACGATGGCCAGAATCGCGCCGACCACGTCGATCAACATCGCTTCTGCTGTCAAAACGTGACTTATATTTCGCCCCAGTCGCATCTGGCGGATAATCGGCAGGATTACAGTTGGTCCGCCCACCGAAACCAGTGCGCCGAACAGCAGCGCCAGCGGCCAGTCGATACCGGTAACCATATGTGCGATTGTAGATCCGATTGAAATGGTCAGTAGCGGGCCGAAGATAACCATGCGCCCGACTACCCAGCCGTTGGCGCGCAACTCCTTCAGGTTGAGGCTTAACCCTCCCTCAAAGAGGATAATGGCAAGACCCAGTTCAATCAGCGTGTGCAAGGCACCTTCCATGGACTCCACATGCATGGCATGCAGGCCAAAGGGGCCCAGCGCCATGCCGGCAAGCAGCCAGAGCAGGATCGGCGGGAAGCGGAAGCGGTTGGCCAGCATCTGGGCTGCCGTAGCGATCAGTACGGCAATAACAAATGTGGTGGTAGGCGTAGCAGTTTCAGGAAACATCGCCAAAAATGCTGCCGTTGTGTGCTCGGGCGGGCAAGTTAAGTTTTTACCCTTACGCTATCTAGGGCGATGAATTGTTTATCCTGCATGCTTCCAGCCCGCTCTGGTGTTATCATGCCGCGCTGCTGTTTTGCAGCAGTTATGTGAGGTGTCATCTTTAAATGAATTCAGCTGAGAGAAGTAGTGTATTTTCCATTGCCGGTATTTACGGCCTGCGCATGCTGGGGCTGTTTCTTATCCTGCCTGTATTCGCGCTCTACGCCGAAGGGTTGGAGGGAGTAACGCCGACCTTGATCGGCCTAGCCCTCGGCATTTACGGCTTTACGATGGCAATGCTGCAGATCCCGTTTGGTTGGCTCTCCGATCGCATCGGCAGGAAACCAGTGATTGCAGCAGGCCTGCTTATTTTCGCTGTCGGCAGCGTGGTGGCCGCCATGGCCGACTCGATCTGGATGGTCATCATCGGTCGTGCTTTGCAGGGGTCCGGTGCCATTGCCGCAGCCATGATGGCATTGCTGGCCGATCTCACACGCGAAGAGGTGCGCACCAAGGCGATGGCCGTTGTCGGTATGACGATCGGCATGTCTTTTACTGTGGCGCTTATAGCAGGCCCTATGCTCAGCACATGGGTAGGGGTGGACGGCATCTTCTGGTTCACGGCCCTGTTTGCACTGCTCAGTATTGCGGTGCTCTATCTTCTGGTTCCTGACCCAGATCACCTGAGTATGCACCGGGATGTTGAAGCGGTGCCGGGTGAATTCGGACGAATATTGAAAGATGGCCAGCTTCTGCGGCTTGATTTCGGAATTATGATTCTTCATGGCATTATCATGTCGCTGTTTATCGCGCTGCCATTCGTGCTGCGTGACCATCTTGATATACCCGCAGTCGATCATCCTTGGGTCTATCTGCCTGTGCTGTTGGTGGCCATTGCCTTTATGGTGCCGCTGATCATCGTGGCTGAGAAGAAGGAGAAGATGAAACAGGTTTTCCTGCTTTCTATCAGCATGATCGCACTCTCCTGCCTGCTGCTTGGCCTCTGGCATGACTCCATGGTCCCCGTGATGGCCGCTCTGTTGCTTTTCTTTATCGCCTACAATGTGCTTGAGGCGACACTGCCGTCGCTGATCTCCCGCATGGCCCCGATCGATGCCAAAGGTACTGCGATGGGGGTCTACTCCACCTCCCAGTTTTTCGGGGCCTTTATTGGAGGTGCTGTGGGCGGCTGGTGTTATGGTCAGTTTGATGTGCAGGGGGTTTTCTTCGGTGCCGGCTCGCTGGCGCTTCTCTGGCTGATCGTAGCTTACGGCATGAAGATGCCGGTAATGCGCTCTAGCGTGATGGCCCATGTCGATTCTGATGTGGATGCTCTGGCACTGGAGATGGACATTCTGAAGCTGGCTGGCGTCTTTGAGGCCAAGGTGGTTCCGGAAGAGAATGCAATCTTCTTGAGGGTGGATAAAAAACTGTATAATGCCGATGCATTGGCCGCGCTGTTAAAGCCGGAGATGACTGGGCAGGCGGTAGAGGGATGAGTGACAGAATGACAAAACCTGTATTGCTGATTGTGATGGATGGCTGGGGCATGGGCTCCGGTGGTCCTGAGGATGCGATTGCACGCGCCAACACACCTGTATTCGACCGCCTCTGGTCCGACTATGCGCATACCACGCTGATGACCCACGGCCCTTATGTCGGGCTGCCTGCAAAGAATGATATGGGAGGCTCGGAGGTGGGGCACCTGACCATGGGTGCAGGAATGATTCTTGATCAGGGACCTACGCGCATCAACAAGGCGTTTGCTGATGGCTCCTTTCTGAAATCCAAGGCGCTGACGAAGGTCATGGCAGCTGTGGAATCCGGAGGCACTCTGCATCTGATGGGGCTGCTCTCCGATGGTAATATCCACTCCCATCTGGATCACTTCAAGAAATTGATCAACTTCGCCTTCGACTCCGGCGTCAAATCACTGCGCGTGCATGCGCTTCTCGATGGTCGCGATGTCGGTATCCATACCGCACAGAAATATGTCTGCGAACTGGAAGAGGACTTTGTCTTTATCAATAGCCGCGATGGGTTTGACTACCGCTTTGCCAGCGGTGGTGGCAGGGAGCGCATTGTGATGGACCGGGATCGCGACTGGTCGAAGGTGGAAGAGGGGTGGAACCTGATGGTGCATGGCACCGGAGCCCATCGGTTCCCTTCGATGATATCAGCTATTGAACATATGCGTGCAGAGAAGCCTGGCCTTATTGACCAGGACATGCCTGGTTTTGTTGTTGTTGATGAGGCAGACCGGCCTGTGGGTCCGATCTGTGATGGTGATGCGGTGGTCATGGTCAATTTCCGTGGTGATCGTGCCATTGAGATTACCGAGGCCTTCGAACTTGATGAATTCGACGGCTTTGATCGCGGTAATCGCCCGGATGTGGTGTTTGCCGGCATGATGGTTTACGACGAAGACCGTAACCTTCCTGCCCTGCAGTTGATGGGGCCGACCAAGGTCGATAACCCGTTTGGAAGGCGTATTCTAGAGCTTGGTATCAAGCAGTTCCGCTTGACCGAGACGCAGAAATATCCTCACGTGACCTTCTTCTTTAACGGCGGTTACCGCAAGCCACTCGATGACACGATGGAGGATTATATCCTGATCCCGTCGGATAAAGGGGTCTCCTTTTCCGAGGCTCCAGCTATGAAGGCCAATGAGATTGCAGATAGGGCGGTTGAGTTGATCGAATCGGGCGAATACGGCTTCGGTCTGATCAATTTCGCCAATGCAGATATGGTTGGACACTGCGGGCGCATGGAACCTGCCATTGCGGCTATTGAAACGGTGGATGGTGCTGTTGGACGTATTGTTGAGGCGCTGGCAAAGGTGGGCGGTGCCGCACTGATTACAGCTGATCACGGCAATGCGGAAGAGATGATGGTGTATGCCAAGGGAGGTGCTGAAGAGGCCTCTACCAAACATTCGATCAACCCTGTGCCCTGCATCTTGTTTGATCCGGCTTATGATGGCTCCTACACGCTCCGCCAGCCCGATGACGAGCAGAGTACGCAGACTCAGCCCGGCCTTGCCCATCTGGCCGCGACACTGTTTGAGGCCATGGGACAACCTGTTCCCGATGATCTTCTCCCCTCTCTAATCCAGCGCTCCTGATCTGATTGTGTCTGGCGGGGGAATTATTTCGCCAGATTTGAATAATAAACCGTTGCGGCACGCTGCGATTACGTGAATCATGGCTCTGTAACGCTGGATATTCATAGGAGTGAGCCATGGAACAGCTTGATCAGGTTGTAGCAATACTCGCGCTGACAATGGGTGCGGCCTGGGCCAGCGGCATCAATCTATATGCCGCGATTCTTGTGCTTGGCCTGATGGGTTCCACTGGCAATATCGATTTGCCGCCAGGGCTGGAGATACTCTCCGATCCGCTGGTGATATTTGCAGCTGGTGCCATGTACCTTGTTGAATTCTTTGCCGACAAGATTCCCGGTATCGATACCGGCTGGGATATGATGCACACCTTCGTGCGTATTCCGGCAGGCGCGATGATGGCAGTGGGTGCAGTTGGTGAAGTAGACCCTGTTGTGGGTCTGGCTGCAGGCATACTCGGTGGCGGGCTTGCAGCAACGACACATGCAGCCAAGTCAGGATCGCGCGCCCTTATCAACACATCCCCTGAACCCTTTAGCAACTGGACTGCATCGGTGCTGGAGGATGTCGCTGTGGTTGCTGGGCTCTGGACAGCACTCAATCACCCGACACTGTTCCTTGTGCTGATGCTGATCTTCATCCTGCTGATGATCTGGCTGCTGCCGAAGCTATGGCGCGGCATAAAACTGGTGGTGAAGAAGTTGCGTACATTTTTCGGCGGCAAAGGGCCGGAGCCTGAACCAGCTAAGCCTTTGCAGGTTTCAGAACCAGATCTAGGCAAGGAAGATCCTCAAATACGAGAGCCTTGAGTGACTGCTTCCGGCGGTGGTCTCAAGGGGGGGATGCAACACTTAATCTAGAATAACTAGGTGGAGTGTTGGAAATGGCATACAGAACTCGAATCAAATACACAGATGAACAGAAAGCCGAGATATGGGATCGCTGGAAGCGAGGTGAGTCGCTTCGCGCGATAGGTCGGGTCTTTGACCGGCCTTCCTCTTCAACCTTTGTCCAGCTTGCGCCGACGGGAGGCATTCGTCCTGCACTGCGACGACGATCAAGCTTGTCCTCTCACCCCTTCCGAGCGTGAAGAGGCAGCTAGGCAGCCGCTTTAATGGCGGCACTACGGTGGCTGCAGGGCTGCGCGCACTGGGCTTCCTACATGCCGATGTGCTGGTATTAAGTCATGCCCAGTCTGATTATATAGGGGGGCGCTTTCACTGATCAGGAGCCTGAATCGGATCGGTGAGGTATGGCTGCCCGATGTGCCATCTGCACACGAGCATCGAACGGCCCGTAGTATAAGCGAGCAAGATGCTCCACCAGTCAGGTGGCTTGCACGCGGTGATAAAGTTATCGGCAAGGGCTATGAGGTGGAGGTGCTATGGCCGCAGCGAGGGCATTCGCCAGCCAATCACAATAATAGTTCGCTGGTGTTAAGTGTCAGGTTAAAGAACGGTAAAATGCTTCTGTTTCCAGATGATATCGAGGCCAAGGTGGAGAGAGCGTTGCTGGCTGATGGGGTAAATCCTGTAGACGCCATGCTGATGCCGCCTCACGGCAGTCGATCTTCAAGTTTGCCTGCGTTTGTAAAGCGAATGCAGCCTGGCCTGGCTATTGCACAGACAGGGAAGGATAATCACTTCGGTTTTCCGCATGCCGTGGTGACGTCACGTTATCGGGCGAGCGGTTCCGAACTTGCTAATTCATCCGATGGGGCTGTTGTGGTCCGCCTGAAGGATAAGTTCCACCCGGAGACGTGGCCCTCCGACAAACGTAGTCGTCGGGATATGGCCTTGAAGTGGTGGCAGGAAAGCAGATGAGTTGCTCTGTTTTCCGTTTTCTTGAGCATTTACAGGCTGAATGGGAGTTTTTCTCGCACGCTTGGTGACTTCTGCCTCAGCCCTCACCATAATTGCCGCCATTCTGTAGATGGACTGGTAATGTGTGCCCGCTTGATATTGATGCGGCGGTGGCTTCTTTCCGGTAATAGTCAGCACATAAACAGAGAACAGGGTTGTGCAATTAAGCTGCAACGCTGTGTGTGGAGGCTTGAGTGATTGAATTTATCCAACAGGGCGGCATGGTGATGTATATCCTGCTTGCGGCATCCGTTCTGTCATTGACCATTATTTTTGAGCGTGGCTGGAGCCTTCGTCGCTCCGTGGTCATTCCTCTTGGCGAGGTGAGTAAGATCGAAACTGCGGTTCGCAGCGGTGATGTAAAGTCCGCGATGCAGACCTGCCAGGACCATAACACTGCGATGAGCCGCATCCTCTGGGTGGCACTGGCCAACCGCGGCGTAAGCCGTTCGGTGATGAAAGAGATTCTCGAAGAGTCAGGACGTCAGGAGGTGGCTCATATGGACCGCTTTATCGGCGTGCTGGGCGTGATTGCTGCTATTGCACCGCTGCTCGGTTTGCTTGGTACAGTGATTGGTATGATTGAGGTGTTCCAGCAGATTTCACTGGTAGGTGTAGGTAAAGCTGATGTGCTGGCTGGTGGTATCTCCAAAGCGCTGAATACGACCGCATTCGGTCTCTCCGTGGCAATCCCGACGCTGGTGGCTTACCGTTACTATGAATCCCGCGTGGACCGGTTCGTACTTGAGATTGAGCAGCATGCCCTGCGCTTTGTTGAGCTGCTTAAGGGCGAGCGTGCATGAAACTTCGCCAGAAAAAACGCGCGGACTACCTGGTGGATATCACGCCACTGGTGGACGTCGTGTTTCTGATGCTGATCTTTTTCATGGTCTCCACCAGCTTTAACCTCTCCTCGAGCATCAAGCTCGATCTTCCGACCAGCAAGGCGACGGCGGCAGACCAGGAGTCCAAGCAGGTGACTATCTCGATCAATGCGAAGGGCCAGTTCTATGTGCAGGACGAGGCGGTGGAAGATGCCGATCTGCGCAAACGGATTTTGAATGTATCCAAGGGTGATCCGAGCATGCGAGTGGTACTTCGTGCCGATTCGGATGCAAGGCATAAACGGGTGGTTTTCGTGCTCGATATGCTTCGGCAGCTTGAAATGACAAAGATCGGTATTGCAACGGTTGCAGCCGATGATGTGGAGACGCGTTGATGCGTATTGTACAGAAATATGGCGGAACCTCGGTTGGATCAGTGGAGCGCATCCGCAAGACTGCTAAGATCATTCAGGGAGAGCTTGAGCGGGGCAATCAGGTTGCTGTTGTCGTTTCGGCAATGAGTGGCGAAACCAATCGCCTGCTGGCACTGGCGAATGAGATATCTGAAAGCCCAACCTCGCGTGAGCTGGATGCACTGGTTGCGACCGGCGAACAGGTGAGTGCGGCACTGCTGGCGATGGAGCTTCAGAATCTCGGTATCAAGGCCTATTCGTTTAACGGTGCACAGGCTGGCATGAAGACCGATGGTCGTTTTGTGCGAGCGCGTATTACCGATGTGAAGAGCGATCACCTGATTGAACACCTGGAGCGCTTTGAGGTGCCGGTTGTGACTGGATTTCAGGGTGTCGATGAGCTGGGAAACATCACCACGCTGGGGCGCGGTGGTTCAGATACCTCTGCAGTAGCACTGGCAATTGCCGTGAAGGCCGATGTGTGTGACATCTATACCGATGTGGATGGCATTTATACGACTGACCCGCGGATCGTTCCCAAGGCACAGAAGATGGATCAGATCTCCTTTGAGGAGATGCTGGAGTTTGCATCGCTTGGGGCCAAGGTGTTGCAGACCCGCTCTGTAGAGCTGGCGATGCGTTATAATATGCCGATTCATTTGCGCTCCAGTTTTGATCTGGTGCCAGGAACCATGGTGACAATAGAGGATGAGAAGATGGAAAGAGCTACAATTTCAGGTGTTGCCTATAACCGCGACGAAGCAAAAATCACTATAATGGAAATCCCTGATCATCCGGGTATTGCCAGCAATGTGTTCGGTCCGGTAGCGGAGGCGGGCATCAATGTAGATGTGATTGTTCAGAACGTCAGTGAAGAGGGGCATACCGATATTACCTTTACCGTCCCCCGTAGCGATTATGCGCCGACGATGAAGATCATGGCCGGACTCACTGAAGAGCTTGGTGCCAGCAACTTCAAGGGTGATGATACGGTTGCCAAGGTTTCAGTTATCGGTGTGGGTATGCGCTCGCATGCAGGTGTAGCACAGAAGATGTTCCAGGTGCTGGCGACTGAGGGTGTGAATATCCAGATGATCACCACCAGTGAAATCAAGATCACCGTTGTTATCGAAGAGAAGTATGTCGAACTGGCAGTGCGCGCACTGCACGCTGCTTTTGGCCTAGACAAGGAGTCTAACACAATCTGATTCACCTCTTTACCTTGCGCTTTCCGGAATAGTGGTCTATTAACATGGGCAGAGGAGAATCCATGCTTATATTAACACGGAAAAAAGGTGAATCGATTGCTATCGGGGATAACATTCAGATTCAGGTGCTCAATGTAAAAGGCGGGCAGGTGCGTATCGGTATCGAGGCCCCGCGTGAAGTCAGAGTTAATCGCGAGGAGCGCGTTGAAGTCTCTGGAAGCGACAGTCTCGTGGCTCCTTTATAATCAATCATACAAACAGCCAGGCATATCCCCTTCCGAAACACCTTAAGTTTCGGAAGGTGATATGCCTGCTTTCAAGTAGAGACAGGCCAGAGGTGAAGTAACAGGTTCCTCTACACGCTTATTACTCAGCCCGTTTTCACTGATCAATAGTCGCTATTCAAAGATAAAAGCAAGTTTTTTTTCTCCTGAAAATACCACTGCTTGCAACGATAATGATAATGATTATCATTACCTTCATGTTGAAGTTAACAGTACAGAGGCAAGCCATTCTTGATTTGATTAATGCTTCCAACCGCCATTGGGATGCGGATGAGGTGGCGCGAGCCCTTGCAGATTCAGGGGGCTCTGTGGGTATCGCAACCGTATACCGCGGCCTGGCAGCACTGGAGTCGCAGGGGTTTATCGATTCCATCCAGTTGGCCGACAAAAAAAGATATGAAAGGGCAGATAAGGCCCATCATGATCATATGATCTGCACGCGATGTGGACATATCGAAGAGTTTTCTCACGAAACCATCGAAGAGTTACAGCAAGTTGCCGCATCTGAAAGAGGCTTCAAACTGACAGGCCATCAGCTGGTGATGTTCGGTTTTTGCAGCAGGTGTGCAAAGGAGTTGGATAGATGATTGCATCACTGGTGATTGTATTCAGGGAGATGCTGGAGATGGTGCTTGTTGTTGGCGTTCTGATGGCTGCAACACAGGGGGTGCCGGGTTCCAGGAAGTGGATCGGGATCGGTGTGTTCGGCGGTTTGATGGGCGCTGGTTTTTTCGGCCTGTTTATGGAGCAGATGGAGGCATCCTTCGAGGGTGAGGGGGAATTCATTTTTAATGCGGTCATACTACTGCTGGCCTCACTTCTGATTGCATGGACGGTGTTCTGGATGAGCAGCCATGGGCGTGAAATGAGCCAGCGTATGAGGCTGGCGGGGGTATCGGTGAAAGGCGGTGAGCTGCCCTATGCTGCACTGGCGGTCGTGGCACTATCAGCGGTCATGCGAGAAGGCTCAGAAGCTGTATTTTTTCTGTTTGGAGCAGCCCAGAGTATCCATGAAGATGGTTGGAGCATGCTCATCGGCGGGTTGATGGGAGCGGGTTCCGCATTGGTGATTGGCAGCCTGGTCTATCTGGGGCTGGTTCGAATCCCGGTGAAACAGCTCTTTAGTGTTGCCGGCTGGCTGTTGATGCTTCTGGCTGCCGGTATGGCATCGCAGGCGACCTGGAATCTGGTTGTGATCGGGTGGTTGCCTGCGCTGGTGGATCCACTGTGGAACAGTTCATCCATTCTGTCATCAAGCAGCATGTATGGTGAGTTGCTGCATGTGCTGGTTGGTTATGATGACCAGCCAAGTGCCCTGCAGGTGATTGTGTTTGCTGTGTCTCTTATGGTTATGGTGACTCTGAAGCAACGTCTACAGCCACAAAAAATGGAAACAGTGAGGGCTTAATCTCCAATTCGACCACCTTATGATCGAATCAAAGGGGAGAATACCAGCTCGCAGCGGGTAGGCTGACTGGTTTAAGCCAGATTGCAAAATAAGCTGAAGCAGGGGCTATCTGAACAGGGGAAGCGCCGCTATCCTTCACCCCATGCGTTATTCTAGATTGTTTGTTCCTACCCTTAGAGATGATCCCGCCGATGCTGAGGTCGTCTCCCATAAACTGCTGCTGCGGGCGGGTTTCATCCGCCGTGTAACATCGGGCGTTTATGACTATCTACCGACAGGTCTGCGTGTGTTGCGTAAGATTGAGGCTGTTGTGCGTGAAGAGATGGATCGCGCCGGAGCCCAGGAGCTTCTGATGCCCATGGTGCAGCCGAGTGAGCTGTGGGAAAAATCAGGGCGCATGGAAAAATATGGCCCGGAGCTGTTGAGGTTTAAAGACAGGCACGGGCATGAATCCTGCCTGGGCCCAACGCACGAAGAGGTGATCTGCGATCTGGTTAGTCGCGAGTTGCGCTCCTACAAGCAGTTGCCAATGAATCTTTATCAGATCCAGGGGAAATTCCGCGATGAAATCAGACCTCGTTTTGGGCTGATGCGGGGGCGCGAGTTTGTCATGAAGGATGCATACTCCTTCCATGCTGATGGGGCGTCTCTGACGGCAGAATATAAGAATATGTTTGATACCTACTGCCGAATATTCACGAGGCTGGGGCTTAAGTTTCGCCCAGTAGAGGCTGATACCGGTTCGATTGGTGGCAATAATTCGCACGAGTTCCATGTGCTGGCTGAATCGGGTGAAGACCTGATCGCCCACTGCACAGCCTGTGAGTATGCGGCCAATGTTGAGAAGGCGGAGTCCGGTCGAAACCTACCGCAGTGCGTTGTGGCAGATATTACCGAGGTTAAGACGCCGAACGTGTCCTCTGCTGAGGATGTGTCGGCATTCCTTTCCGTCGATATAGCACTGCTGGTGAAAACGCTGATCTATCGTGCTGTTGGTGGTGAGAGGGATGGCGAGGTTGTTGCCGCCTGTGTGCGCGGTGATGATCAGCTACAGGAGATCAAGCTTGCCCACGCCATCGGTGCCGACAGTGTTGAGATGGCAACCGATGCGGAGATTGAAGCCATTGGTGGTGTGACCGGATTTGTAGGTCCGAAGGGATTGGGCTGCAAGGTGCTTATGGATCAGAGCCTGACTGGGGCTTTGGGGCTGGTAGCAGGTGCCAACCGTCGAGATACACACCTTACCGGCATGGATGTGGAGCGCGACCTGGATGCTGTTGAATTTTGCGACCTACGAGAAACCAGGGCAGGGGATAAGTGCAAACGTTGTGACGGAACCATGGAGCTTTCGCGTGGTATTGAAGTGGGGCATGTGTTCGAGCTGGGAACGCGCTATGCCGAGCCGATGGAAGTCATGTTCCAGGACCACAATGGCAAACGTGCGGTGGCGACGATGGGTTGCTACGGAATCGGCGTATCAAGGTTGATGGCAGCGATTGTTGAGCAGTGTAATGATGATGCGGGAATCGCATGGCCTGCAGATCTCGCGCCGTTCCAGGTCAGTCTGGTTACCATGGGTAAATCCGATGAGGTGAATGAGGCGTCTGAGATGATCTATCGACAGCTTCAGGATTCCGGTATCGATGTACTATGGGATGACCGCAATGAGCGCCCGGGTGTGAAGTTCAAGGATGCGGAGCTGATCGGTTTGCCGCTACAGATTGTAATCGGAGATCGTGGCCTGGCAGACGGAGTTGCTGAAATCGGTCTGCGTAAGGGTGAGCGTAAGTCGGTGCCTCTTGCCGATACAGTTAGTGAAGCTGCCTCTATGCTACAAGCAGCTATGGGAGCAGCTGGCTGAACGCTACCGAACTGAGGCGCTTACTGGGCGGGGTTTCCCCTAAGGCCCTGCTTGCGGGTGTGCTGGTTGCGGGCTTTCTGGTGTCGATTCCTATCTGGTTGACGAGTACTTCGGAGGATAAACAGCATCTGGCGCAGTCTGCCGCGACAAAGATGGTGGAGAAGAATGTGGGCCTTCTCGACTTAAAGCCGGAGGAGAAAGAAGAGCTGCGCAAGATGCTCAAGCCGGAGCTCGCAGGGCAGAAGGTTGATTTTGAACAGACCGTCTGGATGAAGGATATCGTGCAGACCATTCAGCCATGGGTTCCTGATCAGAACGAGGCGGAGGCGATTGCCCGCTGGGTCTATGTTTACGGCAAACACTTCAATCTTTCGCCTGAACTTATCCTCGGGGTGATTTCTGTGGAGTCTCGCTTCGACCATTTTGCCGTCAGTAATGTCGGAGCCATTGGCCTGATGCAGGTCATGCCATTCTGGAAAAAAGAGTTGGGCCAGCCAGAAGATAACCTGCTAGAGATTGAAACCAATATCCGCTACGGCTGCGCGATTCTGCGCCACTACATCGACCGCTATAAGAAACTTGATCGCGCACTGGGAGCTTATAATGGTTCACTGGGGCGGATGAAGTACCCGAACAAGATTTATAGTCATATGAAGCGGTTTAAGGCGACCGATTTCGGAATTTAGTCACCTTTATCTGAAAGCGTTACTCCAGTGCTTCCGCTAGCGCTCGGAGGGCGCGCCCTCGATGGGAAACCGATGCCTTCTCCTCAGGCGTTGCCTCGGCAAATGCTTTGCCAAGCTCCGGACAGAAGAAGAGCGGGTCATAACCAAAGCCACCGTTACCCACTATTTCCGGAAGAATTGAGCCATCCACCTTCCCTTTTGCTGTTAAGGGAGGCGTGGAATCGGGAAAGGCAAGATGAAGGGCGCAGATGAAGTGGGCGCTTCTATTCTGAAGGCCACTCAGTTCTCGCAAGAGCTTAATGTTGTTGTCGCTATCGGAGGCGTCCGGGCCTGCAAAGCGTGCCGAAAAGACGCCCGGCGCACTGCTTAAGGCATCAACACAGAGCCCTGAGTCATCAGCCAGTGCAGGTTTGTTATTGGCTTTGGCAAAGGCCTCAGCTTTCTTTTTTGCATTGCCGGAGAAGGAGTCTGCATCTTCGATGACATCGACAGAGATTGTCTCCTCAGCCGGAACGAGTTCGATGCCTAAATTTCCCAGAATGGACTGAATTTCAGCGCGTTTCTTTTTGTTGCTGCTGGCAACGACGATCTCCATGTTTACCGGTTCTCTTCAGGCGTCTGCAACGGCCTGCATCTGCAGATTGGCGAGCTCCTGAACCCCTTTGTCGGCAAGCTTCTTCAGGGCCATAAATTGATCCCAGTGCAGGGGTTTGTCTTCAGCAGTGGCCTGCACCTCGATGACACCGCCGCTGGGTGTCATGATGAAGTTGGCATCCATCGCAGCCTGGGAGTCTTCGCTGTACTGAAGGTCGAGCAGGGCAGTGTCATTAACAAAACCGCAACTAACAGCGGCAAGCTGATCGTGAATCGGATCATTTTCGATGATGCCATCGGCGAGTAGTTTGTTAACGGCAATACGCATGGCGACCCATGAACCGGTAATGGCTGCAGTGCGGGTGCCGCCATCAGCCTGCAGTACATCACAATCAATGCTGATCGAACGGGGGCCGAGCAGGTCCAGATCAACTACGGCGCGCAGGCTTCGGCCAATCAGGCGCTGGATCTCAACCGTGCGTCCACCCTGTTTGCCGCGTGCAGCTTCACGCCCTCCACGGGTGTGGGTGGCGCGCGGCAGCATGCCGTATTCGGCAGTTACCCACCCTTTGTCGGTTCCCCTGAGAAACGGTGCCTGCTTCTCCTCCATGCTTGCCGTACATAGCACGCGGGTATGGCCGAATGTGATCAGCGCGCATCCTTCGGCATAGCGGTTGAATGATGTGTCTATGGAGATGGGTCGGAGTTCATCCGCTTTGCGGGTTTCGCGCATATTGAGTCCTGATTCGTTTATTTGTTTTCAAGCCATACTTTCAGGTCTGCAGCCGATTTTCCGCCTGCAGCAATGCGGCCATCACCGGCAATCATGGTCGGTGTGCCGTTGATATTCAGTTTCTGTGCCAGCGCTCCGATTGCATCCAGCGGAGTTTCGCAAGTGGCTTTCTCAGGCACGAACCTTTCCAGCATCACCTTCTGCAGCATCTTGTGCTGATCCTTGCTGCACCAGATGGCAGCAGACTTAGCGCGTGCATTGGGATGCAGTTTCTCAAGCGGATAGAGGAATGTGTAGACTTTCACGCCCTTAAGTTCCTTCAAGATATTCTCCAGTTTCCGGCAGTAGGGGCAGTCCGGGTCGGTGAATACAGCCAGTTCAAGTTTCGCATGTTTGTCTCCGGAGATGATCGCCTTGTCCAGTGGCAAGGATCTCCAGTCGATTCGGTTGAGCTCCTCCTTGCTCTCGCGGGTCAGGCTCTTTTTGGCGTTTGTGTCGACGATATCGGCACCAAAGAGGAAGTAATCACCTTTGGCGTCAGAGTAATAGAGGTTCCTGCCGCTGCGCACCTCAAACAGACCCGGAATCGGGGTTTCGCGCACCTCATCGATCTCTCCGAACGGCAGCTGCAGTTCGGTCGCTTTTTTGCTGATGGCATGCACATCGGCTTTGCCACCGGCAGCTAAAGCCACAGTAGAAATCATGAATGAGAGTAGTAAGAGAAATAAACGCATAAAGCCTCCGAAGATAGAACTGTTTGGGATGATATTTGATTAACGCTGGGTGTGAAGGTGCATGCTTTCCACCTCTGGGAGGAGGCTCTTGAGCAGTTGATCAGAAAAGGCTTCGCTGCTCCAGTCTCTCGGCCCTCTGTGCAGCTGGCTAATTGATCCATCGGCAGCTATGATGAGTGTGGTCGGCAGGGCCTGCGCCCCAAGGTTTCGCGCCTGGTTTTCATCGCTGAGCAGAAGCGGGATGTTGATATTGGTCTCTTTCAGGAAGGCCGTGGCATGTGCAGCGCTCTGGTCGAGGGAGATGGAAAGCGTTTTTACCTCTGGGTGTTTTTCCACCCATGCTGCAAAGGCGGGCATTTCCGCCCTGCATGACGGACACCACGAGGCCCAGAAGTGAATAAGCAGAGGTTGCCCTTTCAAAGTATCCAGAGAATAGGTGGTGCCGCTCTCATCCATCCATTTGAAATCAGCGGCATGAGCTGGAGCCCATGTGAACAGCGCCAGCATTAGTGCTGCGATCCAGCGAATCATATTACTCTCCTTTCCGGCATTCTGCCTAAAGTGCAGGAATCTTGCAGATCATGGCACGCTGCGCCATCATTCCGCGTCATGCGAAAAGTACTTGCTGTTTTCCTTGCTGCAACACTGTTGTGTGTCAGCTCTGTTCCCGCCTTTGCGGAAGCAGCAAGTTGTGCTGGGCCTGAGTCCGCGGTTGCTATGGATAATGAGCATGCCGAACACCACGATGATGGCATTGAAGATGCTCATCTAGGGCATGATCATGTGGCCGGTTTGCAAGGCGACTGGCAGAAGGAGCGCATTGAGTGCGGTTGCGGCTGTCATCGCAATATCGACTCGCTGCCGCATCTGCTGGCACCGCATAACATCACTACAGCTAGTTTCCATGTAGAGGGTGGCTCTGATGTCGCAGTTCTTCAATCCGAGTCTGCGCTGGTGTTCAGTGTTGCCCGGGTTTCTTTACCACCTCCACAAAGTATCTCCTGATTTTCTAAATTCCGGATGCTGTCCTTAAGGATGGTCCGTTTGCGTGTGATCCCGGGTATTACATGCCCGTTTGCATGCGCCTTAAAATCATTAATATTTTTTTGGAGAGAAAAATGAAATTCGTTAAATCTTTGGCCGTCACGAGCGCACTGGCCTTATCAACCATTTCTATGGTTCAACAGGCTTCTGCCAGTGAATGCGGCCTCTCATGCTGTATCGCTGCGGGAGTAGACGGAGTTGGTTCCGCAACAGGGCTTACCGTTTCACTGCAGTACGACACGATGCTGATGAAAACCAACAAGCAGAGAAGGAGTGAGATTACTCCTCAGCAGATTATCAGTAATCAATTGGCTGGCACTGCAGGCATGTATGCCGTATCGAACAGCATGACGATGCAGAAGATTGCTGCCAACTTCGCCTATCGTATGGATGAGGACAATGCTTTCGTGTTGACCGTGCCTTATGTCATCAACGATATGGAGATGATGATGGGCATGAAGATGATGCCGATGTCTCCAGTTATGTACTCGACCAACCAGATGGAAACCATTCAGGGTCTGGGTGATGTATCCTTGCTTTATCTGCGCGATATTTATAAGGATGCAGATATTCGTACCCGTCAGCGTTTCTCTGTCGGCGTAGGTATAAAAGCACCAACAGGTGCATCAAAGGCACGCACTGCAAGTGGGCATCTGGTGCATATGATGATGCAGGCGGGTACTGGTTCTTGGGATGGTCTCTTTATCGCTAATGGTACAATGGCTTTTGGCGAGCATGAAGATGGCGGTGCCCAGTGGATGCTTTCTCCATCTGCTACTTACCATATGACCACACGTAACTCGCTGGGATACAAGGTTGGGGATCGACTTAACGTTGACCTTTCTGCCCGTTACCGCGTTACCTCTAAGTTCAACGTCAAGCTGGACCTGAATGGCGTCTACTCCCAGAAGGATAGTACCGATGGTACTAAAGATCCGAATTTCCTCAATAGCATGATGGTGCCTGCTGCTTATCAGAGAACAGTAAATGTGCTCGACAATGTAAATAATACAGGTCTGGCCTCCGTCTTTATCTCGCCTGGGTTTCAGTGGATAGTTGCCGATGGCTGGACTGTAAGTGGTGAGTATCGTATTCCGGTTTATCAGGACGTAAGGGGTACTCAGCAGGTGACTGATAACTGGTTCTTTGCACGTGTTACCACTGCATTTTAAACTCTAGGAGGGTGAATATGAAAGCTGAACTGGATCAAATTTCCGAAGAGCGTCGCCGTATGCTGAAAGGCGCGGGACTTCTTGGTGCCGGTGCGCTGGCGGCAACTGCGCTTGGAGGTACTGCTATTGCGGCAGGCATGGAGGGTCACCATCACCATGCAGCAACATCTGCGAAAAATAGTGCACTGGCCAAATCACTGCATCACTGTGTGGCAACAGCAGAGGCCTGTATCGATCACTGCCTCGATATGTTCAAGGCAGGGGATACCTCCCTTGCTGACTGTGCGATCAGTGTGCAGGAGACGATGGCTTTTTGTGCGGCACATGCCAAGCTCGCGTCGTACAACTCTAAATATCTGAAGGCAATGTCTGAACTTGGCATCAGGGTATGCGAGGATTGTCGTCAGCAGTGCATGAAGCATGAGAAGCATGCTGAGTGTAAAGAGTGTGCGGATGCGTGTGCAGAGTGCATCAAGGCGTGTAAAGCTTTCACTGCCTGAGTATGGATGGGCGGGGCAGCGTTGCTGCTGCCCCGCAATTCAATTTTATTGAAGAGGAAAAAGCCATGAAAATTAAAACAATGATGTTTGCCGCGCTGATGCTGATGCCTTCATTGGCCGCTGCCGAAATTACGGTTGAAGATGCATGGGTGCGTATGCCACCTCCGGTTGCCGATACGGCAGCAGGCTATCTCACACTTCACAACAGTGGAGACACCGATGTCGAGGTTGTCGCAGTTGAATCTGCTGCTGCGACCAAGCCTGAGTTTCATAGTATGTCGATGCATGATGGCATGATGCATATGATGAAAATGGAGAAGGTTGTTGTTCCCGCCCATGGCGAACTTCGTTTTGAGTCCGGAGGCAACCACCTGATGCTTACAGGTCTTACGAATGTGCTGAATGCTGGCGATCACGTGATGCTTACGATTAAAACCGCAGATGGGGCCTCTGTGATGGTCCATGCCGAGGTGCGTGATGTGCGCATGCAGGAGAATGGCGGGCATGAAGGCCATGGCGATGAGCACGGTGGTCACCACGGCCACTGATTTACCCTGTTTCAATCCGTATGCATGAGGCACGGATAGATGGCGCAGGTTACGATTTGATGTAATCTGCGCCATATCTGTTTTTACACATCTTTTTGAATATGGAGGGGCAATATGAGACTGTTTTTTCGGCTGATCGTATGCCTCTCTCTGCTCACTTTGAGCGCCTGCGAATTTGATCGTCATGAGATGCATGAGGCACGCCAGAACATCTCTTCCACCCTGAAGATGCACCACCTGCATATGCTGATTAACCACGCCCTGCAGATGGCGACACAGGGCGCTGACATGAACATTCAGGGTGTCGAGCATGGTCCCGAGATGCTGGTGAAAGCTTCAGGGCTGATTGAGCGTGCGATGACCGGGCCTGAGATGGCACGCATGCATAAGATCGGCGCGGCCAACAAACCGCTAATGAAGATGACCCATGATCTGGCTGATAAGGCCTCCCTGCTGATCGAGGCGATGAAAAAACTCTCTGCCAAGAGCCAGAAGAAGGATGCGATTCGCATGCTTAATCATGCTGTGGAAGTGGCCGCAACTGGCAGTAGTCTGATCATGCTGGGCCAGCAGGGTATGGCGGGCGATATCGATGCGGTAATGGTGAATCACGGGCAGATGATGCTGGGTGAAGCCTCGGGTCTATTGCACGATACAACTGGAGGCGGGGAGTACCGGATTCTGGTCAGTGACGTGGTTGATATGTTGATCGGTATTCCGGACATGCCCGCCGATAGCAATGAGCAAGCAGGCTAGAGCAGCATCCATAGCTCTGCTGGCGACAGCGAAAATGGTGCGGTGCCTCAGTACGGTGGCGCTGTTACGAAAAATTAGTGCTATCAGGCCCTAGTTAATATGTTCAGGGAGTAAGCCATGTCCTCGTTCTTTTCCAGACTGAAAAACGGTCTTTCACGCAGCCGCGATGCACTTGCCCAGATGGTGCCGGGTGGGTCTGTTGATGCGCTCTCGGAAGAGGAGTGGATCGATATAGAGGACGGTTTAATTATGGCCGATTGCGGCGCTGAGTTATCCGGTGCGCTTGTGCACAAAGCAAGGAAGCGCCGTGGTGGTTCGATTGCTGCACTGAAGGAGTCGATGATATCAATGTTGCCCGAGGTTGCTCCGGTGAACGAGCCTGCTGGCGGCCCGTTTGTGCTGCTTGTGGTCGGCGTGAACGGCACAGGTAAAACGACCACAATAGGCAAGATAGCAACAATGTTTCGCCAGCAGGGTAAATCAGTACTGGTTGGAGCGGCTGACACCTTCCGCGCTGCAGCGGTTGAGCAGTTGGCAGTCTGGGTGGAGCGTGCAGGTGCCGATATGGTGCGCCAGCATGAAGGAGCCGATCCTGCTGCTGTTGCATTTGATACGATCAAACGCGGTGTGGCACGCAACTACGATGTAGTAATCGTGGATACCGCCGGGCGAGTGCAGACCGATCGTGGCCTGATGGATGAGTTGGCCAAGGTCCGCCGTGTCATCACCAAGGCTTATCCCGAGGCACCACACGAGGTGTGGCAGGTGGTGGACGGCGGCACTGGTCAGAATGCCGTGATGCAGGTGGAGAAGTTCCGCGAGGTGGCTGGCACTTCAGGCCTGATTGTCACCAAGCTCGATGGCTCGGGTAAGGGAGGCATTGTGTTGCAGCTATCACACAAGTTCGGTCTTCCGGTTCGCTATGTTGGTGTTGGCGAAACGCTTGAGGATCTGATGGAGTTCAATGCCGAGGAGTTCATCAGCAGTCTGCTCCCCGACCAGTCTGCTGATTAGTTATTGTTCACCTGAGCATGGAAGCACCTTATTCCCCAAGATTTCTGAATTGAAATTAAGAAATGATGCTTGCTGACTTCGCGCTCTCGGACATTTGCTATGTCTAATACCTTGTCTTAGCTCTTAGCCAATATGGCGATGGAGCATTAACTTGTTTCGGTACTCTTCAGGGTCCTTGGTCTGGGTCATTGCACCACCGCGCGGGAACAGCGCATCGTAGAGGCGGGATACCCAGAAGCGCAGTGCGCCGAGCCTTAGCAGCAGGGGGAGTGCTTTCTGCTCCTCTTCATCCAGCAAGCGCAGTGACTGGTAGCCGTTCAGGAATGCCTCAATCCGCGCGTCGTCATCTTCAGAGAGCAGGACGGCCTGCGCATTGAGCGTGATGGCGATGTCCATCGCGTAGGGTGCGCTATGAGCATAATAGAAGTCGATAATGCCGGAGGCCACATCACCTTCAAAGAGGATGTTGTCGACAAATAGATCCCCGTGAATCACGCCAGTCGGTAGAGACTCCCAGTTGCAGGAACGCTGGAATTCGAGCTCACTCTTCAAAAGTTGCACTGCATCGCTGCCATAGTGTGCGCTCGTCTTATCCATAACTGCAGCGATATTCTCTTCCAGCCATGCCATGCCGGTCGGGTTGTTGCGATGCTCATCGAAATCGGCCCCGGCCAGATGCAGCTGTGCCAATGCGCGCCCTGAGGAGAAGAGTTGTGCCTCATTCAGTTCGTCCAGTGTTTTTCCTGAAAGGCATGAAACAATGCAACCCTGTTTGCCGTGGACCTCGAACAGCAGGGAGCCGTCGTTGCGCCGCATGACATCAGGGCATGCCAGCCCGTTATGTGCCAGGTGGCGCATCAGGCGCATGAAGTAGGGGAGCTCAGTCTCATCCATGCGCTCAAAGATGGTCAGCACAAAGCGCGCGGAGTTTTCATGACCCTCTGTATTAATAAAGAAATTGCTGTTTTCGATGCCGGCGGCAATGCCTTCGAATGAGGTCAGTACACCGAGATTGTAATCGGCGAGAATGATGGAGATATCGGATTCGGAGAGTTCGGTATAGACGGACATGCGCGGAATCATAGCTGCTATCGAGACAGTGTCAGCCATTGGATGCATCAAACGTTCTATAGGGATGTGACAACCATTGTTCCTCCAGCGTCCAGCCGCTAGCGTTCAGCCCTCTTAGGTTGCAGGTATTATATGGATAAAATCATCATTCAGGGCGGCAATGTGCTGTCTGGAACTATCGAAGCCAGTGGCGCAAAAAATGCGGCGCTGCCGCTTCTCGCCGCCTCGATTCTGGTTGACGGCCCGGTTGTCTATCACCGTATTCCTCATTTGAAGGATATCTCGACGATGATGACACTGCTGGCATGGCAGGGTGCGGACGTCACGTATGACGACCAGTACTGTCTGCATGTTGACACCCGGCCTGCGACCAAATCCGAGGCGCCGTATGAGCTGGTGAAGACCATGCGGGCTTCATCCCTGGTGCTCGGCCCTCTGCTGGCCCGTTTCGGTGAGGCTAAGGTGAGTCTGCCCGGTGGCTGTGCCATCGGTGCTCGCCCTATCGATATGCACCTGAAAGGGCTGGAGGCGATGGGGGCTGTGATCGAGGTGGAGCAGGGTGACATTATAGCCCGTGCACCGAATGGCCTTAGTGGCGCGCATATCGTATTTGATCAGGTGACGGTTACAGGTACTGAGAATCTGATGATGGCCGCTGTGCTGGCGAAGGGCGTTACCATTCTTGATAACGCAGCCAGAGAGCCGGAGATCGTTAACCTGGCTGACTCCCTGCGTGGCCTTGGTGCGAAAATAGAGGGTGATGGCAGCAACCGCATTACGGTTGAAGGCGTGGAACGGCTTGAAGGTGGTGAGATGATCACTGTTGCCGACCGTATCGAGGCTGCAACCTATCTGGCCGCAGGCCTGATTACCGGCGGTGATGTAACGGTTAGCGATGTCGACCCTTTAATGCTTGAGGCATTTCTTGCCAGAGTTCGCGAAACCGGAGCCCTTGTCGAGACTGGCGAGGACTGGATTCGCTGCAAGGCGCAGGGACGCATGAAGGCAGTGGATATCCATACGTTACCGCATCCGGGCTTCCCGACCGACCTGCAAGCGCAGTTTCTGGCGTTGATGACACTGGCTGAAGGTACCAGCGTGATCCGTGAAACGATCTTTGAGAATCGCTTCATGCATGTGCAGGAGCTGGCCCGTATGGGAGCGAAGATCAGGCTCGACGGCAACACGGCTATCGTGACCGGGTGCGAAAAAATATCCGGCGCACCGGTGATGGCTACCGATCTGCGCGCTTCGGCTTCGCTGGTGCTGGCAGGATTGGCGGCCGAAGGCGAAACCACTATATCACGTGTTTACCACATCGACCGCGGATATGAACGAATTGAAGAGAAATTGAGCAAGCTCGGAGCCCGAATCGAGCGACACAGCGCCAGTGAGAACTGGATGCAGGGAGCACGACTGGATGCCTGATACACGACCATTAACGATTGCCTTGTCCAAGGGGCGGATTTTGGAACAGACGCTGCCGTTACTTGAGGCGGCAGGCCTGACGCCTTACGAGGATGTGCAGAAAACCCGTAAGCTGATGGTTGACGGCGATGTTGATGGCAGGGCTGTCCGTTTCCTGATTATCCGCGCTGCAGATGTCTGCACTTATGTTGAGCAGGGTGCTGCCGATATCGGTGTGGCCGGACGTGATTCTCTGCTGGAGTATCAGCCACATGTATTTGAGCCGCTTGACCTGGGGATTGGACGTTGCCGCCTCTGTGTTTGCGGACCCAAAGAGCTGGTGGAGGCCGGACCTCCCGAGCGTGGAAGCCGTATCCGCGTAGCAACTAAATACGATCATCTGGCCGCCGACTATTTCCTTTCACAGGGTGTGCAGGCTGAAATTATTCATCTTTACGGTTCGATGGAGCTGGCGCCGCTGGTTGGTATGGCTGAGCGCATTGTCGATCTGGTTGAGACCGGAAGTACACTCAGGGCCAATGGTCTGGTGGAAGAGTTGACGCTATGTGATATCTCCAGCCGCCTGATCGTCAATCCGGCAAGTTTTGCTACGCGCAAGGCACAGATTCAACCAATTATCGAGAAACTGCGTTCGGCAGTGGAAGTCAGAGATAAGGGATAAGGGAACAGATATGAGTAACATTCTTCGACTTGATTCGCAGCAGGAAGGTTTTGCAGAAAAACTGGATGCACTGCTTTGTCGCGAGGCCGATACCGGCGCTGACGTACAGGACCTTGTGGCGGGCATTCTCGCCGACGTTAAAAAGCGCGGTAATGCTGCACTGTGTGACTACACCGAACGCTTTGATGGCTGGGCCTGTACGGGTGAAACCATTGAGATCAGCCGCGAGCGCATGCAAGAGGCGTGGAACAGTGTCTCCGATATGGATCGTGAATCACTGCAGATGGCAACCGACCGTATCCGCGCCTACCACGAACGTCAGCACCAGGATGACTGGGAGTATACCGATGAGGTTGGCATGACACTTGGCCAGCGCATTACCCCGCTGGATCGTGTTGGCCTCTATGTGCCCGGTGGCAAGGCTGCTTACCCATCGTCGGTGCTGATGAATGCCGTGCCTGCCGTAGTTGCAGGTGTGAAAGAGATTGTCATGGTGGTTCCGACACCCGGTGGTGAGATCAATGAACTGGTTCTGGCGGCGGCATATGTTTCCGGCGTACAGCGCGGGTTTGCCGTTGGTGGTGCACAGGCTGTGGCCGCATTGGCCTACGGCACAGAGACTATTCCTGCCGTCGATAAAATCGTCGGTCCGGGCAATAAGTTTGTGGCAGCAGCCAAGCGACAGGTGTTTGGCACTTGTGGTATCGATATGATTGCAGGTCCATCCGAGATCGTGGTTGTTGCCGATGGTGGTAACCCGGCATGGATTGCGGCTGATTTCCTCTCTCAGGCAGAGCATGACGAGGCAGCCCAAAGCATTCTGGTCTCCACTGATGCACACCTGTTGACTCAGGTGGCCAGCGCGATTGAGGCGCACCTGCAGGTGTTGCCGCGTGCCAAGATTGCACGTGCTTCTGTTGAGACCCATGGAGCCCTGATCCTTGTGCAGAACTGGGATGAAGCTGCGGACGTGGTCAACACGATTGCGCCTGAGCATCTTGAGCTGGCACTGGAAAACCCGGACGAGATACTACCGAAGATCAGGCATGCAGGCGCAATTTTTATCGGCCACTTTGTGCCCGAAGCTTTGGGTGATTACATCGCCGGGCCGAACCATGTGCTGCCAACTAACCGTACGGCACGCTTCTCTTCTCCGCTGGGTCTCTATGATTTCCAGAAGCGCAGTAGTGTTATTCGCGCTACCCGTGCAGCTGTGGAAGCGATTGGCCCTGCCGCCGCACACCTAGCCCACCGCGAAGGGCTGCAGGCGCACGCCCTGACACTCGAATTGCGCTTGAAAGATAAATCATGATTAGAGGCGACATCAAAGCCCTGTCGGCATATCACGTGCCTGATAGCAGCGGCATGATCAAACTCGATGCCATGGAAAACCCGTTTTCCATGGCGGACAACCTGCGTAAAGAGTGGGCTAAACGCCTGGCTGAAGTGAATATTAACCGCTATCCGGACGCCGAGATGCTCAATCTTCGTAAAAAGATTGCCAAGCATGAGGGTGTAGAGCCTGAGCAGGTGCTACTCGGTAACGGCTCGGATGAAATCATTCAGATGATACTGATTGCCACTGTGCCTGGAACCTGTGTGGTGCCGGGGCCGACGTTCGTGATGTATAATCTGGTGTCGCAGTGGTTGAAGCGCCCTGTTGCCACCGTGCCTCTGGCTGAAGATTTCACCATGAATGAGGAGCATTTTCTGCAGGTGTGTGCGCGTGAAAAGGCTGAAGTTGCTTTTCTGGCCTGTCCGAACAACCCGACCGGCAATCTGTGGCGGCAGGAGAGGGTTGAGAAAATTGCCAGAGGTATGAGTGGCATGCTGGTGATTGATGAGGCTTATGGCCCATTCTCTGAGCGCACGCATAACTACCTTATCGCTCCGAATGTGATGGTTCTGAAAACCTTCTCCAAGGTGGGTTGGGCCGGTTTGCGCATGGGTTATCTGCTCGGTGATGCCGAGGTGATTGCGCAGCTGAATAAGGTGCGCATGCCCTATAATATCAATGCCCTGACACAGGCTTCAGCTGAGTTCCTGCTTGACCACTTTGATGTGTTTGAAGCTCAGGTTGCAGAGCTTCGTGATGAGCGCGAACGCATGGCTGAAGCGTTGGCTGAGTTTGATGGAATTCAGGTCTTCCCTTCACAGGCTAATTTCCTTCTGGTTAGGGTGTCTGATGCGACTCGTGTGTTCGAATCGCTCAAGAAGGCAGGGATTTTAATTAAGAATATGCATGCTTCTGATAGGCTTCTTGTCAATTGCCTGCGTATTACCATTGGCAGCAGAGATGAAAACAGTGCGCTACTGGCCGCACTTCGGGAGATTCAGTTATGAGTCGAAATGCATCGATTGAACGCGCAACTAAAGAGACATCGATCAAGTTGAGTCTTGATCTGGATGGAACAGGCAGTGCGGAACTTAACTCTTCAATTCCATTTCTTGATCACATGTTGGAGCAGATCGCCCGTCATGGCCTGATCGACTTAACCGTGGATGCCAAAGGTGATCGCGAGATTGATGATCACCACACAGTTGAAGATATCGGCATCTGTTTGGGTGAGGCATTGCGTGATGCAATAGGCAGTAAGGCCGGTATTGTGCGCTATGGTCATGCTTATGTGCCGCTGGATGAGGCGCTTTCCCGTGTTGTGCTCGATTTTTCTGGCCGCCCAGGGCTTGAGTATAATATCGACTTCCCGAAAGAGACGGTCGGTGGCTTTGATATCGACCTGTTCAAGGAGTTTTTTCAGGCTGTGAGTAATCATGGCCGTATTACGCTGCACATCGATGCCATTCGTGGTGATAATAACCACCACATCATTGAGACCGTATTCAAGGCATTCGGTCGCGCTCTGCGTATGGCTGTAGAGTCGGATCCTCGCCAGTCAGGCATCCCTAGCACTAAGGGCGCCCTGTGATTTGTTTACCCGGCCTTTGCCATCCATGGCTTCGGCCTTAAATCGCTCTGCAAGAGCGTGGTCTTGCTTCGCTTACGGGCTCGCAAGGCTCTCCCGCCCCACGTCGTGTGGCGTTTGAAATAGCTTCTTAAAGTAGGTATGGAACAGAACATGATCGGTTTAGTAAATTATGGCATGGGTAACCTGCATTCGGTGGCCAAAGCGCTGGAGAAAGCCGGCGGTGACGTCGAGCTGGTTTCTGATGCTGAATCACTGAAAAACTATGATCGCATTGTACTGCCAGGCGTGGGTGCATTCCGCGACTGCATCGGGGCACTGAAAGAGAGCGGTATGGATGCTGCAATCAAGGCTGAAATTGCAGCCGGTAAACCGTTTCTTGGGATCTGTCTTGGTATGCAGGTGTTGATGGACCAGTCGCTTGAGTTTGGCCGCCACAAGGGTCTCGGGTTGATTCCCGGGATTGTCACCCATTTTCCTGAGGATCATGCGGCACGCGGTTTTAAGATTCCGCATATGGGCTGGAACGATGTGATCTTTTCATCTGAGAAACCACAGCACCCGGTACTGTCACCGCTGGCAGGTAAACAGGTCTACTATGTTCACTCCTACTGCTGCATGCCTGAAAATCCCGATCATCTGCTGGCTGCCTGTTCCTATGGTAATTACCCGTTTGCAGCAGCAGTCGGTCGCGACAATATTGTGGCCGTGCAGTTTCACCCGGAAAAAAGCCAGAGCGCAGGCCTGGCACTGATGGAGGCATTCCTGCAATGGAATCCGTAAATAGTTTTGAATTAATTCCCGCAATAGACCTGAAAGGGGGGCACTGTGTGCGCCTAAAGCAGGGGCGTATGGATGACGCAACCGTCTACGGTGATGATCCAGGCGCAATGGCCGCTCACTGGCAGTCTCTCGGTGCCAAGCGCTTGCACGTGGTTGATCTTGACGGTGCTTTTGCTGGCAAACCAGCCAACCGTGAAGCGATCCGTGCGATCTGTTCCGAGCTGCACATTCCTGTGCAGCTCGGCGGTGGCCTGCGTGACCTTGCTATGATTGAAGGAACGCTGAATCTCGGCGTGAACCGGGTGATTCTGGGTTCTATTGCCGTGGCCAACCCGTCACTGGTGGAGGCGGCGTGCAAGGCATTTCCCGGCCAGATCTGTGTCGGAATCGATGCCAAGGGTGGCATGGTAGCTGTGCACGGTTGGGACGATGTTACTGATGTTACGGCCATAGATCTGGCTCGCAAGTTTGAAGATGCCGGTGTGGCATCGATTATTTATACCGATATTGCCCGCGATGGCATGATGACGGGCCCCAATATTGAGGAGACGGTGAATCTGGCGCGTGCGATCTCAATTCCGGTGATTGTCTCCGGAGGCGTGTCAAAAATGGATGACGTAACTGCCTGTGCTAAGTTTGTAAACGATGGTATCTGCGGTGCAATCACCGGTCGTGCCATCTACGAAAACAGCATTGATTTCGCTGAAGCGATGCGAGTGCTTGGCTGATGCTAAGTAAACGCATTATTCCCTGCCTTGATGTGGCGCACGGGCGTGTGGTCAAAGGTGTTCAGTTTGTTGATATCATTGATGCTGGAGACCCGGTTGAGGCTGCAATAAAATACGATCAGCAGGGTGCTGATGAGCTGACCTTTCTCGATATCCGTGCCAGTCACGAAAGCCGCGATACGCTTTACCACATGGTTACCGAGGTGGCGGAGCACGTGTTTATGCCGCTTACCGTTGGCGGTGGCGTGAAGGCGCTCTCCGATATTGAAAACCTGCTGCATGCCGGTGCCGATAAGGTCTCGATCAATACTGCGGCGATATTTACACCCGAACTGGTGAAAGAGGCTGCAGAGCGTTTCGGTTCTTCAACGATTGTTGTGGCGGTTGATGCCAAGAGCGTGGATGACCACTGGGAGTGTTTCACCCATGGCGGCAGAAAACCAACGGGCATTAATGCCGTAGAGTGGGCCAAACGCATGTCCGATTATGGTGCGGGTGAAATCCTGCTGACCAGCATGGATGCCGATGGCACCAAAAACGGTTACGACATTCCGCTGACGCGTGCGGTTTCCGATGCGATCAGTGCCAATGTCGTGGCATCCGGTGGCGTAGGCTCGCTGGAGCATTTGGCTGAAGGGTTGAAAGAGGGGCATGCCGATGCGGTGCTTGCCGCTTCGATATTCCATTTCGGCACCTATACCATTGCCGAAGCCAAGGGCTATCTCGCCAGTCAGGGCATACCGGTTCGGCAGGCATAGTTTTCTGAGTTTGGGTTTTATTTTCTTTCAACTATAGTAACGAGGCAGAGAGCCTCTGGATACGGATAGATTTAGTGCTCTGTGATGCACAGCGATGTTACGTTGAAGGAGCTCACGGTGGCTATATCTAAAATCAGATTAAGCATTGTACTTCGCAACTCCAATGCTTTTTAGTGACCTGACTCAGGCCGCGTTAAAAGGCTCGCTGATTGTTTGATCTGCGCAACATAACTTTTCCCCGGCTTGTCTACGGTCTTCTGGGACTTGTGCTGCTTTCTGTTTGCGCTGCGCATTCATCTTTCTCCGCTGAGCGAGTCAGGGCAGGTGCAAGTGACCTGAAGTCAGCCTATATCTTTAACTTTATCCGTTTTACAGAGTGGCCTGAGTTAGCCAATGCATCGCGATCGCGAGGGTCAGCTGTCAGGCTTAATGTTCTCAATGACTCTGAGGTTCATTCCATCATGCAGTCAATCGCGAACAAAGCGGTAGCCAAACAGATTGGCTTAAGTGTTGAATCGTGTTCAAAAGATTCCTGTGTTCAGGGTGCTTCAGCACTGTTTATCGGAAAATCAGATAGTGGTGATTATCAACGGCTACTCAAGTTAGCAGCTGGCCGCCCTGTTCTCACCATTTCAGACATTCCCGGCTTTGCCAAGCAGGGCGGAATGATCGAAATTAAATATCACAACAAAAAACTTACCTTTGTCGTCAACGTGCAGGCCGTAAAGCACGCTGGGCTCTATATCAGCGCGCAACTTCTGCAATTGGGTGAGATTGTTGGGAGGGATAATGAATAGAAAGTCTTCTACTTCTATCCAACATCAGCTCCAGCTCTTTTTCGTATTAACGCTTGGATTCACCGTTCTGATTATGGGTGGCGTGTGGATCGGTTATAACCAGGTGTTGCTCGAGAAGGAGGCTGAACGGGTGCTGATTGTTGAGAGTGACATCATCGGTGCTGCAGCCAGGCCCGCTTTGATGTTCAACGATCAGCGCATGGCAGGTGAGCTGTTGCGAACCATGCGATTCGACCCGGACGTCTCTCTGGTGAAATTGTTCACTAATGATGGCAATAGTCTGTTCACCTACGCTGCAGAAGACGACACTGCAGTCAGAGGAGAAGAGGTTGCTTTCCAGGCTAGCCAGAGTAGTTCTTTTTCTGATGGCAGACTACGTCTGTTCAGGGTTATTGCGCATAAAGGCGAGCCCGTAGGTGTGATCTACCTGGAGTCCCGGCTCAATCACCTGAAAGAGAGCCAGTATGCCGGCTTGATCACAGTGGTTGTGGTGATGGCAGGCTGTCTCATGCTGGGGCTTATGCTGGCATCCAGACTACAGAAAAAAATCGCTACCCCTATCAGTTCACTGGCGCAGCTAATGCGAGAGATGGGGGAAGGTCGTGATTATTCGCTAAGGGTTGATAGCAGGTCATATAACAGGGAGACCGAAGATCTTCTGGTTGGCTTTAACCAGATGGCCGAAGAGGTTCAGAATAGTTTCAATACCATTGAAGAGAAGCACAAACAGCTGAAAGAGAGCGAGCAGCGCTTTCGCAATATTGTCGAGCTTGCTCCGATGCCTGTCGTGATCAGCCGGCAAAGTGACGGTCAGGTGCTGTTCTATAACGGTGCGGCAGCCCAATTACTAGGTATTGATATTCATGCAACAGAAGACGTTCATACGCTGGACTTTTACCGACATCCGGAAGACCGGCCGAAACTGCTTAAGAAACTGATGGATACAGGTTCATTTGTTGGCTTGGAGATGGCGGCTGTAAGAAGGGACGGTGCACCGTTGTGGATTTCGCTCTCTATGAGCCAGATAACATTTGAAGGAGAAGCTGCGCTGTTTAGTGCTTTTGTTGATATTACAGATCAGAAGAGAATCGAGAAGAGATTGGAAGAGCAGGTTTCTGAAAGGACGCAGGAACTCAGGCAGACCCGGGATGAGTTGCAATCAACACTGGATAACATGCTTGATACCTACTACCGCCTATCCTCAGATGGAGTAGTTGTCTGGGCTTCGAACTCTGTCCACTCTCTGCTCGGCTATTCAGCTGAACAGGTGACCGGCATGCCATTGGAAGCGCTTTGGGTTGATGGCTGTGACTTTTCTCTGGCCGCAGCTGCTTTGGCAGAAACTGATGGTGTGTTGATGAATCATAAGGTTCAGCTGAAGCATAAGGATGGCTTTGAACTGTGGACCTCTATATCTGCTCATCTGATCATGGATCAACAGCAGAAGGTGGTTGGGATAGAGGGTGTGATTCGTGATATCACCTTGCTGGTTCAGGCTGAGGAGCGGAAGCAGGCTTTGGAGGAGACTATGGCTCACGTGCAACGGCTTGAGTCACTCGGTGTACTGGCTGGTGGTATCGCTCACGATTTTAATAATATTCTGGCCGGGATAATGGGTAATGCCGAGTTGGCCGAGTTGAATGTTTTGGAGAATCTTCCGGTAGATAAGGAGTTGAAAAACATTGTAACCAGTAGCCTTCGGGCTGCTGACCTGTGCACGCAGATGCTGGCCTATTCCGGCCAGGGGGCATGCCTGCGAAGCGATGTGAATATGACAGCGCTTGTTGAGGAGACCATTCAGCTGATTGATGTGTCGGTTTCTAAAAACATCTCTTTGAAACTTGAGTTGCCCAACACATTGCCCGAGGTATATGCGGACAAAACACAGATGCAGCAAGTTGTAATGAACCTGGTGACCAATGCAGCTGAAAGCATAGGTAAAGATAGACAGGGCAGTATAACCATTGTTGCTGACCTGATTCAGGCTGGTAGCGAAGATCTGCGAAGTGGGTTTATTGAAGAGAGGCGAGAGCCCGGCGCCTATATCCTGTTTGAAGTGGTTGATAACGGATGTGGTATGGATGAAGAGACGATGGATAAAATGTTTGATCCATTCTTTACCACTAAGTTTACCGGGCGGGGTTTGGGAATGAGTGCTGTGCTGGGAATTGTTCGTTCGCATGATGGGGTTATTCAGGTGGACAGTGAAAAAGGAAAAGGGTCACGTTTCAGGGTGTTGCTGCCAGTAAGTGATCATGCAGCAACTACGCATTTAAATGAAAATGCGGAGGGAGCAAATCTTCCGGAAAGCGGAATCACGGTTCTCGTGGTTGATGATGAAGTTATGGTTAGAAGCGTTGTCGAACGATTGTTGAATAAGTTGGGCTGCAAGGTGCTTCTGGCACCTGATGGGGAACAGGGCTTTAATACCTACATGTGCCACAGAGAAGAGATTGACCTAGTTCTTCTGGATATGACCATGCCCAGAATGGGGGGCAAGGAAACACTGGAGCGGCTGCGAGGGGTAGATGCAGCGCTGCCGGTATTTATATGCAGCGGTTATAGCAATGAGAGTATTTCAGGACAGTTTGAGACGGTTCAGCCGAACGGTGTTCTACAGAAGCCGTTTACAATGAAGGCCTTAAATAAGGCGATGAGCAGCTGGACTCAAAAGGGGTAGTGCTGTTTTGTTATCGGAATGGTAGGGCAATAAGAACTTGTCAAACTGATTGATTTGGCTAATGCTTAAGGCACCTTGTGGGGAGGGGAAATGGATCTCAATATGTATTGCTGGAAGCGGCTGCTTGGATCGCTGTTATTGTTGGTGGCAGTTTCCTGCTCACTGCCCGCGGCGGCAGAGCGCTATACTACCGACGACCTTCTCTCCATGAACATTGAAGAGCTTGTTAATGTAAAAGTAACAACACTGTCCAAGCGTGAAGAGAGATATATGTCGACGGCCGGAGCCGTGTTTGTTATCTCTAACGATGATATACGGCGGTCTGGTGTGCGCAGTATTCCAGATGCACTACGGCTGGCTCCGGGTCTGCAGGTTTCACAGACCAACGCCAATCAGTTTCAGATTGGAATTCGCGGCCAGACCGATTTCTGGACCGACCTTCTATTGGTAATGGTCGATGGCCGTCCTATCTATAACACTACATTCTCAGGTGTCTGGTGGGTGGCTCAGAACTACCCTCTTGAAGAGATAGAACGCATTGAAGTGGTGCGTGGCCCTGGAGGCGCAATCTGGGGTTCCAATGCCGTGAATGGCGTGATCAATATCATTACTAAACACGCCGGAGCTGCTCAGGGGCTGCGTGTTACTGCCGGTACAGGCACTGAAGAAACCGGCTTTGGTAATATCAGCTACGGTGCCAAGACCGGCAACCTTGATTACAGATTATATACTATGCGTGAGACCCGCGATGGCGGTTTGTCTTTAAATGGGACCACTGATGCATATGACTTTAGACGCATGAAGCAGCATGGATTCCGCCTTGACTGGCAGGCTGATGCAGCAACCAATATTTCACTGCATGGCGATGCCTATCAGATTCATAGTGGGCAGCTTGGTTACTGGATGCCGAATCCGACACCTCTGAATTTTATTGATCTATCTAACAGCGATAATGGATACAGTGGTAAGAACCTTGTGCTCCGCATGGAGAAGGAACTTGTTCCACATGTCAGCCTCAAGGGGCAGCTGTTTTACGACCAGTATAAAGTGCATACGAGAATCATTCGCGAGAAAAAAGAGACGTTTGATGCCGATTTTCAGGTCGATTTCAGCGATGTGCTGAATCAAAATATCTCTTTAGGCACGAACCTGCGCAAGCTGCGTTCCCATTTTGATAATACGCCACAGTTTCAGATGCCATCACGCACCACTGGCCTGACCTCCTTTTTCATCAATGATGAACTTTCTCTTTTCGATGGTCATTTTCGTATTATTGGTGGCGTAAAAATGGAGAAAAACTCCTACACCAAGTGGGAGCCTCAACCGAGTATTCGAGCCATTGCCTCTGATGATAACTGGGCTGTTTGGGCCTCTGCATCGAAATCAGCACGTACGCCAAATGATATGGAGAATGGCTTGGTGTGGAATCGCAAAGCTTCCGGCTGCTGGACTTCACCAGTGACAAGAGTGGCCTGCCTGGTTAGGCAGATTGGCGATGGAAGGGCGCAGACTGAGCATGTGAAGACATATGAAATTGGTGCCCGCGTACGTCCAACCGAGAAAAGCCTGATTGAGGTAGCAGCCTTCAAGACGATCTATAAGGGTGTTCCAGATACCTGGCAGGACAGAAATCTGGCCAACCCCCTTATACCACAGGCGATTGTGCCGGAGTACCTGACCAATGTGTTGAATGGCAAGGGTGATGGGTTCGAGGCAAGCTTTCGAATTGAAGCGAATCCTAACTTGACCTTCAAAGGCTCCTATACCTATCTGCATCAGAACTATGTTGATTATCCGATTGCTGATGGTGAAACACGGTGGACGGTAATTTCAAATAGGGAGCAGGATCCTAAGAGTAGATTCCATGCAGGGGTAAGTTGGAATCCTGTGAGAAGTCTGGAACTTGATGCAAACCTTTATTTTTACGGTCCTTTCCGAGACAACAACGTTACCGGCCATCACCGTTTGGATCTGCGTGCAGGCTGGAAGCCGTCAGATGAACTTGAAATCAGTTTTGTCGGGCAGGACTTAATGAATCTGAAGCATCGGGAGAACGAAGATAACTCGATGCAGTACTCATCCTTGATTCAGCAACGCTGGTACGTTCAGACTACATACCTGTACAAATAACTGAATGCTACTTGGGGCGGTAAAACTTAAACCTCTCTAAGGTGCCTTCACAGTTGCGGCTTTAGCTTCTAAACTAGAGTTGGTTACGGAGGTGAAGATGAGCGTTCGTCCCGCCGCAGTTGCAGGTCTGTTCTATCCGCTCGAAGTGGAAGAACTCACTGCCCAGATTTTCCAATCGTTGGCGATTGCCGAACGTGAGTTGCCTACCGGACTGCCTCTTCCCCGAGCGATCATTGTTCCCCATGCTGGATATGTTTATTCGGGGCTGACCGCAGCTTTTGCCTACCAATCTATCCGTGGAGCCCAGTTCAAGCGTGTTGTGTTGCTCGGCCCTGCACATCGGGTTGGCTTTTACGGTATGGCAGTTCCGGAGGTCGATAGATACCGGACGCCTCTGGGGGATATTCCCGTCGATCAGGACGCTGTTCGGCGCGCATTGGGTCATACCCAGGTTCAAGCCTTCGATGTGGCTCATGCAGAGGAGCACTCGCTGGAGGTGCAGCTGCCATTTCTGCAGACGGTGCTGGATGATTTCGAACTGCTTCCGATCTGTGTCGGCATGGTTGAGCCGCAGGCTGTCTCCGAGGTGATGGAGCCGTTCCTGCATGAAGAGGAGACGCTGATAGTGATCAGCTCTGACCTCTCCCATTTTCACGACTACCAGAGTGCCAATGCGATCGACGGTGTTACTGTTGATGCGATTCTGGCGCTCAATGGGCCACTTGATCATGAGCAGGCTTGTGGCGCGACCGGCATTAATGCTCTGTTGATTCTGGCTGAAAAATATGGGCTGCTGCCCCGTCTGCTCGATTGCCGAAACTCGGGCGATACGGCGGGAGATAAAATGCGCGTGGTCGGCTATGCTTCTATCGTATGGTTTGAGCAGGAGGTATTGAATGAGTGAATCGGTAAACAAGGGAAGAGTCCTGATTGGCATTGCCCGCGCCGAGATTGCAAAAAAACTGGCTGTTCCCTTTGATGAGCCAGCTGCTTCTGGTCAGGACTGGCTGGAAGAGCCAGCTGCTGCCTTTGTAACGCTTACGATAAACGGTGCTTTGCGTGGCTGTATCGGCTCGCTGGAGGCTCGCCGTTCAATGATCGATGATGTGCGCTCCAATGCCCGTGCAGCTGCATTTGAGGATCCCCGCTTTCCGCCGTTGAGTATGGAAGAATTCTCCAATGTGATGGTTGAGGTGTCCGTGCTTACGGAGTTGGAAGCGATGCATGCCTACACTGAGAATATTGCTATCTCCAAGCTGCGCCCCGGCATCGACGGGGTGGTATTCAAGTTCGGTATGTACAAGGCGACCTTCCTGCCGCAGGTGTGGGATCAGTTGCCTGATCCGGTTGATTTTCTGGGCCACCTGAAGGCGAAGGCAGGGCTTTCAGCTGAATTCTGGCATCCTGAGGTACTGCTGTTCAAATATCAGGTGAAGCGATACTGCGAAAAGGATCTATCTTCGGAAAGGCAATGATCACCACGCACTTCCCCGGACGTTACTGGCACAAGCTTGAGGATGGCCGCATTCAGTGCGATATCTGTCCGCGCGACTGCAAGCTTCACGATGGTCAGCGAGGACTCTGTTTCGTACGTAAGTGCGAAGACGAGAAGATCGTTTTGACGACCTACGGGCGTTCATCCGGCTTCTGTATCGATCCGATCGAGAAGAAGCCGCTCAACCATTTCTATCCCGGATCAAGCGTTCTCTCCTTCGGCACGGCAGGTTGTAATCTGGCCTGTAAATTCTGCCAGAACTGGGATATCTCCAAGTCGCGCGAGTTCGACAGGCTTTGTGATCAGGCCAGTCCTGAAGCGATTGCCAGAACTGCTGTTGAGTATGGCTGCAAGAGTGTCGCCTTTACCTATAACGACCCGGTGATCTTCCTTGAGTATGCGGTCGATGCAGCCAAAGCCTGCCATGACCTCAATGTCAAAA
The DNA here is from genome assembly GCF_002795805.1 of Mariprofundus aestuarium. Taxonomy (NCBI): domain Bacteria; kingdom Pseudomonadati; phylum Pseudomonadota; class Candidatius Mariprofundia; order Mariprofundales; family Mariprofundaceae; genus Mariprofundus; species Mariprofundus aestuarium. Next base: position 2,102,243 of record NZ_CP018799.1, on the reverse strand, counting down.
CCGTAGCGGTGACGGCGGGATATATTCACGCGGAAGCAAGAAGGGAGTTCTTCAGCCATATCGATGCGGCCAATATTGATCTGAAAGCATTTACAGAGGACTTTTATCACAAGCTCTGCGTTGGCCATCTGAAACCGGTGCTAGATACGTTGAAATATCTTAAACATGAGACGGATGTCTGGTTTGAAATCACAACACTGTTGATTCAGGGGCATAACGACAGCGATGCGGAGTTGCGCGCTCTTGCCGACTGGGTTGCAGAAAACCTGGGTCCGGATGTGCCACTCCATTTCTCCGCATTTTATCCCGCGTGGAAAATGAATGATGTTGAACCGACCCCTCAGGCTACCCTGACGCGTGCCCGCAAGATCGGCATGGATGCAGGTCTGACCTATGTTTACACCGGTAATACCCACGATAAGAGGGGCGGTACGACGTTCTGTCCAAGTTGTGGAAGCCGATTGATTGTGCGTGACTGGTACGAAATTTCAGAGCACAGGCTCACAGATGAGGGACACTGCATTATGTGTGATATGAAAATCCCCGGGTGCTTTGATGCTTTCCACGACTGTTTCGGTGCCCGCCGGATCCCAGTTCAGATCCATTCGGAGGAGTGAACAGGTTGTTAATCCGTAATGCCCTCTATCATCAATGTAACTGCATCGGCGGCCTCTTTCAGCCGGCCTGGATTCTGACTGCTTAAACAGATTTTTCCGCAGGGATTAGGGCCGCAGCGGCCTGGGTAGGAGCCGATCTCGACATCATCAAACTGTGCCTGAATGGAAGAGAGTGGCTTGGCAAAGAGGCTTTCGGGAAGCTCCACTTCAATCTCAATGCGCTGGAAGGGACTATCACCAAACTGATCCAGAATTGAATCCAGCTGTGATTCAAAGATATATGGAACTCCGGCAAGAATGTAGACATTGCCGATGCGGGCACCTGGTGCGATCGTCTTTTCACAGCGGATTAGCTTGGAACCTTGCGGAACGCGGGTCATGCGGCGCCGACCCTCATTAAGGCCCTCTTCACCAAAGTGCTCAGTCATGGCCTGAACAATAAAGCTGTGTTCGATAAGTTCGACGTTAAACGCTGCTGCGATCGACTCCATGGTGATGTCATCATGGGTGGGACCAATACCACCGGAGGTGATGACTGCATCGAACTGCTCCCTCAGACGGTTGAGTGTCGAGATAATTGCTGCGTGCTCATCAGGAATAATAGCCACTTCACCAAGTTTGCAGCCGCATTCAAAAAACCTACCAGCAGCATAATAAGCATTGGCTTCACGGGTGCGCCCGGAGAGAACCTCATTACCAATGACCAGTATTGCTGCGGTTTGATGTTGCATGGTCATATCATAGATAGAGAGTTGAAAGATCGCCAGTACAAGAAAAAGGCGCGCCGGGCAGGCGCGCCTTTGGGCGTGTTGCAGGGTTGATTACTTCCGGTTTCTCAGTGCTGCAATGCGTGCTTCTGTTGGCGGATGCGTGGCAAACAGATGTGAGAATCCTTTGGACTGGCCGTGAATTTTCATTGTCGCCAGTGCATCTTCACTCATGCCCTCTTCCCGGTGTTCAGAGCTGAGCGTTCGCTGAGCCAAAACCTCGATTTTCTGCAGGGCGGAAGCCATGGACGCGGCACCGACAGCATCTGCGGCATAGGCATCAGCGCGAAATTCGCGGCGGCGGGAGAACCAACAGATCGGGATCATGGCCAGAATCGAGAGCATGAACTGCAGTGCCATATATACGGCGAAACCGAGCCAGTAATTACGCTCCATCAACGGTCGGGAGATCATGCGGGCGAGGAAATAGACAAAGGTGTTCATCAGCCCCTGTAGCAGGGTGGTGGCCATCATATCACCATTGTTGATGTGACCGACTTCATGCGCCACCACAGCCTTGAGCTCCTCATCAGTGAGGTTCATGGCAAGGCCTGAGGATACGGCGACCATGGCATTGTTGCGGGTCGGCCCGGTGGCAAAGGCGTTGGGAACATCATCCCAGTAAACCCAGACCTCCGGCATTTTGATGCCTTCACGCTGTGCCAGTTCGGCGACGGTGTTGTAGACGACTTTTTCCTTGGGGGTGGAAGGGTCAGTGATCTGCTGCATACGCATGCCGCGCTTGGCCAGGAACTTGGACATGAACAGCGAAATGAAGGCGCCGCCGAAGCCGAATACCATCGCCCATGCGAAATCGAGTGTGGTCACACTGCCGCGCAGGTCGATGCCGAAGTTCGGCAAAACCACGTCAATGAGAATGGTGCCGGTGATCGCCAGTGTGAGAAAGATCAGAATATTGGTGATGATGAGCAGGAAAATACCTTTAAAGCCGCGCATGAAATCTCCTTTTTTTATTGTCAGGTTAAATGTGGGGGTGCTAGCGTATGAATTCAAGTCTTGAAAAAGGATGAGGATAACCTTAAATAATTATTATGATAGCAGACGATATCCACGACCCCGAAATTCTAGATGAAATCGACAGCCTCGATACTGATGAGGTTGAAGCCACCGAGACAACGCTGGTCCGCACCGATGAGGCGTTTCCGGATCAGTTGACGCTATTACCACTCTCTAACCGCCCGCTTTTCCCGGGCCTGGTGGTGCCGCTGGTTTACGAGAATGAGGAGATGGGCAACGTGGTGCGTGAGCTGGCATCAAGCCACCAGCAGTATGTAGGACTCGTGCTGGTTCGGGATGAGAATGAGCCTTATGAACCGGAAAACCTCTATGGGGTCGGCGTGGTGGCTCGTATTGCCAAGGCCGTGGAGATTGAGGGGCATGGTCTGCACCTGGTGGTCGAGTGCCTGAGTCGATTCAGTATCGAGAGCTTTGTTTCCGATGAACATCCAATCCGGGTGAAGGCAGTCTACCGCGAAGAGACTTCCTATGAGGATAATATCGAGCTGCGCGCTTACACCGTTGCAGTGATCAATACGATCAAGGAGCTGCTTAAGCATAACCCGCTGCATGAGGAGGAGTTGCGCCTGTTCGCCTCCCGTTTTGATGTCAATGAGCCCAACCGGCTGGCCGATTTTGCTGCCAGCCTGACCACGGCCAGCCGTGAAGACCTGCAGGATATTCTTGAAACCTATCAGATTTACGACCGGCTGAAGAAGGTGGTGACGCTGCTCAACCGTGAGCTCAATGTCAGCAAGGTGCAACGTAAGATTCGTGATAAAATCGATGAGCACGTTTCCGACCAGCAACGGCGTTTTTTCCTGCAGGAGCAGCTGCATGAGATTCAGCGCGAACTGGGAATGAATGAGGATCCGCGCGAGAAGGAGGTCAATGATTTCAGGGAGAAGGCAAAAAAACTGAAGTTCAGCAAAGAGGCGGGCAATGCCTTTGAAGAGGAGCTGAACAAGTTGGCCCTGCTGGAGACTGCATCGCCTGAGTACACCGTCACCCGCAACTATCTGGAGTGGTTGACCTGCCTGCCGTGGGGGCGCACCTGCCGTGACCGCTATAACCTGAAGGCGGCGAGCCGGGCACTGAATAAGGATCACTCCGGTCTCGACGATGTGAAGGACCGTATCCTCGAGTTTATCGCTGTCGGTGCGCGTAAAAAACAGGTGGGCGGCTCGATCATCCTTTTTGTTGGACCTCCGGGCGTAGGCAAGACCTCGATCGGCAAGGCAATCGCCGAGGCAGTCGGCCGTCCCTTCTTCCGTTTCTCGGTGGGTGGTATGCGTGACGAGGCTGAGATCAAGGGGCATCGGCGCACCTACATCGGAGCCATGCCGGGCAAGCTTGTGCAGGCGCTGAAACGTGTCGAGGTGGCCAATCCGGTCATTATGATCGACGAGGTGGACAAGATCGGTAACGATTTCCGCGGTGATCCATCTTCAGCACTGCTTGAGGTGCTCGATCCGGAGCAAAACTCCGACTTCATGGATCACTACCTTGATGTGCGCTTTGATCTGTCGCAGATACTCTTTCTACTCACTGCCAACCAGCTCGATACGGTACCCAGACCGCTGCTTGATCGTGCAGAGATCATTCATCTGGCCGGTTATATGCCGAGCGAGAAAGTCGAGATCGCACGCAAACACCTCTGGCCCAAGCAGTTGCGTGAGCATGGTATCAAGTCCAGCGAGATGACCCTGACCAAAGGCGTGTTCAAACATCTAGTTGAGGATTATGCCCGTGAGCCGGGTGTGCGTCTTCTGGAGCGGTTGCTGAAGAAGATTCTGCGTAAGGTGGCGCGAAAGGTGACCGAAGGCGACATGGAGTTTCCGGTGCGAATCGGCGTTGCCGATATTGCCGGTTATGTTGGCAAGCCGCGCTTCCGTGAGCAGGCGATCAAACAGGGTGTCGGCCTCGCTACGGGTCTTGCCTGGACAGCGATGGGTGGCACTACCCTGACGCTGGAGGTGACCATCGCCCATCATGATCGCCGAGGTATGAAGATAACCGGTCAGCTGGGCAAGGTGATGCAGGAGTCGGTTGAGATTGCCTACTCCTATGTGACGGCCAACCTGAAACGTTTTGGTGCACCAGAAGAGTTCTATGACAGTGCCTTTATCCACCTGCATGTGCCGGAGGGTGCCGTGCCTAAAGACGGGCCATCAGCAGGTGTTGCGATAGCAACCGCACTGTTGTCGTTGGCCCTTGGAAGAGCGCCGGAACGGATTGCCATGACCGGCGAGTTGACGCTGACTGGAGATGTGCTGCCGATTGGTGGCGAGCGCGAAAAACTGCTGGCTGCCAAGCGACTGGGAATTTCAGAGGTGATTTTACCCGCTGCCAATGAGGTGGATGTGAATGAGCTTCCAGAGAGCGTGCGCGAAGAGATGGTTATTCACTATGCCCGCCACTTCAAGGATGTGGCACGGGTGATGTTCGGCATCCGCATGCGGCCGGTTAGTAAAAAGAGATGGAAGCCGAAATCTAAAGCTGACGTGGATCCTGAGACGGAGACAGAATAAGCCTTTCATGTGAGGAAGCAGGGTGGTTTAATCATATACTTGGTATGCCCCTGCCGGACTCTTTCGCCCATGCCATTTCCTATTCATGACTGGCTAACTTTTGAATCTGATTGACGCGGGTAACTGGAAGCAGTGCGGCAGCGCAAGATAATCAAAAAGCGCCAGCTACCGCGTATGTAAACCCCTTCAGAAACTGTGAAACCTCGAAAAAACCGTTTTTTCTGCTATAACTGATAAACAGTGCTTTGGTTTCATAGGGGTGAACTAGCAGTGAATTCGATGGACAATATTCATCCAAGGGTTCTGATTGTTGAGGACGATGAATATGTGCGCCTTCATTTCGAGAGGTCCATTCATAAGCATAATCAACTGTCTCTATGTGGTTCGGTAGGATGTTACAGGGATGCGCTGGAGCATATTAAGGCAGCTCCTGATGTTATGCTGGTCGATCTCGGGCTTCCTGATGGGAACGGTGCTGACCTGATCAGGCACCTCAAGGATAGTTTTCCGCAAAGTGAGGCGATTGTCATCACTGTGTTTGCCGATGAATTCCGGGTTATCGAAGCGATCAGGGCAGGTGCAACCGGATACCTTCTCAAGGACTCCATGCCGGATGATATTGGCGACCTAATTATAGAGATGCTTGCCGGTGATGCGCCGATCAGTTCATCCATAGCGCGTTTCATATTAAACGCGCTAAAACCCCTGCAGGCGACGGTTCCAGAAAGCCTCGAAAATGATCTGTTAAGCCCCAGAGAACTGGAGGTGTTGCAGCTGGTTTCACGCGGATTCAAGCGGGAGGAAATCGCAGCACTCATGGATCTCAGCGCTCATACCATTGTTTCACATATTCGCCATATCTACCAGAAGCTGGAAGTGCATAGCCGCAATGAGGCGGTATTTGAAGCCTGCCAGTTGGGGCTGATTAAACTTAATGAGTAGGCCATGGTTCTCCACTGTTTTTCGTTGCTCTGCTGATGATGGCACGAGCAGGCGGCAGAGGAGCCCATCGTGTTGAAAGCGGAAAAGGAGCGTCTGCGGCAACTTGAACGAGCTCAGCTTCTGGCTGATGAGCGAAAGCGATTCACCCGCGAACTGCATGATGGGATGGGGGGGCATCTGGTTGCGCTTAAATCTATACTTGCTGGCAATCCGGACAAAAATTCACTCTGTCTCGAACTGGTGAATCAGGCGATACTGGATATGCGCCTGCTGATCGATTCGGTCGGTGATGAGAGTGATGATGTCGGTTTGACCATGGGAATGCTTCGTTCACGCATGGAGTATCAGTTAAAAGCCTCCGCACTATTTGTATCGTGGAATATGCAAACACTGCCTGTCGGCTGGTCATTGCAGAAAGGCTGTTCCATTCATCTTGTTCGCATCCTGCAGGAGGCGATTACCAATATTATCCGCCATGCTGACGCCGACTGGGTGGAGATAAGAACCACCGGTTTCAGGGACAATGGCAACCGCATGGTTCGCATTGAGGTTGCAGATAATGGCCAGGGAATGAGCCCTGATGTGCGTCAGGGCAGAGGTATTGAAAACATGAGGCAGCGTTGTGAGACGCTGTTGGGGACGTTCAAACTTGACTACAATCCGGGTGGTGGAACACTGCTCTCTCTTGTGCTTCCATGCCAAAAAGAGTGACCAGACCTCTGTGAATCCGCCCAGTATTTCTAACCACATAGCACAATCGTGTTATATCGGCTCTGTGAAACCTTCATCTACTATATGGATAGCTGAGAAGTTACGGCGGCTGAGGTGATCACATGGGACATGCAGGGGTTGTTACAATGGAAAACAATGAACATCTGGCCAGAGAGATAGTGGAAGAGATCAATGCGTTAAGGGTTTTTCATATCGATGAAAAAACAGAGATGAAATTGATCCTTTCTACAGGAATCATCGCATTTGCTTATAAATATTTGGAAAGAATCAAGCACGCCAGAGGGTTTCAAGCACTGCTGGATGGCTATGTAAAAAGTGGCAGGTACCCCGTGGCGATGAAACTGGTGATGGAAGGAAAAGAGGGTATTAATGAGAGTGATATTCATCATTTTTCTGAGAGTGTGGATAAGAGTCACTTCCTGAAACAGTTTGTCTCTTTTGCACTGTTTAAAAAGCTCTATATCGTCAAGAACCTCTCTAAATTCGATAGTGTCGATGAGTTTGAGTTAGAGGAGATGAAGGCAGCGATTACATTCTTTGATATGGTTTTGTCAGACTTGAAGGGACATGCGGATGAAAAAACAAGAGGTGTGATTAATCACGCTCGACTATTGATCAGGCTATAATTACTGCTGCCTGATAAAGGGGCATGGAGTGACTGACTAGAGCTTTTGTTCAGCAGAGGTGTTAAAAAAAAGTTCAGTGTTTCCTGAAACTGGTAATCAGAAGCAGGGCGACAGAGATAAAGATGCAGGCATCTGCTACGTTGAAGGCAGGCCAGTGATACTCTTGGCCGCCGCTGCGCACATACCAGTCAATAAAATCGACAACATAACCCAGCTGCATGCGATCCCAGATGTTACCAACTGCACCTGCCAGAATCAGAACCAGAAGCCAGGAGGTGATGCCGGCGCGACGGCGCTCCTGCCACCACCAGAAGACAACCGCCACGGCAATGCCGATAGTAACACCGAGCAGCAGCCAGATGCGCAGAGAGTCAGGAAGATCAGAAAACATTGAGAAGGCTACGCCCGGATTGTAGGCGCGAATGATGTTGAAATAACCGTCGATAACGACAAAGGGTTTAAAGTCGGGCAGCTGGATCCACCATTTGGTGATCTGATCAGCGGCAACTAGCAGGGTAAAAAGCAGGATCTGGTTTCGGGTTCTCTTCATCGGCCTTCCTTTTAGATGCCAGAACGCTCCGGTGCAAGCACTGTGAAGTCAACGCCCGGAGCATTTAAGCGCTTCTTTGCAAGCGGCGCAGAAAATGATGATGCAGATCACATTCTGACATGCGGAGGCTGGCTAGGCTTTGCCCTGTTGCGGCGTTGAAAGATACCAGAGCAGCAGTGCTTAAGATAAACGGCCCGGGTAAATGTGCATCCCCCCCCTTCCCCTTCTCAACGCATATTTCCCGGGCTTACGCACTTCCTGATAAAATCTGTCAAATAGAGTTATAAACAGCTTATGCATCGTGAAATCGCGTGCTACATTGCGGCATGGCAAAGACGACGGGTCAGACGGCTCACACCCCCATGATGCAGCAGTATCTGAAAATAAAATCCGAACATTCGGACTGTCTTCTCTTTTATCGCATGGGCGATTTTTACGAGATGTTCTTCGAAGATGCTGTAGAGGCGTCAAAGATTCTCGATATCACACTGACAAAACGCGGAAAATCGGGTGGCGAAGACATCCCGATGGCGGGCGTGCCGTGGCATCAGGCCGAAGTTTATCTGGCACGACTGGTTGCTGCAGGTAAACGGGTTGCGGTGTGTGAACAGATGGAGCTGCCGGACGGCAGCAAAGGGCCGGTTCGGCGCGAGGTGGTTCGTGTTGTCACCTCCGGCACGCTTACCGAAGCGGAGCTACTGGATCAGTCGCGCTCCGCACCACTTGTTGCCTGCTACCGAAAGGGCGAGAAGTGGGGGCTGGCGGCAGTCGACCTTTCATGTGGTCACTGGCGGCTGCTCGAAGGCAGCGGAGATCTTCTGCTGGAGGAGCAGCTGGCTGTGATGGCACCGGCGGAACTGCTTCTGCCTACTTATGATGAGTCCCAGCACAGCACGCCGGTTAACCGCCCGGGGGACTGGAGTTTCAGTGAAGCAGTAGCGCGTGAGCAGGTGGAGCAGCATTTTGGCGTCAGTGACTGGCAGTCGCTGAATCTGGAAAAGCATGCCATGGCTGCGGCGGCAGTTGCTGCTGTGCTGGTCTATCTCGGACAGACCCAGAAATGTGCACTTGAACACCTTTCACTGCCTGTGTTTGTTGAGCAGGGAAATGGGATGCGTATCGATATGCGTTCCAGACGAAATCTGGAGCTCTACTGCTCGCTGGCGGGTGACCCCAAGGGTGGTCTGATTCATGTGCTCGATGAGACGAAGACCCCGATGGGGGCGAGACTTTTGCGCGAATGGATCGACAGGCCGTTGACGGATATTACACTTTTGAATGATCGCCAGAATGCCGTGCAGAGTCTGCTCGATGATCAGGAAACGCAGACTGCATTGCGCCAAAGACTGAACGGAGTTCGCGATATGGAGCGGATGTTGACCCGCATCGTGTTGAATCGGGCCTCGCCGCGCGATTACCGTGGTATTGCAGAGGCGATATCGGCACTGCCCGAGCTCTATACCCTGATCGGGGATCGTAGTGGCCTGTTCGCTGAAATGGCGTTTGCCATGCAGGGGTTGGAGTCACTGGCGGAAGAGCTGGATGGTGCCATCATCGAATCACCACCGCAGGTATTCCGTGATGGTGGCGTGATTCGCGAGGGCTTCGATAGTGAGCTGGATCGTCTGCGCGGGCTGGCTCGCGATGCCAATGCGTGGCTGCGGGAATATGAGGCGCGGGAGCGAGAGCGTACAGGGCTTGCCAACCTGCGAGTGAAGTACAACAAGGTGTTCGGCTACTTTATTGAGATATCGAAGGCGCAGGCAAAAGATGCTCCGGTTGATTTCGTCCGCAAACAGACGCTGGTGAATGCGGAGCGTTTTATTACCGATGAACTGCACAGCTTTGAGTCGGAGATTCTCGGCGCTCGCGATGCTGCGCTAAATCGCGAAGAGGGGCTGGTTGAGGTGCTGCGCAGGAAGCTGTGTAGTGCGGCAGCTGCGATTCAGAAGGCCGCTCATGCCGTGGCAAGGCTCGATGTCTTGAGCTGTTTCGCATATCTGGCCAAGAGCTACCGTTATGTGCGCCCCGAGGTACACAGTGGGCGCAGCATGAAGCTTGTCGGCGGTCGCCACCCAGTAGTTGAGCGTTTCCTCAGTAGCAGCGATCCATTTGTAGCCAACGATACGCATATGGATTTGAAGAATCGCCGGTTTATGCTGCTGACCGGTCCTAACATGGGTGGCAAGTCGACCTATATGCGTCAGGTGGCGTGGATTGTATGGCTTGCGCATACCGGCTGTTTTGTGCCCGCTGATGAGGCGCGTATTCCGTTGACCCGGCGCATCTTCACCCGCGTGGGCGCTGGTGATGAGCTGGCTAGTGGCCGTTCTACATTCATGGTCGAGATGATGGAGACGGCGACAATCCTCAATCAGCTGGAGTCGCGTTCGCTGGTGATTGTCGATGAGATTGGTCGCGGCACCAGTACCTGGGATGGATTGGCGATTGCATGGTCGGTGGCGGAAAGGCTGATTGCTTCACCCGATGTGCTGACGCTGTTTGCCACGCACTATCATGAGCTTACTGAGCTGCCGGATGATTTTGATACAGCATTTAATGCATCAGTCACTGTGCGCGAATGGAACGGATCGGTGATATTCATGCATCAGGTGATCGAGGATGCAGCAGACCAGTCCTATGGTATCGCTGTAGCCCAGCTTGCCGGGCTGCCTCGCGAGGTGATTAAACGTGCGCGCGAGCACCTTTTTCGTCTTGAGCATGGATCAGAATTGGCGGCTGAGAGCGGTAAGCCGCAGTTGGGGCTATTTGCTGTCGCCGAGAAAAAACAGCAGGAGCGTGACCTGGAGCGACTGCGTGAGCTGGAGAAAACCCTTCTCAATGCTGATGTCGAATCAATGCGACCTGTAGATGCCCTACTGCTGCTTGATCAATTGAAAAAAGAGGTGGAGCAATCATGAGAAAAGCAGAGTGGATATATTTTGCTGTAGCTATGTTGGTGGTGGGTGGCTGCACACCATGGGTGAAAGCGACTGATGCGGGTTCGACGGTTACCGTGGCAACTTTCGAGCAGGTAAAAGCATGTGCGAACCTTGGTAAAGTGACCGTTACCGTGCTGGATAAGGTTGCATTTATCCCGCGCTCGGAGGAGCAGGTGTCCGGTGAGCTTGAGAATATGGCAAAAAACAGTGCTGCCGAGATGAGCGGCGATACGATTGTTGCAGTCAGCAAGGTGACCGACGGCGAGCAGGCTTTTAATGTCTATCGCTGCGGTAAATAGCTTTGGACGAAAGAAAAGAGCTTCAGGCGCTGAATGAGACTGTAGCCGCCGCATTTAATGCGGGGGTGAGCGGTAGAGAGCTGACTCGTCTGATGTGCAGCGGTGTCGATGAGTTGCTGATTCGCCTCTGGAAGCAGAAGGCACCAACGGCAGCCGGCTGTGTTGATCTGGTGCTGGTGGGGGGTAATGGGCGTGGTGAACTGGCTCCGAAATCGGACTGGGACCTCTGGTTTCTGGTCGCTGAGCAGTGTCCGCAGGAGGTTGAGGCGGAGATTCAGGCCTTCCTTCTCGCGCTGTGGGATCTGGGTGCGAAAATCGGCCATGCTGTGCGCAGCGTAAAAGAGTGCCTTGATCATGTGAAAGAGGATTGGAACAGTGCCACGGCAGCATCCGAGGCGCGCCTGTTGACCGGTTCGGGAGAACGCTACGAAGATCTGCAGAAGGGGCTGGAAAAGTTTTTCAAGAAGAGGCGCAAAGCCTTTGTCGAGGCAAAACTAGCCGAGGTAGAGGAGCGGCACCGGCGCACTGGCGGTACAGCATTCTGGATGGAACCCGACATTAAAGAGGGGAAGGGCGGACTGCGAGATGTCCAGGCGGTGTTCTGGATCGCCAAGGCCTGGTACGGCTGCGATGATATTGCAGGGCTGGTGGAGAAAGGAGCGATTTCGCCTCGAGAGCGTGACCACCTGTTAGGTGGTCAGGATTTTCTCTGGCGCTGCCGTACGGGTCTGCATCTGGAAATGAGGCGTCCATCCGATCGTCTTGGCTATGAGCAACAGGCCATTCTGGCCGAGCGAATGGGGTATCAAGCGGCGTCGCACAGGCCGGCAGTTGATGCTTTCATGAAGGATTACTTTCGTTATGTCGGGCGCATATCTCGTGTCTCCGGTCTGCTCTACATGCACTTTACCGAGCAGCTCAATCCAAAACGTTTCTCTTTTACCAAAGCTGTCGGTCACGGATTTGTCCTCGAGGGTAAGCGGCTAAGTATTGCCGATGATGGCGTCTTTAGAGCGGAGCCTTTACTGCTGTTGCGAATTTTCCGTGAGTCACAGAAGGGTAAGCGTCACCTTTCCAGTCGTGCGCTTCGCCAGATTCGTGCTGACGTGCTTCTGATCGATGACGCGATGCGAGATGATCCGACAGCACAGCGTGTTTTCATGAAAATTCTTCGCAGCAAGCGCAATGTGCACTGGACGCTGAAACTGATGAACGATACCGGCGTATTGGGCCGCTTTATCCCGGAATTCCGGGAGGTGGTGGGGTTGGGGCAGTTTAACCAGTACCACGCCTTTACCGTCGATGAGCACACGCTCCGTGCAGTAGGTGAAGCGCGCAACTTCTTCCATCGCGATCGCTATATCCGACTCCCTCTGGCACATGAAGTCTGTCATAAGATAAATCGCCCTGAGTTGCTCTATATCGCACTGATATTTCACGATATTGCAAAAGGTATGCCGGGGGATCACTCTGTAGAAGGGGCGAAACTGGCGCGTAAATTTTGCGAAAGGATGCAACTCGACCTGGATGCAGTGGATTTGGTGGAGTGGCTGGTCAGGGAGCACCTGTTGATGGCAGTGAAGAGTCAGCGTTTCGACCTCTCAGACCCTGAGGTGGTGCGGGCTTTTGCCGAGCGGGTAGGTAACCAGAGCAGGTTGCAATACCTTTTGCTTCTGACTGTTGCGGATATTGCGGCGGTCGGTCCCACCGTCTGGAATGATTGGAAGGGATCATTGCTGACAGAGCTATACCGCCTGACAGTCAGTTATTTCGATAGTGATGAGACGGTTAGTGAAACCGCCGAGCGGCTCTATCAGACACGAGTTCAGTCTGTTCTCAATAGCGTGAAGGATGGCGACGAAGCTGTTATAAGGGGAGCGCTGGAGTGTATGTCGCGGCAGTGCGTTATGCATTTCCCTCCGCGCCAGTTGACGGATATTGTGCCGCTGATTGCCGATTCCGATGGCAATGCGGTGAAGTACTGGGTGGATAATGATCGCAGCGAAACGCTCTTTTATATCGTGGCGCGCCCACGTACGGGCCTGTTTGCAGCGCTGGCAGCAGCGCTGACCTCAGGCCATGCCAGTATTCTGGCCGCACAGGCCTATATGCTCAGCGATGGACGGGTGCTGGATGTGTTTCACCTGCAAGGGCCGAAAGGAGCCCCATTTAATGTGGGGACCGATCTGGAACGGCTTGAAATCAGGATTCGTGACCTGCTGGAAGCTGAAAGCATGCCGAAACTTGTGATCGATAGTAGGTTTAAGGTGAATGTATTGATGCGCAATGTGCCGGTGCGTGTACGCGAGTTGCCCAAGGCGTCGTTCCGGGCAACAGCAATCGAGGTTTCTACCGCCGATCAGCCGCGTCTGCTGGCGCGGCTTGCTGATGCGATAGCGCGTGAAGGCCATTCGCTGCATGGAGCATCAGTCTCGACATTTGGTGAGCGGGCTGTCGATGTGTTCTTCATTGCGGATAAGGATTCAGGACCGTTATCGACTGAGCAGATAGGCGACCTGTGTGCGAAGCTGGCCGATGTAGCGGCGCTTCCGGAGAAGCAAGCAGATTAGATCAATGGGTGTTGATCTATGCTGCGCGATAGTTGTAAATGGGATCGATCAATGGCTGTTGATCCGGCGGCAGCTCTGGCAGGGCCTGTCATGAAAGAAGAAATTGGTAATAGTGAGTAATGAGTATGACTCTGTTTAACCGTATATTTGCCGGCCACCAGAAACAGAAAACAGGATTTGTTCTGGCGCTGGGTGGTGGCGGTGGAAGAGGGTTGGCACACCTTGGTGTTCTCGAGGTGCTTGAGGAGCATCACCTGAAACCCGACGTGATCGTCGGCACCAGTATCGGGGCGCTGTTTGGTGCCATGTATGCTGTAAATCCTGATGCGCGTATGGTTATCCGGCATGCTGAGGAGATTCTTGCCTCCGATCTGTTTAATAGTATCGAGTTGCCGGTGCTGAATGATGAAGAAGATGACAGCTGGTTGAGTCGTTTGACTGCTGCCGCCAAGCAGACACTTCTTTATACCAAAGCCGCTACCGACACCTCATTTGCCGATACCAATGCCCTGGTGGATATCGCCTACGGCTTCTGCGGCGGTGAATCCTTTGCCGATGCCAAAATCCCGCTGTTTATTACGGCTGTTCATTTTCCCGGAGGGGAGTGCGAGCTCTTCTCCATCGATTCGGATGTGAAACTCCCCTGCGCTATTGCTGCCAGCATGGCCATTCCCGGCGTGTTCACCCCTGTGTCGATTGGAGATAAGAAATATGTCGATGGTGGTGTGGCTGCAGAACTGCCATCGAAAGAGGCAAAAATGGTCGCCAGGCCTGATCAACTGGTGGTGGCAGTCAATGTTGGTGCGCGACCAAGGCCGGATGTGGAGCCTGCGAATGTTTACGGCATGCTCGACTGGAGCAGCGAGATCAAGTCACTCTACCTGCGCCGTTATTCGAAAGAGTATGCTGACGTGGTAATTGAGCCGTTGGTCTCTTTTACGCAGTGGCACGACTTCAGCAATCCCGAGCAGGAGATCGACCGTGGGCGTCAGGCAGCCTACGAGCAGATGCCGAAACTGATCAAGATGCTGGAGGGCAAGTAATGGCCATTGATCGCGCTGTGGTTCTGGCTGCCGGGCTGGGCACCCGCCTGAAATGGCTCACCGATTCGCGGCCCAAGGCTTTAATGCAGGTTCGTGGCGAGCCGGTGATCGCACATGTGATACGTTCACTGGTTTCGCAGGGTATCTCCGATATTGCAGTCAATGCTCATCACCATGCTGAAGCACTTAAGGCGTATCTTGGTGATGGTTCCCGTTTCGGGTGCCGTATCCGCATCAGTTATGAACCGGTGCTGCTCGACTCCGGTGGCGGCGTAAAGCAGGCGCTCGGGTTTCTTCCAGGCAGTGGTCCGGTGGCAGTTTGTAATGCCGATGTGTTATCTGATTTCGATATCAGGCATTTAAGTGAAATTGTTCCGCAAGGCGGCGCTGCGATTGGGCTTGTCGAAAACCCGAGACATCATCCTATCGGCGATTTCGCATTGAGCCGTGGTCGTGTAGTGGCCGAAGGAAATAACAGGCTCACCTTCTCCGGCATTTCGCTCTGGCATGAAAATGCGTTCGAAGAATATGAAGAGGGTGCCATCTTTTCTCTTGTTGAGCCGATGCGAAAATTGATTGCCGATGGCCATTGTACAGGTATGCGGCATAACGGTTACTGGTTTGATATCGGCAGGCCGTCTGATCTGATGCGTGCCAACAGGCTGTTTGACCGCTGATGCGTATCTGGATCGATGCCGATGCCTGCCCGAAGGTGATCAAGGAGATCCTTTATCGCGTGGCAGAACGAACCCGTATTCCATTGGTGCTGGTGGCTAATATGAGGCTCCAGCACCCCAAATCAGATTATATCGACAGCGTTCATGTGGCTGCCGGGGCTGATGTGGCGGATGCCTATATCATTGATAACTCCGAACCGGGTGATCTGGCGATTACCGCCGATATTCCGCTTGCTGCAGGCATGATCGAGAAAGGTGGCTTCGCCCTGAACCCGAGAGGCGAGCTCTACACCCCGGATAATGTGCGCAGGGCATTGAGCATTCGCAACATGATGGATGAGATGCGCGGCAATGGTGTGATTACAGGAGGACCTCCTGCCTTCAACCACGGCGACCGACAAGCATTTGCCAATCAACTGGACAGGTTTATTACCAAACATTTAAAGGGGCAACAATGATCCTGCATCCTCAACTGAAAAAGGACTGTTTCGTGGTGGGGCAGTTGCCGCTCTGTAGTGTCCTTTTGATGAACGACTCCAACTACCCGTGGTTTATCCTCGTGCCGCAGCGCGAGGGGATCACCGAGATTCATCAGCTATCGGAAGCAGACCAGCAGCAGTTGATGCGCGAATCATCCATGCTGGCTGCAGTTATCGAAAAGGAGTTCAACGCCGACAAGATCAACATAGCTGCTCTCGGCAATATGGTCCCCCAATTGCACATCCACCACATTGTCCGCTACAAAACCGACCCCGCTTGGCCTGCGCCTGTCTGGGGTAAGTTTCCGTCATCTCCTTATGACGATGAAAAAGTAAGACTTATCTGTAAAGACATAGGCATGCAGCTGATTTAGTGACTTTTGGGTTTTTACGGTTGATTATGGTGCTGGGGATTTAAATGCAAATACCTGAAAGAATCTAAACGGCCGCTTTTGGACACTCGCGCTATCTATATAATCATTGGCGATTCAACTAGTGATAAACCTTACCCTAGAGAAGTTTAATGCGGATGATTCATTTGTTCAAAGTCACGAAGATTTTGTTCCTGGGTCTTATTCCCATTTGATAGTTAAAGATAATGGATGCGGTATTCCCCGAGCCAATCTCGAGCATCTATTTGAACCCTTTTACACGACAAAAGAGGTTGGCAAGGGAACCGGCCTTGGACTTGCAATGGTCTTTGGTGCCATTACAAGCCATAAGGGCATCATTAAAGTAGAAAGCGAGGAAGGAAAAGGCACAGGGTTTCATGTTTATTTACCATTGATAGAGGCAAATGAAGCTAATCCAGAGTCATCAAGCGGGGAGGCAGAAGAGGGGCTTGGTGAAACTATTTTGACCGTTGATGACAATGATACAGTACGAGAGAATTACAAGGCAATTTTAACCAGTCTTAATTATAACGTGCTTGAGGCTTCGAATGGACTGGAGGCTGTTGATGTCTTTATCAGACATCAAAACGAAGTCATGCTTATTATTTCAGACTTGGTAATGCCAAAGCTAGGCGGTTTTGAGGCAATAAAGCAGATGGAAAAAGTTCGTTCTGATGTGAAAGTCATATTTGTAACTGGATATGATAAAGATGAAGCAATGAAGGATGAAGGTTATTCAGAGAACTATGCTGTTCTGAGTAAGCCCTACAGCATTGAGAGTCTTAGCAGGGCGATCAGAAAAAAACTGGACTCTTAAACTTTAGTGTTGCGCTTTTAAATGACCGGGTTGAATCCGCAGCCGAAAGCAGCCAATCATTATTTAAAGATGAGATTTAGAGGTTCGTCTACTAATTGTATTAGATGCGTCTAAGTAGGTGGGCCAATTCGTGACGGCCGGAAGGGTGGGGGACTTCGTTGCCATTGTCCGGCCACTGCCAGCGGGAAGCATCAAACAGTGGTTTCATCTCGGAGAGGTCGCAGTGGAATGGTGGGCCACCGGTAACGCCTGTCTGCATGAAGAGGGCAAGCAGTTGGCCGCCCGGTTTTAGGTGATTGTGTAGCCACTGTTCGTAATCGGACCACTGTCCGGGCTGCAGGGCGCAGAGGCAGGTCTGCTCGTAGATGGCATCGAAGGGTTCCAGCTCAAGATCGAACAGGTCGCCGTGAATCAGGGTGGCGGTGAGCCCCTCCTTTTCCAGCATGGCCTGCATGTGCTTGATGGCAGGGGTGGCGATATCGACAGCTGTGACGTCAAAGCCGCGCCGGGCCAGTTCGATTACTTCATGACCGCGGCCGCAGCCGGGTACCAGAATACGACAGGGGTTCAGTTCCTTAAGCCAGTCAAGAAGGGCAGGGCTAGCATCGCCACGATCCCAGCCTGTCTCCTTATTCTTATACTTGCCTTCCCAGAACTCCCGGTCTGTCATCTACTTCTCGATTACCAGCATGTACTTGCCTTCCTCATCGGTAGGCTCATTGGAGAGCACTTTAAAGCCCTGCTCTTCGCATGAGCGGGGGACATTCTCCAGCGGCTCGCCTGCATTGAGCAGCACTTCCAGCTGCTCGCCTTTATTGATGTTTGCCAGTTTCAGCTTCACTTTCACAAAGGTCATCGGGCAGGTCTCGCGTGTAATATCGAGGAAATGTTTCATGGTAATAATATCCTTAATCTAAATCTGTCAGATGAAGATGATGTGCGCATCTTCGGATTCGTTGAGGAAGGTCGCTACACCAGCTACATCCTTCACCTCTTCAATCATGTCACTCTTCTCAACCTCAAGGATGTGCATCGCCATCTCGCAGGCTACGATGCGAACGCCGAGCAGGTGTGCTGCTTCAACCAGTTCCGGAAGCGATGCAACGTTGTGCTTCTTCATCATACCAGACATCAGTATTGGACTAGCACCGAAGAAGTTAAGGCGCGAGAGTGGCAGGTTGTTCAGCCCTCCCATCAGGAAGTTGAATGCCTTGGCCATGATGCTCTTGCCTGTGGCGACACGGCCCTTTTTCTTCTTCAGGGCGTTAAGTCCCCAGAAGGTGAAGAACATGGTGACTTCACGGTTGGTGGCGGCGGCGCCTGTAGCGATGGTGAAGGCGGCTACAATCTTATCGAAATCGCCGGAGAAGCAGACGATGGAGATCTTTTTCTTATCAACGGGCAGGGTCATGACTGCACCTCCATGTGAAATTGGACGGCGAAACCTAGTCGTTGCCGGAAAAAGGGCAAACAGGCCTGCCGATTACTCCTGAATCATCACCGGGATATCAATCTTGCGGTTGTTCTGGATGCTGACTCTGCGGGCAACCTCTCCCGCCAGTCGCTTGTAATGTGCTGCCTGTTCGGAATCGGGGAACGCAGCAACGATAGGGGTGCCTTCATCCGCCTTCTCACGGATTTTGATATCCAGCGGGATATGGGCAAGGACTTCGGTTTTGTATTCCTGGCTTAACCGCTCAGCGCCGCCTTCAGCAAAAATGGCACTGGATTTACCACAGTGAGGGCAGATAAACTGGCTCATGTTTTCTACAATACCTAGAGCCGGAACGCGTGCTTTGCGGAACATGTCGATACCTTTGCGGCAGTCGAGCAGGGCGATGTCCTGCGGCGTGGTTACGAGCACTGCGCCGGTTACCGGCACCTTCTGGGTCAGTGTAAGCTGCGCATCGCCGGTTCCCGGAGGCATGTCGACAAACAGATAGTCCAGCTCACCCCATGCAACATCGGTGAGTAACTGGTTCAGGGCACTGGCCACCATCGGCCCGCGCCAGATCATGGCCTGGTTTTCTTCAACCAGGTAGCCGATAGAGATGGTTTTAACGCCGTAGTTCTCTAGTGGCTGTATGGTTTTGGCTTCATGATCGATCTCCGGCTTGTAACCGGCAAGTCCCATCATGCGTGGGATGGAGGGGCCATAGATGTCGGCATCAAGCAGGCCTACGCGGGCGCCGGTTTGTGCCATGGCAACAGCAAGGTTTACCGCGGTGGTTGATTTGCCGACACCACCCTTTCCCGATGCAATGGCAACAATGTTGGCAACCCCCGGAATGTGGTCCTTGCTAGTGCTTGCAGTGGTCTTCGAGCTCATGGTGACCTCAACCTTCTCAACGCCTGGTAGGGCGCTTACTGCTTCATCGGCCTGGCGGCGGAACTCCTCTTTTACCGGGCAGGCAGGCGTGGTCAGTTCAATCGTGAATGCTACCTGCTTACCTTCTATGGCGATGTTTTTTACAAAGCCAAGCGAGACAATATCCTTTTTGAAATCTGGATCGATGATGACGGACAGTGCTTTGAGGATATCGGCTTCGGTAATCATGAAAGGCTCCGGGTGGCTAAGGATGCTGCAGGCGGCATCGTGTGAATCCTTGTTGGAAGTGTCAAGAACAGCGCTTTTGGGGGTAAAGGCGGGTATAAAAAATTAGCGCCCCGCACGGTTAAACCGGACGGGGCGCCACCGTGTCCTTGTATAGGGAGGGGAAAGACACGGCTTAAGACAAAACCACTTTGCAAATACCTAGTATTTGTGTGGGTAAGTGTCAAGCGCTTCATGGAACAAGAACGCTTGCCTTTTCCAAAACTGGCATGATAATTCGCCGCTACATATTTTTGATCCGGCTTTATCCAGAGCGGTGGAGGGTTACAGGCCCTGTGAAACTGCGGCAACCGGCCAGAGAACATCATTGATGATTTCTGGAGAATGGTGCCAATGCCTGCCCAAAGTGAGTAATCACGGAGGGAGCGATGATGGCGGGTTGTTCGTTTAGAGCACATCCGTGTTTTATTCATAGACAACCTTCGCATCTATCGCGGAGGTTTTTTCGTTTCTGGATGCGCCTGATAAAACGGAGTGTCTATCATGAGTGAAAGTATCGTTCGAGCGCTGAAGTGTCGTGAATGCGGGCAGGAGTATCCGATTGAGCCTACGCATGTATGCGAGTTCTGCTTTGGTCCGCTTGAGGTGGCTTACGATTATCACAAGCTGGAGGGTAAGTTTACCCGTGAACTGATCGAGTCCCGCCCGCAGACTATGTGGCGCTATAAAGAGCTGCTGCCGATTGATGGCGAGCCAACTGTCGGTGCACAGAACGGCTTTACACCGCTGGTGCGTGCAAAGCGTCTTGAGAAGGTGCTTGGTGTTAAAGAGCTCTATATCAAGAATGACTCGGTCTGCTATCCGACCCTCTCTTTTAAAGATCGCGTGGTCTCCGTGGCTCTTTCCAAGGCCGTTGAGTTTGGCTTTACCACTGTGGCCTGTGCCTCTACAGGCAATCTGGCGGGTTCCGTTGCCGCCAATGCGGCTGCTGCAGGCCTGGAATCCTACGTGTTCATTCCACACGATCTGGAGCAGGGCAAGGTGCTCGGCGCTGGTATCTTCGGTACCAATATCATTGGCATTAAAGGTAAATATGACGATGTGAATCGCCTCTGTTCTGAAGTGGCTGGCAAATATGGCTGGGCTTTTGTGAACGTGAATGTACGTCCGTTTTATGCTGAAGGCTCCAAGTCACTGGCTTATGAGGTGATGGAGCAGCTGGGCTGGAAAGCACCGAAACATGTGGTTGTCCCTATGGCTTCCGGTTCGCTCTGCACCAAGGTGGACAAGGCGATCAAGGAGTTTATCAAACTCGGCCTGATCGAAGACAATGGTACTGCTGTGTACGGTGCGCAGGCGACCGGCTGTTCACCGATTGCTAAATCTGTGAAAGACGGAACCGATATGATTCACCCTGTTCATGCAGATACCATCGCCAAGTCACTGGCCATTGGTAATCCTGCTGATGGTTACTACGCCAACCGCGTGATTAATGAATCCGGCGGCTGGGCAGAAGACATCTCTGATGAAGAGGTGGTGGCAGCCATGAAGCTTCTGGCCGAGACCGAGGGTATCTTCGCTGAGACTGCTGGCGGAGTAACACTGGGTTGTGCCATGAAGATGATTGAGTCCGGCAAGCTGCCTCGCGATGAGTCGATTGTGCTCTGCATTACCGGTAACGGCCTGAAGACGCAGGAAGCGATAGTGGATGCGATCACCAAACCGCGTATTATCAACGCCAGCCTGAAAGAGTTTGATCTGCTGGCCGAAGCCGACGGCGTGGCCGACGCATAATTTTAATTAGATTTGATTAGCAAGAGGAGAGAGAAATGAGTGTAACTGTACGTATTCCTACCCCACTGCGTAAGCTGACTGGTGGATCTGACGAAGTATCCGTAGACGGTGCAACCGTCGGTGATGTGATTGAGGCTCTTGAGGCTGCACATCCAGGTCTGAAAGAGCGCCTGTGTGACGATGCCGGCGAAATTCGCCGTTTCGTGAACGTCTATGTGAACGATGAAGACGTCCGCTTCCTTGAGGGTCGCGCTACCGCACTGAAAGATGGTGATGAGCTCTCCATCGTTCCGGCAATTGCAGGCGGCTGCTAAATGAAGTTTCGTGTTTATCTGACCTTTAACGAGGCCACAGTTCGCGATCCGATTATCTGGAAGCTTGGCAGAGAATTCGACCTTGTAACCAACATTCGCATGGCTGAGGTAAAGGACGGCATGGGACTTGTCGGGCTTGAACTTGAAGGCGGTGAAGATGTTATTGATGCGGCAGTGAAGTGGCTGGGTGAGCAGGGCGTTCACGTTGAGCCTATCGAGCAGAACATCATCGAAGGGTGATTTGGACACGTAAAAAGTCGTCCATGGCTTTTTACTTGGATGCAGGAAGAAAAGCGTGGTTTTCTCTCTGCTTGCAAAATCGGGAAGATCTCCCCGATTTTGGCGCCCCGTCCGTGGGTCGCACTGAGGCTTTGCTGAGCGCAGATAGTGTTGTTTTCTGTGTTCTCCGTGGTTAGAAAAGGAGTTTAATATGGCGATTTATAACAATGCTGCTGAAACGATTGGAAATACCCCGCTGGTTCGTCTGAACCGGATCGGCGCTGACTGTGGTGCTGAAATCGTTGCCAAGCTGGAGTTCTTTAATCCGCTGAATTCGGTAAAGGATCGTATTGGTAAGGCGATGGTCGAAGCGGCCGAGGCGGATGGGCGACTGAAACCTGGTGGGCTTATTGTTGAACCGACCAGTGGCAATACCGGTATTGCACTGGCCTTCGTTGCCCGCGCCAAGGGTTACCGCTGTATCCTGACCATGCCTGAATCGATGAGTCTGGAGCGTCGCAAGCTTCTTAAGCTGCTCGGTGCCGAGTTGGTGCTCACACCTGCAGAGAAGGGCATGAAGGGTGCGATTGCCAAGGCTGAAGAGATCGCCAGTTCGACTGAAGGGGCGTTCCTGCCACAGCAGTTCGAGAATCCCGCCAACCCAGAGGTTCATCGCCAAACCACCGCTCAGGAGATCTGGTCTGACTGCGATGGAAAGGTTGATGCGATTGTTGCCGGTGTTGGTACAGGCGGCACGATTACCGGAATAACCGAGGTTCTCAAGCAGCGTAATCCTGAATTTAAGGCATTTGCCGTTGAACCTGCAGATTCACCTGTGATTTCCGGTGAAGCGCCAGGGCCGCATAAAATTCAGGGTATCGGTGCAGGCTTTATTCCGAAGAATCTGAATGTGGATATTCTCGATGGCGTCGAGAAGGTGACCAATGACGAAGCTTTTTCCATGGCGCGTCGCCTTGCCGATGAAGAGGGTATTCCTGGTGGAATCTCATCAGGTGCGGCCGTGGCAGCGGCTGTTCGTATCGCATGCCGACCTGAGATGAAGGGCAAGCGCATTGTCGTGATTCTACCATCAATGGCTGAGCGCTATATGTCTACCGACCTGTTCAAAGGCATCGAAGTCTAGGGGCGCTAGTCCACCTTTGCGCCCCAGCAGCGGGTGCTCAAATCCTCACATAGATACATATGCTGTGGTTTTGTGCTCCTCTTGCCTTGCTGGAGCACAAACCTGAACCCGCTAAACGTTTTTTGATTGGAGTTTGAATTGATTGATTTTACAGAAGCACAGATCGAGCGCTATTCGCGCCATATTATATTGCCGGAAGTCGGTGCCGAGGGGCAGAGCAAACTGCTTGAGTCCAAGGTGTTCATGATCGGCGCAGGAGGGCTCGGCTCACCTGTTGCCTATTATCTGGCTGCCGCCGGTGTGGGAACCATCGGTATCGCTGATGCGGATGTGGTGGACTCATCCAACCTGCAGCGCCAGATCATCCACAACCAGGATCGCATCGGCATGCCCAAGGTGGAAAGTGCGCGCGAGACGATTCAGGCGCTGAATCCGGATGTGAAGGTCAACACCTACAACTACTTTGTTACCGAAGAGAATATTCGCGACATTATCCGCGATTATGACTTGGTGATTGATGGTTGTGATAATTTCCCGACCCGCTTCCTGGTCAATGATGCCTGTTATATGGAGAAGATACCGCTGATTTCCGGTGCGATGTTCCGTTTTGAAGGGCAGGTGGCGACATTCAAGCCGCATCAGGTGAAGGGAGCGCCATGTTACCGCTGTCTCTATCCGGAGCCACCACCGGCAGGCCTGGTTCCATCATGCTCGGAAGCGGGCATTCTCGGCGCACTGGCCGGAGCTGTGGGAACCATCCAAGCTGTTGAAGCGGTGAAGGAGTTGCTCGGTATCGGTGATTCTCTGGCCGGTAAGCTGATGGTCTTTGATGCACTGCGTATGGAGTGGAAGAAGCTGAAACTGCGCAAGGACCCTGGCTGCCCATTGTGCGGAGAGAATCCAACCATTACCGAGCTGGTCACCTATGAACAGGCCTGTGAGTTGAAGTTCGGCGACTGATTACAGACCTCGCATTGACGTTGCGCTATCAGCATCCGGGGGGGTGTATGCGCAACAGGGCGGGGACGTTGGTTATATGCGGGCATTGCCCGCAAAGAGTTAAAGTATGGGGTTAGTTATGGCAACTGAATTTGATTTTGCACACACATCCGATGTCGATGAGTTCGAGGCGGGTTACAAGGCGTTTAAAGAGGGACGCATGTCCGAAGAGCGGTTTACGCCGTTCCGTCTGCAGATGGGCGTCTACGGCCAGCGGCAGGAGGGGGTGCAGATGGTGCGCGCCAAGCTGCCCGGTGGTTGTGTCACTGCGGATCAGATGGATGTGCTGGCTGAGTGCGTTGAGCTCTATGCCGGATGTTTGCCGACTGATGGTACGCTGACCGAAGCACCTGAGAAGGTAGCACATGTAACGACGCGGCAGGATATCCAGGCCAACTTTGTCTCTCTCGATGATGTGCCGGAGTTTCTGCGCAAACTCGATGCAGTTGGCCTGACTACGCGTGAAGCGTGCGGTAACACGGTTCGTAATGTAACCACCTGTTTTCTGGCTGGTCGTTGCCCCGCTGAGCATGCAGATGTGACCATTCACGCGCGTAAATTCGCAGAGTTTTATCTGCGCCATCCGCTGGGACAGCAGTTTCCACGCAAGTTCAAGGTGACCTTCTCCGGTTGTGCTACCGATTGCGGCCTTTCAGGCATGCACGATGCCGGTTTCATCGCGACCCACAAAGATGGCAAGCCCGGATTCCAGGTGTGGGCGGCCGGTGGCCTCTCATCCCAGCCTATGGGCGCACTGTTGCTGGAAGAGTTTATCCAGGAGTCTGAACTGTTTGTTGTCGGTGAAGCGCTGATGCGTATGCATTTCAAATACTCCGATCGCAAACGCCGTGCCCGCGCCCGTATGAAG
Source organism: Mariprofundus aestuarium (assembly GCF_002795805.1). Lineage (NCBI taxonomy): Bacteria > Pseudomonadati > Pseudomonadota > Candidatius Mariprofundia > Mariprofundales > Mariprofundaceae > Mariprofundus > Mariprofundus aestuarium. The sequence continues at coordinate 2,077,350 of NZ_CP018799.1, read as the reverse complement.
TATGTGGCGCAGAGGCTTGGTGCCGAAGGGTTTATCGAAGAGTACAGAAAACAGCGTGCAGTGATCGAGAAGACCCATGCCGATGATTCAGGTTACGGTGAAGCGAACTGGCGTACGCCAACCGGCACGCTTCCTTTTGCCGATTCCGGTGTGGTGGATCAGCACAATGGCAAATCCGCGATTCTGTTGAACCTGTTCCGTGGTGATATGACCCCGGATCAGTGCCGTGCAGTGGCCAATGCTGCGCGTGCTGCCGGAACGGATGAGCTGCGTGTCACGACCGAGCAGGGTATGGTGATCTGTGATGTTGATGCTGAAAAGGTTGATGCCGCTCTGGCGATCCTGAACGCTGCAGGTTTGCAGACTGAATATGCACGTGGCATTTCCGATGTCGTGGCGTGTCCTGGCACGGAGACCTGCCGTCTGGGTATCACCTCAAGTCGCGGTCTTGCAGCTGCTCTGCAGCCGTTGATGGCCGACCTGAAAAAGGATGGCACGCTGGCCGGTATTACGGTTAAAGCATCCGGCTGTCAGCACTCCTGTGGTCGCCACCACATTGCCGATCTCGGGTTCCATGGCATGGCCAAGAAGGTGGCCGGTCAGGCTGTGCCGCACTATCAGCTGCATGTCGGTGGTTCCGGTGTTGCCGGTTCCCCACTGGCATTCGCGACTGATCCTGTTCCTGCCAAGTATGCGCCGGAGGCGGGCATTGCAGTGCTCAATGCTTATAAAGAAGGGCGCAACGAAAATGAGTCCATGCACGATTGGGCAACGCGATTGGGCAAAGAGGGCATCTCAGAGATTCTGGCGCCATTTGCCGCTGATGCCGGCGAGGTTGAAGGGCTGATCTACGACTGGAGCGAGAACGAGGCATTCAATACCAAGGGCAACAAAAAGGGTGAGTGTGCAGGTGCGGTGCTTTCAATGTCGGATGCACTGATCTCTGAAGCTGAGTATGAGATGCTGATTGCACGTGCGCATCTTGATGCGATGTTCTGGGCAGAAGCACTGACAGCACTACGCCGTTCGGCTATCTCAGCAGCACGCGCCTATCTGGTTCCTTATGGTGAAGCGCCGGAAGATGATGCAACCGTGTTCGCGCTGTTGGCCTCCAATGCTGCAGCTGATGCAGATGTGATTGCAGGTCTGACTGCAGTGCAGTCGGCTCTGATGAGTATCGACTTGGCGGATCCGGGGGCGGGTGTTACCAGGCTGAAAGAGGTGCAGAGTGACTGGCTGGCCTTGGCGGCCAAACGTTTTTCTGCTGTACCTGAAGCGGTTGAAGGGGTGGTTGAAGCTGCTGCGGAGACCACTGAAGCAGCTGCCGATGTTGTTCTTCTCGACCTCTCCGGTGTCGCATGCCCGATGAACTTTGTGAAGACGAAGATCAAACTCACCATGATGCCTGTCGGCTCACAGCTGGATGTGATCCTTGATGACGGTGCGCCGATTGAGAATGTGCCGCTCTCACTTATTGAGCAGGGGCAGAAGGTGCTCTCCAAAGAGCAGATCTCCGAGACCCAGTGGAAAATCCGGGTTGAGAAGAGTGGCGATATCTAAAGCGCACTGAAGCTATGGGAGCCATGAATCCATTCGAGAATCCGGGGCGCTGCAAGCTGGCGCTGGTGAACCACGGTGTGACGCTGCCGGACGGGCTGTCCGATGCGTCACGCTGGGTTGCACAGGCCAATGCGACCGAATCTGTTGTGGATATCAGGCTGCCCAGTGGCCACTTTGCAACGGTTCCCGTAGCACAGCCCTATACCGAGCAGAGTCCGATCCGCTTGACTCAGGAGGACGGTGAAGGTTCCGCTCGCCTGACCTGGCAGGATGAATCGCTTGAGGTTCAACTGCTTCCTGCACCACGCTTCTATCGTAACAGGACCCGTTCCGGTGCCCGCATGGGTAGTTTCTCTTCCCTGCATGAAAACCTGCTGATGCTTAACCCGCTGATGGGTTGCGGCTTCTTTGCCGAGCGTGGCAAGGCATGTCAATACTGCCAGTACGATTCGATGCTCAATGAGAGTGAGCCGCCACTGCGAGATCCGCTTGAGCTGGTTGAAGTGGTGCGTGCCGCACTCTCCGAGCGTGAGGTTGATACTGTCTACCTCTACAACAGTTTTGCTCCCGGTGATGATGCGGGACTCGGTCGACTTGTGCCGGTCATTGCCCTGCTCAGGAGGCACCTTGGTCATCGTCAGATCGCGCTTGAAACCGTTGCACCCAAGGATACAGCTGTTATCGATGCACTCTATGCGGCAGGGCTTGATGTGTTTGTCTGTAACCTTGAGCTGCACGATGCTGATCGTTTTGCAGAAGTGTGTCCCGGAAAGGCCTCCTCTGGTGGTCAGAAGGCCATCTGGAAAGCACTGGACCATGCCCGCGAGGTGTTTCGCACCGGAGCTGTGGTCAGCAACCTCATCGTTGGCCTTGAGGATATCGACTCAAGCAAGAAGGGCATCGATGCGCTGATTGCACACGGAGTTGTGCCGCTGCTGCAGCCTTTCAGGCCGCTGCCGGGAACGCCGCTGGAGAAACATGAGCTACCGTCATTGGAAGAGATGGAGGAGTTGTTTCTCCACCTCTACGCGGCATTGAAACAGAAGGAGTTCCCCACGCATCGACTGCGCCATATGGGGCGCGTAATGACGCCGATGGAGAGTCGTGTGCTTGATGGCGGTGAACCTGCACTGGCGGAGCGCTGGGTATCATCTTCGATGGGGCGCCGCTTGGATGGATGGGTGGATGGCTTGCGCCGCCATCTGCGGGCAAGCAATGATGGAGAGAATGGAACGCAGTTGGATCGCCGGCCAATGCATGTGCTGCTGGCGGGAGAGGCTTTGCCTTTTGCAGCGTTGGTGGTGATTTCTTTGCTGGCGATTTCTGCCGGAACCATGGATGCGCCGCAAGGGTTGAGCCAGAATGGTTGGAGCTCGCTTATCGTCTTTATGCTCTGCCTGGTTCTCTGGGTAACACAGCTGCTGCCGTTGGCGGTGACGTCACTGTTAGGGCTGGCGCTGCTGCCTCTGCTTGGCGTATTACCGGCTACCGATGTGTTTGCACTGTTCGGCAATCCTGCGGTGTTCTTCATTCTGGGTGCTTTCATGCTGGCCGCTGGTGCGATGCAGAGCGGCCTCTCCGAGCGCATGGCGCTATTGACCATTGACCGTTTTGGAACCAGTCCGACTCGCCTGCTGCTGACCATGCTTCTATTGCCCGCTGTCATGGCATGTTTCATGCCCGAGCATGCTGTGGCCGCGCTGTTTCTGCCGATCGCATGGGAAATTGTGCGAAGCCTGGGGCTTAAGGCGGGAAGCCGATATGCGCAGTCGATCTTTTTTGCTCTCTCGTGGGGTGCGATTACCGGCGGTGTGATCACCCTTTTGGGTGGTGCGCGCGGGCCACTGGCTATGGCGCTGAGTGAGGAGCTGACAGGTCGCTCCTTCTCCTTTGCCGACTGGACGCTTGCTGCAGCACCAATCGCACTCTCTGTACTGGCAGTCTCTGCCATTGTGCTGATCCGTGTTACACCGATGGGAGGGCTGGATATCTCTTCGGCCCGTGAACGCATCTCCCTTCGCCGCCTTGAGTTGGGTGACTTTGACCTGAAGGCAAAAGCGATGGCTTTGCTGCTGCTGGTGACCATGCTCGCCTGGATACTGGCTGGCCATGCCAGTTCCCTAGCAGGCATTGCGTTGATCAGCGTGGTGGTGATGTTTGCGCTGCGCCTTGTGAGCTGGCGAGCGGTTGAAGAGCATGTGAACTGGGGTGTCGTACTGATGTATGGCGGTGCCATTGCCATTGGCAAGGCGCTGACTGTTACCGGAGCGGGCCTGTGGCTCGCCCACCTGCTCTTCCCTGAGAGTATTGCCGGGCTGGCACTGCTGGCGATGCTGGCACTGATTACATTGCTGTTTACCGAAGGGGTGAGCAATGCTGCTGCTGTTGCCATTGTATTGCCGGTTGCCGTTCCACTTGCCGTAGCATCAAATATCGACCCGGTCACGGCGGCACTGACTGTCGGTATCGTTTCCGGTTTTGCCTTTATGCTGCCGATGGGAACACCGCCGAATGCCATGATATTCGGAACAGGCTACGTGCGAGCTTCGCATATGCTGCGTTATGGGGCTGTTCTCTCCCTGACCGCATTTGTAGTATTTATGATAACCGTATCGGTCTGGTGGCCGCTACTGGGAAGGATCGGGTAACAGATGAGTGCTTTAATTGAACAGGCAGTGAAGCTGCTGAGAGTGGCCAAGGAGACCCATGGCGATGCTCTGGTCTACCCGTGCTCCATGGGGCTGGAAGGCTCGGTGATGGTGGACCTGATCTGCAGAAATGGCCTCGATATCCCTATTATGACACTTGATACCGGGCGTCTGCCGCAGGCAACCTATGATGTAGTTTCTGCCTTTGAGGAACGCTACGGGATACGGGTCAGGGTTCTTTTTCCCGACTGCCATGAAGTTGAAGCGATGGTTCGTGAGCATGGGGTAAACCTGTTCAGGAAGTCGGTAGAACTGCGCAAGGACTGCTGTGAAATTCGCAAGGTTCGGCCGCTGATGCGGGCACTGGAAGGTAAAGAGGCGTGGATTACCGGCAGGCGCCGCCAGCAGTCGAAGGGGCGTGCCGATCTTCAATTGATTGAAACTGATGTGGTGTACGGTTTGAAAAAGTACAACCCGTTGCTGGAGTGGAGCCTGAACGATGTGGAGGAGTATGTGCGCACCAACGGTGTGCCATACAACAGGCTTCATGATGCCCACTATCAGTCCATCGGTTGCGAATGCTGTACGCGTGCCATCACGGTGGGCGAGGATGAACGTGCCGGTCGCTGGTGGTGGGAAAATGATGACGGTGTGGCAGAGTGCGGCCTGCATGTGATGAGTATCAAGCAGGTAACTGGCGATATCGAAGATGGTGAAGGAATTTAAGGTAACAGGCAGTAGGAGAAGATGATGTCTGAACGTGAAATATCAGAACATAAACTGACACAGCTTAAAGCGCTGGAGGCGGAGTCGATTCATATCATCCGTGAAGTGGTGGCGGAGTTCCGCAACCCTGTGATGCTCTATTCGGTGGGTAAGGATTCAAGCGTGCTGCTGCATCTGGCACGCAAGGCTTTCTATCCTGCACCGCTGCCGTTTCCGCTGCTGCATGTGGATACCGGTTTCAAGTTCAAAGAGATGTATCAGTTTCGCGATGACTACTGCAAAGAGGTGGGCGCCGATCTGATCGTGCGAAAAAACGAGGATGCGATTGCCAAGGGCATGAATCCGAAGGATCACGGTGTGGCCCGCTGCTGCGGCGCACTGAAAACTCAGGGGCTGCTCGATGCGCTGGAAGAGGGTGAGTATGACGCTGCCTTTGGTGGTGCACGTCGCGATGAGGAGCGAAGCCGGGCCAAAGAGCGTGTCTTCTCGATGCGAGATGAGTTCGGCCAGTGGGATCCGAAGAACCAGCGTCCTGAGTTGTGGAGCCTCTACAATGGTCGTATTCATGAAGGTGAGAGCGTACGTGTATTTCCGATCTCCAACTGGACCGAGATGGATGTCTGGCTCTATATCCGCGAGGAGAAGATTCCGATTGTACCGCTCTACTTTGCCAAGGAGCGCTTGATGGTGGAGCGCAAGAATTTGCTGATTCCCTACTATGAAGAGATGAAGGATCAGCTGCTTGAAGGCGAGGAGCCGAAGATGGTGATGAGCCGTTTCCGTACGCTGGGTTGCAGTCCGTGTACCGGTGCCGTGCGTTCGGATGCAACGAACATGGATGAGATTGTCATCGAGGCAGCAGCAGCACGCCGCTCGGAGCGTGAAACGCGTATCATCGATCACGGCTCCAACAGTATGGAAGACAAAAAGAAAGAGGGTTACTTCTGATTTATTGATGCGCCAAAGTCCGTCCATGGACTTTGGCTTTTATCGGCGAGCAAAAGCGTGGTTTTGCCCGCCTCACGAATCAGCGGGGCTGATTCGCCACCCGTCCTGAGCGGAGGGGGAGCTTCTTTAAAGGGGCTCGCGAAAGGTTTTATGGGGTTTAACAGATGACTGAACTGAATATTAAGATGACTGAAGAGATCGAACTGCTGCGACTGGTGACGGTAGGCAGTGTGGACGATGGTAAATCGACGCTGATTGGCCGCCTTCTGGTGGACACCAAGGGTGCGTTCGAGGATCAGCTTCTGGCCGTACGCAAGAAGAAGGGGCAGGAGCATCATATCGCTTCGGCATCCGAGATTGATCTGGCAATGCTGACTGATGGCCTCTCCGCTGAGCGCGAGCAGGGTATCACCATTGATGTAGCTTACCGCTACTTCGCCACCCCGAAACGCAAGTTCATCATGGCCGACTGTCCGGGCCACGAGCAATATACCCGCAACATGGTGACTGGTGCCTCGACCGCTAGTGCTGCGATTATCCTGATCGATGCACGCAACGGTGTGATGCCGCAGACCAAGCGTCATACCCATATTCTGGCACTGTTGAACATTACCCACCTGATTGTGGCGGTGAACAAGATGGATCTGGTTGGTTTTGATCAGGCGATCTATGAGAATATTCGCGAAGAGATGCAGGCCTACTGCGACAAGCAGGGCGTGAAGAATCTGATCTGCCTGCCAATGTCGGCACTTGATGGTGACATGGTTGCCGTACGCGGTGATAACCTGAACTGGTATGAAGGCAAAACATTGCTGGAAACCCTGGAGACGCTCTCCACACTGGGCGATATCGACAGCCTGCCATTCCGTATGCCTGTTCAGCTGGTGAACCGTCCGCAGACCGTCGACCTTCCTGATTACCGTGGCTTCATGGGCACGATTGCTTCAGGTACCGTTAAAGTCGGCGATAAAATCGTATCCGTACCGAGCGGCAACAGCTCTACAGTCAAAGAGATTGTCACCTTCGATGGCAACCTTGATGAAGCATTTGCACCGCAGAGTGTGACGCTGACGCTCAATGATGAGATTGATGTGTCACGCGGGGACATGCTCACCCACGTTGGCGACAAGGCGATGGATGCCAAGGAACTGACAGCCAATGTCTGCTGGATTGGCGATGAGCCACTTACAGAACGTCAGAAATACATCGTTAAGCACACGACCAATAGCGTGAAGGCGATGGTGGCCAGTATCGATTTCAAGACAGATATCCATACGCTGGATCATCAGCAGGATGCAGACGAGCTGGCCATGAACGAGATCGGCCAGATTACCCTGAAGCTGATGAAACCGCTGCACTACGATCGTTATGTGGATAATCGTATTACCGGCAGCTTTATTATGATTGATACATTCACTAACAACACTGTTGGCGCAGGTATGATCGTCTAAGCGTTTTTTCGGAGCTGATGGTGAAAGAGGAGGCGCTGCCTCCTCTTTCTGTTTTTGCAGGCGCATGTTCTGGCCTTCCATATAACAGGCGAAACCGAGCATTGACCCGCCGTGCGGCTGTCACAGAATGGCGAGCCCGTTTGATGCTGTTGTGAAGGGGTAGCAGGAGAGAAAGATGTTCAACCGTTTAAGTGAAAAGCTCGGCGATATCGCCCACAAACTGCGCGGAGCCGCGCGCGTTTCCGAGGCCGACCTGGATGCAACGCTGCGCGAGATGCGCATGGCGCTGCTTGAGGCTGATGTTGCGCTGCCTGTAACACGTCACCTGATGAACGAGGTGCGTGAACGTGCCCTTGGTGCGGAGGTGGCCAAGAGCCTGCAGCCTGGTCAGGTGATCATTAAAATCCTTAACGATGCTCTTGCCGACCTGCTAGGTGGTCAGCGTCGTGATCTTGATCTCTCCAAGATTCCTTCGGTCATCCTGCTCTGCGGTCTGCAGGGTGCCGGTAAAACAACCACGGCAGGCAAGCTTGCCCGCTTGCTGGTCAGTCAGGGCAAGAAAGTGGCGCTTACCTCTGTGGATGCGACGCGCCCTGCTGCACGAGAGCAGCTGCAGGTACTCGCTGGACAGGTTGATGTGCCCTACATCGCAGGTGAGGGCGGCAGTGCCGCTGCCATGGCCAGGTCAGCCGTCAAACAGGCCGGTCGTGATGGTCACCATGTATTGATTCTCGATACCGCCGGCCGTCAGGTCGTTGATGATGAACTGATGAATGAGATCAGGGATGTTGCCACTGCGGTTGGCGCTACCGAACGGTTGCTGGTGCTTGATGCAATGACCGGCCAGACGGCACTGCAGATTGCCGAGCAGTTCCACTCCGCAGTGAATATGTCCGGTTGTATCCTGACCAAGACCGATGCGGATGTGCGTGGTGGTGCGGCCCTTTCTGTGGCGCACAGCACCGGCGTTCCGATTCGTTATGTCGGTACGGGTGAGAAGGTCGATGCCTTTGAGCTGTTTGATCCGCAGCGTATGGCGGGCCGTATTCTCGGACAGGGCGATGTGGTCGGCCTGGTGGAGAAGATTCAGGCCGGTGTCGATCAGCAGCAGGCGGAGAAGGCAGCCGACAGGCTCAAGAAGGGGCAGTTCGACCTTGGTGATTTTGCCGAGCAGCTGGGCCAGATGCAGAACATGGGCGGCATGGCGAGTATGCTGAAGATGATGCCCGGCATGAAACTTCCGCAGGAGGCGCTGGATCAGATCGATGACAAGCCGGTCAAGCGCATGCAGGCGATGGTCTACTCGATGACGCCGAAAGAGCGCAAGTATCCCAAGCTGATGAATGGCAGTCGCAAGCGCCGTATTGCCATGGGCTCCGGCACATCCGTACCTGAGCTCAATCGCATGCTTAAACAGTTTCTGCAGATGCAGCGGATGATGAAAAAAATGAAGGGCGGCAAAGGCAAACGCATGCTGACTCAGATGATGGGCAAGTTTGGTGGTGGCATGGGTGGCGGTATGCCGCCGGGCATGCCGAAGATGTGATTCGGCACATCCATGTGCCTCACCCTGCGGGCGAGCTGAAGCTCGTCCAAATCTACAATCCTGTAGATTTGTGATTCGAAGTATTCAAGGGTTACCTGGGTGCTTTGAATTTTTTTAGAGAATACAAAATTAGAATATTTAGTTCCTTGCGAGCGACACTTTATCTCTCTATAGTGCGCCGCCTGTTTTTCGGAGGTTTTTCAAATATGGCAACAGTGATTCGTTTGAGCCGTGGTGGTCGCAAGAAGCGTCCATTTTATTCTGTAGTCGTCATGGACGAGCGTAAGCGTCGCGATGGAGCATTCATCGAGAAGCTTGGCTACTTCGACCCATGTACTGACCCGGAAGTAATTGAGCTGGACTTGGACCGCGTGAAAGCGTGGACCGATCAGGGTGCACAGGTTTCTGACCGTGTCGCCAGCCTGATCGCCAAAGCGTCCGCTTAATTGATCCGATCAACGAAGCCTGACTGAGGCTTTGGTTGATGGCGCTCGATACATCGTATCTACATATAGGCGACATTCTTGGGGCCCACGGTCTCAAGGGCACGCTGATAGTATACTCGCATACCCGGCCCGCTAACGCGGTCGCCGGGTATTCTTGTTGGTGGGTGGGTAAAACTGCCGAGGCGGCCAAGCCCCATAAGGTCAAACGCTGCTGGCAGCATGGTAAACGTATGCTTGCTGATCTCGATGGCATCACCGACTGCAACAGCGCTGAACAGTTTAAGAAACTGAAAATCTGGGTGCCTGCTTCCGAGGTTGAGGTCGATGATGACGAGTACCTCTGGGAGGAGCTGATCGGCTGCGAGGTGTTGCGAGAGGGTAGTGATGAGCTGCTCGGTAGCGTGACGGCCCTTGAGGAGTACGGTGCGCAGGATAATCTGGTTGTATGCTCACCTGAGGATGCCGAAGTGCAGGGTGAATGGCTGATTCCGTTCATTGAGGAGACGATCGTCGAGGTTGATCTTGATGAGGGCATTATCGTTGTCGATCTTCCGGAAGGAATGGACGTATGTTTCACGCCCAGATCCTGACGCTCTTCCCCGAATTCTTTGATTCACCGCTCTCCTGTTCGATTCCGAAACGGGCGATAGCGGCCGGTATCGTGAAGGTCGATACCATTCAAATCCGCGACTTTGCGACTGACAAACATAACAAGGTAGATGATAGCCCCTATGGTGGTGGGCCCGGCATGTTGATGAAGCCGGGGCCTGTAGTGGCTGCAATCCGCAAGGCGCGTCAGATTGATCCCGCTACGCATGTTGTGATGCTTACCCCATCCGGCACCCGTTTCAGTCAGGCCAAGGCATTGGAGTTCACGGAGAAACCAGGCATTACACTGCTCTGTGGCCGTTACGAAGGTTTTGACGAACGCATCTGTGATTATGTCGATGAGGAGATTTCGCTCGGTGACTATGTGCTCTCCGGTGGCGAGCCTGCTGCAATGTGCCTGCTTGATGCAGTGATCCGGCTGTTGCCAGAAGTGCTTGGAAGTCCTGAATCAGCTGCTCTCGACTCTTTCAGCGAGGAGGGAATTCTCGACTGGCCACACTACACCCGTCCCGAGGAGTTCGAGGGTAAACGGGTTCCCGGTGTGCTGTTATCTGGCAACCATGCTAAAATCGAGAAGTGGCGAGATGATCAGGCAGCCCTGCGCAGCCGCAAACGGAGCAGTGAAAGCGATGACGAATAAGGTGTGGTCAACAGAATCTGCAGCCGAACTCTATCAGGTTGAGGGCTGGGGTAACGGTTTTTTCGGGATCAATGAGGCCGGCAATATGGTGGCCATTCCCGATGGTGAACATCAGATTGATCTGAAGAAACTTTGTGATGAGCTGGCCGGACGAGGCCTCTATCCGCCACTGCTGCTCCGTTTTTCCGATATCCTGAAGCAGCGGATGTCGCAGATTCACCAGCGTTTTTCTATTGCCCGCCAGGAGGCGGGCTACGAAGGCCGTTATTACGGCGTCTATCCGATCAAAGTGAATCAGCAGCGCCAGGTCGTCGAAGAGATTATTGAGTTCGGTGCTGAGTTCAACTGGGGTCTTGAGGCTGGATCCAAGCCTGAGCTGCATGCCACGCTGGCGATGCTTGAAGATGTTGAAGGACTGATCGTCTGTAACGGTTATAAGGATCGTGAGTTTATTGAGCTTGCCATGATTGGGCGCAAGATGGGCAAACGCGTATTTATCGTGGTCGAGAAGGCGAACGAACTGGATATGATACTCGAAGCATCCAGGCGCCTGAATGTTGAGCCGCTGATCGGTTTGCGCTGCCGTCTTGCCGCAACCAGTCAGGGTAAGTGGGAAGACTCCGGTGGTGACCGCTCCAAGTTCGGGCTGGCGGCTTCGGAACTGGTGGACGTGGTTCGTAAACTCAGGGACGCGGAGATGCTTGATAGCCTGCGCCTGCTGCATTTTCATATCGGTTCGCAGGTGCCGCGCATTCGCCGCATCAAACAGGCGATGCAGGAGGCGGCGCGTTTCTATGTTGAGCTGCGCAAACTAGGCGCTCCGATCGAATACATGGATGTCGGTGGTGGCCTGGGTGTTAATTACGACGGTTCAATCTCCGGCACCCACACCTCGGTGGACTACTCGTTGCAGGAGTATGCCAACGATATTGTCTGGTCGCTGAAGGCGGTCTGTGACGATGAGGAACTGCCGCACCCGAACATCATCTCCGAATCGGGGCGGGCACTGGTGGCCCATCACTCCGTGATGGTGATTGATGTGCTCGGTGTGACCAAGCGGACGAGCCAACCTCCCGTTGATGAGCCGGATGAAGAGGCGCCGATGCAGCTGCGCCAGCTCTGGAATACCTATGCCGACTTCGACAAGATTGAAGCGCGTGAAGCGCTGCACGATGTGGTCTCCCTGCGCGAGGATGTGAACAGGCTCTTCGTGCTTGGCCACTGTTCACTGGCTGAGAGGGCACAGGCTGACGAGCTCTACTGGCATATGCTGACCGTGTTGATTGAGAGGCTGGACGAGGCTGAGGTCGAAGAGCTGATACCGGGTATCCGCACCCAGATGGCTGACCGCTACTTCTGCAACTTCTCGCTCTTCCAGTCACTGCCCGACTCCTGGGCGATTGATCAGCTCTTCCCGGTAGTGCCAATCCACAGGTTAAACGAGGAGCCTGAGCGTCAGGCTATTCTGGTGGATATTACCTGTGACTCCGATGGCAAGATCCAGAATTTCGCGCTTGAATCCGGCCACTCCGAGACCTTGCCGCTGCATCCGATGAACAACGGCGATGATTATCTGATCGGCGTCTTCCTGACCGGTGCATACCAGGAGATACTCGGAGACCTGCATAATCTCTTTGGTGATACGCATGCGGTTCATGTGCGTATGGATGGTGACCACTATGAGCTGGAGCAGATTGTCGAGGGCGAGAGTGTGGCTGAGGTGCTCGATTATGTGCAGTTCAACGAGAAGGTTCTGATTGACCGCATGCGCCGTCAGCTGACTCATGCCAAAGCGGAAGGTCGCCTCACTGCAGCTGAGTCGAGCGTGTTCCTGCGCTTCTATAAAGAGGGGCTGGCCGGCTACACCTATCTGGAGGAGCAGCTTCCCCCTTCGGTTCCTGGCAGCTGATACCTTTCAAATAACAGCATGCTCCTCTGATGAGGCTTGAATTCCGCTTGTCGATTATTGTGCTATACTGGCAATAATCTCAATTTTTCAGGTGACCTGAAAAGCACACGGAGTGAGCATGTTATCTGAACCTGAAGCTGTGATGGCCCATGTCCGCTGATCTGGAAGAGCGGTTCAGGGCTGAAGCTGAGACTCGTGATGTAGAGGAGCGCCGTAAGGGTGTTCGTCTGGCGCTGTTCGCTTCCATCCCGGTTTGCCTGCTGTTCACTGTCATTAACTATTTCGCGGTTCACTACTGGTTGGCCTCTGTACTCTTTTCGACAACCCTGCTACTGCTGCTTCCCAGCATCCTGCTTTCAGCCTCAACGTGCTATATTACTCTGGCCGAATACCTGCTGATGTTCGGTGCCGTACTGAATTTCGGTGCGCTGTTTATTGATGGCGGCATCTCTGAAACGGGAATGTACTGGATCTATGTCTACCCGTTCGTTGCCTTTTACATCATGGGCCAGAATCGGGGCTGGTTGTGGATCTCTGTGTTCGGGGCTGCGCTGCTGCTCTGTGCCGGCCTGCACGCCTATGATGAAATTACCCTGCCTTACCAGGAAGACCGGCTTACGTTCTTCTTCACGGCGTTTATCTTTTATGCACTGATTGCTTCGATCTTCAACATGCTGCGTAACAATTTTGAGCAGAAGCTGACTGAGCAGGTGCGTGAGCGGACCGCTACCGCCCAAGTATATCTGGAGGAGCTCAAGCACCGGATGATGCACTCCCAGCTGACCGGACTTCCGAACCGGGGGCTGTTGCTGGATCGCCTTGAACAGGCTCTGAATATCGCACGGCGTAACAACACAGCGATTGCTGTTGCAGTCGTCAATATCGATCGCCTGACTGAGATTAATAACGTGCTCGGCCACAAGGCGGGTGATGAAGTACTGAAACATACAGCCAAAGCATTGCAAAACGCGCTGCGTGACATGGATAGTGTTGCCCATATCGGGGCCGATGAGTTTGCCATCATTATGCCGACGGTTGATGCCAACCTAGTTGATATTGCCATAGGACGGGTCATGAAGGTATTCAATCGTCCGGTGGAGGTTGCGGAGACCTCACTGGAGATCAGTGCTGCGACCGGCTTTTCGTTCTTTCCGGAGCATGGAAGTGACGCCAATGAATTGCTGCAGCATGCGGATTCGGCGATGCGGCTGGCCAAGAAGGAACAGGGAAACTTCAGGGTTTATGAGGCATCGCTGAATCCATTTAAGCTCAGGCATCTGGAGCTCTATCGCGACCTGAAAAAGGCGGTGGCTGAGGGTGAGCTGCAGCTCTATTACCAGCCACAGATCAACCTTGAAACGGGTAAAGCTGTCAGCTGCGAGGCGTTGATGCGCTGGACCCATCCAGACGAAGGCTTTATCTCTCCGGGTGAATTTATCCCCCTTGCTGAGAAGACGGGACTGATCACAGAACTCAGCAGATGGGCCCTGAAAGAGGCGATAGACCAGTGTGCCCGGTGGCAGCTTGCGGGACACAGTGTGGGGGTGTCGGTTAATCTCTCCTGCCACTGCCTGACTGAATCAGACATGATTGATCGCATCGTCGAACTTCTCAACAGCAGTGGCCTAGAGGCGAGGCAGCTGACAGTCGAGGTGACAGAGAGCCTGTTTATGGAGCAGTCCGAGCAGGTGATTGATGCCCTTACCCGGCTTCGCGAGACGGGCGTGCTTGTCTCCATTGATGATTTCGGAACCGGCTACTCCTCGCTCAGTTACCTGAAAAAATTACCGGTTGATGAGCTGAAAATCGACCAGTCGTTTATCTTTCCGATGGCCAAGAGCAAGAAGGACCGGATGATTGTCCACGCGATTGTTGAGTTGGGAACAAGCCTTGGCTTTGAGGTCATTGCCGAAGGTGTTGAGGATGGGGCTACAGGGAAAATCCTCAAGGAGATCGGTGTCCACAAGGTGCAGGGCTTCCATTACGCCAGGCCGATGCCTTTTGATGACTTCTGCTTCTGGATAGCAGCGGATCAGCTTGATGGCGCAAAGCAATCTAACGGAAAATAAAATAAGGTTGTGCTTTTTGAGAAAACAGACAGGGTGCGCCTCTCCTGAAGAGAAGCCCTGCTTCACTTCGTCTGCCCGGCCAATCACTGATGTCCGGCGATTCGGAAAATAAATCATGCACCCAACACGTTCAGTGAGTCTTTAGTCCGGGCGCAACGGAAAATATAACTGATGACATTTGATGATCTCGGCCTTTCAGCCGAACTGCTTCGTGCTGTGAGCGATCAGGGCTATACCACCCCGACGCCTGTACAGGAAAAATCTATCCCGGTCGTAATTGCAGGACACGATGTGCTTGCCGGCGCTCAAACCGGAACAGGAAAAACAGCAGGTTTTACCCTGCCAATGCTGCAGCTGATGCAGAAAACACATCCGGAGCGTCACAGAAAGTGCGTCATTCGCGCCCTGGTGCTGACACCGACGCGTGAGCTGGCTGCACAGGTAGGTGAGAGCATTGCCACTTACGGCAAATACCTTCCTATACGCTCCACCGTGGTATTCGGTGGCGTGGGCATCAACCCGCAGATTCAGAAACTGAATCGCGGCGTTGATATCCTCGTTGCAACACCGGGTCGCCTGCTCGACCTGATCGGCCAGCGTAAGTGTGACCTTAGCCATGTTGAGTTCTTTGTGCTTGATGAGGCTGACCGCATGCTCGACATGGGATTTATCCATGATATCCGCAAGGTGCTGAAGCTGTTGCCGCAAAAGCGTCAGAACCTGCTTTTCTCCGCCACCTTCTCAGAGGAGATCAAACAGCTGGCCAGCGGTTTCCTGCGCTCACCTGTGTTTGTTGAGGTGGCACGCAACGAGACTGCGCATCAGGTGACACAGGTTGTGCATCCGGTCACCAAGTCCAGAAAACGGGATCTGCTCTCCCACCTGATTAAAGAGGGTGACTGGAAGCAGGTGCTGGTATTCACCAAAACCAAACATGGTGCCAACCGACTGACCACACAGCTGGAGAGTGATGGTATTCAGGCTGCCGCGATTCATGGCAACAAGAGTCAGACAGCGCGCACCAAGGCACTTGCTGCTTTTAAAGCCGGCGATGTCCGTGTGCTGGTGGCAACCGATATTGCCGCCCGTGGCCTTGATATCGATCAGCTGCCGCATGTGGTGAACTTTGAGCTGCCTAATGTTTCCGAGGATTATGTGCACCGCATCGGCCGTACCGGCCGCGCAGGTAACACAGGCGAATCGTTATCACTGGTTTCTGCGGATGAGAAGAAGTTGCTGGCCGATATCGAGAGGCTGATCAAAAAGGCGATTCCGAAGGTGGTTATCCCTGGTTTTGAACCGGGAGAGAATGAGCCGACAGAATTGCCAAAACAGCAGCAACGCAGAAAGCCCGATCATCGCAGGCACGATCCAAGCTCACCGCGCAAACCACACAGCAATCGCTCTCGCCGCCCAGGAAAAGGTGCGCGCGCTGCTGCAAAGTAGGTCTCTCTTATGTGTTCCAACAAGAAGGTTATCGGTGTCTGCTACGGCCCTCGCTGTAGTGACTTCGGTGGCAGGGATATGGCCGAAGCGTTACGGGAGATGGGCCATGAAGTGGAGAATCTGGATTGCCAGAGCCTCTGCCCGCATGCACCGGCTATTCGTGTGAATGGGCGGTTTGTGCATCGTGCTACCATCGAGAGGGTAAAAGAGAAGCTGTAAGGCTTCTATTGCTTAAATCAAAAAGGCTCGCAGCTAACCACTGCGGGCCTTTTTTTGGTTCACCCGTATTAAAACTTCGCTGAAGGCGGTGGGCCGCACCGCTTGCTCCCCGTTAGATAGATGTATTCAAAGTTACTACTCTGCTAGAGCAGAGCATCCCGCTTTCTTTAGCGGTAAAGAAAGCCGCCCACGACATCTTTGCCCTGCGGGTGCCTTCATATGCATATAGCCGAAGGGCCATCTGGTCTCCGGGGCGTTTTTATTGGTTCGTTCTTTGTATGGCCAAAGAATGAACAAATACCTCTACATCAATAGCAATTCAGGAAGCGCCTTCAGTTCTTATTTACTAAGACTGTTTCCCGTGGCTTCCGCGATGCCTCTATTTTGTTTATCGAGGAAGCTGATGATCAGAGGACAACCTCCATGATAATCAGTGTTAGAATTATAAACGCTATACACGAAGAAATTGCGAATATGCGAAAAGTACGGCCCTTCATGATATCCCCCTTACCAGGTTTTCTTTGCTCTCTGCGAACAGATCGGCTTAGTAATCAAACATAATAAACCCAAGCAGGGCATTGTATGAAGCGTCAAGGTCAATCAATGTAAATGCCAGCAGGTAGGTCGCTATAAAGAGGGCAACAGCTGCAAACAGGGGTTTAAGGTGATTGCGGCGGTGGCTCTCCTTACTCTGGATAAGGGTGGTGATATCGGCACCAATGGTCAGGGCATGGCCAATGACCCGTCCGGTTTCCCCCTCTGCGTGCCCTTTCAGGTCCGAGAGCACCTTATCAAAGAAGACAATAGAGGCCCTCATCTCTTCCAGCCGGATCTCATCAATAGTGGTGGCCTTGGCGAGGTCCTTTACGATGTAGAGCTTCTTAAACAGTGCAAAAGAGACGAACTGTTTAATCACATGTTCCTTATCAATTTTCTCGGAAAACTTATGAACCTCACTCTCATCAACCTCCTCTTTCCCCTCCATTGCTTTCTTTAACGAGACCGGATACCTGCCACTTTTCAGGTAGCCATCCAGCAGGTTCTGGAACACCCTGCTATGTTTTCTTTTTTCCATTAATTCAAAAAAATATGCGATGAAGCCTGTAGAAAATATCATCTTCAAATCTGTTTTTCGGCCGATGTGAAGGAGTCTTAACTTATTGATATCTTTTACGATTTCTTTCGCGATTCTTTTTTCAACTCTTCTGGTGGCCATGCCTGAATACCCCATATGACAACCTCAATCAGCGCATCATATTTCACTCGCTCGGATGTATATCCTTATAGCAGACAATACCCGAGTTGTACAGTTGGGTATTGCCACTCACTTGGTTTAGAAAAATCCTGTCCCGCGACAGTCGGGGAGCTCTGAAATCCTCAAGACTTGGCAGGCCACATAGCTGTAGCGTATTCTACGAGGTAATGATTCAGGTCGAGGTTAATGTCATGCCGGTTCTTCTCGTTCACGCTATCTGCTCACAGCGGCGCCTTTAAAGGTAAGGCGTGCATCTCTTTTCAACAGCGTCTCGCCTTGCAGCGCACTACAGCAGCGAGGATGGTCATTATCTTATCGAGCTTCGTCTACGCGAGGTCAGGGGGCTTTTCAATTCACTCGATCCGGCTCCCTTTATCGAAAAGGATCTGGATGACGATGCTGAGAACTACATCATCAATACCGTGAAAGATTTCCCGCTGGCCAGACCGCTGAAGCTGTTGATCTATCTGCCTGCCAAGGCGTGCGAAAGTGAGGATGCAGCGTCAATTCCCGAAGCCGTTCGAAATTATTTCGATTACCGTGCCCACCATGCTGATATGAACCTGCGCTTCATGTTATTGCAGGGGCGTACCTCGCTGATGATAGGTTTGTTATTTTTGTTCGGCTGCCTGTTTGCGCGCGAACTTCTTATTACAGCACTGCAGGAAGGATTGATGCGCGATATTGCCGAAGAGGGCCTGATGATTTGTGGCTGGGTCGCGATGTGGCGACCGATCCAGATCTATCTCTACGACTGGTGGCCGATCCGCCGTGTGCGCCGGATCTATGAAAAGATTAGGGCCATGCCGATCGAGGTTCGCCAACTTCCCTGACTGCTTTCCATCAAGACTCAAAAGAGCGATCTTTCTGCTATACTCTGTTCAATTAACAGGAGGTCAGATGGGTCAACTATGTTTTGAATCAGGTACATCGGAGTTCACTCAGCCCGGAAGTCATCGCGTCCAGCATCCCGTGAACATCTCCTGAGTTCTGACTGCCATGCAGAAGATCAACAAAGCCCAGCTTGTAACCTCTCTTCTGGAGCTGTTTGCGTCGAAACAGGCGGTTGCAATCGAGGCTGCCTCACTGCAGCAGCAGATCGAAAGTGCCATCGACAGATCGCTGGTCAATACCCAGGAAGTCGATAGCCGGGAGGTAACGATCCTGCTCTCAGACCTGCGCGGCTTCACCTCAATCGCAGAGCAGTACACCTCGCTTGAGATGGTGGCGGTTCTCAATCGCTATTTTGCCTGCATGAACGAGATCATTATCCGTCACGGTGGCACCATCGATAAATTTATGGGCGACTCCATCATGGCCCTGTTCGGTGCGCCGATCGAGGCTGAAGACGACATCGAGGCGGCGCTGGCCTGCGCTATCGAGATGCAGGTGGCTATGGGCGAGATCAATAGGGCAAACAGTGAGGCCGGTTTCGCACCGCTGCATATGGGCATCGGCATCAATACCGGTGAGGTCGTTGCCGGCTACCTTGGCTCCGCCTTGCACAGCGAATATACCGTAATCGGTGACCAGGTGAACCTGACCTCCCGCGTCGAGGCCCACAGCCTGCGCGGGCAGATCCTGCTCAGCGAAAACACCTACCGGCTTGCCCGTGACTATATCGAGGTCGGCCACATCAACGAGGTTAAGGTTAAGGGTAAGAAGGGGGCGGTCCGTATGTATGAGCTGCTGTCGGTATCACGCCCCAGGGTTCTGGTCGCACCGGCTCGGGAAATACGCAACTCCCCGCGCGTCGAAGCCGATATGCCTGTGGTCTTTCAGCTTCTCGATGGCAAGCAGGTGTTACCGAAGCAGTACCATGGCAGCATCGTCGACCTGAGCTACGGTGGCATGTACATAGAGAGCCCGGTATCCATTGAACCCTTCTGTGATATCAAGATCTCCATGGCCGTCTCGCTGATGTCCGCTGAATTGACCGATATCTATGCCAAGGTTCTGCGCGTCTCCGAGGTGAATGGCAGCTATGAGTGCCGCGCCGAATTCACCTTCCTCGAGCCGCATGCGCAGCAGGTGATCAAGGAGTTCGTTGACGGCATCGTTGAGGCAAACCGCGGCTATTGATTTGCCCAATAGCCACGCTTCAGAGACTCTGCTATAACCTGTTGAACGGAGGGTAATCATGAAACGATTCACACTTATTGCAGCGATCCTGATTCTCGCCAGCTGTGCCACCACACATCAGCAGCAGTCTGCTACGCAGGGGGCCGCAGTCGGGGCGACAGCCGGCGCAATCATCGGGGCCCAGAGCGATCAGATTGTCGAAGGGGCCATCATCGGCGCCATACTGGGCGGCCTGGCAGGGGCGATGCTGGCCGATGACAGGGATGATCGTATTCAGGCATCCGCACCGCGTTATCACCGCAGCAATTGCGGCAGGGGTGATGTCTACTTCAGCAGGGCTAGGAATGCCCGCGATCTGGGCGGCAGAATTTCACTGATGCGTCAGGGCATCGGTTACTGCCCGAACAATCCGGCGGCACACAATGATCTCGGCGTGGCACTGATGATCTGGGGTGACCGTGTGGGTGCGCGCATTCACTTCAATCAAGCCCTCAGGCTTGATCGGCACTACTATCCGGCCCAGCGCAACATCAATCGCATGAGCCGTTACAAGGCGCCGAAAAGGGGTGTTGGCCAGCAGCGCAATTATCAGGATCGCGGTTATTACGGTGACCATCGCGATGAGCGGCACGACGACTGATCAGGCTTGGATAACCAGAGCCCGCAGCCAATCACTGCGGGCCTTTTTTTGCCCTGCAAAGTTCATATTCTTTGCTATACTGGGGTAAGTTTATCGGAGGGTGGATATGCAGGGGAGAGGGGAAGTGAACAGATGGCTTATTGCAGCGGCACTGCTCTGTCTGTTCGGGCTTGCTGGATGTGCCTCGCCGGCGGCAAAAAAAGCTGCGGTTGTGGATGCTACGCATGGCGCGGTCTCCATAAATATATGGCGGCAGTACACTCAGATCGAGGATGATGGTAAAAACGTCAGTGAGCGGAGTGCACCGGGTAACTTTGGTATTGAACTTATCCGCGTTTTCAAAAAGGGGGCAGGCTGGGGCGAGATTATGGCCGGGCCGGATGCGCTCATCTGGCAGCTTTACGAAAATCAGTGGCCGCAACAGGTTCAGCTTATTCTACCCGAGGGTGACTATATGTTTGAGATGGTCATGGTCTCCGTCAATGGATTCCCCTCGCAGGTACAGGCTGGCGGTGATGGGCTTGTCTCCTTTCACGTAACCGCGGGCAAAAAGATCGAGCTTGGCGATATCCTTTTTGAGTATATTAAAAGGTATCGCATCTATCCAAACCAGAAGGTTGCAACACGGTTTATGCGCTTCAAGAGTACAGCGAAAGATAGTGAGGGCGCTCTTGAATCCGATGCTGAAAAGAAGCTGGAACTGATTGATTCATAAACCGGGGGGATATTAAAATGAAATTATCACGGATTCTCATTGCTGTTGTGATCAGCGCCGTTTTCGCGGGATGCGCACCCAAGCGCCATAATCTACAGCCGGTAGATAGCCCGCCCAAAACCATTGTTCAGAATGGATTCTCCTTTCTGCCACTGGATGAGAAGGGGTGGTATATTCTCGGGCGGATGCCTCATGCGGTTGCTCTGGCGAGAGAGGGCACTTCCACGGATGAGACGCATGCTATCCAGGGGAAGCTTTTCAAGTTTCCGACGTTCGCATCAGATGAAGCTTTTGTGCGAGCCGTAAAGAAGGGGCAGGCCAATGATACGGATATTGCCAATCCGGATAGATACAGGACGCTCACCCATGTTGTCGCGCTGTACGAACATCGCGGTGAGCCGTGCGCCTTTTCCCATATCGTGACTGAAGACCATGGCGCAAAGAAACGGACAGATACACCCGGTCTCATGATCCTTGATGTTTATGCGTTGGTTTGCAGGCACCCCCAGAACCGGAATGCCGCCATCAGCTTTAGTTACTCTCAGCGTTATTACCCTGAAAACCGCAATGAAAACATAGCGAGTAAAGCCAGGCAGCTGATCGATAGCCTCGGTTTCACAACGCTGCAGTAAGATCATAAAAGCCAGGTTTTGAGTGCCCCCAAAAGCGGGGGCACCTTAAACCAGCAAAGTTTAGATTCCCTGCTATACTCGTTTGGGCGAGGGCGAGGGCGAGGGCGAGGGCGAGGGCGAGGGGATGACTGAATATCTGCAACGCATGGCGCGCTACAACCGCTGGATGAACCGCAAATTGTTTGCGAAGGTAAGTGAGCTGCCTGCCGATGCGATTGCAGAGGATCGCGATGCCTTCTTCGGCTCGATTCTTGGCACCCTCAACCATATCCTGATTGCCGATCTCTTCTGGCTGCACCGCTTTGCCACCAGTCCCGGTTGCCGCGAAGCACTGGCGCATCCGCTTACCGAGTACCCCACCCCCGCCTCGTCGCGTGAAATCCTCTTCGATGACTTTGCCGAACTGACCGAAACCCGCAGAAGCATTGATGGCTTGATTCTCGATTTTTCCGAAACATTGACGTCTGAGCTTCTGGCCCAGTCGATTCGCTACCGCAACATGGCAGGCGAGAAACAGGAGCGTCTGCTGGGTCAGTTGTTACAGCACTTCTTCAACCACCAGACCCACCACCGCGGCCAGACCACGACCCTGCTCTTTCAGGCAGGTGTTGATCCCGGTCCCACTGATCTGCTGGTCATGATGATGGAGGAGGGCTGAGTTATCTGTTATTCGTTCGAGTCCTGCATGGGGAGCCGTGCAGGACTCGAACGAATGACTGGGAGTAGTCTAACTTCAGTGAAGTCAGTAACTATTGATTTTATGCTGGCTGGTTAAGCAGAAGTCTGGGCGATGCTCCTGAGCCTTTTTTCGAGGAAAAAGCAGCCGAAGGGCAGGATCGAGGTGATAAAGGCGTAGTTCCACAGCGGTTTGTCCCAGTTGTGTTTGCGGCTTACGATCTCAAGCATCACGAGATAAGCTATCCAGAGGTATCCGTGAACCGGGCCGGCAATAGCCACAAGATCAAGATCGAACTGATATTTGGCAGGCATGGCAATAAAGAGCAGGGCGATGAACGATATTCCTTCGATGAAGCTCATAATTCTGAATGCTTTAAACATGATGATCTGTCTCCTTCCTAGTGGCAGGTAAAAACGGGAGACATGCAACTGCTTTCTTGCGGCCAGGGCAACCCATTATTTACAAGTGGCCTAGGTCAGGCGATGAGTTTTGCTGCCGCTTCCTTGATGAGATCCTGCTGTTGGGTGTGCTTGCAGAGGCTGTGAAGGAGCTCCCAGAGACCGTGCTCATCTTCAAAATGAATCTTAATACCCATATAGCGAATGGTTACGCCGTAGAGGCTGTTTTCTGTATGGAAGGTAGACGAGAAAAATAGTCGGCGATTCTCTTGGCCCGGAATGGATTCATGGGACTCGCCTCCTGCAGTTATCATTACCAACACTCCTTCCGCGGGAGGGGAGGGAGAGGAGAGGAGTGGTGGCAGCTGCAATGCTACGGCTGCTTTATGAACTGGGTATCCGGAGGAATACGGATGCCTTTACGCTGTGACCTTCCAGAGCGGCTCACCACCTGATTCGAGGTAGGTGAGGTAGGCGCGAAGATCGAACTCCAGCTGATGGTAATCCGCCTCCATGTTGCAGCAGAGTTTATAAAACGACTTGTCATGCTCGGCCACCTTCATGTGGGAAAGTTCGTGAACCACAATCATGCGCAGGAATTCGGGCGGCATATCCTTGAACATCGTCGCCACATGGATCTCGCGTTTGGCCTTGAGCTTTGCTCCGTGCACCCGCGACTTGCTGGAGTGCATGCCGAGCGCATTGCGGGTGAGGTGCAGCATGCTGTCGAAAGCCACTTTGTTGAGCGGCCCCGCCTTGCGCAGATAGGTCTCTTTGAGTTCCATCACGTACGCATAAAGCGCCTTGTCACTGCGCACCGAATGGCTGTGCGGATACTTTTTCAGTAGCCACTCAGCCAAACTGTTTTGCTCGATCAGCTGTTGGACTCTCTCTACCAGATTGGCGGGATAACCGGCAAGGTAGTTCGGTGGTGGTTTTGGGCGCATGCCCGCAGCTTAGTTGTTTATGGTGGTTGCAGGAATGGTGGGCTGAAGGCTGCCGATCCTCCGCCCGAGACAAATGTTTTGCTAGCCTTGCTTGTGTAGTTAAGGAGCCCTTTTTGGGGGCGCAAATGTCTGCTTTCACAAAATGCATCATTTGCCGGCTGTTAGAATTTAAATTCCGGGATATAGTTAGATGTGGATTTCATTTAGAGATTCAAATGGAGATCACCCCATGGAATTGATTGCACTTGGCTTTGACAGTTGGTTTGAAGATCACGCTAAAGAGCTGGTTAAGCCGGAGCAGAGCATTGCTCGAGTCATTGCAGTAGACAGAGGCAGGTGCATTGTAAATGATGGGTTCAGAGAAATTTCAGCAGTTCTGCTGGGGAAGTATTTGCATGAGATTGAATCACCTGCGGACTTTCCATGTGTTGGGGACTGGGTTTCTGTAGAGCACCATGACAGCGACGCTTTTGCGAGCATTCACGCAATCCTTCAAAGAAAAACGCTCTTACGCCGGAAAACTGCGGGAAGGGAGATAGAGTTTCAAATGATTGCTGCCAATATTGATACAGCATTCATTGTCCAGTCATGCCGCTTCGATTTTAATATTCGCAGACTTGAGCGATACCTGGTCATGGTAAATGAAGGTCAGATTGAGCCATTGATTCTTCTTACCAAGACAGACCTGATAAGCCCAGATGAACTGGAGCTATTGATGGCGAACATTCGCAGCGCAGGCATTAACACTCAAATCATTGCGCTAAGCAATGTGACCGGGAGCGGGATTGAGCAGGTCAGAGCGCTCATGGCGGCCGGAAAAACGTACTGCCTTCTTGGCTCTTCCGGTGTAGGTAAAACCACATTGATCAATCGACTTGTCGGCAAAGCTGAATTGGAAACCAAGTCTGTTAGCGCAACAGGCGAAGGTCGACATACCACGACGCGCCGCCAACTGATTATGCTTGAAGATGGAGCAATGTTGATTGATATGCCCGGAATGCGAGAGCTGGGCATGGTAGGTGACAGTGAAGGGATAGATGAGAGTTTCAGTGACGTTGTAGAACTTATAGCAAATTGTCGCTTTGCTGATTGCAGCCACAGCAATGAACCCGGTTGCGCGATTTTGATGGCAATCGAGAATGGCGAGCTGAGTGAAGATCACTTTCAGAATTACCTGAAGCTCAATAAAGAGTCGGATTTTTATCAGATGTCACATCACGAGAAACGTAAAAAGGACAAGGCATTCGGGCGACATATCAAATCAGTAATGAAGCATAGAGATAAGTATTGAATGGCCGATGCTTTCGGCAGTCAAAGGCATCGGCTCAGATCATGCATAGGGGCGATTGAAAATGTTGGTCTCGGCAATCTGCTAACGGGAAGCAAGCGACGCTGTCTCGTCGCGCGATAGGCTTAGAGCCAAATGGGCGTTTTGGCCCGCACAGCTTTAGTAATCAGGTCTCAAACTAAAAGCCCCGCTATTCCGATTGTTCGCAAGAAGGGAGAAGCAAGCCCTGATACCAAAAATTGCAGGATGCGGTTTTTTCTAAACTCCCTAGTTTGTGATTATGCCACTGAACTATCACATGCCGCTCTACCGGCCACCGAGCGAGGCGGAGAATCTGATCATCCAGGTGACACTCGGCTGTAGTTTCAACCGCTGCAGCTTCTGCTCGATGTATCGGAGTAAGCAGTACAGCCAGCGGCCGCTTGAGGATGTAATTGAAGATATCGGCCGTGCTGCCCGCAGCGCACCTGATGCGCGGCGGGTATTCCTCGCCGATGGCGATGCGCTCAGCCTGTCGACAGAGCAACTTGTAGCGATTCTCGATGCACTGCATGCGGTATTTCCCATGCTGAACCGAGTCTCCTGTTATGCCACACCTGCGAACCTTCTGGGCAAGGGGGCAGATGAGCTGACCCTGCTGAAGCAGCGTGGTCTAAAGCTGCTCTACCTCGGCATTGAGTCCGGCTCCAACCTAATTCTGAAGAAGATCACCAAGGGGGCCAGCCAGCGGGGTATCGCTGAGGCGATGCAGAAGGCATCTGATGCAGGTTTGAAGGTCTCCGCGACCGTCATCCTTGGTCTGGGTGGTAAAAGCCGCTGGCAGGAGCATATCGATGGCACCATTGAACTGCTTAACAGGGCGCCAGTCACCTACTTCTCCATGCTGCAGATCTACCTTGAGGATGAGATTACTGCTGAATTCCGGGATAAGTTCGCGGAGCCCTTCGAGTTCCAGGAGGATCACGCCATCCTTCTCGAACAGCAGCGCCTGATCAGCGGCATTAATCCTCCCAGACCAGTGATCTTCCGCTCCAATCACGCCTCCAATGCGCTGGCCCTGGCCGGTAATCTTCCCCGCGACAGGGGAAAGATCCTGGCCCAACTACAGGCCGCACTGGCAGGGCAGGAGCCGCTTAGGCCATGGTGCCTGCGTGGCATGTAAAAGGGGTGGTTAAAGCGCGCATCAGTTGACAGTGAACAGGGTTCTGTTGGACAGTTGCACTGTTATGTGCAAATCTATCTATCGCTAAATGAGAGGTGCCATATGAAAATGATTCTTCTTGTTACGCTTCTGACCCTGCTTTCTGCTTGTGGATCAACACCGACTAAGATTCTGGGAATAGAGTTCCACATCCCCGCAAATGATTATGATGCCGATGATTATGAGAACCATGGAGATGATGCCAACACCGAAGGGTGAGTGCCCCGTATCTCTATTTAGGTAAGGAAACTCGATAACGATCGGTTCCGAGGGCAGGGCAGGCAACCAAGCGGAGTATAGAAAATGTGCTATAGTATTGTTCTGGTGTCGCAGATGGCGGCCAGAGATGCAGCGGTTGATGCGCTTGAAGTGAAGCTGCTCTAGAGGTGACGATGAAACGATTTGTTTTTATTGCTGCGACGCTGTTTCTGTTGCCCTGTGCAACGGCTCATGGGGCAGAGGGCGGTACCGCTCCAGATCAGGTGTTCGAAGACGGGATTCATGGCGGCGTGCTCGGTGGTCTGGTTGGTGGCTTCCTGGATATGGAGAAGGGTGACCGCATCCATGCATCGGCGGCGCGTTATCACCGCAAGTCCTGCAACAAGGGTGATAAGTACTTTCGCAAGGCAACTAAAGCAGAGTACGTGGATGAGAGAATCGCCCTGATGGAAAAGGGTATCAAATTCTGCCCCGATAACCCGGCTGCCCACAATGACCTCGGCCTAGCCCAGATGCTTTGGGGTGACCTGCCTGCTGCGCGCACACACTTTAATGAGTCACTGCAGCTTGACCCCGATTACAACCCGGCCCGGATCAATATGAGCCGCATACCCTATGAGTCGTCTCCAGAAGATAATAAAAATCAGGCAGAAAAAGCTGAGAAGGGTGGCAAACACGCTGTTATCAGAAGCAGTAACAAAGCGCGCCAGGTACGCCATCCGGTGATCCGACATACGGAGGATAAGAGCGACTACCTGGAGAGGCGCAAACGGTGGGATGATAAACAGAAGAAGCGAGCGGAGGAGAACAGGGGGTACGACTGAACCTGACCTGATGCTGTTTCCCGGGCGCCCTTCTTTGGTTCTTTCTTGGGCAACAAGAAAGAACAAGTGAATCCATACACTTAAAAACTACCTGTAATGACTTACAAATGATTCCCATCTAGGTGTTTCGCGTTATTCAGCGATGAACAAAAAAAGACCTGCCGGGAAGGAGAGGGAGCCGGCAGGCCTTTCATGAATAGTTATTCCGAAACACTGATCTGCGGCCTGTAAAGACTGAACCCTTTATGTAAGGTGGGCGCCGCATGCCGGCATCAGGTATCCCGTGAGGGATTCACACAGCCAGCATAGCCAAGCTCCCGTTCAGTACGCATCGGCCCAAGTTTACAAGCCACAAACCAGTGCAACGAAACTGTATCCACTTTACTACCAACCCCCTCTTTGGGCAAGGGTAAATCAAGTGATTGAGAGTCACAGTGGCACAATATGCGACTGGCGAGCAGAAACGAAAAAGGCCTGCCAAGAGGGGGAGGAGTGGCAGGCCTTTTCTGAAATCCTTGTCGTTGCACAGGCACGATGGCCTGTAAAGGCTGAACCCTTTATGTAAGGTGGGCGCCGCATGCCGGCATCAGGTATCCCGTGAGGGATTCACACAGCCAGCATAGCCAAGCTCCCGTTCAGTACGCATCGGCTAAAGTTTACAAGCCACACAACCAGTGCAACGAACGTGTATTTACACTATAGAAACAACCCTTGAAAGTCAATCTCTGCAAGCGTTTTTTTATCCGGAATATGATCGATTACCGGCTAGGGGGCGATGTGATAGAGCCTTGCCTCCAGCGTCCTGCCTTCGATGCCATCAAAATGACTGCCCATCGCCGCACCCAGCCTGTCGAGCCGGGCATCAGGATGGGGATGGGTCTTGAACAGCAGGGCGACATCACCATCGTCCCTGGCGAAGTGGCCGATCTGCTGCAGTACGCCCGGCAGCGCAAATGCATCGTAACCGGCACGGGTGGTCAGTACGACGGCGATGCGATCCGCCTCGAACTCGGCACTCTTGTCGAGTGAGCGCGCCATGATCTCAGCGCCGCTGCCGATTAACCCCTGCACCCTGTCGTTGCCGCCCACCTTCTGGGTAACCACCTGACTGCCAAGATCAAGCAGCTTGCTCTGCTGCAAGATCTTCAGATGATGCTGGCGGATGACATGGCCGACTTCATGTGCCAGGACCCCGGCCAGTTCGGCCTCGTTCTGCAGTAGGTTGTAGAGGCCGTGGGTAACAAAGATATAGCCGCCGGGTGCAGCGAAGGCATTAATGTCGTTCGAGGCGATGACGCCGAAGTGCCAGGGCAGATCGGGCCGCTCGCTTTGGTCGGCGACCCAGCGGCCGACACTGTTAACATACTTCTGCAGCTTCGCATCCCTGACTAGCGGGGCTGCGCCAAGCAGGTTGCCGGCGATCTGCCGCCCGATGGCGACCTCCTCCTCCATCGGGGTGGATGATTTGCCGGTAATCTTCTCCTCGACACCCTGCCTGAGGGTCTTGGCCAGCTCCTTGTCCAGCAGGCCGCCACTCCAGGCCGGAGCGGCAATGAACAGTGATGCCAGTAACAATGCGGAAAATGATCTTTTACTCATGCTGAACCCTCTCATTTCGGAACCGCCAGGTAATTGAACGGGCGCGAAACAAGCTTGCCCTGGGCTGCGAAAGAAGCCGCCTCGGGTTTGCTGCTGGCGTAGGACTCGGCCAGCTTGACCTCCGCCTCATTGAACCGGGCCGCCTGAAGCTCCTCCTCGTTCAGTCCCCGGATGCCGGTGGTGGCGACCACTTTGCCGGTTCCGGCGCGCCCTGAAGCCAGCCCCAGCACTCCATAGGCGCTACTGCCTTTGGATGCTTCACCCTTGCGGATGCTGAGCATGCGAACCCAGCCGTTACCCTTCTGGCTGTTAATCTGAAACCAGCCACCATCCCTCTTGAGGATATCCACTTTGTCGTCGGTTGCCAGTCGACCCACGACATTTGCATCGCCGAATGGCTCTGCCCTGATGTCGTCGGCCTTGATCGCTGCACCACTTTCACTGGTGGCTGGGGTGCTGCTGGCAAAGGCTTTGGCTAGAGGTTGTGGAGTAGGGGATAGCGGATCCTTCTTCACCGCCATGGTAGAGTTCGCCACCTTTGCGGCTGGCCCTGCAACAGGTATGAACGGCTGATTTTCAGCCACTGGTTGTATAGCTGTCGGCTGCGGTGGCGCTTCGGCCTGGCAGCCCAGCAGGGTGGCCAGCAACGCAATCATAAGAATAGTTGGAATATGCATATTATTTCTCATTGAATCCTCTCACCTGCTTTCTCCTGCCCGTCCCACTCCAGTAGTGCCTCAGCGAACATCAGGCGCCAGCCTGCCGGAGCCGCCTTGCCACCTGCAATGAGGCCGCGATGGATGAAGTGCCTCGCCGCATTATCGGGCAGGTCAAGGTGCCGCTGCAATGCCACTGGCATGGCAGCCAGAAGCGCATCAATATCCCGCTGAATGGCGGCTAGTGCATCCTGGTCCTGCACCTGTGCAATCCATGAGATGGCCAGTGTATGCTCGAAGAGTTCCCATATCCCTCTCTGCTCGCCGTTGATCGCCTCTACACTCTTGGGTTGCCTGCCCACCTTTTCCAGTTCGTTACGGACCTTCTCTAGGTCGCTATGGCGGATCACATGGCGCACGTTATCAAGCCGGATCAGCAGCAGCGTGGCCTGCAGCTCTCCACTGCACGCAGTGGCCGCACGTACCATGTTCTGCAGTAGCGCCTTGCCGGTTGCCATGGCGTAGAGGCGGGCGAGTGTGAAAAATGCCAGCCCGACCGTTACAGGGCCGGTGAGATTGATGTAGGTGTTGGTCAGGTTGATGCTGGCGTAGGTGATGGTGATCAGGATCAGCTGTGACAGACCGAAGAGGCGGTCGATCTTGTCGCGGCCGGTATTGCGGTAAAAGCCCCATGCCGTTAACCAGATGATTAGCAGGGTGATCAGCAGGTACCAGATACGGCCCTCCGGAAAGCGCAGTGCATCGTCATGTTTGAAGTTGTCGATCGCCGTGGCGAGGATCTCCACGCCGGGGAACATGCGGCTCATCGGCGTTGCCTTGATATCGAACAGGCTGGGGGCTGTCGATCCGATGATGACAATCTTGTCTCTGAACTCATCCTGGGGCCGTGTTTTCTCTTTCCTGCTCATGTCCGTAAAAATGTCGCTGAAACTTACATAGTGGTAGGTGAACGGCTTGCCGCGCCAGTTGAGCAGCACCTGCTGTGCATCCGGCTTATTCCAGCCAAATTCGGATGCGATGCGTGACGGCAGTGTCGGCAGCCTCCAGCCATAATCCTTGCGATAGACATTGTAACGGCGTGCCACGCCATCTACATCCGGGTAGATGTTGTGCAGTCCAAGACGGCCTCCATCGATGGCGGACTGGAAGTGTGGCAGCACTATTGCCATTGTTGCATCCCCATCCGGCTGTGTGTCCGGCAGCGCTGTGACGCCGGGAATCATGGTCGGCTTAATCTGGCTCAGATGGTCGCTGGCGGGATCAAGGCGCAGCATCGGAAAGAAGGTGTTGCTGCTGGCTGCAATGGCGGCCTCGAAATAGGCGTCGCTGTCGGGGTTATAGATATCCGCATCACTGAACAGGATATCGAAGACCACTGCTTTGGGTTGTTGCTTCTCAACCTGCTCGAGGAACTCCCCGAGCACCTGGCGCGGCCATGGCCAGCGCCCATAATCTGCGGCCATAGCTGCCAGACTAGCCTCATTGATGTCTACGATGATGATGGCGGGGTCGGGTTTCGGCACCACAATACGGTAGCGCACCATGGTATCGAACGCCGTCTGGCGCATCTCGCTGGTCACATGCAGTACGGTGGCATCAAGCACAGCGAAGATGCTGAACAGGCCGGCAAGGTAGAGGTAAAAGCTGTACTTCAACAGTTGTGCGATGCGCTCGGCGAGATGGGTGCGCATGTTGAGAAGTTGACCGATAAGACGTTTCAATTGCATGGGCGGTTCCGACCCCTCTCTTAGTTATGTTACAGGCTGGCAGACGATGCCGGCTTTAGCGATAGCTTCTGTATGGGGCATCACCTTCTCCTCCAGTGATATTTGTACTATAGCTTAAACCAGCAGCGTTGAGAATGGCTGCATCTCTGCTAGTGAAGCCTGCCGCGGCTCTTCCACTCTGCTATAATAAAGCAACGGACAGCGGGTACGTTACCCTCGAATGCGTCTGTTGAACGTGAAGGAGAGGTGCTATGGAGACAAGACTTGAACAGCTTCGCCGGATGACAACGGTTGTTGCCGATACCGGTGATATCGAGGCGATCCGTAAATGGCGCCCCGTTGATGCCACCACCAACCCCTCCCTGCTGCTCAAGGCGGTAAGCCAGCCGGAGTACGCCCACTTTATCGATGAGGCACTGGTCTGGGCCAGGGGGCAGGGAGGTGACCATGCAGGGCTGATCGAGGATGCGGGTGATATGCTGGCAGTGATGATCGGTCGCGAGGTGCTGGATATAATTCCCGGCCGTATCTCTACCGAGGTTGATGCCCGTCTCTCCTTTGACTGCGATGCCACCGTAAGCCGTGTGCACAAGCTGATCGATCTCTATGCCGCTCACGGCGTAGGAACTGAGCGTGTCCTGATCAAGATCGCCTCCACCTGGGAGGGGATACGCGCCGCCGAGCAGCTGCAGCGCGATGGCATCAACTGCAACCTGACACTGCTCTTCTCGATGGCACAGGCGCGTGCCAGTGCAGATGCAGGGGTGTTCCTAATCTCCCCCTTCGTTGGCCGGATCTTCGACTGGTACAAGGCAAAAAGAGGCCTTGATTACACCGCCGCGGAGGATCCGGGTGTGCAGTCGGTGCAGAAGATCTACCGCTACTACAAGCGATGCAATTACCCGACAGAGGTGATGGGGGCGAGTTTCCGCAATATCGGCGAAATACTTGAGCTTGCAGGCTGCGACCGATTGACGATCAGCCCGGCGTTGATGCAGGAACTGGAGATCTCCTGCGATGCGGTGGAACGCAAACTCCTCGATGATGGCACACGGACTGAGCGAGAAGAGCCTCTCAGTGAGGGGGAGTTTCGCTGGCAGCTCAACGAGGATGCCATGGCCGGTGAAAAGCTGGCCGAAGGCATCCGCAGCTTCACTGCAGACCAGCTCAAGCTGGAGGCCATGCTTTCAGCCAGAGCCTGAAAAGATGCTGCGAATGACTCTCTCCTATAGGGACTGGAAAAATAGAAAAGAAAAGGCCTGCCAGAAAGGGAGGAGGGGCTGGCAGGCCTTTGCCGTCGTGTCGCTGCTCTGGTTTTGTAACCTATAAATACTGAACCCTTTCAAGTAAGGGGGGCGCCGCATCCCGGTATCAGGTATCCCAGTTCAGGGATTCACACAACCTGGGTATATAAGCTCCCATTCAGCATACATCGGCCCAGCTTTATAAGTCACAAAACTAGAGCAGCGAGCTGTCGCAAATCTATAAGCATATTTAGTGCCAAACGTGTCATTGCACTGGTTTTGTGACCTATAAATAGTGAATCATTTAATAGTAAAGGGGGGCGTCCCGGTATCAGGCACTTCGGTTTAGGGGTTCATACAAACCTAGTTTAAAAGTCCCCATTTAGCATACATCGACCTAACTTTATAAGTCACAAGGCCAGTACAACGAACTCATTATATGCGAAGCAAGCCGTTGCACTGCACTCACGCTCTTATTTGCTGACACTGTGTGGGAGCTTCGCCGCATAGGCCGGCAATGGCTGCCTCATCAACGAACCATACTGCCTCACCAATCATGGCCGCTGGCACCTCCTCGCCGGCAAGAATACGAGCCAGAGCCTCTCGTTTCTCCTTACCTGCGGCTATGACAACGCGTTCATCAGCTTCTCTGATGCAGTTCAGGCTCAGAGATACCCGTTGTGCAGGTGGTTTCGGGGCATGATGAACAGGCACTGCCCGGTTTTGCATAGCCAGAGCTGAATTGTCAGGAAAAAGGCTGGCTGTATGACCATCCTCACCAAGCCCCAGCAGCACAATATCCAGTCGTTCAATGTGGCTCAGTTCTTTAGTGTACTGTTGGGCAGCTGCTTCCGGGCCGAGCTCTGCAGTAATGCTATGCAGTTGTGCCTGCGGGAGAGGCAAACCTGCCAGCAGCACCTCTTTGACCATTGTGTCGTTACGCTGCGCATCACCTGCCGGCAGGCAGCGCTCATCGCTAAACCAGAAGTGCAGGCGTGACCACGACAGATCCATGCCGCGCAGCAGTGCATAGAGGGCTCTGGGGGTGTTGCCGCCAGCCAGTGCCAGATGACAGTGCTCACGCTGACTTAATACCGCCGCGATACGCTCGGCAATATATTCAGCAGCCTGCCGGGCAAGCGCGTGTGGATCAGGTGCTTTTCGAATATCCATGCTGGTGATGCTCCGAGAGGTCACGCCAGCAGCCCACACACCCCTGCATCATGGTTTCAATTTCAGGGATATCCCAACTGCCCGCCTCATAGAATCGGATGCTCTGTTTCTGCTTCCAGGCATCCATCACTGGGGTGACGATGCGCCATGACTCCTCAACTTCATCGGCGCGGGAGAAGAGCGCGTTCTGGCCGAGCAGGGCATCGTGAAGCAGTGTCTCATAGGCCTCCGGAGAGTCCGCGCCTGCCACGGCATAGGGCGCATCCAGTGCCAGCTCACGCAGCTGGTCGTTCAATCCCGGCAATTTGGCATTGAGCAGGTAGACCATTCCCTCGTCGGGATGCAGGCGGAAGATCAGCTCATTTTGCGGCAGTTGGCTACTACTCTCGGAGAAAAGATTCATCGGTGGCCGTTTAAAACGGATAGCGATTTCAGAGACACGATTGGGCAGTCGCTTGCCGGTACGTAGCAGGAACGGTACATCCTGCCAGCGCCAGTTATCGATATAGAGTTTGATAGCGGCAAAGGTTTCAATCGTGGAGTCCGGATCAACTCCGGGTTCATCGCGGTAGGCCGGAATGCGTTTGCCTTCAACTGTACCACCAGCGTACTGGGCACGAACGGCAAATTCACTGACCCGGTCAGCCGGAATCGGACGTACAGCTTTGAGCACCTTTACCTTTTCATCACGCACGGCATCACCATCAAGGGAGACCGGTGACTCCATGGCTACCAGTGTCATCACCTGAATCAGGTGGCTCTGAATCATATCAATCAGTGCGCCGGCTTTTTCATAATAACCAGCCCTGTACTCTACCCCCAGACTCTCGGATACGGATATCTGTACATGATCGATATAGTTGCGGTTCCATAGCGGTTCAAACACGGTATTGGCAAAGCGGAATACCATCAGGTTCTGTACACCCTCTTTACCGAGGTAGTGGTCGATACGGTAGATCTGCCGCTCCTTCATATGTTCGCGCAGGGTACGATTGAGTTCTCTGGCCGAGGCGAGATCACTGCCGAATGGTTTCTCGATGACGATACGGCGAAAGCCACTGCTCTCATTCAGCAGCCCTGCTGCATTGAGGTTGGAGGCAACTCGTTCATACCACTCAGGAGGAATGGCCAGATAGAACAGGACATTGGTTTTACCATCGGCGCTGATCAATGTTTCCTGCAGCCGCGTATAGGTCTGAGCATCGGAGAGATCACCAACTGTCAGTGCCAGCATGTCGCTGATTGATTGCCATGCGGCCGTATCACTCAGGCAGTCGGGGCGAAACTGCTGCAGTGCGTCATGCACATAGCTGCGCCAGTGATCAATATCCCATTCATGATTACGCACAATACCTGTGATGCGTGAGTTCGGGGCAATCAGGTTCCAGTGGTGCATGCGTGCCAGTGCAGGCAGCAGTTTGCGTTTGGTCAGGTCTCCGGAAGCACCGAAGATGACAATGTTACAGGGTTCAGGTTGCGGAACTGACGTGCTGTTCATGGTTTCTCTGCCGGTTTGATAGGGTGGCCACCGAAACCGGCGCGCATGGCATTGACGACTTTTCCTGCAAAGGCGTTCTTCTGCCTGCTGCGAAAGCGCATCTGCAGCGCCAGCGTCAGCACCGGTGTTGGAATACCGAGATCTATCGATTCATTGATGGTCCAGCGTCCTTCACCGGAGTCATCCATCCAGTCGGATAGGCTGGTTAGATCACCATCCTGCTGCAGTGCATCGGCTGTCAGGTCAAGCAGCCATGAGCTCACCACCGATCCCTTCTGCCAGACCTGAGCGATCTGCTGCAAATCAAGGTTAAATTCTGATTTTGCCTGCATCAGCTCGAAACCTTCAGCGAAGGCCTGCATCATGCCGTACTCGATGCCGTTGTGGACCATCTTGACGAAGTGACCTGCTCCAACAGGGCCGACATGCGCCCAGCCTTTGCCACTATTGGCGGCAAGAGCAGTCAATGCAGGTGATATGCGATCAATGGCTACATCGCTGCCGCCGATCATCAGGCTATAGCCGTTCTTCAGGCCCCAGATGCCACCGGAGGTGCCACAGTCGGCGAAGTGGATACCGTGACTTTCAAGTTTGAGGGCACGTTCTTGGCCCTCTTTGTAGTTGGAGTTGCCGCCATCAATAATCAGGTCACCGGACTCAAGGCCAGCCTCCAGAAGCGCCGTAATCGTTGAGTCGACAACCTGATGCGGCACCATCAGCCAGATACTGCGCGGCGCAGGCAGCGTGGAGATCAGTGTTGTGAAGTTGACTACCGGGGTAATCTCATGGTGGCCGGCTGCAACGGCCTGTGCTGTATTGAAATCAATATCGAATGCAGTCACGGAATGTCCGGCCAGTGCCAGCCGTGTTGCCATATTGCCACCCATTCGACCCATTCCCACCATTGCCAGTTGCATATGCCACCTCTTTTACTTGTTCTTTGCAGCGATATCATCTGCCTTTTTGAGCGCCTATGCCAGAGGCTGTGATGGTTAAGGGTACTCAGAAAAGGTCAGGGTGTCCGTGCAGGCCATGGGCGGCCTGATCGTTTCAGGACAACTGCGTGTGCGTTGGATTCAGAGACTTAAATCATGGCTGCAGGGTTTCCTTTACTTGCCGCCGAGCAGCGAGCCGAGCAGACCGCGCACAAGCCTGCGGCCTATGGCACCACTAATGGCTGTGGTAACCGAACGCGCTGCCGACTTCATGATGGTTTCAGCCATCGTATCGCGAGGTCGTCCGGGAGGCCGCTTGGGTGCAGAAGGTTCACGCATGGTCTGTTGCTGTTGTTCCGCTTTGGCAGCCATTTCGCGACGCGAGACCTCTTTGGCCCGTGCTTTGAGTAACTCGTGCGCTGATTCCCGATCGATGGACTCCTCATAACGGCCGCCTACCGGCGAGCGTGATATCATGGTTGCCCGCTCCTCGCTGCAGGCAGGGCCGATACGCGATTGCGGCGGTGCGATGAGAATACGTTCCACCTGCGTGGGTGCACCTGTGCCATCAAGCGTGGAGACCAGCGCTTCACCAATCCCAAGTTCAGTAATCACCGTGGCGGTGTCGAGTTCAGGGTTCGGACGGAATGTTTCGGCAACTGTTTTCACTGCTTTTTTGTCCTTCGGCGTAAATGCTCTTAATGCATGCTGTACGCGCATGCCCAGCTGGCCGAGCACACTTTCGGGGATATCAAGCGGACTCTGGGTCACAAAGTAGACGCCGACCCCCTTAGAGCGGATCAGGCGTACAACCTGCTCCACCTTGTCGAGAAGTACCTCCGGTGCGCCGTCGAAAAGCAGGTGCGCTTCATCGAAAAAGAGCACCATCTTCGGTTTGTCGGCATCCCCGACCTCCGGCAGGTTTTCAAACAGTTCAGCCAGCAGCCATAGCAGGAAGGTTGCATAGAGCTTGGGCGATTTGGAGATCAGTTCAGTGACATCCAGCAGGCTGATCACCCCCATGCCGGAGAAATCCACCATCATCAGGTCGGATAGCCTCAGCGCGGGCTCGCCAAAGAAGTTTTCGGCACCCTGTTCTTCAAGAACCAGTAGGCCGCGCTGGATGGCACCAATGCTGGCAGATGAGATATTACCATAGTCCGACTTCAGCTCTTTAGCGTGCTCGTTCATCCACGAGAGCATTGAGCGCAGATCCTTCAGGTCGAGCAGCAGCAGCCCCTGATCATCGGCGATGCGGAAGGTCGCATAGAGTACGCCGCTCTGTGTATCGTTCAGATCCAGAAGGTTTGAAAGCAGCAATGGCCCCATGTCGGAGATCGTTGTGCGCACCGGATGGCCTGTGCGTCCGAAGATATCCCAGAACAGCACCGGATTGCCGCGCTGGCTATAACCATCAATGGCAATCTCACCGATACGGCGGTCAATCTCCTTGTGTGGTCTACCCGCCTGTGAAATGCCTGAAAGATCGCCTTTGATGTCGGCCATGAATACCGGAACGCCGATACGAGAGAATCCTTCGGCAACCGATTGCAGTGTCACGGTCTTACCTGTACCGGTTGCTCCTGCGATAAGGCCATGGCGGTTGGCCATGCTGGCATCGAGTGTGACCTGATGCTGATTGGCTCCGCCAATCAGAATGTGGGGTGCGTTGCTCATGATATCCCTCCTTCTCAATAGTCAGCAGAAAGAATGTAGCGTAGTCTATAAGTGCTGCATCGTGAAGAGGGCTGGTGATTACATCATTCTGCTGGATTCTGAATCAGCTGTGATTTTTCACCGTGGATGGGATCGTATTGCCGGAGGCCTGCATCTCGATCGCTTCGGGATAGGTGCGGTAGTGGTTACGCACCACCGCTGCCAGCCTCTTTTTCACAGCTTCATCCACAAGTGCTGGTTTGCTCTCCGGCAGGGCAGCAACCAGCGCATTAAGAAGCTGATGCTGGGGTGGCTGCATGCGATCAATCCAGGAACGTAACAGCTGACGATCCACATAGGCAGGCAGTGAACCCATGATGCCGACATCGTTCTGATTGTGAACCAGCAGGCCGGTGGTGGTGCCGCGATCAAGTGTCAGGACTTGGAAGAAATAGAGGGTGTGGTAGGCAAGTTGTGCAGCCTGCTGCTCGTCACTGGCCTTGTCGCTGCTGCTCAGTGCCTGAGTCAGGATATCGAGGTAGCTGTCAATTGATGCCTCACCAACGGTTCTGGCCAGCGCGTAATCGGCTGCGGCATCATCTGTGGCGTAGTTCTCCAGATAGAAGTGGGCAACACCGCGATGGCGTCCGAGTGTCGGGATATAGAAGTAGCGTTCACCCTGGGCGATGCCTTCTTCATATAAAGCCGGAGCGGCCTTTTTCATGGCGTCGAAGAACTGTGCAGTATGTGCCTTGTTCTCATTGGATGGGTTAAGATCCGCCATCATGCGCCAGTAACCTGCACCGCTCTTCATCTCGGTCCAGCTGATATGAATATGCACCGAAGGTGCCAGCGGATTGCACGGGTGGATGATTGTAGAGATGGCTGAGGCTGAACCCAGCTTCTTCTCCGGATTATCATCATAATGCACCTGCGACACATTTACCGAGCCGCGTCCGAAGAGATCGCCATCGGCGGTTTCAAAGCGGATGCCGCCGCCGTGACTACCCTCATCGCGGAACCATTCGACAGGCGAGAAGCGTTGTTCGCTGCCCAGATCGGCAGCCAGCTTCTCAAGCCCTGCTACAAAGCGGGCTTGCAACGATGAGACCAGTTCGTGTGCACGGGTGGCATTGTCAGACTTGGCGGCTATACGTTTCATCTCTTGGCATCCTTGATTCATTAAGTGAAGGGGAACTATGGAGTGCGGTGACGCCACGTTCAACTACGAAGGTTCTGTGGTTTACGACAATCGGTCGCGGAAATCCTCGTAGGTGAAGCGGCGTACCAGTTCAAAGCTGTTATCGGTGTGCCAGATGCCGATATCGGGATGACGCACGCCGTTGAACATTGTCGTTTTCACCATCGTATAGTGGATCATATCCTCGAAAACCAGGCGCGACCCAATCTCCAGTGGCCTGTCGAACGAGTAGTCGCCGATTACATCGCCAGCAAGGCATGAGGTGCCGCCGAGGCGGTAGGTGTGCCCCTTATCACCGGCCTTGCCAGCATCGGTGATGGTTGGACGATAGGGCATCTCCAGTACGTCAGGCATATGCGCGGTTGCTGAAATATCGAGAATGGCCACATCCAGTCCGTCGGTAGGCACGATATCGAGAACCGATGTAATCAGCGGGCCAGTGCGCCAGGCGACGGCACCGCCTGGTTCCAGATAGACCTTCACCTTCCAGCGCTCCCTGAATGCTTTGATGCGTGCGATGAGTTTGTCGACATCGTAACCGGCATGGGTCATCAGGTGGCCACCACCGAAATTAACCCACTTCAGCCATGGGATGTAGTCGGCAAACTTCTCTTCAAAGGCATCAATCAAGGCAACAGAGGAGTCGGCCAGGTTCTCACACAGCGCGTGCGCATGCAGTCCCTCGATACCTGAAAGCTTGGCCCCTTTAAGGTGTTCGGGACGCACACCCAGACGTGAACCAGTAAAGCAGGGGTTGTAGAGATCGGTATCAACCTCTGATATGCCCGGATTGACTCGCAGGCCGCAGGAGACACCGGCCTTTATCGCCTGCTTGCTGAACCGCTGCCACTGATTCACCGAGTTGAAAACGATATGCCCGGCCAGCGAACAGACCTCATCAAACTCATCTTCACGATAGGCGGCAGAGTAAATATGGCTTTCGCCGCCGAACTTCTCATCGGAGAGTTTTAGTTCGTAGAGGGAGCTGGCCGTGCAGCCCGGCAGGTATTTCCTGACCAGGTCGAAGGTGGACCACATGGAAAACCCTTTGAGTGCCAGGATGATCTTGCAGCCGGACTCCTCCTGCACGCGTTTGAGCAGTTCGAGGTTGCCAATCAGCCTCTCCTCCTCCAGCAGGTAGCAGGGGGATGGGATCTGGTTCAGGTCAAATGACAACGGTTACTCAGGAAGGGCATCGACGTCGATGTCGGTTTCAATATCGGTCCACGGCAGGCCGTGTGTATTCAATGCTGCCATGAATGGATCGGGATCGAACTCCTCCATGTTGTAGACGCCCGCCTTCATCCAGTGACCCTGAATCATCATCATTGCGCCGATCATGGCTGGCACGCCGGTGGTGTAGGAGACGCCCTGTGCGTTGGTCTCCTTATAACACTCCTGATGATCACAGATGTTGTAGATGTAACGGGAGAGTGGCTTACCATCCTTGAAACCTTTGACGATAACGCCGATATTGGTTTTACCGACAGTGCGCGGCCCTAGGCTTGCTGGATCGGGCAGCAGTGCTTTGAGGAACTGAATCGGCACGATCTCGCGATCCCCGAACATAATAGGCTCAATCGAATCCAGCCCGATATTGCGGAATACCTCGAGGTGTTTCAGATAGGCATCGCCGAAGGTCATCCAGAAACGCATGCGTTTGACGCCTTTGAGGTTGACGGAGAGTGATTCCATCTCCTCATGGTAGAGAAGGTACATGTTCTTTGGCCCTACCTGTTCAAAATCAAATTGCTTTTTGAACTGCATCGGGGCGGTTTCGACCCATTCGCCATTCTCGAAATAGCGACCGTTGCTGGTTACCTCACGAATGTTGATCTCAGGGTTGAAGTTGGTGGCAAAGGCATAGCCGTGGTCGCCACCGTTGCAGTCAAGGATGTCGACATAATCCATGCTGTCGAAGTGGTGCTTCTGCATATAGGCGGAGAAGACATTGGTTACGCCCGGATCAAAGCCGGAACCAAGCAGTGCCATCAGTCCCGCTTTCTCAAAGCGTTCACGGTAAGCCCACTGCCAGCTGTACTCGAACTTCGCCTCATCCAGCGGTTCATAGTTGGCGGTATCGAGATAGTGGACACCGGTCTCTAGGCAGGCATCCATGATGGTCAGGTCCTGGTAGGGGAGTGCGACATTAATGATCATGAAAGGTTTTACCTGCTTGATCAGTTCAACCAGTTCGGGAACGTTATCGGCATCAACAGCTGCAGTTTCAATCTTGCGACCGGTTTTCTCACGCACTTCCAGCGCAATCTGGTCGCACTTGCTTTTGGTGCGGCTGGCCAGCCAGATATCGGAGAAGACATCCTCATTCTGGGCGCACTTGTGTGCCACTACGCGTCCGACGCCACCAGCGCCGATAATCAGAACTCTTTTCATGGTAGGCTCCTCTGTCCGAACTTACAACTTACCCCTTTCCGGGCGGATGGGAAAGCTAATGCCGGATTAGAGTTACGACTAGAACTTGTTAACATAAAATTCACAGCCGGCACCCTGATTATATGAATCATCTTTTCGCTGGCCCCTGTTCGGTCTAAACTCGCGCCATGTTCGATTTTACTGACCGGGATCTGAAAGAGCCCCACGACATCCGCATCATTGGAGCGCCGTTCGACGGTACTGTCTCATTTCGTCCCGGGGCCCGTTTCGGCCCGGCCGCGATTCGTGATGCCTCTGATGGTGTGGAAACCTATTCGCCTTTTCTCGATATCGACCTTGAAGGTGTCCACTACAGCGACATTGGCGACCTGGAGTTGCCAATGGGTGATGTTGGCGCTGTGCTTTCAATTATCCGCGAGGCGGTTGAAGAGTGCCTGGCAGATGATGTGACACCGTTCCTGCTTGGTGGCGAACATCTGGTCAGCCTGCCTGCCATCGAGGCTGTTTTTGAAAAGTATCCCGACCTGGTGGTGGTGCAGCTCGATGCTCATGCTGACCAGCGCGACGACTACCTCGGTGTAAAGCTGTCACATGCCTGCGTGATGCGCAGGGTTTCGGAGTTGATCGGCGATGGCAATGTGCGTCAGCTGGGTATTCGTTCCGGCACACAGCGTGAATATGAGCTGATGCGCGGTTTCGGCACGTTGAGCACCTTTCGCGATGATGATCTAGATGAGCTGGTTGAGTGGATCGGTGAGCGACCTGTTTACCTGACCGTTGATCTCGATGTCTTCGACCCGGCATGTTTCCCCGGCACAGGCACCCCTGAGCCCGGTGGTATCGACTGGTGGACCTTCCAGCGCTTTATCAAGGTGATGCAGGGCTGCGATATTGTAGGGCTTGATGCGGTTGAGCTTGCGCCACAACTTGACTCATCCGGCTGTTCATCCGTGCTTGCAGCCAAGGTTGTGCGCGAGATGCTGCTGATTCTGAAAGGCTGATATAACGCTCTTAAATCTATCTCACAAAAGGAAATACCATGTTTAAAACTAATGAATACTTTGACGGTAAAGTGAAATCGATCGCGTTCGAAACAGCAGAGGGCCCGGCTACCGTCGGTGTGATGGCTGCCGGTGAATATGAGTTCGGCACCTCGACTAAAGAGATCATGTCGGTCACCTCAGGAAGGCTTGATGTGAAGCTGCCTGGGTCTGTTGACTGGGTTGCATGCCATGCGGGCGATGAGTTCGTGGTTGAGAAGGATACTTTCTTCAGCGTGCGCGCCATTGGCCAGATCGCATACCTCTGCCTCTATAAATAAATGAAAGGCTTTGAAAGCAGGGGACTTTAAACGCTATTCGGGAACGAGCCATCCGAAATGTTTATTGCCTTTGCCTTCGGTCAGGTGATCACAGATCCAGTTGAGTGACTCCTGCATGGCCTGTTGCGCATGCCAGGGTGCATTTACGATTAACAAGCCTGAACCGGACATCTGCATCTCGGGAAAGCACCCTCCGCAATCCAGCTCTACCCTGAGAATCTTGCGGATACCGGAACGCTTGAGCTCTTTGAATAGATCGTTGTGGCGTTCAGCTGGAAGTAACGGGTACCAGATCACGTAGACGCCGCTAGCAAAACGGCGGTGCGCCTCAGTAACGGCTTTGGCAATATCACGATACTCATCCTTGACCTCGTAGGAGGGGTCAAGAAAGATCAGGCCGCGTTTTTCTTTTGGCGGCAACAGTCCTTTAATGGCTTCAAAGGCATCGCGTTTATGCAGGCTGAACCTGCGACTGCTGTTAAAGCTCTGTCGCAGTCCTTCGAACTCCTGCGGGTGCAGATCGCATGCAGCAAGGCGGTCAAACTCACGTGTCATGGCGTGAAGCATGGCGGTGGAGCCGGGAAAACGTACAAAGCCGCCATCCACATTTTCCGATGTAATCAATGCGAACCAGCGTGCTACACCTTCCGGTGTCTTGTAGTGGCGCAGTGGCCAGAGCTTGCCGACGCCGGTGTCAAACTCCCTGTTTTTCAATGCCTCTGGTGAATCCAGGTCGTAGATGCCGCGGCTGGCAAAGGCATCCAGGAGAAAGAGTGGCGTCTCTTTTTTCTGCATGCCTGCGACGAGATCGCCGAGAATCACATGTTTCAGAACGTCGGCATGATTGCCGGCATGGTAGGAGTGCTGGTAACTGAGCATGGCAGTATACTGAATAGCGGCGGGGCTATTGGAAAGAGATGTTGCTTCACATTAAGTGCAAACAACAACAGTTGCAATATACAACCAAATGCCTAGTATGCGGCAAACAGGAGAACAAGATGGGTGAATCGATACTGGATTTTCAACTTGAGCAGGCCATCGGCCTGAATGTGAATCGTACGGCATTTCTGATGACTGAAGAGATATCCCGCAGGTTTGCAGCCAGCGGCTATCCACTTTCGGCCCAGGACTTCGGCATTCTGTTTCGTTTGATGAAACAGGGGGCGATGACACAGGTGGAGATCGTTCAGTTATTGATGCGTGATAAAACCACCATTACCCGCCGTATCGACGGGCTGGTGAAGAAGGGGCTGGTTGAACGTAAGCCCTGTCAGGAAGACCGGCGCTGTTTCCGTGTTGCTCTAACCACAGAAGGGGAGCTGGCGCTGGAGGTGATGATCCCGCTGGTGCGTGACTTCCAGCAGGAGGTGCTCAGCGATATTCCTGACGACGAGAAGGCAATTACCATCAGAACACTGAAATCAATTTCAGAACGACTGCTTAAAATCAGATAATGGAGATACACATGAAAAAAACAACACCACACTGGATCGCAATCGGCCTGCTGGTTGCAGTCCTAGCTGGCGGCATATTTAAATTTGTAGTGCTTGGAAGTACTGAGAAAGGAGATGATGGCCGAACGGCTGTGATTCTTGAGCCAGCCGAGCGACAGGCTGTACTGGAAGAGATGCGTTTGTTGCTGGAGACCACACAGACTGTGGTTGAGGCGCTGGCAAATGATGACCTGGCAGCAGTAGAGGCTGCGGCACGTCCAATAGGCAGCGCAGCGATTGCCACGGTGGATTTCAGGTTGCGTGCCAAGTTACCGCTGGAGTTCAAGAAGCTTGGATTCGGAACCCACTACGCATTTGATGATATTGCCGATATGGCAAAAGCAGGAGAGCCAGCCAAAGCGATTCAGCTGAAGTTGGTCGAGACGATGAACAACTGTATCGCCTGCCATGC
The DNA here is from genome assembly GCF_002795805.1 of Mariprofundus aestuarium. Classification (NCBI taxonomy): domain Bacteria; kingdom Pseudomonadati; phylum Pseudomonadota; class Candidatius Mariprofundia; order Mariprofundales; family Mariprofundaceae; genus Mariprofundus; species Mariprofundus aestuarium. The sequence goes on along the minus strand of NZ_CP018799.1, from coordinate 2,032,923 downwards.
AAGCTTCCAGCTTCCGGTAGCAAAACCCAATTGATCGCAGCGATAAAGATAAAAAGCACAACTGGCCAGTGGCCATAAAACTAAAAGAAGGGAGATTTCCTAATGACTACAGAAAGAGTAATTCGAATTATTGCAGGCTTTTTTATCATGCTCTCGGTGTTCCTGAGCTCGGTGTATAACGGCACCGTGTTGAATGAACCGACATGGCTCTGGTTTACACTGTTTGTAGGGGCCAATCTGTTCCAGTCCGGTTTTACCCGCTGGTGTTTGATGGAGAAGATCCTCATCAAGCTGGGTGTTAAACCCGGCGGTGCCTGCGGCAGTTGCGAAAGCTAAATCATATGAATCAGAGTCCATCAGTGACCAATAAAGTAATCACCTGGCTTGCTGCAACTGTAGCTGTACTGTTTGGAATCTTAACCATCAAATCCGGTGGTCAGGTGCTCTTTGGCGATGAGAGCTACAGGCTGGCAGCGGGAAATTATGTACCGTTCGTACTCTGGTTTAATTTCACTGCCGGTTTCATCTATATGATTGCCGGCATTGGCATTGCTTTGCGTAAGCCGTGGGCTGCCGGGGTCGCGTTGTTGATTGCTATCTCAACACTGCTGGTATTCGCAGCCTTTGGTCTGTATATATTTGCAGAGGGTGCATATGAGATGCGCACTGTTGCAGCGATGACACTGCGTTCAACGATTTGGACAGTGATATTCGTTTTGACCTACCGGCAGCTGATTCGTCGTTGGGATATCCAGTAGAATAAAGGCCCTGCATCATATGCAGGGCCTTTATTACATTAATAACGCAGGAAACGAGCTCTGATCCTTCCGGTCTGACTGCTGAATTCAAACACGGCAAGCCCAGAGAGAATCAGCAGTGATCCAGCCACGATATTTAGGGTCAGCGGCTCGTTATTGAAAAAGTGGCCAATCCCCAGCGCAACCAGTGGTGTGATCAGTGTCAACAGCGCCACCTTTGTCGCCTCCACCCTGCTCAATACATAGTAATAGAGTGCAAACCCCAGTACTGATCCAAGCAGGGCAAGATAACCTATTGCGCCAAGCGTACGCATCGAGAGCTCATCCGGCAGCTCTGCTCCGGCAAAAAACCAGGTCAGCAGGAACAGTGGAGCCGCAAACAGCAGTCCACCACTGGTCATGACGATGGCAGGTACGTTTGCATCAATACGTTTAATCCATACCGCACTGGCGCAGTGAATACTCACCGAGACCAGCATGCCGAGCACACCGAGTGATGCCTGATTATTGAGGCTGAAGCTGGAACCGAAGATGATTGCCAGTCCCAGTAAGCCGGTCAGCATGCCAAACAGCCTAGAGCGGGTAAGCTTCTCTTCCTCCAGCCACAACTGCGCCATCAGGGCAGTGAAAAGCGGGGAGAGCCCGAAGATCACCGAGATCCAGCCGGTCGGTATGAACTGTACAGCCCAGTAGGCGCTGATCATACCGCCATAGATACCGATGGCACTGGCAACATAGGCGAGCTTGGCACGACGATGCCATACAAGTCCGGAGCCGAGCAGGGCGGCAACAATCAGTGCCAGCACGGCACCGACAAGCATTCGGCTGGTAACACCGAATACAAATCCGACCTCTTCGCTGCTCCACAGAATAGCCAGCGGGGTGGTACTCCAGATTATAATGACGCCTATATATGCCGATGGCACAGACATGACACTCTCCTCTCTATGATATCTACTCTGTCAGGTTTAAGGGGGTGTCCGTGACCACGTGTTGATAAAAAAAACGGCCACGGATGATTCAAAACCCGTGGCCGTTGCAGCAGTAGTAACTTTCTTTAGTTAGTCAGAACGGTCCGGGCACAGGGATTCAATTCGGCGGGCGACTAGCCAACCAATCGGTGCAATCTTCTTCTGTGCAAAGTGCCTATTCATAGAGTGGTAGAATGGGAGGCGATATGTTTCCGTCAACAGGATGGAGTCCCTGTGTGGCGAAATGATTCATAGAGGGCATGCCAATGGAGATAATTCGTGAGTAGAAACGAAAAGGCCTGCCGGGGAGGGGAGGGGTGGCAGGCCTTCGTTAAGTTGTTGATAGTAGTATAGTCGTGACATCGCCTAGAAGCAAATTACACCTGTCGATAGTGTGGTATTGCATCCTGACAGTGTGCGAATGGCCAGAGTTACCCGGCACGATCACAATATAAAATAATCTTCATGGTCGGTTCATGGGGAGCTAACACGCAGGTTGCATTGTCCGCTTTGTCCGGAGCGGATCACCCTCCCTCCCCTCCCGATTCCTCCGGATATAAATTCTCCTCCTAGAGAATTGTGAGGCCCCGGTTAACGCCGGGGTCTTTTTCTTTGCTGCCCCATTTCATTCTGAAAATCTGGCTATAAACTGCCGCCAACTTCGGGGCCGCCGAGAAAAAAGTTTCCACACTATTTTGTTTCAGGAGAAACCATGCGAATTGAGCTGCGTATCGCTAAAGAACTGGGCGTGAACGAGCTGCAGATTGTGGCCGCTATCGGGCTTCTTGATGGCGGGGCAACCGTGCCGTTTATCGCCCGCTACCGTAAAGAGGTGACCGACGGACTCGACGATACGCAGTTGCGTTATCTAGAGGAGCGGTTGCGTTACCTGCGCGACCTTGAAGCGCGCCGTACCACGATCCTTAAATCAATCGCAGAGCAGGAGAAGCTGACCCCCGAACTGGAGAAGGCGGTCAAGGCGGCTGCAACGATGGCGCGTCTGGAAGACCTCTACCTCCCCTACAAGCCAAAACGTCGCACCAAGGCGCAGATTGCCCGTGAGGCAGGACTTGAGCCACTGGCCCACACACTTCTGGCCGATCCGAAACAGGATCCTGCAGTGTTGGCAGAAACATTTATCAATGAAGAGCACGGCATCGACAGTGCTGAGGCAGCCCTTGATGGGGCGCGTCAGATTCTGATGGAGGAGTTCGGTGAAGATGCCGATCTGATTGGTCGTCTGCGTGACTACCTGAGCAAGCATGCGGTAATGGTCAGCTCCGTGATTGCTGGTAAAGAGGAGGAGGGGGTCAAGTTTACCGACTACTTTGACTACCATGAGCCATTGAAACGGATTCCATCGCATCGTGCACTGGCACTGTTCCGTGGCCGCAATGAGGGTATTTTAAGTGTGAAGATGATGGAAGATGCTGCAGAGCATGTGTCATGCGCTGGCCACTGCGAGTCGGCTATCGCCAGTCACTTCAGGATTAGAGAGCAGGGTCGGGCTGCCGATGGCTGGTTGCTGGAGACGGTGCGCTGGGCGTGGAAGGTGAAAATTTTCATGCGCCTAGAGCTCGATCTGTTTGTTGAATTGCGCCAGAAGGCGGAAGAGGAGGCGATCAAGGTGTTCGCGAACAACCTGCGCGACCTTCTGCTGGCCGCACCTGCCGGGCCGCGAGCCACCATGGGGCTTGATCCCGGGCTGCGTACCGGTGTGAAGGTGGCTGTGGTTGATCCGACCGGCAAGGTGCTCGATACCACCACCATCTACCCGCATGCCCCGGCCAGGCGTTGGGATGAGGCGATCGCGGCTCTGGCTGTACTGGCCGACAAACATCACGTTGATCTGGTCTCTATCGGCAACGGTACGGGATCCCGTGAGACCGAGGCGCTGGTGAAGGAGTTGCGCGAACGCTTTGCGCAGCTGCACCTCACTCAGATAATGGTCTCCGAAGCGGGTGCATCGGTCTACTCGGCCTCTGCGCTGGCAGCCAAAGAGTTTCCGAATCTTGATGTTTCGCTGCGCGGTGCGGTCTCGATTGCCCGTCGACTGCAGGATCCGCTGGCGGAGCTTGTGAAGATTGAGCCGAAGTCGATTGGTGTCGGCCAGTATCAGCACGATGTCAGCCAGAGTTTCCTTGCCCGAACCCTTGATGGCGTGGTGGAGGATTGCGTGAATCGTGTCGGCGTCGATATCAACACTGCCTCTGTGCCGCTGCTGACGCATGTGGCGGGCTTAAGTCGTTCGATGGCTGAAAATATTGTCAGCTTCCGCGATGAGCGGGGGGCATTCAGCAATCGCAAGCAGGTCCTCAAGGTGCAGGGCATCGGGCCGAAGAGTTATGAACAGGCAGCGGGATTTCTACGCATTATGAACGGAGATAATCCGCTGGATGCTTCGGCCGTGCATCCTGAGGCCTATCCTGTGGTCGAAAAGATTGTTGCTAAAACCGGCAAGCCTGTGGCTGAGTTGATGGGTAATCGCGAGTTTCTGCAGAAGCTCAATGCTGCCGATTTTGCGGGTGACGGGTTCGGTGAGATCACCGTTTCCGATATCCTTCTGGAGTTCGAGAAGCCGGGTCGTGATCCGCGTCCGGAGTTTAAAACGGCGAAGTTCAAGTCGGGTGTAAAAGAGGTGCGCGACCTGCGTGAGGGGATGATTCTTGAGGGTGTGGTGACCAATGTGGCTAATTTTGGTGCATTCGTTGACATCGGCGTACACCAGGATGGGCTGGTACATATATCAGCCCTTACCAATCAATTTATTGATGACCCACGCAAGGTGGTGAAAACTGGCGATGTGGTGCAGGTGAAGGTGCTGGAGGTGGATGCCAAGCGTAAACGCATCTCCCTGACCATGCGCATGGATGACCAGCCGGGCACCAAGCCTGAAAAAACAGTCCGTTCAGAAGCAGGGCGTGGAGAGAAGAAGCGTGATCCATCGCGGCCTAACAAGGTCCGTCCGAGCAGGCCGAAAACAGCCAAGGATCAGGTGAAGCGGCAGATGGAGAAGCAGAAGAAGCAGCCGCAAAATGCTCTGGCAGCAGCCTTTGCCAAAGCGATGGGCGGCAAGTAGTGCTGTAGGGGGATTGGCTGCAGCAGTAAGCATGAAGTTATTTTCATGGTTGATTCATTGGGGGGTCATGGGGCCGCCATAAATTACGTGTTGTCCGGAGTGAATTTTCCAACCCCTCCCTCCTAATTCCTCCGGATATAAGTTTTCCTCGTGTAAAGATGTGCAAATGTGGCCCCGGTTCCTCCCGGGGCCTTTTTTATGCCCTTAAGGATTACTCGTCCTGCGAGAAGCTCTTGATGATGTAACCGCCGGATTTTTCATCCAGTTCCAGTTCAAGCAGGCCGCGCTTCTGCGCCTCATCCAGTAGCTGGCCGAAGCTGCGAAAGCCGTGGTAGCTCTCCGAGAAGCCGGGCTGTCTCCGCTTCAGTGTCTGCTTGACCATTGAGCCCCATACCTTCTCCTCCTCACCGCGCTCCTTGAAAAGGTCCTCCAGTGTAGCCATCACCAGATCGATCCCCTCCTGTTTCAGTGCATCGGCATCTTCACCTGTACCCTCGTTTGCAGCTTTGCTCTTTGGCTTGGCGGAGGAACGTTTGCGCTTGGCCTTGCCTTTTGTTTCGGAATCGCGCACCAGATCATCATAGTAGATGAACTCGTCGCAGTTGGAGGTGAGCAGGTCGGAGGTGGAGTTTTTAACGCCGACGCCAATAACCACCTTGTCGTTTTCACGCAGCTTGGAGACCAGTGGTGAGAAATCGGAATCACCGGAGATGATGACGAAGATATCGACATGTGCCTTGGTGTAGCAGAGGTCGAGCGCATCAACGACCATACGAATGTCGGCAGAGTTCTTGCCACTCTGACGAACATGCGGGATCTCAATCAGTTCGAAGGAGGCCTCATGCATAGGGGCTTTGAATTTCTTGTAACGTTCCCAGTCACAATAAGCCTTTTTTACGACAATGTTGCCTTTAAGCAGCAGTCGCTCCAGCACCTTCTGAATATCGAATGCGGCATATTTTGCATCCTGTACGCCGAGTGCGACATTCTCAAAGTCGCAGAACAGCGCCATGCTACGGGTATTGTTTTTGTCACTCATAAAGCCTCCGAAGGGGGGTTGCTGTCCTTATTATAGCAGTAAAGGGTTGTGATAATAATGGTGGTCCAATGAGTAACGACTTTGTTGCGGGGCTTACTTTTTCATCGCCCAGGTATCTTCCTGCAGGCGGATGCCGTCAGTGTCGATGCTGATTTGCTTCTTTCTATAGAGTGAACCAACTGCCTTTTTGTACATCTTTTTGCTGATGCCGAAACGTTGCTGAATCTCTTCCGGCGAACTCTTGTCAGTAGTGGGGATGAAGCCGTCGTTTTTGCGCAGTGAGCGCATGATCAGCTGTGAGATATCATCGGTTTTTTCGCTGGCTTGCAGGTGCAGGCAGATGTCGATGCGACCATCGTCGCGAATCTTCTTGATAAAGCCGGGCATGCGCTGACCCCGGCTGAGCGGGCGAGCTACCTCGTTGTGATGGAGAAGGCCCCAGTAGGTATCGTTGACGATGACCTGATAACCGAGCTCACTTCTGTTGGCGATAAAGATCGTAACCGCTTCGCCCTCCTTTAACTCACCCTCCGATTCCCGGTAGAGGAAATCGTCCAGACGGGCGGAGCCAACGATGCGATCACTATCCTCATCAATATATATGCGTACCACGTAGGACTTATCCTCCTCCATGCGTGGTTTCTGTTCGCCGAATGGCACCAGCAGATCCTTCATTAGTCCCCAGTTCAGGAATGCACCCATGTTGTTAACAGAGACAACCTTCAGCATCGCGAACTCACCGACCATGGCAATCGGCCTCTCGGTGGTGGCAATCAGGCGATCCTCTGAATCGCGATAGATGAATACCTCAAGCTCATCGCCGATATTGCACGGGACCGGTACATAACGGATCGGCATCAGAATCTCGCCCAGCTCTCCACCGTCGAGATAGACACCGAAATCCAACTCTTTGACAACTTTTAGCCTGTTCAGGCGACCGATATCTGTCATAAACACATCCCTGTTGAAGAATAGGGCGAAGGTACACTGAAAGTGAGGATGCTGCATCGAAGAGTTCCACATCCCAGCCAATGCTTGCCACTCACATATCATTCTCCTGCGCTTGTTGCTATTAATCTGCTTTTCGCGAGAGGGGTGAGCGTTTAAGCTGCCGCCATGCCTCTCTCCAAGAATGAAGTCGCCGTCGCGCTGGTGCATCACCCGGTCCTGACCCGCACGGGGGAGACGGGCACTACCGCCATCACCTCTATTGATGTTCATGACTTTGCCCGCAGCTGCGCTTTTTATAGTGTGGCGCCGGTTTACCTTGTGCACCCCGCAGACGGCATGCATGCGCTGATCCATGATATGACTGACTACTACTTGAATGGTGCGGGAGGTGAGCGCAATCCCAATCGCCGCGAGGTGTTGCAGGCGATCAAATGTGTTAAATCATTTGAGGAGATTCCGGGGCTGGATCAGTACAAGCTCTGGTATACCTCAGCGACGCCACCGGAAGGGATGGTTATTGACCCGTCAGAAATCCCTAAACTGGATGGAAAGCACCTGATTGTGTTTGGAACGGGCTGGGGTCTGGATGCCAAAAACATGCCAGATGCAAATGGATGGTTGTCACCGATAGAAGGTGTCGGTAAAGTGCGCCACCTTTCTGTACGGGCCGCCTTGGCGATTTATCTGGATCGCTTGAAAATAGGTTGAAAAATATGGGCCTGACAGAGGTTAAGTTTGGAGGCAAAACAAGATGCGTGCACTGGATGATATAACTAAGGATCAGCTGCGTGATGATATTCCGTCTTTCCGTGAGGGCGATACCGTCCGCGTAAACGTACGTCTTATCGATTTCAAAGACACCAAGAATGGCGTGGTAAAAACCGAGCGTCTGCAGGCGTATGAAGGTGTTGTGATCGCACGTCACAACAACGGAATCTCCAGCAGCTTCACCGTTCGTAAAATTTCCAACAATGTTGGTGTTGAGCGTGTGTTCCCGCTGCACTCCCCAATGTTGGAGAGTATTACAGTGGTTCGTCACGGCCGTGTTCGTCGTGCCAAGCTCTACTACCTGCGCGACCTGCGTGGTAAGGCTGCACGTATTCGCGAGCGTCGTTACTAAGACCGGACAGGTTGTCGTGAGGCAGAAATATTTAAAGGGGAGCTTCGGCTCCCCTTTTTCTTTTTACGCTCTTTTTATGGCAGTGTGGGAAGTGTGATTTTAAAGGTGGTTCCTTTTCCGGGGCAGCTATCTATGTCGATCCGACCATCGAGGTCTATGACCGCACCGTAAATGTTGGCTAGCCCTAGCCCTGTCCCTTTGTCAGTCTTGGTGGTGAAAAAGGTTTTGAAGGCATTCTGTTTGACCTCTTCACTCATGCCGCAGCCATTGTCCCTTACGCTCAATACTGCTTCGCCTTCCGTTTCAGCAGCTGCTAGTGAGAGGGTGATCTCCGGGGTTTCCACTCCGGTAACAGCATCGTTTGAATTGATCACTAGGTTTAAAAGAATCTGATCTATCACCGTGGAAGTGGAGTGGATGAAATGTTCCTCTTTATCAATGTTCAGCGAAAGCTGGATCTCCTTTGGTAGTATCGAATTCAAAATCGGCTGAAAGTTTCCGACCGTTTCATTCAAATTTAATCGGGCAGCTTCGGGAGCCCCTTGTTGAAGATAAGAGAGCAGACTTCTTAGTATGCTGGTGGCAAGAGTCGCTTGTGCATCGATATCATCCAGATATTTATGTGCGTTTCCTTCCGGGCACTTTCGAGCCTGGTGGCTTGAGCTGTAAATGACCTGAAGGACGTTGTTGAGGTCATGGATTATGCCGCTGGCAGTTTTGCCGATTGTTTCCAGTTTTCGGGCATGAAAGAGTTCTGTCTCCATCTTTACAATGACCCGTATGTCGCGAATGGAGACTAGGGTCATTTTTTCATTTTCGGTTTCGATGGGATCTAAGCTGACCAGCAGAGGGATTGGATTGTTGTTTTTATCAATCCCTTCCAGGCGCATGGAGGAATTCATTATTCTGGGTGCTGGATTGTTAATGTAGTCAGTTGAATGTTTTTTATGTTGCTTTCTGTGCTGCTCAGGTATCAAGACTGAAATGTTGGCGCCAATAAGTTCGGGTGTTTTATAGTCGAATATCTGATGTGCAGCCTGATTAGCAAAAGAGATGGTCATATTGTGGTCTACCAGCATGGCTCCATCATGTAACTTTCCGAGCACAGGCAGAAGCCCCGACAAGTTGAATGTTTCTAAAGGCATTTCCCCATTTCCTCTGGTGAGTTATTGCATTGCAATATAGTAGAATGTTTAGTGGTAAATGTGAACTTGATCACAGGTAGAGTGGAGGGTGGATATTCGTGCTTGGTTTCATGCTTTCAGGCCATAGAATGCAGGGCATGACCGATCTGATTTCCACAACCAATATCATCACACTTAAAGGCAAAAGTGCGCTCTCCGATTTCCGGCGCGATAAGCTGCTTGAAACTTTCAGGGCGATTGGGTTGTCTGAGGTTGAGCTTCAGGCTGATTATATTCATATCGCTGAAGTGAAGCTGGGGTGGGGTGTCGGGGATACCAATCGTCTGGCCGAGTTGCTGGGTGATGTGCCGGTGCTGTTTGATGATCATGCCGCCGATAACCTCTTCATTGTGGTGCCACGTATAGGCACGATCAGCCCATGGTCATCTAAGGCGACTGATATTGCAGGTCTCTGTGGTATGGGATCACTGGTTCGTCTGGAGCGTGGCGCTGTCTACCACATCAGTGGTATTCCACACGAGAAACATGCGGCTGCGGCAGCGCTGATTCATGATCGCATGACCGAATCGGTACTCTCGGATGTTAATGAGCTTGATCGCTTGTTTGCCCATCATGCACCAGCACCACTGGTGACCATTGATGTGTTGGATGGTGGACGTACAGCACTGGAGGGGGCCAACCGCGAATTGGGGCTGGCGCTGGCTGATGATGAGATCGACTACCTGCTTGAGAATTTCATCAGGCTTGAACGTAATCCTTCCGATGCGGAGCTGATGATGTTTGCTCAGGCCAACTCCGAGCATTGCCGCCATAAGATTTTCAATGCCGACTGGATTATCGATGGCGAGAAGATGGATCGTTCGCTCTTTTCGATGATCCGCAATACCCACCAGCTCAATCCGGAAGGGACATTGGTCGCCTACAGCGATAACTCCTCAGTGATTGAGGGTGGTAAATCCAAACGCTTCTACCCTGATAGTGACGGCCACTACAAGGCACATGATGATGACCTCCACATTCTGATGAAGGTCGAGACACACAACCATCCGACGGCTATCTCTCCATTTGCAGGTGCTGCTACCGGCTCCGGTGGTGAGATTCGCGATGAGGGTGCAACCGGCATTGGCTCCAAGCCCAAGGCAGGGCTGTGCGGATTTTCAGTTTCCAACCTGCGCATCCCCGGTTTTGAGCAGCCTTGGGAAGTCGATTTCGGCAAGCCTGATCGTATTGTCTCCGCGCTTGATATTATGATCGATGGCCCGATTGGAGCGGCCGCTTTTAATAACGAATTTGGGCGTCCGAACCTTGCCGGATACTTCCGCACCTATGAACAGGAGGTGCAGGGAGAGCTGCGCGGTTATCACAAGCCAATTATGATCGCTGGTGGTGTCGGCAACATTGATGCTCGTCATGTGTACAAGAAAGAGGTGCCGGTTGGCAGTCTGATTATCCAGCTCGGTGGCCCGGCTATGCTGATCGGGCTTGGTGGTGGTGCGGCATCAAGTATGGATACCGGTGCCAATGCTGAGTCCCTCGATTTCGATTCAGTACAGCGAGGCAACCCCGAGATGGAGCGTCGCTGCCAGGAGGTTCTCGACCGTTGCTGGCAGATGGGTGATAGCAACCCGATCCTCTTTATTCACGATATCGGTGCCGGTGGCCTTTCCAACGCAGTGCCGGAACTGATTGATGATGCCGGCCGCGGCGGCTGGGTGGACCTTCGCGCTGTACACAATATGGAGCCGGGCATGAGCCCGATGCAGATCTGGTGTAATGAAGCGCAGGAGCGTTACATGCTGGCGATTGCACCTGGATCTCGTGAGTTGTTCACTGAACTCTGCGAGCGCGAGCGTTGTCTGTTTGCAGTGCTTGGTGAAGCAAAAGAGGAGCGTGACCTCACGGTCCATGATCCGGAGTTCGGTAATAATCCGGTAGATATTTCTCTGAATGTGTTGCTTGGTAAACCGCCGAAGATGGTGCGGGATGTCACCCATAGCACATCGAAATACGAAGATCTGAACCTGAATGAGATCGACCTGAATGAGGCGGTTAAACGTGTGCTGCGCCTGCCTGCAGTCGCCAGCAAGGAATTTTTGATCACTATTGGTGACCGCTCCATTACAGGTCTTGTAGCCCGCGATCAGATGGTTGGCCCGTGGCAGGTGCCTGTGGCTGATGTGGCAGTAACTGCAACTGATTATACCCACTACACTGGTGAGGCGATGTGCATGGGTGAGCGAACCCCGATTGCGGTGCTTGATGCTGCGGCCTCAGGGCGCATGGCGATTGGTGAGGCACTGACCAATGTGGCGGCAGCTGCAATTGAAAAAATCGGCGATATAAAGCTATCTGCCAACTGGATGGCGGCTTGCGGTCACGAGGGTGAGGATGCCCGTCTGTTTGATACCGTGAAGGCGGTTGGTATGGAGCTCTGTCCCGAACTCGGGATTTCGATCCCGGTAGGCAAGGACTCGCTCTCGATGAAGTCAGTCTGGCAAGAGGGTGGAGAAAAGCGCGAAATGTTCTCGCCGCTCTCTTTGATTGTCTCTGCTTTTGCACCGGTTTCCGATATCCGTAAAACGCTAACTCCGGAGCTGAAGCTTGATCAGGGTGATTCCGATCTGATTCTGCTTGATCTGGGTGGTGGCAAACATCGCCTCGGCGGATCTGCGCTTGCACAGGTCTATGGTAAAACCGGCGAAGCGGTTCCCGATGTTGATGATGCGGGACTGCTGAAGAGCTTCTTCAATGGCATCCAGAAGTTGAACAGTGAAGGGCTGCTGCTGGCCTATCATGATCGCTCCGACGGTGGCCTTTTTGCAACACTGGCTGAGATGGCCTTTGCCGCACGCGCTGGGCTGAAGATCCACCTTGAAACCTTGATGGGGGACTGCAGCGGTGACGAGGTGCGCATCCTCTTTTCCGAAGAGTTGGGCGCGGTAATACAGATTCGTCGCTCCGATCGTGAAAAGGTGCTTGCGACTCTGGCCGGCATTGGGCTTGCACATGTGGCACATGTAATTGGCCACCCGCGCACCGACGGTCGTGTCGTTATGGCATGCCACGAGCATGTGGTTTTTGATGAAAATGTTCAGCTCCTGCAGCAGGTATGGGCAGAGACCAGCTATCGCATGCAGTCACTTCGCGATAACCCGGCCTGTGCACAGGAGGCTTTCGATGCCATTGCCAATCCGGATGATAGTGGTTTGTTTGCAGAGCTTAGTTTCGCCCCTGCGGATGATATCTGTGCACAGTATATCGGCGCTATTAAGCCGAAGATGGCAGTGCTCAGGGAGCAGGGGGTCAATGGCCAGATCGAGATGGCGGCTGCATTTGATCGCGCCGGATTCGACTGTGTAGATCTGCACATGTCCGATATTATTGAAGGGCGCATCGGTCTTGAAGAGTTTCAGGGGCTGGTTGCCTGTGGCGGTTTCTCCTTTGGTGATGTGTTGGGTGCAGGTCGCGGCTGGGCCAATACGGTAATGTTCAATACCCGGGCCCGGGATCAGTTTGATGGCTTTTTCCATCGCAGTGACAGCTTCGCCCTTGGTGTCTGTAATGGTTGCCAGATGATGAGTGGCCTGAAATCGATTATACCCGGCGCTGAGAACTGGCCAAGTTTTGAACGCAACCGCTCCGAGCAGTTTGAAGCGCGCCTATTGCAGGTGGAGGTGCTCGAGTCACCATCGATCTTCCTGAATGGCATGGCGGGCTCTAGGTTGCCGCTGGTGGTGGCGCATGGTGAGGGGAGGGTTGAGTTCGGCTCTGATGAACAGCGTGCAAATGCACTCTCGGCATTGCGCTTCCTAGGACCTGATGGGGCTGCAGCAAACAGTTATCCGCATAATCCAAACGGCTCTCCTGATGGTCTGACCGGCTTCACTACGGCAGATGGCCGTTTCACCATCATGATGCCGCATCCGGAGCGCCTTTTCCGTTCTGCGCAGTATTCATGGAAACCGGAAGGGTGGGGTGAGGATGGTCCTTGGATGCGTATGTTCCGCAATGCCAGGAAATGGTGTTAATAGCCCTAGTATTAAACGTTTTTAACTGGCGGAGGTTGGTGGCTTCTGCTAACTTGCCGCCCCGTCATGAATAATAATACTCGATTCGTTTTTGTAACCGGCGGGGTGGTCTCATCACTCGGCAAAGGTATCGCTGCTGCAAGTCTTGCAGCCCTCTTTGAAGCACGTGGCCTGAAGGTCACGATGCAGAAGCTCGACCCTTATATCAATGTAGACCCCGGAACCATGAGCCCGTTCCAGCACGGTGAGGTTTATGTCACCGATGATGGTGCTGAAACCGATCTTGATCTCGGCCACTATGAACGCTTTACCCATGCCGTGATGTCCAAACGTTCCAACTTTACCAGCGGACGCATCTACGAGTCAGTGATTCGTCGTGAGCGCCGAGGTGATTATCTGGGCGCAACCGTGCAGGTGATCCCGCATATTACCGATGCGATCAAAAATGCAATTCTCTCCCTTAGGTCTGAAGATGTGGATATCGCGCTCGTCGAGATTGGCGGTACGGTGGGTGATATTGAATCACAACCGTTCCTTGAGGCAATTCGTCAGCTGCGTTTTGATCTGGGGCGTAAAAACACCGCTTATATCCATTTGACACTCTTGCCTTACATCAAATCAGCCGGTGAAATCAAATCCAAGCCAACACAGCATTCAGTGCAGAAGTTGCGTGAAATCGGTATTCAACCGGATGTTCTGCTGTGCCGTTCCGAGCACCCGATTCCAAAGGGGCAGAAGGATAAGATTGCTCTGTTCTGTAATGTTGATCGGGATGCTGTGATTGATGCCCCTGATGTGGATACGATCTATGGTGTCCCTCTGAAGCTGCGTGAAGGCGGCCTCAGCAACGTGGTTCTTGATCACTTCGGTATAGATGCACCTGAACCGGATCTTTCCGTTTGGATGAATATCTGTCGCGAGATTCGTGAGCCGGAGCAGGAGATCAGCATTGCCATGGTCGGCAAATATGTTGAGCTTGCTGATGCCTACAAGTCAGTGAATGAGTCACTGATTCACGGTGGCATGAGCAACGGCGTGCGCGTAAAAATTAAATATTTCGATGCTGAATCACTGGAAAAACAGGGGACAGAATGCCTTGAAGGCATGGACGGTATCCTTGTGCCGGGTGGTTTTGGTGAGCGTGGAACCGAGGGCAAGATTGCCGCGATCCGCTATGCGCGCGAGAACAAGGTGCCATTTCTGGGTATCTGCCTCGGCATGCAGCTGGCGGTTGTAGAGTTTGCCCGCAATGTTGCAGGCCTTACCAAGGCGATCAGCAGTGAATTTGATGAGCGTGCCGAGCAGCCTGTGATTGCACTGATGACTGAGTGGGATCAGGAAGGCAGCCGTGTTCAGCGTGATTTTGACAGCGATCTGGGTGGCACGATGAGGCTCGGTGGTTATCCTTGTACGGTCATTGAAGGCACGCGCGCTTTTGCTGCTTACGGTCAGAGTGAAATCCGCGAGCGTCACCGTCATCGCTATGAGTTCAACAACACCTACCGTGCACAGCTGGAAGAGGCTGGCCTGATTGTATCAGGCACCCTGCCGGATAACTCGCTGGTGGAGATGGTGGAGGTAGGCGACCATCCGTGGTTTGTCGCCTGTCAGTTCCATCCGGAGTTTCTGTCGCGTCCGTATGCGCCACATCCCCTGTTCGCAGCCTTTGTGAGCGCCAGTAAAGAGAAGGCGACAGTCTGATGGGATCAGTTGTCTCTGTTGGCGAGATCAAGGTCGCCAATGACCTGCCGTTGGTTCTGTTTGCAGGGCCGTGTGTCATTGAGGGTGAATCCTTTACACTGAAAGCAGCCGAGGCGATTGCAACGATTGCTAAAGGGGTTGGTGTGCCGCTGGTCTTCAAGTCCAGCTTTGATAAGGCCAACCGTACCAGTAAGGATGGCTTTCGTGGCCCTGGTCTGGATGAGGGGCTGAGAATCCTGCAGCGGGTCAAGGATGAGCTGGGATTGCCGATCATAACCGACGTGCATACCCCGGAGCAGGCAATAGCTGTTGCCGAGGTCGCCGATATTTTACAGACACCTGCGTTTCTATGTCGCCAGACCGATTTTATTCAGGCCGTTGCGGCAACCGGTAAACCTGTGAACATCAAGAAGGGGCAGTTTCTGGCGCCCTGGGACATGAAACATGTGCTCGATAAGGCACTGGCGACCGGCAACGATCAGATCATGCTCTGCGAACGCGGTGCCAGTTTCGGTTACAATAATCTGGTGTCGGATATGCGGTCACTGCTGGTGATGAAGGAGTTCGGTGCACCGGTCGTCTTTGATGCCACCCACTCTGTGCAGCAGCCTGGTGGGCTTGGTGGTGCAACCGGCGGCAATCGTGAGTTTGTGCCAGGGCTTTCGCAGGCAGCAGTTGCTACGGGCATCGCTGCACTGTTTATGGAGGTGCATCCAGATCCGGACAAGGCACTCTCCGACGGGCCTAATTCGTTGCCATTGGGTGACCTTGCAAAGCTGCTGGATCGATTGAAGCGGCTGGATGTCATAGCTAAAGAGAGTTAATGGGTGCGGCCATGACGGCCGGCCTGAAAATAATGAAAATGAAAAGCAGATGTTCGGCACAGGGTCGAACACAGGAGTAGAGATGAGTGAAATTGTAACAGTCCATGGCCGCGAGATTTTTGATTCGCGTGGTAACCCAACCGTTGAGGTTGATGTGAAGCTGGCAAGCGGTGCCTTTGCCCGTGCCGCCGTTCCAAGCGGTGCCTCTACCGGTTCTCGCGAAGCAGTAGAGTTGCGTGATGGCGGTTCCCGCCTAGATGGTAAAGGCGTGAAAAATGCCGTTGCCAATGTGAATAGTGAGATTGCCGCTGCCGTTAAGGGTATGAATGCAGCCGATCTTGCAGCGCTGGATAACAGACTGATCGAACTTGATGGCACGCCAAACAAAGGTCGCTTGGGTGCGAATGCTATTCTCGGCGTATCGATGGCTGTAGCCAAGGCGCAGGCATCTGAAAATGGCGAGTCTCTGTTCCGTTATCTTGGTGGTGCTGATGCCAATCTGATGCCGGTTCCATGCATGAACGTGATCAACGGCGGTTCCCACGCTGATAACAGCATCGATTTTCAGGAGTACATGATTGCACCGGCCGGTGCATCATCATTTGCTGAATCGATGGATATGGGTGCAGAAGTATTCCATGCGCTGAAATCTGTGCTTAAAGCCGGTGGTCATATTACTGCTGTGGGTGATGAGGGTGGTTTTGCCCCTAACCTCGGTTCCAATGAAGAGGGCATCACCGTCATTCTTGAAGCGATTGAGAAAGCTGGCCTGAAGGCCGGTTCCGATATTGTTATCTGCTCCGATATGGCTGCATCTGAATTCTATCGTGGCGGTTCCTATGTGCTGGCTGGTGAAGGCAATCGCAAGCTCGATTCAGTTGGCATGGTTGATCTGATTGAATCACTTTGCAGGCAGTATCCGATCGTCTCGATTGAAGATGGTCTTGATGAGAATGACTGGGATGGCTGGAAGATTTTGACCGACCGTGTTGGTGATCGCGTTCAGCTGGTTGGAGATGACCTGTTTGTGACCAATCCTGCGATTCTGAAAGAGGGAATTGATAAGGGTGTCGCCAATGCGCTGCTGGTGAAGGTCAACCAGATCGGCACGCTCACTGAGACCATTGCCGCTGTGAATATGGCGCATGATGCCGGTTACCGTTGCATGATGAGCCATCGTTCAGGTGAAACCGAAGATGCAACCATTGCCGATCTTGCTGTGGCACTCTCTACTGGCCAGATCAAGACGGGTTCCGCATCGCGTTCAGACCGTATGGCGAAATATAACCAGCTGCTTCGTATCGAAGAGGAGCTTGGCAGTGCCGCACGTTACGCCGGACATGCTGCGTTTGGTCTTTCTCGCTGATCGGGAAGGGTTCGCCGCGCCCTAATGGGTATCTGAGGTGGTGAGGGTAGTGGGTCGCTGGCTCTTCTGGGGACTTTCGGCAGTCGGCCTTTGTTACATGGTCTGGAGCATGGTCTTTTCAGATCATGGGTATCTGGTCTATCGCCAGGAAGCCATGCAGACCGCGGAACTCAGGGGTGAGCTTAAAGAGTTACAGGTGGAGCGGGAGCGATTGGCTCAAGAGGTTCTTCGGCTGAGAAACGATCCTGATGCGTTGGAAGAGCTGGTTCACCGGGAACTGGGATATGTTTATCCTGATGAGATCATTCTGGTCATGCCGGAGCATGCGGGTGAAGAGGAAGAGAAGGTGAGTAGTCCATGAGTGTTGTTACCCGATTCGCGCCATCACCGACCGGCCTGCTGCACCTGGGCAATGTACGTACTGCGCTGCTTAACTGGCTCTATGCCCGTAAGCATGGTGGTTCATTCATGCTCCGTTTCGAGGATACAGACCAGGGCCGTTCTGAACTGGAATATATCAATGCCATCCAGACAGATCTGCAGTGGTTGGGGCTGAACTGGGATGGTGAACCTCATTTCCAGTCTGAGCATGCTGGCAATCACGGTGATGCACTTGAAAAGCTGGCAGCGGGTGGTTTGGCCTACCGCTGCTTCTGCAGTGAAACAAAGCTGAGTCTGGATCGCAAACTGGCCACATCACGTGGCCTGCCGCCGCGTTATGCGGGACACTGCAAAGCACTCTCTGCCGATGAAGCAGCGGAGAGGGCAGAGCAGGAACCGTTTGTCTGGCGCCTGGCCGTACATGCGCATCAGGGTGAGGTCACTGTTGCCGATGCACTGCATGGTGATGTTACCTTCGCGCTGCGTGATCTTGATGATCCTGTGGTGGTGCGTTCCGACGGCACCTTTACCTTCCTGCTGCCCAATGCTGTTGATGATGCACTTGATGGCATTACCCACGTGCTGCGTGGTGATGACCATCTGACCAATTCAGCCTATCAGGTGTGGCTGTTGAATGGCCTGGGCTTCACACCACCGGTTTACCTTCATCACGGCCTTCTGCTGGGTCAGGATGGTGCGAAACTTTCCAAACGTGCAGGCAGCCACTCTGTGGCGGAGCTGCGCGATGAGGGGTTGATTCCCGAAGCGCTGGTGCAGGCAATGACCCGGCTCGGGCATCCGAATCTGCCGGATGAACTGCATGACCATGCAGCGCTGGCGACCCACTTTGATGCAGAGCACGTTTCAACCAGCTCAGTTCGCTGGTCGGACCAGGAGATGTGGCGCTGGCATAGCCGCCTGTTGCATGAGCTCGATAATGACTGTTTAACCCTCTTGATTCAGCCCTATGTTCCGGATGTGAAAACAGAGCGGCTGACTGCGTTTGCAGCGCTGATTGGCAAGAATATTGAGCGTGCCAGTGACGCGGCTCTATTCCAGCGGCTGCTGGATGTGAATGCGCCTCTGGAGGCCGAAGCGCTGCCAGTTGTGAAAGAAGCGGGGGCAGAATTTTACCAGCATGCAATTGATGCCTGGCTTGCCCTTGAAGACCATAGCTGGCAAAACCTGACGGCTATCGTCAAAGAAAAAACCGATTGCAAGGGCAAAGCACTGTTTATGCCGCTACGCGTGGCACTTTCCGGAGCACTGCACGGGCCTGAGATGTCCGAAGTTGTGGCATTCCTTGGCAGTGATGCGATTGTAGCCAGACTTGAGTATGCAAAAAGGCAGGCAGAATCATGACGTTACACGTTTATAATACAATCACCCGCAAGAAGGAGCTGTTCAAGCCTCTGGTTGAAGGCAAGGTGGGGATGTATGTCTGCGGTGTAACCGTTTATGACTACTGTCACGTCGGACATGCACGTGTAATGGTGGTCTTCGATATTATCAACCGTTGGCTGCAACAGCTTGGCTATGATGTGGATTATGTGCGTAACTTCACCGATGTAGATGATAAAATCATAAACCGTGCCAATGAGCGCGGCATTTCGATATCCCACCTCACCACCGAGATGATTGCAGCCTTTCACGAGGATGCCGATATCTTGGGTTGTGACAGGCCCACACACGAACCTCGTGCTACTGCTCATATGGATGAGATGATCGAGATGATCTCAGCACTCGTGGAAAAGGGGCATGCCTATGTTTCCGCTTCCGGTGATGTGCTCTATGCTGTGCGTAAGTTTCCTGATTATGGCCTGCTCTCGGGAAAGAATATTGATGAACTGGAATCGGGAAGCCGCGTCGATGTTGATAACACCAAACGCGACCCGCTTGATTTTGTACTCTGGAAAATGGCCAAAGCGGATGAACCCGGCTGGGATTCACCGTGGGGTCCTGGGCGTCCGGGCTGGCATATTGAGTGTTCGGCGATGAGTTGTTCACATCTGGGAACCACCTTCGATATTCATGGTGGCGGTATGGATCTGAAGTTTCCACACCATGAGAATGAGATTGCTCAGGCGCGTGCTGCCAACGATGGCGGCTTTGCCCGCTACTGGCTGCATAACGGCTTTGTGAATATTAATGCAGAGAAGATGTCCAAATCGCTGGGTAACTTCTTCACCATCCGTGAGGTTTTGAAGTCTTATCATCCCGAGGTGCTGCGTATGTTTATGCTCGGCACGCACTACCGTTCGGCACTGGATTTCTCGGATAAGGCACTTGATGAGGCCAAGTCGGCACTCGATAGGCTTTATGAGACGAAAAAACGACTCTCTGATAAACGGGATGAGACAACGCCACTGCCTGAGAAGTTTGTCGATGTTATGAATGATGACTTCAATACACCGGAAGCGTTGGCTGTCCTGTTTGATGCTTGCCGCACACTGAATAAAGCGATTAATGATGGTGAAGACTTCACTTTGCTGGCTGGCCAGTTCAGTGCGATGACTGCGCTGCTCGGTATTGCCCAGCACGATGTGAACGAATGGTTCCAGGGTGGTGATGCGGATACCGACCAGATTGATGCCCTGATCTCCGAGCGTGCCGAGGCCAAGAAAGCCCGTGATTTCTCGCGTGCTGATGCGATCCGTAATGATCTGGCTGCACAGGGCATCGTACTTGAAGACACAGCCACCGGCACAACATGGAAGAAAGGCTAGCTGCTGAGGTGGCCAGCCTTCTCTCCGGCTGAAGAATCAGACACTCCAGAGTACATAAAAAAACAGCAGCCGCTAACACGGCTGCTGTTTTGATCTGGAGAACCCTTCTCGGCTGTTCAGAAGCTGACCCTGTAGTGCGGGTCGAGCCAGCATTTCGGCAGTGCTTCACCGGATGGAAAAACCAATCCGGATTTTTCGACACTGACAGGGTCGCCAGCTTCTTCGCCGGCATGATAGCGAACAGTGACTGAAGTTGAGTTGGGATCAGTCAATTCGCCCTGTTTTACCACCTGAGCCAGATCGCCATTGCTAACATTCCTTACAAACATATCAGCCTCCTGTGGATATCTTCAGTCACCTGACTGTACTACTAGTATAGGCCACGCTTATCCGTTCTGCCAGTAGCCCCTCCGGGCTATTTCACCTCAGTCGCGGTCGGAGCGATCAGGATAATATCGATACGACGGTTTTTGGTGCGTCCTGCAGCTGTTTCATTGTTGGCAATCGGTTTCTCTTCGCCATGACCGATAGCAGAGAAGCGGGAGTCGCTATTTGGCATCTGTAGCAGCAGGTACTCACGAACCGCATTGGCGCGCCGCTCGGAGAGCTCCTGGTTGTATTCGTTGGCACCCATGAAGTCAGTATGACCCTCAACGCGAACACTTCGGCTTGGGAATATCTCAATGGATTTGATTGCACTGTCCAAGAGGGCATAACCCTCTGGTGGAATGACCGCACTACCACTCAGGAAGTTCAGCTTTTTCATGCGCAGAATCACATCGGCATCCGGGGTAAGAAGAATCTCCACCTTCTCCGGATCAAACAGCTTGGTCAGCTGCTTGATTTTGGCTTCGGCTTCACGTTTGAGTTGTAGCTTGCGTCGAACATCAGCCATATCGGAAAGTTCCCCTTCATACTTGGCCAGTTTTTCACTCAGCTCACGAACCTGTTTGTCAGCATCCACAATCTGAGCACTGTGTTCCGCTTTCATATCTTCAATCGCCTGCTTGAGCAATGCCAGCTGAACTTCAGGGCTCTGGGAACGATCCAGCTGCAGGCCAAGAGCCTCTGCGAGGATTGCCATACGGGCATCATTGGCATTCACCCATGACTCTACAGTGGCAGGATTGCGATCAAACTTTGAACCGAGCTCGGACACACGTATCGCTTGTAATGCAGATGCCTGCCCTTTCTGAGAGAGACTGTAGGCTTCGCTCTGAGCATTTGGATTATCCTTAATCAGCTTGTCAATCTGGTTCTGTGTATTAATAGCGTTCTTTAGTGCGTTTGGGGCGTAATCAGGAGCCTTTAATTTGCGTGCTGTGGCAACATTTTTCGAGATTGGACGTACAAACTGTTCGCGTGCTGCCACGACCTGTGCTGCATGTAAGGTTACCAGTGCAGTTTTCTGCTCACGCAAGGCTTTGCTCTCATTGCCGCTTTCAGCAGCAGCAACTACGTTGCTGAACTCTTTCTCTGAACGTTCCCCAAGATCGTCTCGAACATATTCGGCACCGGCCATTTTAAGGCGGTCGCGGGATTCCACGAGGCCGGAGAAGTTGCGGGTGAATTTCTGTGAAAGTTCCGATGCCTGTCTGGCATCGATTGTGGCTTCATTGAGAAGGCGTACTACGCTGCTGCTATCACTCTGGGAACGCAGTAGTTTTTCTGCTTCGGCAAGTTTGCTTGTCGCGGCACTGAAGTGTTCTGGCGCAAATTCCGAAGCACGTAACGCTTCAGCCTCAGTTATCGCGGTTTTTGCCTCATCCATAGGCCCTGCCTGTGCGGGGCTGCTCAGTGTTAGGAATGAAAGTGATAGGAAAACTACAAGGCATGTACGTAAGAACATCTGAAACTCCTCTCTTTCGGTATATCATAATACCGGATTGAAGCTGGGATTATCTTTACCTCATTTTGACTTAATGTGACCACTCACACAAATTATCGAAAAAAGTTTTTGCGGTAGAAAGCCAGCTCATTAATGGATTCGCGGATATCTGATAGTGCCAGGTGCTCGGACTGTTTTATAGGGGCCTTCATATTCGGATACCAGCGACGCCCCAGCTCCTTGATCGTGCTGACATCAATATTACGGTAGTGAACATAGCCCTCAAGCTCCTGCATATAGCGGGAGAGGAAGATGCGATCCTGATGGATGGAGTTGCCGCAAAGTGGCGAGCAGCGTTCCGGCACATATTTTTTGATGAAATTGAGCGTCTGAGTTTCGGCTTTGCGCATGCTTACCAATGAGTTGCGCACTCGGGCGGTCAGCCCCGACTGGGCGTGATGCTGGGTGCACCACTCATCCATGCTATCAAGCACCTCATCCGGCTGGTGGATGACAATATTTGGGCCTTCGGCGAGTACATTCAGTTCACCATCGGTAATGATGGTAGCGATCTCAAGAATGGTTTCACGCTCCGGATCAAGACCGCTCATCTCAAGATCCATCCAGACTAAATTGTTTCGATTCACTGTCATAATACTTAGATCCTAAATAACTTTTATGCCAAAAGCATGTGCCAGTTGCGTCACTGATGCAACTTTCGAATTAAAGTGGACCGGTGAGTGCATCCAGGCTCGTCTTGCAGGATAGTGGCGGCGATAGCTGGCAAAGGCAGTCGGCAGTTCATTTTCGCAGATCCCCCCCCACGATTTCATGGTCGCATGGTCTTTGTCGATCGGGTAGAGCTGCCTGGCCGCAGCATAAATTGTGATCCAGGGATCACCCGAATCCTCGATGATGATCGGTGCTGGTGGCGCCGGAAGATGCTGCTGCATGTTCCACTCCTGCTCAATTCCAAGAAACTGGCAGAGTGCATTGTAGACGTATTGCGTGTTGGCGGCCTTGCCATCAAGGGAGTGGCCAGCGACATGGGGTGTGGCGATAACCATTTGCGGGTGCTGGAGCAACTTTTGCAGCGGTGCTGGTTCATTCTCCCAGCAGTCCAGAGCAGCAAAGCGTGAACGGTCATCCTCCAGCCAGTCAATCAGTGCAAGATTATCCAGGCAGCCGCCACGGGCAGCGTTGAAAATACCTCTTCCCTGGAATCGGCTCAACCGCTCTTCGTTGATCAGGTGGTGGGTGCAATCTTCTTTGTCGCGAATCATCGGCGTATGCAGGGTGATGATATCAGCCTGCTCCAGCACCTCATCGAGTGATACAAAAGCACCGCTTCCTTCGCGGCGCTGTCGGGGAGGATCATTGAGAAGCACCTTGATTCCAACGGCTTTGCATACCTGTGCCAGTGCGCTTCCGATCCGTCCGACACCAATAATACCGATGGCGGTGTCGGGAATGGAGATCACTCCGTTGGCATGCAGCTGGAGAAGCGAAGCAATCATGTATTCGATGACTGAGCCGGTAGAGGAGCCGGCAGCATTGGCCCAAGCGATGCCATTGGCATCCAGCCATGCCTTATCATAATGATCGTCACCAATGGTGGCGGTCGCGGCAAAGCGAACGGGTGTGCCCTGCAGAAGTTCCGCATTCACTTTGGTGGATGAGCGGGTAAGAAGAATGTCGGTATCCATCAGCATTTCGCGATTGATATCCCGGTTTTCCAGAATCCGGAGCCTGGTGTTTAGCCCTTTGAGCCTGGAGAAGGCAGATTCCACGCCCCAGATGTGTGCATCGGCTACGATGGTCAGATTGCGACTCATCCCCTAAAGATGACGAATCGAGTTTCGACAGCAAGTCATTTGTTCTGAATGTTCGTGATTATTATGTGACCGGCTGTTACCCGATCTCCTGAATGCGTTTGATCAGCGCTGTAGTGGAGTGGCCATCGACGAAGGTGATAACAGAGACGTGGCCGCCATTTTCTCTGACTTCCACTGCCCCGACGATATTGTCCGGCTCATAATCGCCACCTTTGACCAGAATGTCCGGTAGCAGGGTTTTGATCAGCCCAAGCGGCGTATCCTCTTCAAACGGCACGACCAGCGTGACTGACTTCAGTGCAGAAAGCATGACCTGCCTGTCCTGAAGCGGAGTGATGGGGCGGCTCTGCCCTTTCAGGCGCCTGATTGAGTCATCATCATTCAGGCCGACGATAAGAACATCACCCAGCGCTCTCGCTTTTGTCAGGTAGTCGATATGGCCCGGGTGGAGAAGGTCAAAACAACCGTTGGTGAATATAATTTTTTTGCCGCTTTCGCGCCACTGTTCAACCTGCCTGCGGGCAGCCTCCCATTCGGTAGAATGGTTCACTTCTGTGCGATTCGCATCAGGTCAATTACGGCGGTCACACCTTCAACAGATTTGGTCAAATCCTTGGCGTGCTGGCGCTGAACAAATGTATCCACAATGCCCTGCAGGTAAACTCTTCCACTTACGGTTTCCACCTTGATGGCAAAGCCGGACACATCTTCATCGTTCCACAATTTGGTTTTCACCTTGGTGGTGATCCAGCTGTCTGTCATGATAGAACGGATCTCCGGTTCACCTTCCAGTAATTCTGAATGCACCGAGCGAACCCCCTCGATTGACCTAGTAATATAGATAGCCCGGTCAATATGCTGCTGGCTGGGAAGGTGGCCGGTCAGCGTGGCATTTCCATCAATAACCTGCACGCTGACCCATCGTGATGGCATATCCTTCTCAGCAATCAAACGCGCATCAATCTTGGTTGTCAGCGCGGCATCATCCATCTGGATGCCGAGGCTGCGCTCGTCATGGGCTGAGTTGCTAACGGCCGCAGTACCACCGACAACAGCTGCAAAACAGCCTGAGAGTGAAAGCATTGCCGAAATAATGATAAAAAATCTTAGGTAGAACATGAGTAGTACTCCTTGGAAAAAGATAGTCACTGCCTTGGAAGGGATGCAAATTAATGTGCGTAACCTTGCCGGAACATGGTGATTCGTCCATGCGAGAGTTGTTGTCTGGTCAGATGACCTCGTCACCCAGCGCTTCAATCACGGAGGCGAAAAGAAGAGGTACAAGGATATCATCCGGACCGGATAGCCAGTAGCCCTGCCCATCCGGTTGCGACAGGCGTTCTACCACATCGGTAATCGCAGCAGTCGAGGCGGCGGGATCGATTACGGCTGTTGTAAGACCCTCGATGGTTTTGCCAACATTACGTGCCGCATCGAGTCCCTGCAGTAGCACGCGTGGCATAATTACACTGGATGCAATATTGAGGATCACACCATGGCTGGATTCCGCCAGCATACCAGCCAGCAAGCGGAAGTCCCTAAAGCTGGAGGCGCCCAGTGACTCGCCGTGTGCAGCAGGGTGCATGCCAAATGCATCGGCACCGATTGCCGGATGCACCGATACAGGTATACCGTAACGCTCTGCCGTAGCTACAATAGAGTGATTCAGGTGTTCGAATTCGGACTCTAGGAGCCGCTTGCCGACACTTTTCCCGATACCCCAGTTTTCAGTTGCACCATAATTAATCGCATCGTTGATCAGGCAACCCGTTTCCTCAGTCAGGCAGTAGTGGCCGTCGTTCAACTCACGCTCTCTGGAAGTCACAGTCTGCCCCATGATCGCTATCTCGACATCGAGCTCCAGTGCCGCGCCTGTCAGCGCCAACCCACTGATAATACGCTGTTCAATCAGTCGGCAGATCAGCGGCCCCAAGCCTGAATCAAGAACATGGCCACCGCATGCAAGGATGACCTGATGTTTGTGGCGGTAGGCGGTGACGATGGCATCACGCAGGTGAAACAGGTCTGCTGCACAGCCCAGATTCGGAAGGCTGCAAAGAAAGTTTTCAAAGCCGCTTCCAGCCTGATAAGGGGCTGCGAAATCCATACCTTCACTGTCCACTTCACGCTTGGAGATGGGGGTGGTTTTCATTTTTGCGAATGAGAGAGGTTTAATGGTCATGGCGTTTCTCCAAACATGTGCTGATCTACAAGGGAGCAGATGATATGCAGGCAGGTGATATGCATCTCCTGGATGCGAGGGGTGGAGTTGTGAGGGATGTTGATGTGAACTTTAATGTTGTTGTTGTGGCCCAGATCGCCGCCATCACGACCAGTCAGGGCGATGGTATGCATGCCGGCTGAGGTGGCAGCTTCAGCTGCTGCTGTGACATTATTCGAGGTGCCGCTGGTGGAAATGGCAAGAAGAAGGTCCCCGGGTCTTCCCAGTGCTTCCACCTGTCTGGAGAATACACGGTCAAACGAGAAGTCATTGGCGATACTGGTGATCACTGAGGCGTCATGGGTCAGAGCGATAGCTGCAAGCCCTCGCCGGTTGATCTCAAACCGGTTGACCAGTTCGGCAGCAAAATGCTGGGCATCGGCCGCTGAACCACCATTGCCACAGGCGAGAATTTTTCCGCCGCCCTGCAGGCAATCGACAATCGCTTGTGCCGCATCCAGCAGCGGCTGCGACAATGTTTCCATGCACTGCTTGCGAAGTTCGATGCCATCGGTCATGGCCTGATTGATCAGATCTCTATTCAATTGATTATATCCTTCATATGCTCGATGCGCGCAGGCACCCAGCTGGGTAAGCCCATTCTAGGGGTGACGATGATTAAATCAAAGCGGCATTGCAAACCTGCATATCGCGGGTATTTGACCAGCCACGCTTCAGCAGCAGAGTAGAGCCGGGCGCATTTATCCGCGTTCACAGCAAGCAGGCCCGAGCCTCTTGTTTTGTGCGCTTTGACTTCGACAAACAGCAGGAGCTCATCGGAGCTGGTGATGATATCGAGCTCTCCACGACCAAGGCGAATGTTGCGAGCGATGATATTAAAGCCCCTGCGGCTGAGGTATCGGGCTGCGATCTCTTCACCGCTGCGCCCTTGTGATGTACTCATTGCCCCGTGATCAGGTCATAAACCCGTGATTTGGAAACGCCCAGCTCTTTGGCCACACTTTTGGCTCTGGCCGAGGGTGGCAGGGCTTGCATCACGGCAGTTTCAAGCAGGGCATGGATATCCTCATCGTGGATCTCCCCCCTCACCTTCGGCAGGCAAGGGGCGACAATCAGCACGATCTCACCACGCGGTGCATGCTCGGAGAAGTGGGCAATCAGTTCTGCCACCGTGCCAGATATAAACTCCTCGTGCAGCTTGGTCAGTTCGCGTGCAACAACAAGCTCACGCACCTCTTCCAGCAACGGTTGAAGATTTTTCAGGCTACTCAGCAGGCGACGTGGCGATTCGAGGATGACATTGGTTTCAGAAGATTCTGCCACCCTCTGCATCGCTGTTGAGCGGGATGCGCCACTACGGGGAAGAAAACCTTCAAAACGGAAGTGGTCGGTAGGCAATCCCGCAGCGCATAGTGCGGTTAAAACACTACTTGCCCCGGGTATCGGGGTGATGCGGATGCCTTCGCTGCGAAGTTTGCGAACCAG
Source organism: Mariprofundus aestuarium (assembly GCF_002795805.1). Lineage (NCBI taxonomy): Bacteria > Pseudomonadati > Pseudomonadota > Candidatius Mariprofundia > Mariprofundales > Mariprofundaceae > Mariprofundus > Mariprofundus aestuarium. The sequence continues at coordinate 2,005,504 of NZ_CP018799.1, read as the reverse complement.
TCGGTAGCCCGGATCACTGATCAGAGGTGTGCCTGCATCAGAGATCAGTGCAATGCTCTCTCCCTGCTGCAGCCGCTGCAGCAATTTCCCGGCTGCGTACTCTTCGTTGTGTTCGTGAACGGCTATCATCGGTGTGCTGATGCCGCAGTGTTGCAGCAGTTTGCGGCTGGTACGGGTGTCCTCGGCGGCAATAAGATCAACGTTTTTCAGCGTTTCTACTGCACGGTAGGTAATATCACCAAGATTTCCGATCGGTGTGGCAACGACGAAAAGTTGGCCAGTGGGGGTTTGATGTTTAGGCTGCGATTCCATGTATTGGATACGTTATCGTTCTCACCCTCACGCTGCAATGGCGGCATCACCTATTGGTTGGATAAAAATAGTAGTGGCTACGGTCTGTGCGTTGCTGCTGCTGAGTGGTTGTCAGCCGAAGCAGCCGGGATCCCTGGTTAAGGAGAGACTCTCTGCCAGGGTGCTGCTTGATGCGCCTCAGAGTGCTGCAGAAATCCAACTGCTGATGCAGCAAGCTAGAGCCGGGGAAGACCTTGAGCGCATACTGGCCGAATTCGACCGCCTGATCCGCGATGGTGCAGCACCGATTAGCGAAGAGGCATCCTTTCGCAAGGTGCAGCTGATGCTTGAGAACCAGCGGCCCGGTTCTGCAGAGGCCCTGCACGCGGTGATGAATAAGTATCCCAACCATGCGCTGGTTCCCTATGCCTCATACTGGGTAGCCAAATGGTGGCTTGCTCAGGATGAGCCAGGACGAGCACTGGAACGGATGAAGTGGGCCCTGCAGGACAAGCGCCTGACCCGAGAGCTTGCTGATGCCATCTTCGATCTTGCACCTCCGATAGCTCAGGATGTTCCCGAGCGGGATGCAGTGAGCTGGTTCCTGGTTGCGGCAGAGGTCAATGCAGGCAGTCGGGACAGCTGGCTTCGATTGGCTGCCCGTCGTGCCTCAATGGAGACAATCGAACAGATTCACCGCGATGGTTCGCTATCACCGGAGCTTATGCCGCTGTTCGACCTGCATGCTGGGCGTGCCCGCCTTATGACAGGTGATCGCGAGGCAGTGCGTCGTATTGCCGAACTGCTTTCGCTGGCGATGCCAAATCATGCCAATGCAGCGCAACTCAATGCTTGGGCATCCGGCGAGTTAAGGGCTGCAACGATCGGTGTCATGTTGCCGCTGACTGGCCGTTACGCACGTTACGGGCAGGAGGCGCTTAATGGCCTTCGTATTGCGCTTGCCGATGTTGGCAGCGGCGCCTATATCACCCTGCGCGTGGAGGATACGCAATCCAGCAGTGAGAGGGCGGTGATCGCCTATAAACGGCTTGCTGACGAGTCGGTAAATCTGATTATCGGACCATTGCTCTCAGAAACTACCGAGGCACTGATTCCGCACCTTAAGCAGGGATTGCCCGTGGTTAGTTTGACCGGCCGTATTGACCTGGCGCAGCAGTCGAAGGCGCTTTTTGTACATACGCTTTCTCCATTGGCTCAGGTTTATGTGATGGCTGATTACGCATGGCAGCATGACGCCCGACGCATGGTGGTGATTACTGATACCTCTGCAAATCAGACGGAATCTGAGATGTTTACCTCATCCTTTGAGGCGCTTGGTGGCGAGGTGATGCATACCCTGCAGCTAGATAGGCGCGTGATGGATCAGCGCAGCAGGCTAAGAGAGCTTCGCCATGAGACTGATGATGAAGAACTTCTGGCCGAACTGGATGAAGACCTGCACCTGTTCCTGCCGAAAATGGATATGGAGATGCACATGCCTGCCGGCTTTGATGCACTCTATCTAGCACTGGATGGAAAGCAGGTCTCTCTGCTGGCAGGCCAGCTTGCTTATGCAGATATCTCCGACATTCCGATTTACGGCAGTAGTCGCTGGCAGGATGGTCACCTGATGGATGACCGCGGCCGCTACCTTTCAAGGGCTCGCTTTGCAGCTTCAAATACATCCGTTGATCTGCAGGGCGATCTGGACGATGCGGTGCTTCACCGTTTCCGTTTTGTGCATCGTGAGGTGTGGGGTAATGACAGGACATCGGAGTTGATGGCGCTGGCCTATGATACGATGCGTATTGCCACGGTGATGACCAGTCGTCTGGGGCTCTCAAATACTGAGCTGAGTCGTGAGCTGCACGACAGCGAAGGGTTTCCCGCCATCACGGGGCATGTGCGCTTTGATGATTCCGGCATTGGCCAGAAACAGCTCGATATTTTCAGGATTAAAAAGGGGAAGATCGTTCCTGCAGGTTAAGCTGATTTGTCTTTAATCGTGCTTTTTCGGTAAGGCATCCGTGATTGATCAGGAAGATATACGACTAAAGGAACAGTGACACTCAATGATTGTCTGAGCACCTTAGCTTATGGCTAAGCCAGCTTATCGTCGGCGACGTGGTAGTGCGGGTCTTCCTTGATATTGATCTCAACCAGATCACCGGCATTTTCCAGCAGTGCTTTACACTCGATACTCAGGTGACGCAGATGCAGGGTTTTACCCTCTTTCATATATTTCTCAGCCAGGTTATCAATTGTCTCAATGGCAGAATGGTCAGCCACACGTGAGTGGGCAAAATCGACAATCACATCTTCCGGGTCATTTTTGATATCGAAGAGCTCATTGAAACGATGAATCGAGGCGAAGAAGAGCGGGCCATGGATCACATAGATCTTGCTGCCATGTTCATCAATTTTTACATCGGCGTAAACATGACGCGCCTGCTTCCAGGCAAAGATCAGGGCGGTGGCAATCACACCAACGATCACGGCAGTCGCAAGCTCTGTGGCCACCGTTACACCTGCAACCAGTATCGTAATAAAGGAGTCCTCGCGGGGGACCTTGTTGAGCATGTTGAATGTTCCCCACTCAAATGTTCCAATCACCACCATAAACATGATGCCGACAAGCGCTGCCACAGGAATCATCTCAATCAGAGGTGAGCCGAAGAGGATGAAGCTGAGCAGGAAGAGGGCTGCGGCAATGCCGGAGAGGTTGCGCAGGCCACCGGAGGAGATGTTGATCATACTCTGCCCGATCATCGCACAGCCACCCATGCCACCGAAGAAACCGGTAACGATGTTGGCACTGCCCTGACCGATGCAGACGCGGTTGCCCTTGCCACGGGTGTCGGTCATCTCATCAATCACACTCATGGTTAGCAGGGATTCGATCAGGCCGATGGCAGCGAGGATGAAGGCATAGGGGAGGATGACCTGCAGGGTTTCGAGGTTAAACGGAATCTCAGGGATATGGAATGGCGGGAAACCGCCACCGATGCTGGCAATGTCACCGACAGATTTGGTGTCGAGCCCCATGAAGATCACGATCATCGAAATGACAATAATAGCGGCAAGTCCTGACGGAATGGCGCGGGTGAGTTTTGGCAGGAAGTGCATGATCAGCATGGTCAGCAGGATCAGGCCACCCATAATATAAAGCGGGGTGCCACTCATCCATGAACCGTCAGTAGACTGGAACTGTTTGAGCTGGGCGAGGAAGATTACGATGGCCAGGCCATTGACGAAGCCGAGCAGTACCGGATAAGGCACCATTCGGATGAACTTTCCGAGCTTTAGCAGTCCCGCACCGACCTGAATAAGACCCATCAGCACGACGGTGGCGAAAAGGTATTCAATGCCGTGCTGCGCAACCAGTGCCACCATCACCACAGCAAGGGCTCCAGTTGCACCGGAGATCATGCCCGGGCGTCCGCCGATCAATGAGGTAATCAGGCCGACCATGAATGCAGCATAAAGGCCAACCAGCGGGTGCACGCCGGCAACGAATGCAAAGGCAACTGCTTCCGGAACCAGCGCAAGGGCTACGGTAAGACCGGAGAGAATATCGTCCTTGGCTTTGGCGGCATGATCGTAATAGAGCTGAAACATTGGGGGGACTCCTGTTGGGGCGTGGCACTCTAGCCCGTAATGATAGGAGTGCAAAAAAATACGGGCCGCCAATGGCGACCCGTACTAAAAGACCGGATCCGTTAAGGGTGGCTTATTTCATGACGCGAAGTTCAACGCGACGGTTTTGTGCGCGCCCTTCACTGCTGCTGTTGTCAGCGATTGGTTGCGATTCGCCATAGCCTTTAGAGTTTACCCTGTCGGCCTTGATGCCATGAGATACCAGATAGTCCATCACGCTGGCAGCACGGCGCTCAGAGAGTACCTGATTGTACTTGTCACTGCCGGAGCTGTCGGTATGAGCGGCAACTTCAACATTGATCTCAGAGCGACGGTTTAGTGTGGCAACGGCTTTATCAAGGCGGGCGGTGGATGTGGCAGTCAAATCAGCGCTGTTAAGCTCGAAGTTGATGCCATCGAGTTTAATGACTTCAACCACTTTAGGTGCTGGTTTTGGAGCTGGCGCACAGTTTTTGGAACCCTGTGTGCGTGCTTCATTGGCTTTTGCAATTGCCTTTGCAGCCAGTGAGGAGTTCTCATCGGGATGAATGCCGTGCTCTGAGTATTCGTGAGCTGCCCAGTAGAGTGAAGCTACAGCCTCAGCCTGCAGTTTGGGTGCACAGCGCTCGGCACCTGCAGCCTTGGATGCAGCAACGGCTGCTCGAGCCTCTGTTAGCTGATCAATTTCGATATTGGTATGGGATGCACATGCAGCAAGTGACATAGATGCTGTCAGAATCATAACGCGTTTCATCATTGTGCACCTCCAGCCTGAGCGGCATGCTCTTCAGCCATCTTAATGAACTCCTGTGCAGTTTGTGTGTCGTGTTCACCTTTTTCTGTCACAGCGATAGTTGCAAACTGGCGTGCAAGCTCTGCGTGGTAGTTGTTATTACCTTCAACCTGTGCCCTGACTTCCTGAGCTCTATCTTCAACGCTTGTAAGTCCTGCATGGGCTGGCAGGCTGAAAGCAAGCAGTGAAAATAAAAAAAGTATTTTTTTCATAAAAGACCCCCTTGTTTGAATCTATAAGTCCTATCATAGCAGGAATTCTTACCATCGGAAGGGGGCAGTCAGGATGCGAAAGGGGCTAATCCAGGGTTATGGCCTTTTGTAATAGTTCCAGTTCACGCAGCAGGGCTTTTCTTCTGAACAACAGGGTCATGTGACCACCGCCATGGGTGCGCCATAGATGTGCTGCACGCAGGCCAGCCATCAGAAGGACTCGTACGCGATGCGTATTATCGCTCTGGCTGAGAAACTCCGATTTTCCGCGCACGATGATCCGTTGCTTCATGGTGCTTATTGTTTCCCCGTAGAGATCGGCAATCGCAGCAATCACGCTGGGATGTGTGGCGCTTCCGAAATAGTGTTTCTGTTTATCGATGCGGGCCATGCCATCGGCCAGTTTTCGGCGCATATCAGCATTTCTGCTCAGACGCTGTTCGATGCTGAGAAGGCCCGCACTGTAGCTCAACAGCGCTTTACCCTGAGGCAGGGGTTTTCCCTGCAGGACTTCAATGCTGATTCGGATGCCGGTGCGCAGATGGTTTAAGCCGCCGTACAGATCAGCCGGAGATTTATGTTCCATGCTGTCGATAAAAATACTTTCGATTAATGCTCTGCTATCCTCGGCATCGGCCAGTCCTTTGCGGGCAATAGAGTCGACCAGATAGACCGCCTGCGTCAGGGCAGCAAGTGCGATGACTCGTCGGTTCAGAGGCGTTGTGTGGAGTGATGATGCTGACATAGGCCGATATGCTGGAGTGTGAAACGGAGTTGCTCAAGAGATGAATGAATTGAGGGATGGTGCGCGTTGCTGTTTGCTGCTTGCCGATGTGGATGAAAAGCTTGCTCGGGTCCGGGATCTGAGTCGTTCGTGGCAGGCAGGAGCCCTGAAACTGGACAGGGAGAGTGATCCGGAACCTGTTGACCAGCCGGGCAGGCCTGAGCACCCCGAGCTAATAAAGGCAAGCCGTGTGAAGCGACGCGGTTTTGGTACTATAGAGGGGCGGGCGATCATGATGCACGCGATCGCCCATATCGAGTTCAACGCGATTAATCTTGCGCTTGATGCCGTGCAACGCTTTTCCGGCATGCCTGAGGCGTATTACACCGACTGGCTTGGCGTTGCCGCCGAAGAGGCTTATCACTTCGATCTGATTCGCGCCCACCTGCGCCATCTGGGGGCGGATTACGGTGATTATGTTGCCCACGGTGGTTTGTGGGAGATGTGCGAGAAAACAGCCTACGATGTGCTGGTTCGCATGGCGCTGGTGCCGCGTGTGCTTGAAGCGCGGGGGCTCGATGTCACACCGGGTATTCAGGAGAAACTCAGGCAGGCCGGTGATGAGAATGCCGCCACGATTCTTGATGTCATTTTGCATGATGAAATTGGTCATGTGGCCATCGGCAATCGCTGGTACCACTACCTCTGCAAACAGAGGGGGCTGGAGCCGGTGCCTTTCTTTCTGGAGCTGCTCGATAAACACTATCCGAAGGGGCTGTTCGGCCCGTTTAATATCGATGCAAGAGAGCAGGCCGGTTTTACAGAGAGCGAGATAAAACTACTGACAGCTACGCTTTAGTTACTACTTCAGCCTGTCATGGATCAGGCGACTTAGTTCAGACACCTCATAAGGCTTGGCGAGCACGGTCTCCTTGTCACTCATATCCTGACTTTGCAGCACTTTCATTTTGTCGTAACCGGTCGTGAATATGCATTTGATGGCAGGATTGATTTTGCGCATCTCCAGCAATGCATCGTAGCCACCCATGATTGGCATCACGACATCGAGAATAAGAAGTTTTATCGCATGATGGTGAATCATAAAGGTTTCTACGGCTTCCTGGCCGTTGCTGGCCGTGAGCACATTGTAGTTAAGACCTTCAAGAATCTCGCTCACCGTACTGATCAGCGACAGATCGTCATCAACCAGCAGGACTGTCTCGCCATCGCCGGTTTCAACCAAGATACTTTGTTCACCCAGCAAATGCTGCGCACCTACTTCTGGCTCCAGCAGTGGAATATAGATGTCGAAACGGGTGCCATTGGGTTTGTTGCTGCTGGCTTCGATAAAGCCCTTATGGGAGTGCACGCAACCATAGACCATGGAGAGACCAAGTCCGGTCCCTTTGCCCACCTCCTTGGTGGTGAAAAAGGGTTCGAATATGTGGTCGATATCCTCCTGGGCAATACCATGTCCGTTGTCGCTTACAGATATCTGCGCAAAGTCGACTGCATCCGTTCCCGGGTGGTGGTCAAGGAATGAGGGGTCAGCAGTGAATCGTTTCAGTTCGATGCTGATTGCAGGCTTTTCAACCCCTTCCAGGGCATCCCGTGCATTATTGATGAGGTTGAGCATCATCTGTTGCAGCTGGTTGACATCGGCCTGGATATACATCGATTCGTTGCTGATAATGTAGCTGAGATGGATGTTCTCGGGAATGGATACCTTGTGAATTTTGCTTGTCTCCTTGAGAAAAGAGGGGAGGTAGAGTTGCTCCATGTTGATGACGCTGCGGCGAGAGAATGCCATGAGCTGCCGGATCATCTCGGATGCCTGAAAAGAGAGAGTTTCGACTATGTTTAATTTCTTAAGGATTTCCGGCCGGTCGGCCAGCTGTTTTTTGATGAGATAGAGGTTGCCGGTGATGCCTGCCAGCGTATTGTTGAAGTCGTGGGCGATGCCTCCCACCAGTGTTCCGAGCGCCTCCATCTTCTGAGCCTGATGGAAGCGCTCCTCCAGCGCCTCGTACTCCTGAAGATTCTGCTGCAGGCCGATGAAATGGGTGATTTCACCGGACTCGCAAGTGATCGGTGAGATAGTCAGGATTGCAGGAAACTGGCTGCCATCCTTGCGTTTGTCGATAATTCTTCCCTGCCATGTCTCGCCATTTTTGATGGTTTTCCACATCTCCTGATAAAAGCGGAGGTTCTGTTGGCCGCTGTTCAGGATTCTCGGGTTCTTGCCAACTACCTCTTCCTGTTTGTAGCCGGTAATGGAGCAGAAGGCAGGGTTCACATACTCGATGCTTCCCTCTAGGTCGGTGATGATAATCGATTCCCCAGCCTGTTCGATCGCCTGTGAGAGCTTATGGATTTTCTCTTCACTCTGCTTTCTCTCACTCAGGTCTCGAATGAAAGCAGTGAACACGGTGCTCTCGCCGGTTTTAACAGGTGTGATCGAGAGTTCAATTGGGATCTCATGGCCATTCTTGTGAAGAGCCAGAGTTTCAAGCCGTTTTCCAAGCATCGGTGCCTGATCACCTGGTAGATGTTTCTCCATGCCCCGCAGGTGTTCTTCACGGTGTAGGAGCGGAATGATGGTGTCGGCAATGGACTGGCCAAGGATCTCAGCTTCGCTGTAGCCGAAGGTCTGCTCCGCCATTTTGTTGAACTCAATGATAAGGCCTTGGTGATCAATGGTGATCACGCTGTCCAGCGCTATGCGTACCGCTTCGTGCATCCTTGCCTCTGCCATGCGGGCAGATGCCTCAGCCACTCTCTTGCTGACGATAGCCCTGGCAAGAAACCAGAAGATCAATGCGATGAACGGCAATGACAGCAGGCTCCAGAAAAGCATTTTGGATCTGGTTTCGGCAAGTATGAGGTCGAGATCGGCGGCCGAATTAAAGGCGACGATCTTCCACTCACCAAGCGCCAAACTGTTGCTGATATCGTAATGCGGCATAATTTTCTGCAGAGGGTTGAGGCTCGTGAAACAGTAGATGCCTTTGTCTAGCTTCAGATATCCGCTCTGCTTAAGAGCGAGTTGCTGCCAAGCTTCGCCATGATTGCTCTGGAAACGCACCTCTTTTTTTCCTTCAAACATGAAACCCCACTCAAGTCCGTGAGGGTTGCTGTGCAGCCAGTATCCATCGCGGTTGAGCAGATGGGAGAGCTCCGGCTTTTCGGCATGGATATTGATAAAGTGGTCGAGCATCTGCTGTCCCAGATAGTTGGCGATGATTACACCAAGTCGCCGCCCTTCTGAATTCATCAGTGGTGTTGCGAAACGGATCATCGGTTTATGGGGAACCTCAATCTCTCCAAGCTCGATATTGAGATCAAGCGGAGAGATATAAACCTCTCCCTTCTTCAGCTTTAACGCTTCCCTGAAATAGTAGCGGTCCGCTTTTGATTGCAGTTTCTCCTGCGGTACGACGGTCGCATTGGTGCCATCAAAGTTGATGCGTATCCGCTCCATACCGTTGTTGTCGATCAGGCGGATCTGGTCGTAGATTTTTTTTGCCTGAACGAAACTCTGTAGCTCGAGGGTAGCGTCGAGCACCTGCTCGTTGTCAGAATCATTCACCCCCTCCTGCAGCTCGGTTTCGCTTGCGAGGAAGAGAATATCGGAAATGATCAGCCGAAAGTCCTGAGCGATCACCTCTTTCTGCAATTTAATCATGCTCTGGTTCTGCTCTATCAGGAGATCAATGCGGCTCTTTTTCTCTATGGTATAGATCGAGTAAGCAGCGGCGGTAATAAGCAGAGCAACAGGCAGAAATGTGGCGAGAAAATAGGAAGTTACTCCCCAATGGCGAGTAGAAAAGGCGTTGCTCTCCTGAGCGGCAACCGGTGAATCGGACATGATTGAGAAATTAGCATGTTTTATACCATATGGGGAATGTTTTTCCACGATGGATAACAGAAGTCGTTCACTGCAACAGCCAGACGAGTGGCGGTTGTCTGCTTGCCGTTGCGGGTCATTCGGATCAGGATTTCCGTACGGGCGTTATGCTGATGCCTGCAACATTAATCTGGAGTTTCCCATGTCCCTGATCCGCCCGTTTGCAGGCCTGAGGCCTACCGCCAAATTTGCCGATGCAGTGATTGCGCCGCCCTATGATGTACTGAACAGCAGTGAGGCGAGGGCACAAACTGTGGGTAAACCCTGGAGCTTTCTTCATGTATCCAAGGCGGAGATCGACCTGCCAGAGGATACCGATCCCTTTGATGCTTCTGTCTATACGAAGTCGGCCGAGAACTTCAACCGCATGCTGGCTGAGCATGTGCTCGTTCAGGGCGAAGCCCCGTGTTATTACGTCTACCGGCTGAAAATGGGTAAGCATGTGCAGACAGGCATTGCCGCCGTCGCATCGGTGGATGCTTACGATGCAGGCCGCATCAAAAAGCATGAGTTTACCCGTCCTGTCAAAGAGGATGACCGGGTACGCCAGATTGATGCCCTGAGTGCGCAGACCGGCCCTGTGTTTCTGGTTTACCGGGCCAATGCAGTTGTGGACGCTATCCTTGTCGAGGTTGCGGCTAATAGCCCTGACATGGACGTCACTGCCGATAGTGGCGTTCAGCATACCCTATGGGTGATTCGCGATTCCGATCAGATTACAGCCATCACCAGCGCATTCGAAGCCATGGATGCACTCTATGTGGCTGATGGTCACCATCGTTCAGCTGCTGCCTCACGCGTGGCCGCGGCCCGCAAAGCATCCAATCCTGCTCACACGGGGAATGAGGCGTACAACTACTTCCTCAGTGTTATTTTTCCGCACGATCAGATGTATATCCTAGACTACAACCGTGTAGTTCGTGACCTTAATGGTCTGGATGCCAACAGCCTGATCGCCCGTATCGGGGAGTCTTTCGATGTCGAAATGGCCGATGAACCGGTTCACCCTGAGTGTGCGGCTAGTTTTGGCATGTATCTGGATGGCTCTTGGTATGCATTGACCATCCGGGAAGAGCTGGTTCCACAGGATGATCCGGTGGCACGCCTGGATGTATCGCTACTGGCGGCCAACCTGATCGAACCTCTGTTGGGTATCTCCGATCCGCGTCGTGATCCGCGCATCGATTTTGTTGGTGGTATTCGTGGTCTTTCAGAACTTGAGAAGCGGGTGGACTCTGGCGAGATGGCCGTTGCCTTTTCAATGTTCCCGACCTCAATGGATGATCTGATGGCCGTAGCTGACTCCGGTGAAGTGATGCCGCCGAAATCGACTTGGTTCGAGCCGAAGCTTGCCGATGGCGTGGTTTCTCATCTTCTCGACTGATTAGCTCTGTCGGCAGGAATTGATGCAATAATGGGCTATAATTATTTTAGACGATGAAAACAGAACGAGGTGGATGTTATCTACGATCAACTGATGAAATTGAAAGCAGCCGTCATGCAGATGCTCTGGCCGGAAGATATCGAGTCGTTCCCCGGTTGGAAGGTGCTGCTTGCCCGTACCCTGCAGGTCACCTTTGCCGTAGTGCGAGACTTTCTCGATGGGCAGCTCACCCTGCGTGCGATGAGTCTGGTTTACACGACACTGCTCTCGCTGGTGCCTCTTCTGGCACTGACTTTCTCCGTACTCAAAGGTTTTGGTGTTCATAACCAGCTTGAGCCGGTTCTGCTGAACACCATGTCGGCTCTCGGTGACAAGGGTATTGAGATAGCCAGGCAGATTGTCAGTTTCGTTGAAAATATCAAAGTGGGCGTGCTGGGATCTCTGGGGCTGGGTATGCTGATTTTTACCGTTGTGTCACTGCTCTACAAGATCGAGAAATCCTTCAATTATACATGGCATATAACCCAGCCCAGACCGATGGGGCAACGTTTCAGTGAATACCTGAGCGTGGTGCTGGTCGGGCCACTGCTTATTTTTTCCGCTCTCGGCATGACGGCATCGCTGATGAGCTCCACCATCATCCAGAGACTCTCCGAGATACCTGTTCTCGGCTGGTTTGTGGCTACCATCGGCAACCTGGTTCCCTTCGTGCTGGTGATCATTGCTTTTACATTTGTTTATATCTTTATGCCCAATACCAAAGTGCGGGTGGGACCTGCACTGATTGGAGGAGCCGTTGCAGGTATTGCCTGGGAAGCTTCGGGCTGGGTGTTCGGAAGCTTTGTTGTTAATTCTGCCAACTACACAGCTGTCTACTCCGGCTTTGCCATTCTGATCATGTTTATGATCTGGCTGTTTGTCAGCTGGCTGGTGTTGCTGCTCGGCTCCAGTATCGCCTTCTACTGCCAGCATCCCGAACATCTGGGAAGCCGCCGCGGTCAGCTGGAGTTAAGCGCTCAGGTGACAGAGAAGCTCTCTCTGCTGGTGATGTTCTTTATAGGCCGCCATTACTACCGTAACGAAAAAGGCTGGCATCTCGATGATCTGGCACGCTGGCTGGGTGTGCCTTTGAATGTGCTCGAAGTGGTGTTGAGTAAACTGCATGATCGTCAGCTCATTCTCAGCACCAGTGAAGCATCGGCACCTTATGTGCCTGCCCATGATATGGAGACGCTGCAGGTTAAACAGATTCTCGATGCCGTTCGTGCAGGTAATGAGGTGAGTGACATGATCGCCTGGCGATTGCCGCTGGAGCCGGTAGTGGAAGGGATCGTGCAGGGGGCGGATGAGGCCGTTGATCGCGCCATGCATCAACAGACGCTAAAGCAGATGGTGCTTGCCGGTATTGAAGGTGAAGCAGCTGAGAGCGGCAAGGTTGATCCAGAACTGTAACCTCTGCTCAGGAGCGGGCGTTCCGAGAAGATAACAGTGAATTAGCAAAGGCAGCCATCCGGCTGCCTTTTTCATGTTTGCAACCAGGTGATCAGAGAGAATTGAGGGAGGGCGAGCTGGGCGATGGCGACCGACGGGCAAATGAAAACGGGGAGGCGTTATGCCTCCCCGCACCTTTTAAACAGCGCTCTTGCCGCTGAGTCTCTAGAGCAGCAGCTCGTGGCTTTACCCCTCTTTTAGAAGTGGTAGGTCGCTGTGCCAGTAATCCCCCACATTCTTGCCTCGGAGTTGGCTGCGAAGACGCTGCCTGCACCTGTACCCATTCGGCACCAACGGAGATCTGGTCATCGATCTTGTAATCAACGCCAGCGCCAAAGCTAGCTCCGGTTTTTATCTTGCTCTGGGTGAGCGAACTGGCGGCACTTACTGATTTACCTTTAATCTTGGCGGTGGTGCCGCCAACAAGCATGAAAGCGTCGAAGTTGGAAGCAACTGGGTATTTGATCTTGGCTAGGTAGGAGACGAATGTTGGGCTGGAAAATGTGAGTTCCGTATCCCCTGCATAGGTCTGCTTATCCTTGCCTGTCAGGCCGATACGCATTTCAGCAGCAAAGAACTCACTGAAGTCCGCGCCAAACTTACCGTAACCACCAAATGAGGCTTTTTTCTAGTCAATGCCAACAGCCTTGTAGTCGACGCTGATGGCGCCAAGTCCGAGGCCTGTGTAGAAGTTAAGATTCTCTGCCTGCGCGGTTGTAACAGCGCCGACAATACCCATGCCAACTACTGCAGTTGCGATCATTTTTTTCATCTGAATTGTCTCCTTGATACGACTGAGAAGTGACGCCGCGATTTTGATGGCGGCAACGTACAAAACGATTCTGAATTGATAGACTGGGTGTGCGCAATTGCGTCACTGCGCAACTTCGGCTTATGTGCTGTTATCCGAATTCAGTGGCTATTACAGGGTTCCTTTATGAGCAGATCCTGAAGATGGAGGCAATCATAGAAGGTCGAGGGCGCGATCCAGGCCGCCGTAGGAGAGGGCGTAGGGGGCCAGTTCGCGCACACGCGGTTTGGCGTGGAAGGCGATGCCCATGCCTGCAACTTCGATCATTGGTAGGTCGTTGGCACCGTCACCAATGGCGATGGTCTGTGACATCGGGATGGCCCACTCCTTGGCCTTGGAAAGCAGGGCTGTGCGTTTGCTGTTGGCATCAACGATATCGCCGATAAAGCCACCAGTCAGTTTGCCATCGACAATCTCCAGTTCATTGCCCATGGAGAAATCCAGCCCCAGCTTCTTTTCGAAGTGGCTGGTGAAGAAGGTGAAGCCCCCGGAGACGAGCCCGGTTTTCCAGCCGTGCGCCTGCAAACCTCGGATCAAGGCCTCGGCACCATCGGTGAGCCTTATGCGCTCATCAAGTACGCGCTGCAGCACAGAGGCATCAAGCCCTTTGAGCAGCTTAACGCGCTCGGTAAAGGAGGCGGCGAAATCGAGTTTCCCCTCCATGGAGAGTTGGGTGATGACGGCTACCTGCTCCTTGATGCCCATGAAGTCGGCGATCTCATCGATGCACTCGCACTGGATCAGGGTGGAGTCCATATCCATCAGCAGCAGGCCGGGTTCGGCAAGATTCGGAGAGGGTTTAAGCGCGGTGACCGCGATATCCACCCCAAGTCGCTCAGATAGCGGACGCAGGCGCATGGTCATTGTTGCGGTATCAGAATTTCCTGCCAGAAGCATGCGGCAGTGGCCGGGCTGCGTACTAACCTGAAGGATGCCAATGCGCTCGAGTATCAGCGATTCACAGATCTCCTTGAAAGAGTCGAAATCATCACAGCCGAAGATATGGGCGTTCATGTGTGCCGCTTCCAGTTCAGACTGCCAGATATCGAGACGCTTTCCTTCCTGCAGGCTGATCTGCATCTGCACCGCTTCCAGCGTGGCGCAGCCATAATGTTCGCGCAGCCGGTAAGCATCATGCGTGCTGCAGAGAAGCAGTTGCCCGCCACCGGGGACATTGAACAGCGGCGAGTTAACAGAAATCGGCAGCGCATAGTTTGGCGGCAGCAGGAAGTTACTCAGCATTATTACGGCTCCTAAGGTGTGAAAGCTCTGGGCTTACAGTGAAGAACTATCCAACAGCGAGTCAAGAAAGGCAATGCAGCCTTTCAGTCGTTCGCGACTATCGGTTTCGCTTTGCAACAGGGTGAGGTTGCCGTCCGGCGTAAGCCTGAAGCGGTTCGGTTCACGCTGTACGCGCATCAGTAGATTGACCGGTTCAATCGGAGAATCGGCGGTGAAATTCAGGCGTACACCCTGAGTCGAGACACGAACCGATGCCAGTGCCAGAGCCTGGGCACGCCAGCGGATACGGGCCGATTCGAGGCAGTATTTCGCCTCATCCGGCATGCGCCCGAAGCGATCGGTCATCTCCTCAAACAGCAGCGTAACCTGACTGTCATCACTGGCACGATAGATGCGCCGATAGAGATTCAGTCGCTCACCCGGTTGCGGCACATAATTCGGTGGCAGAATGGCATTGATGGCGAGGTGCATATCGGTCTGCTGCACAGGCTTCTTGGGCTGGCCACGTGCTTCGGAGACCGCTTCAGTCAGCATCTCCATGTACATGTCCAGTCCGATCTCCTCAATCTTGCCGCTTTGCTCCGCTCCCAGCAGGTTGCCCGCGCCACGAATTTCCATGTCCTGGCGGGCCAGCAGGAATCCGGCACCAAGCTCACTATGTTCGGCAATCGCCTGCAGTCGCTCACGTGCATCTGCAGTCATGGCACGTGCATCGGGGGTGAAGAGGTAGGCGTAGGCCTGACGATGGCTGCGGCCAACACGTCCTCGAATCTGGTGCAGCTGCGAGAGCCCCAGAAGGTCGGCGCGTTCAATAATCAGCGTATTGGCATTGGGCACGTCCAGCCCCGACTCGACAATGGTGGTACAGACAAGGATGTGCAGGCGCCCCTCATAGAATGCCACCATCTGCCGGTCCAGTTCGGCCGGACTCATCTGCCCATGGGCAATACCAATTTCCGCCTCAGGCAGATCCTCCCTCAGTCGGGCTGCAATGCGCTCGATACTTTTAACATGGTTGTGCAGGTAGTAGACCTGACCGCCGCGATAGAGCTCACGCCGGATCGCTTCATTGGCGATATGGGTATCAAAGCTTGATACCATGGTGCGAATCGCCTCACGCTCAGCAGGCGGAGTGCTGATAATCGATACAGACCTTAAGCCTGAAAGGGTCTGGTGCAGGGTACGTGGAATCGGGGTGGCGGTGAGTGTGAGTAGATCAACACCGACATTCAAGGCCTTGAGTTTCTGCTTGTGTTTTACGCCAAAGCGCTGCTCCTCATCGACGATCACCATGCCGAGATCAGCAAATTCAAACTGTTCGGAAAGCAGGCGATGGGTACCGACTAGCAGGCGGATTTCACCACCGGCAAGTTCGCGCCCGATACGTGCGGTCTCTTTTACCCCTTGTAGTCTGGAGATCATCTCAACCTTCAGTCCGGTACCGGAAAAACGTTCGGAGAAGCTGGCAAAGTGCTGGTTGGCCAGCACAGTGGTTGGGGCGAGGATCGCCACCTGACGCCCAGACTGGGCAACAACAAATGCCGCACGCATCGCCACTTCTGTTTTACCAAAGCCGACATCACCGCAGATCACACGGTCCATTGGCTGATCGCGTGTCAGGTCAGCCAGGACTGCATCAATCGCATCAGCTTGATCATCGGTCTCCTCAAACGGGAAGCGGGCCACGAACTCCTCGTAGGCATCAAAAAGCTCCCCTTCAAGCTTGCATGGCTGGCGTTGTACGCCGGTGCGTTCAGCCTCTACCTCTATCAGTTCATGCGCCATGGCCAGAAGATCGCGCTGTACACGTTCTCGGGTGCGCTTCCACTTTTCGGAGCCTAGAGTGTTGAGTTTTGGTGAATCATCGCCCGTATAGCGATGCAGTCGGCTTAACTCTTCAACCGGTACGAAGACATGGGCACCGGAGGCATATTCGATCTTGATGAAGTCAGCCAGATCTTCTTCATCGCCCATCGTTTCAAGGCCGTGGTAGCGACCGACGCCGTGGTCCTCATGCACAACGGGATCACCCACCTTCAGTTCAGCAAGGCTGTTGAAGATATCGGCATGCAATACAGTGGTGCCGCGACTGCTGCGTTTGCGCGGCAGTCGCTGACCAAGCAGTTCGCGTCCAGTGAGTAGCAGCAGCTTCTCTTCTGGAAGGGCAAAGCCGGCATCAAGATATCCGATACAGCTGCTCAGTTTCTGGCCGCTGCCGATGTTCTGCGGGTGCAGTTCCGGAATTGAGTCAGCGAGTCCGCCACAGGCCTCAAGCATGCGCTCCTGCTGGCCAAGACCGTGGGCGATCAGGCTGATGCTCCAGCCCGCATCTAGCCGCTGCTGGAGTGCTTCCTGCAGCGCGTGCAGCGGCTTTCTGCTGCCGAAATCGGTGATTGATGGTGCTGACTCGACAGGGGTGGCGCTTAGTGACTGGCAGGGGCTCGGGGTATCAACGGCAAAGAGCTCCTGCGGGCTGATGCTGGGCTCGGAACTTGCCTTCACCATTTCAAACTGGGCGCGTACCTGCCCGGAAAAAACAGACTGCTGTTCTGCCAGCCCCTTTAGTGAATAGATGGCCGTCTCTTCAGGAAGGTAATCAAGCAGGCGAGCCGTGTTTTGATAGGCCAGAGGCAGCAGCGCCTCGATGCCGGGATGCGGACGGCCGGCCATGGCAGCAGCTAGCATCGGATGCTTGCGCAGTTGCGGGAACCGTGCTCGGAAGGCGGATGCAAAAGTCTCCTGACCTGCTTTATCGAGGATTACTTCGCGAACAGGCACCGAGGTGAAGCGATCAAGCTCTTCGCCACTACGCTGGGTTTCAGGGTCAAAGCGGCGGATTGATTCAATTTCATCACCAAACAGATCGATGCGCAGCGGGGTGACTTCGGTGGCAGGCCAGACATCGAACAGGCCGCCACGGGCAGCAAATTCACCCGGTGCGAGCACGCGCTCGGAAGCGATCATACCCGCCTCGCTCAGGCGCGATTTAAGCGTGCTGATATCAAATGTGGCATTGCGCTCAAGCTGCCATACATGCGAGGCCACCGTTTCAGGTGGTGCGATACGCTGCAGCCAGGCTGGAAGAGCGGTAAGGAGTAGGCCTTTGGGCGCGGGTGTATTCAGCAGACGGCCGAGGGTTGCGAATCGTTGACCGACAATACCGTGATGCGGTGATACGCGGTCATATGGAAGCACCTCCCAGGCAGGGAATCGCCAAAGAATATCCGGTTCCTCCTGCAGGAAAAAAGCGAGCTCCTCGATCAGTTGACGGTAGCTGCGCAGATCGGGACAGATCCATACGGAGAGTCTGTCGGTGCGGGCAAGCCCGGCCAGTTGCCAGGCAAGGCCTGTCATCGGAGAGGGGTTGTCTGGCTTCTCTATTGTACTGGTCGTTTTCATCGGGCGCCGCATCCTGCCGGAAAGCGCTTCAGGCAGCTACTTGCTTGGTCCGAATAAGATTCCGGAGCGGCTTTACTTGACCAGCGTGGTATCTGTCGGATGTTACGATATCAAGAATAATCTGTTCAAATTTGTGCTGCTGTTCATCTGAATATACCTCTGCTGCGGCGTGGATTTAACCCGGAGTGGTTGACCATTTCATGCCCGTGGCCTGTCGTGTAGAGTTGCAGCGTTCGATATTTTAAAAGGAGGGTGCAGTGCATAATCACGATGACAGCCAGGCACTGCTAAGCAGCAAAGAGGCCCTCCATCTCGCCAAATGGGACGAGGCACGCCTTGAAGAACTGCTGTCAGAGATGCACGGCTCGGAGCTGGGTGAACTGCTGCTCTCCTGCCGCAAGGACAGTGAGCGCCAGACTCTGATTGAATATATTCCCGATGAGTTGCTCGGTGATGCCCTGCTGGAACTGCCGGAAGGCATGCAGGAAGATATGCTGGCTGACTTTAATTCCAGCGAGGTCGAGGATGTTGTAGAGCACCTTGATTCCGACGATGCGGCCGACATTCTTCAGGCTGTCGACAAGGGCGTTGCCGATGAGGTGATTGAGCGGCTGGAGCCTGCAGAGCGCCGCGAGATTGAGTCGCTGCTCTATCATGATGAGGAGTCTGCCGGTGGCATGATGCAGGCGGAGCTCTTCAAGGTGCGTCAGGATTGGAGTGTTGAGAAGGTGCTGCAGGTGCTGCGTCGTTTCGGCAAAGAGATCGAAAACCTCAACTATGTTTATGTTGTTGATAGTGATGATCTTCTGGTTGGCGTTATCTCCCTGCATGCGTTGCTGTTTTCCGAGGCTGATGTGGTTGTTAGCCAGCTTGCAAAAGCCGATTTTCCGCGTGCTCTTGCCGGGCAGGATCAGGAGGATGTTGCGCATATCTTTGAAAAGTACGATGTGTTGGCACTGCCGGTTGTTGATGAGCAGGGCGTACTGATCGGGCGCATCACCGCCGATGACGTGATCGATGTGATTCAGGAAGAGGCAACCGAGGATATGTACCGACTGGCTGCTTTGTCGGATGATGACGACCTGGCAGAACCGGTCGGTGTTACTGCACGCAGACGTGGCGTATGGCTGGCTGTGAATCTGCTAACGGCCATTGCCGCTTCGGTTGTGATTGCCCAGTTTGAGGCGACGATTGCTCAGGTGGTGGCGTTGGCGGTTTTGATGCCGATTGTCGCCAGTATGGGTGGTATTGCAGGTACTCAGACACTGACGGTGATTGTGCGCGGCATTGCACTTGGCAGGGTTACCTTTGACAATGCCCGCCGCACGCTTATCAAGGAGGTGTCGGTTGGTTTGGTTTCCGGGGTCAGTTTTGCAGTGGTGATTGGTACTATTGCATCATTCTGGTTCCCTGAACTGGGCATTCGGTTGGGCTGGATTATTGCCGCAGCGATGCTGCTTAACCTGTTTGCGGCTGCCCTTGCCGGAGCCATGATTCCACTAACCCTGAAGCGGCTGAATATCGACCCTGCTTTGGCATCCGGAACGATTCTGACTACGGTCACTGATGTGGTCGGTTTCTTCTCGTTTCTTGGCCTGGCGACACTGTTCCTCATCTGATTGCCATTCAAAGGCGTGGCGCTAGGTTTACTATCACTTTTTTCTTATGGAGTTCTCAATGTCTGAAGCTGTTCATCACCCTCTCATTATTCTCGGTTCCGGACCTGCCGGTTACAGCGCCGCGATTTATGCAGCCCGCGCCAACCTCAATCCGGTTGTGATTCAGGGTCAGCAGGCTGGTGGCCAGCTGACGACCACGACCGATGTTGATAACTATCCGGGCTATAAGGATGGTGTGCAGGGTCCTGAGATGATGGAAGATTTCAAAGCTCAGGCCGAGCGCTTCGGCACCGAAATCATATGGGACCATATCAACGAGACCGATCTCTCTTCCCGCCCGTTCAAACTCTTCGGTGACGATGGCAGCTACACCTGTGATGCACTGATTATCGCCACAGGTGCTTCCGCCCAATATCTGGGTCTGCCAAGTGAAGAGGCATTCTCAGGGCGTGGTGTTTCCGCCTGTGCAACCTGTGATGGTTTCTTCTATCGCGGCAAGGATGTGGCGGTGGTCGGCGGTGGTGATACTGCCGTGGAAGAGGCACTCTATCTGGCCAACCTCTGCAACAAGGTGACCCTGATCCACCGCCGCGATGAGCTGCGTGCCGAGAAGATCATGCAGGACAAGCTTCTGGCGACTGAAAACATTGATGTGGCCTGGTGCAGCACTACTGACGAGATCCTCGGTGATGACATGGGCGTGACCGGTATCCGTTTGAAATCCACTATTGATGGCTCTACACGCGAATTGGATGTGCATGGTGTATTTATCGCTATTGGCCACAAGCCGAACACCGGCTTCCTGGGCGGCCAACTGGAGATGGATGAAACCGGTTACCTGATTACCAAGGGCAAGAGTACAGCCACTTCGGTCGAGGGCGTATTTGCCGCAGGTGATGTGGCTGATCCGGTTTACCGTCAGGCAGTCACCAGTGCCGGCGAAGGGTGTAAAGCGGCACTGGATGTCGAACGCTGGCATGCCTCGCAGAAACAACCTTAGAGAGCAGTAGCATCAGGCATATAAAAGGGCGTTCTTGATAGAGCGCCCTTTTATCGGATATCCATCTAATGGTTTTCGATTGTATGCAGGCTAAATATTTGATCTACAGGCTTGTATCCGCAGGTCGATTGACCAGGGGGCAATTATTTCACCTGCCCTGTTGCCGTAATGAAGATAATGTCTCAGCTGCGCAACAAGCGTATTACTTAAATAAGGGGAATAAATATGTTTCGTAACCTTCTGATTAAACTGATGGCGCTGGCTTTTTTATTTGGCTTTAGCATGACTCCGGCAATGGCCAGTTCCGACAAGCATGAGAGTAACCATAAATCATCACAGCATGATAAAAATGACCACGAAAAGAAAAAACATGACGATGATGACTCTAAAAAACACGATAATGACGATTCTAAGAAGCACGACGATGGTGACTCTAAGAAGCATGGCCACTGATTCATTGGGTTGATGAGATAGAAGGGCGCCCCTGTTCAGGGGTGCCTTTTTCTTTGCCTCGAACAAGAATAATCTTATAGAAATGTCGACTTTTTGAAGGGTGTCCTTTTTTATGCCTCCGCGCAGCAGGACGAATTTGGCCGCGGTGCAAACCACTGGCCTCTTTATTGCTTGGGCGATACGTTGCAACAGTGGAATGACAGAAGTTGGAGAGGGTATGCAGGGTTTGACAGGGAGACGGTGTGGATAGAATAACGGATAGCGCCTATCGCAGCGATTTTCTCGCTGTCGCTGTTGCAATCGCTACTGTATGGCTGGCGGGCATCTATTTAGATCTCTTCGAGGTCATTCACACCTACCTTCACGCCTTCGAGCAATTCCAGCTTGATGAGCTGCTGATGGCCATACTATCTCTATCAATCGGTGCATCCTGGCTCTCCTGGCGGCGCTGGCAGGAGAGTGAGCAGGCTCGAGTTGTTTTGAAGCAATCGGAAGCGCGGCTTATGGATACTCAGGCGAAATATGACGAGGTTCAGATGTTGGCTCACCTGGGCCACTGGGAACTTGACCTTATCACCAGTGAACTGACGTGGTCGGATGAGAATCATCGCATATTCGGCGTGGAACCCGGCAGTGTTAATACCTATGACACATTTCTGGAAACAGTACATCCTGATGACCTGGAGTATGTAAACAGCTCGTATCTGATCTCTGTTGAAAACAGAACCAATTACGATATAGAACACCGCCTGCTGCTGCCTGATGGCTCGATCAAGTGGGTGCGCGAACGCTGTAATACCTATTATGGCGAAGACGGTAAGCCATTGCGATCCATTGGCACCGTGCACGATATCACTGAGTTCAAACGCGTGCAGAAAGGGATTGAGGAGAGTCATGCGCGCTTCTCCGGCATTATCGACCAGGCCGAAGATGCCATTGTTACGATCAACAGTGATCAGAAGATTGTGCTCTTCAACAGCTCGGCTGAGAGGACCTTTGGTTACTCTCAACAAGAGGTTATCGGGCAGCGGCTCGAGCTGTTGTTGCCGGAGCGCTTCCGGGTTGGACACCATAAGCATGTTGAAGGATTCCAGAGCAATTCAGCCGATCATATGATTAAGTCTTGTCGAGGACTGACTGGACTGCGCAAAAATGGTGAGGAATTCCCCATTGATGGATCAATTTCCAGCCAGAAACTCGGAGATTCAGTTGAAATGACGATCATCTTTCGTGATATCTCCGAGCAGCTGAAATCACAGGAGCTGTTGCGCAAGGTTTCCAAGGCAGTCGAGGAGGCGGGTGAGGCTATTATGATCACCGATTGCAATGCAGTGATTGAGTATGTGAATCCGGCCTTCTGCACAAACACAGGATATTCGCTGGAGGAGGTGGTCGGCAAAAACCCCTCAATCCTTAAAAGCGAGGCGCAGGACCCGAAACATTACGAGAATCTCTGGAGTACAATCAGCAGAGGCGAGGTATGGAGTGGAGCGCTCATCGACCGGCGCAAGGATGGTAGTTACTACCCGGCCATGATGACCATCTCTCCTATCCATGACGAGCTCGGAGAAATCACCCATTACGTATCCCTCCAGCAGGATATGACTGAATACAAAAGGATGGAGGAGCAGTTCCTGCAGGCTCAAAAGATGGAATCGATTGGTACACTGGTTGGCGGCATTGCCCACGATTTCAATAATATGCTGGCGGCTATCGAGGGGAACCTCTATCTGGCCAAGATGAAATTGACAAAGAATGAGCCAGATAAGGTGTTCAGT
Source organism: Mariprofundus aestuarium (assembly GCF_002795805.1). NCBI lineage: Bacteria > Pseudomonadati > Pseudomonadota > Candidatius Mariprofundia > Mariprofundales > Mariprofundaceae > Mariprofundus > Mariprofundus aestuarium. The sequence goes on along the minus strand of NZ_CP018799.1, from coordinate 1,982,764 downwards.
AAAATTGAGAATATTGAGAAGATCAGTCTCTCGGCGGCCGAGATGGTGAAACAGCTTCTCACCTTTGCCCGTAGGGACTCAGTCTCAATGACTAACTTGCCACTTAAACCTTACCTGAAAGAGGCGCTTAAGCTTTCCAGAAGTGCAATCCCGGAAAATATCGAGATTGTCCCCGACCTTTGTGACGATGAACTTCATATCCAAGGGGAGAGCACACAGATTCAGCAGTTGGTGATGAACCTACTCAACAACGCACGCGATGCACTCTCGGGCGTTGCTGAGCCGAAGATCACGGTTCAACTCAGCCTGTTTGTTTTGAATGAACAATTCAGGCGTGACCATCCTGAAATATCCAGTGATACCATGGCGCTATTAACCATCGCTGATAACGGTTGCGGTATCTCAGAAGCTAACCAGGATAAGGTATTTGAACCATTCTTTACCACCAAAGGGGTTGGCAAGGGGACAGGACTTGGGCTTGCCATGGTGTTCGGGGCTGTCAAAAGGCACGGCGGTGTCATTGAGTTGGAAAGTGGCAAGGACTCTGGAACCGAGTTCAGGATTTATCTGCCGCTGGTGACTGAGGCTACCGAAGATATTGCTGAGCACAGCAGTAATATCGCCATTGGTCAAAATGAAACAGTTCTCCTCGTTGATGACGAAGAAATGTTGCGAGAAACAACATCTGAGTTGTTGAAAAATCTTGGTTACAGGGTGCTAGAGGCGGCTGATGGGCAAGAGGCGCTGCAGGTGTTCAGCGAGAATGTGGACGAGATATCGATACTTATCACCGATATCGTGATGCCGAAGATGGGCGGGGTCGAACTGGCTGAAGAGGTGCGCAAATTGCGCGGGGGTATCCCGGTCATCTTTATTACCGGTTACGACAGGCATCAGACCCTTGCTGCCGACAGCGAGGGTTCTGACAGGAGCATGTTGTTGAGTAAGCCTTTTAATATTGACGGCCTCAGTCACTCCATCCGTAAGCTGATCGAGTGAGGGTGCGCTGAGATACCAGCGCTCCCGTAGATTTTATTCTGCTCCATCTTTTCATTGTAATGCATGCTGCGTATGGTTCATCCATGTCGAATCAGCCTGTGTTTTTTATACCCAAAGCCGTACTTCTGGATCGTGATGGTGTTATCAATTTCGATTCACCCGACTATATCCTTACGCCTGAGCAGTGGATTCCGATTCCCGGTAGCCTTGAAGCTATTGCCCGGTTAACGCAGACAGGCATCAGCGTAACCATTGTCAGTAATCAGTCAGCGCTTGGGCGCGGCATGATGGGGCAGGAGACCTTCAGTGCGATCCATGCCAAGATGATGCTAGCTATTGAGCAGGCCGGCGGTTTCATTACGCATGTCGCTTACTGTCCGCATGGGCCTGAGGATGCCTGCCTCTGCCGGAAACCGTTGCCTGGTATGGTGCATGATTCGCTTGTTGCCCTGGAGCTTTCCGACTCGCCTGAACAGGCGCTGTTTATCGGTGACTCCATTCGCGATGTGGAGGCTGCATCTGCAGCCGGTGTGCCAGCGATGTTGGTGCAGAGTGGTTATGGTGATAGTGATGCGATTCTGCAGAAATCACGTCTTCTGATGCCGGATATCATGGCCTTTGCCGATCTTGCAGCTGCAGTTGATTTCATCATGGGAGAATAGTGATGCTGGCCATACGATCAGCCCTGTTTAACGCCTGTTTTATGATTCTTACGCCGCTCTTCTCGCTGCTGGTTATCCTGTTTCGTCCGTTTGGCTTTTCAGCATCATGGCTGTGGGCAAAAATGTGGTCGAACACCATATTCCTGCTGCTAAGGCTGCTTTGCGGCATTCGCATTATAATCGAGGGTAAAGAGTTTATGCCCGATGAGCCTTGCGTGGTGATGGCCAAACATCAGTCGGCTGCGGAAACCGTGGCGATGCCGATTCTTGTGCCACCCTATACCTGGATCCTGAAGCGTGAACTGTTCAACATTCCCTTCTTCGGCTGGGCGCTGGCACTGATGGGGACTATCGGCATCCGTCGCGGATCCCCGCGTGAAGCGATTAAACAGGTGATTCACGATGGCAGGGATATGCTGGAGAAGGGGCGCTGGGTGGTTATTTTCCCCGAAGGGACGCGTTCGGAAGCCGGCAGTACGGGTAAATACCAGCCCGGCGGCGTGATCCTCGCCCACAAGGCGGAGTCCGGCATCCTGCCTATGGCACACAATGCCGGTGCGTTGTGGCCAAAACGCGGTTTTATTAAGAAACCCGGCACGATCACATTCCGTTTCCTGCCCTATATCACTGCGGAGGAGGTTAATTCCGTCCACCGAACTGAACTGCTTAAAAGGCTGGAGCGGGACATAGAGTCAGCCACCCGTGAACTGGGCGGATGATCGTTTCCGGCAAAAGAAGACATTCATGCAATCAGTTTTATTTCCGATAAAGTATTCATCATGCCAATACGAAATTCTGTAGACCTGAAAGAGCGAATTATTTATTCCACATGTGTAGGGATAATGAAACAGGATGATTTTGTTGAATATGTGAAAGAGATATGGAGCCATGATAAATATTATGGTTTCAATGAGTTGTTTGATGTCACACAAGCTGATTGGAGTGAGTTTAATTTTTCATATCTGATTGAGGTAGCAAAGAATGCCTCTCAACTGCGTACTATTGATATTAAGTCAAAGTTGGCTTGGGTGGTATTGGAAGGCAAGCAAAGAGAATTAACAGAATTTTACAAGTCAGCAAAATTGATGACTCCTGGCACTTCAAGAAAACTCGAAGCATTTAACTCAAAGGATGAGGCAATGCAGTGGTTAAGAATAAAATAACTAAAACTCCAATTTAACAAATAAATTAGCCATTAAGTGCTGGTTATTCAGAATGTCCGCTATTTGGCCGAAAGAAGATATAAAAAAGGGCGGCACCGAAACCGGGCCGCCCTTGTTATTTTAAGCGAAGGAGATTTTAGTCCTTTTTCACTTCGCTTTCGATGCCGCTTTCTGAAGCCGTATCAACAGGCTCATCAGCTTCTGGCGCATCTTCCGCAGGCATGGCGATCTCGGGCTCCTTCCTCTCTTCAGATTGAGATGCTGGAGATTCTGCGGCCACTTCAGGCTCGACCTTTTCAGTCGGCTGAACCGAAGTTTCTTCCGGGGCAGGAGCCTCATCTTCAGCTACGGCATCATCAAGCAGTGCAGCGGAGGATGGGAACTCATCGAATGGAAACGGGCGTTTCTCGGTATTGAAGCTCAGGTAACGGTAGATCTGGTAGAGAAAGGTAGCCAGTTGACTGCCGAATGAGAGCAGTTGCTCATTTTTATTACTGGTGAAAAGCACCCAGAGAAACTGAATGGCAATGACAGCCACCAGAATCACGCGCGTAGCGGCGAAAATAACTGCGAACAGCAGCATGAATACCAGCCGTATCCAGATATTAGTATCCATGACATTTTCTTTCAGATCATCACTCATGATAAACTCCTAATATTTTATGGCCTGGTTAGAGGCCCGTATGGGGCTATCCTAGCAGAGGGGCGATCACCAGAGAAACGATAGCCATCACATTAATCAGGATATTCATTGATGGGCCGGAGGTATCCTTGAATGGGTCACCCACGGTATCACCGACAACCGTCGCCTTATGCACATCCGAGCCTTTACCACCCAGATTGCCTTTCTCAACATACTTCTTGGCATTGTCCCATGCACCGCCTGCATTGGCCATGGTAAGCGCCAGCAGAACACAGCAGACCAGCGCACCGCCGAGCATGCCGCCAAGCGCTTCAGGACCCAAACCGAAACCGACAAGCACAGGTGCCGCAACAGCCAGAATACCGGGCAGAACCATCTTTTTCAGGGCAGCGTTGGTGGCGATACTGATGCAGCGGGCGTGGTCCGGTTCGGCCGTCCCTTCCATCAGGCCGGGGATCTCTTTGAACTGGCGCCGAATCTCTTTGATCATCTCAAATGCAGCGTCACCAACTGCCGTCATGGTCAGTGATGCAACCCAGAAGGGGAAGAGGGCACCGATAAACATGCCGACAAGCACGATGGGGTGGGACAGTTCCAGGCTGAAGTTGGGGACATTGGCAGAAACGGTCTGCACATAGGCGGTGATGATGGCCAGTGCAGCGAGTGCGGCCGCACCTATGGCAAAGCCTTTGCCGATTGCGGCAGTGGTGTTACCCAACTCATCGAGCTTGTCGGTAATGGTGCGTGTTTCCTTGCCCAGCCCGGCCATTTCGGCAATGCCGCCGGCATTATCCGCAACTGGACCATAGGCATCAATCGCCATGGTCATGCCGACGGTAGCCAGCATTCCAACCGCAGCAATGCCAACCCCATAGAGCCCGCACAGCTTGGTGGAGATAAAGATGATGGCGGCAATGGTGAGAACGGGAATGATAACCGACTGCATGCCGATCGCGAGTCCTGAAATGATCACAGTAGCAGGGCCTGTTTCACCTGCTTTGGCAATATCACGTACAGGCTGGTCGCCGGTATAGTACTCTGTAATAAGTCCGATAATGATGCCGCCGATGGCGCCGCTTAGCACTGCACCCCAGACATGGGTTGAGATGTCACTAAGCTGAATAACGAAATAGGCCGCGACGATAAACAGCAGTGAAGCACCGATGGTACCTGTACGCAGTGCCGCCTCTGCCTGACGGCCTGAGAGCATCTTAACCAGCCCTATGCCGATAATGGAGCAGACCAGGCCGGTTGAGGCCAGCGCCAGCGGCAGGAACATCAGTGATTGCTGCGCTCCTAGCGGGTCAAGGATATCTGCTGCAAGTGTTGATGCCATGGCGATCGTTGCAATGATTGCGCCACAGTAGGATTCAAAGATATCAGATCCCATGCCTGCCACATCACCGACATTGTCACCGACATTATCGGCAATCACACCCGGGTTGCGTGGATCATCCTCTGGGATACCCGCCTCAATTTTGCCAACCAGATCGGCCCCTACATCGGCACTCTTGGTAAAGATTCCGCCACCAACACGTGAGAACAGGGCTACCGAAGAGGCTCCCATGCCAAAGCCGTGGATAGCGTGGGCGGTTTCCGGATCGCCGCCAAAAAAGAGGTAGAGGGTACCTAGGCCCAGCAGGCCAAGTGCTGCAACAGTCAGCCCCATGACCGAGCCTCCGAAAAAAGCGATGGTCAAAGCTGCAGATGCACCTTCGTTCTGAGCTGCTATCGCAGTTCTTACGTTGGCTTTGGTGGCAGCAAACATGCCGAAGTAACCGGCCATGGCAGAGCAGACGGCGCCGACCAGAAATGAGATTGTGGTGTTAAGGCCAAGACTTACGCCGAGGGCAAATGCAACGATAGCTACAAAGAGGGCGAGGATCGTATATTCACGACGCATGAATACCATGGCGCCAAGGTGGATGGCTGCAGCGATTTCAGTGACTTTACCTTTGCCAGTAGGGTATTTTTTTATGGTTTGATAGATGTACCAGGCGCATGCCAGGCCCAGAATACCCAAGATGACCGGAATCATATTTGTGATCACATATCCTCCCCAAGTCGGCACAAAAAATAGCCATAAAAAAAGGTGGTTGATTGCTCAACCACCTTTATGAGGTTTTAAAGCGGAGTCGTCAAGCTTCAGCCTGATAACGCGCTGCTGAATCCATGATCTCTTTTTTGGCCTCTTCTGCATCACCCCAACCGGTCACTTTCACCCACTTGTTCTTCTCGAGATCCTTGTAGTGCTCGAAGAAGTGTTTGATCTGGTCGATAAGGAATGCAGGAAGATCTTCAGGGCCCTTCACATCGCAGTAGTAAGGTTTAAGCCTTGAAGCAGGTACAGCCAGAATCTTGGCATCCATGCCCGCTTCATCTTCCATCTGCAAAACGCCAACCGGACGGCAGGGGATAACACAGCCTGGAATCAGCGGGTACTGACTTACGACAAGCACATCTACCGGGTCACCATCATCAGAGAGTGTATTCGGCACAAAGCCGTAGTTGCACGGATAGTGCATGGCGGTGTGCATAAAACGGTCCACAAAAACTGCACCGGAGGTTTTGTCCAGTTCGTACTTGATCGGATCGGCGTGCTGCGGTACTTCGATCACGACATTGATATCATTGGGCGCATCAGCCCCTACAGGAATTTTTGTAATATCCACAATTTTCTCCCCTTGATCTGTTTTCGCTAGTGTAGGTGTTTGACTGGTTTTCTCCAGTAACTTTTTCTTTATACATTAAACCTGAAGTGCATCACATCGCCGTCTTTGACCACGTACTCCTTGCCTTCCAGACGCATCTTGCCCGCTTCTTTGCATTTTGCTTCTCCACCCAAGGAGACGAAATCTTCGTATGCGATGGTCTCCGCACGGATAAAACCTTTTTCAAAGTCATTATGGATCACTGCGGCTGCCTTTGGTGCTGTATCGCCGCGATGAATCGTCCATGCACGAACCTCTTTAACTCCGGCAGTGAAATAGGAGATCAGGTCAAGCAGTGAGTATGCCTCACGGATCACGGTATTCAGACCCGGCTCGGAGAGGCCAAGATCAGTCAGGAACTCAGTTCGTGACTCCTCATCCATCTCGACAAGTTCAGCTTCGATCTGGGCAGAAACAACGGCAACGCCAGCGCCCTCCTGAGCTGCAAACTCGCGAACCTTCTCAACATATGCATTGCCGTCGGGCAGGGATGCATCATCAACATTGGTCACATAGAGAACCGGCTTGGCGGTCAGCAGGCAGAGCTCCTTGACCATGGCCAACTCATCAGACGTTAAGCCCTGGCGACGCACAGGAATACCGTCTTCCAGTCCCTGATTCACCTTCTTGAACACTTCAACTTGAATCTTGGCATCCTTATCACCGGTTCGGGCCAGCTTCTCAATGCGAATTAAACCTTTCTGCACACCGTCCATATCCTTGAGCATCAACTCGGTGTCGATGATTTCGATATCGGATAGCGGATCAATTTTGCCGGCAACGTGTGTGACATTTTCATCATCAAAGCAGCGCACAACATGGGCAATGGCAGCGCATTCACGGATGTTGGCCAGAAATTTATTGCCGAGCCCTTCACCGCTAGCCGCACCTGCCACAAGCCCTGCAATATCTACAAACTCAACGATGGCATGCTGGATGGCCTGGGGATTAACAATGGCAGAGAGTGCGTCAATACGTTTATCCGGTACTGGTACAATGCCGATATTCGGATCAATGGTGCAGAAGGGGTAGTTCGCTGCTTCCGCGCCACCACCGTTCAGGGCGTTAAACAGGGTGGATTTCCCTACATTGGGAAGGCCTACAATTCCGATACTCAGTGCCATGTTTGAAACCTCTTTCTAAGCGAAGGTGGGTGTTATTGAGAATTAAGATGAATGCGGTTGGCTGCTCTGTCGGCATGGCCGTCAAGCAGTGTCCCTACCTCTTCGAGCAGGGCTGCAAAGATACGGTTTTCATCCGCACGGTCACCCTCATCGGGTTTGCCGAGTACCCACGCAGTCACATCGCCGTGTGGTGGACGACCGATACCGATCTTGATGCGCGTGTATTCAGGCGTTTCCAGATGCGCATTGAGCGACTTCAGGCCGTTGTGGCCGCCGTGGCCACCACCCTGCTTAATGCGCAATTTTCCGCTGGGTAGGTCAAGATCATCGTAAACGACAAATATATCCTCATCATCCACCTGGTAATAGCGGGCCAGAGCACCAACGGCTTCGCCGCTGTGGTTCATGAATGTCTGAGGTTTGATCAGCAGAACACGCTGACTGGGTGAGCGGTTCCAGATTGTTGTCTCGGCGTGAAAGCGAGGGGCTGCGTCAAAGCGCAGCCCCTCCGATTTCGCCAGCAGATCGAGAAAACGAAAGCCGATGTTATGGCGCGTCTGCTCGTATTTGCTGCCTGGATTACCCAGGCCAACAAGCAGTTTCACTTAAGGTTTACTCGACTTCTGTTACTTCTTCTTCTGTTTCTGCTTCATCAGCATCGCCACCACCGGCCTTAGGTGGAGAGATGTTCAGGATAGTGAAGTTTACATCGTGAAGTACTTCTACTCCATCTGGCAGGGTGACATCTTCGATGTGGACGGTGGAGTTCATCTCAAGGCCGGTACAGTCTACTTCGATGTGCTCTGGAATAGAGTCCGCACGGCAGGTGACTTCCAGCGCGTGGCGAATGAGGGCGACCATACCACCCTGAGCAACGCCTGGGCATGTCTCAAAGTTGATGGCAAGCACAGGAACTTCCATGGTGATGCTATCGGAAGCAGATACACGCATGAAATCAAGGTGGGTAGCAGTGTCCATCAGAGGGTCATACTGGGCATCTTTCAGCAGAACAGTGTTCTTGCCGCGCGAGCCTTTTACTTTTACTTCAAACATGGACGCGTGGAATGCTTCCTGGTTCAGAAGTTTGGAAACAGTGTTGTAATCCATGGTGATTGCCAGATCAGGTTTGCCACCGCCATAAATAATGCCAGGCATTTTGCCTGTGCGGCGCAGGCGGCGTGTGGCGCCACGGCCAGTTTCTTCACGAAGCTCAGCTTCAACAATAAAATCAGACATTGTATGTCCTCCGGAAATCTACATCGTCGGGTTGTCCCGTGACGATGGCGTTGATACAGGTTTTCAACGCGGGCGCGCACTCTATGCATCGTAATATAAAAGTCCAATCTGTCTTCTCGTTTTTGTGGGGGTGTACAGATTTCTTTGATCAGTTGAGAGTCGAGTGCATGACAGAAGAGGGGTTACTGCACAGTGAAGCAGGCAGGGGTACAGGATGAGTTACCAGACGGTAATGATTCTGGCGCTGTTGTTCTGCATGAATATCACGTTCGCGCTATACGTCTATCTCCGTTTCTGTGCATGTGAACTAATCATGGTCTCCATGCCCGAAGAAGAGTATGAACTCTATAAAGACAGGTTTCCTCCGATGGCAAAGCTCAATCCCTTCGGCCGCCGCATGGTTCTCTACACCTACGTGGCCGCAGTAACCTCTGTGCTGATTGTCTCCGAGCTATATCTCGGTCTTTAACATTGTTTGGGATCAAATCCAGTCGTTAGTAATTCATCTCGTTTCGAGTCCTGCAAGGGATCTAGAGTGGCTCATACTCGGCATATGCACCTTCATTGCTCCAGACCTTTATATAGGGACGTACCAAGGGACTGAATGGTAATAGTAGACCTGTTTATGGATGCATTTGACACATAACTATATGCATTGATCATTCAGTTGATTGACAATGCGATGCGCTTCAATATTGTATAAACGGACCCTGAAGGGGTAATTTTTTTAAAGGTGTAGTACACCCTATCGACGAGGAAAAATCCGATGAAGTTGAACACTATAATCATAGCTATCGCTGCTGCACTTGCGCTTTCTCTGGCGGCCTGCTCAAGCGAAAAACCTGCAGAGACTACCGTTCCAGCCGTAGTTTCCGATGCAGTAGATGCAGTTGGTGAGGCTGTTTCCGATGCAGCAGATGCTACCGTTGAGGCAGTTTCCGATGCAGCAGATGCTACCGTTGAGGCAGCTTCCGATGCAGTAGATGCCACCGCTGAAGTGGCTTCCGACGCAGCAGATGCTACCGCTGAAGTGGCTTCCGATGCAGTAGACGCTGCCGCAGCCGCTGTTGATAGCGCACATTAATTCGATCACAGATAACAGCGAAAGTAATCAAGGCCTGGCGTAATAAGCCGGGCCTTTTTTTATTTTCACGGCCAGCATGTCTTATCGTCTGCCACGGATCTACATGATTGCTAGTGGAGCTTTCTCATTGGGAAAAGTATCTACCCCTGCATGGAATTGGTGATAAGTTTGGGGCTGAGAGAGTGAAGCCGAGGCTTTAGGAGGCTGCAAAAGCGGATGAAAGAGCGACTGATAACGTGGCTGGTGCCGCGACTGATCAAAGTGATCATCGCTTTCCTGTCAAATACGATTCGTTGGAAGCATGTCGGCTGGTCCTATAACCCGGCTGATCCTGAACGGCATATCTTCGCCTTCTGGCATGCGCGCATCCTGATGATGGGGGTTGGGCTGAAAGGCTGTCGGGGATATATGCTGATCTCTGAACACCGCGACGGTGGTTTTATTGCCGACACCCTGCACCTGCAGGGGTTCAGAACCGTGCGTGGCTCATCCACCCGTGGTGGGGGCCGAGCACTACTCCAGATGGTACGTACATTTAGAAAAGAGAACTGCGATTTCGGCATCACGCCGGATGGACCGAAGGGGCCGCGCGAAAAGGTTCAGCTTGGCACCGTGCAACTTGCTAAAAAGACGGGGCTTCCGATCCGACCCGTGATATGGGCTACGAAACGTCAGTGGCGCATCACCTCGTCATGGGATCACTTCTATATTCCAAAACCGTTTACCCGTGGGGTGTTCGTATACGGCGAACCCCAATTTATTGCTGCTGATGCCAATGACGAAGAAGCCCTGGCACGGCTACAGCAGGCAATGGACAGCACGCAGGAAACGGCGGACGACTATTTTTTATCGCATTAAAGCTAGAGTAAAAGCATCGGAGTGAAGGCTGGAATCATGCCGTTGCTCATGTAGTGTCAGGAAAAATTGATGAATGGGCAGGTAAAATTATGAGCGATTTTCCATCACCGTTTTTCCGCTGGCGGCCACATCCATGGCACGGTCTTGAAGTAGGCCCTGAGCCGCCAAGGCGGGTACATGCTTTTATTGAGATCTGCCCGTTTGATATGGTGAAGTATGAGGTGGATAAGGCGACCGGTTACCTGCGTGTGGATCGCTCAGTCAGGTCATCGTCACAGCACCCGACCCTCTACGGATTTGTGCCCCGCACCTACTGTGGTGATCGTGTCGGCAAACTTATGGAACAGGCCAGCTGCGGTGATGGCGATCCCCTAGATATCTGTGTGATTACCGAGCGTCCGATCTCCAAAACCGAGATTATTCTCAACGCGCGTGTGGTTGGCGGTTTGCCGATGTGTGATAACGGTGAGGCGGATGATAAAATTATCGCCGTGATTGAGGATGATCCATTATGGGCAAAGATAGATGACCTTTCTGAGTTGCCGCCGGCGCTGATTGACCGGCTGATGCACTATTTTCTGACCTATAAATATGTGCCGGGAAAAGAACACCAGGTTTCAATCGGCAACCCTTATGGCTATGAGCATGCCAAAGTGGTGATAGAGGCGGCGATCCAGGATTACAGGGATCACTTCGGCGGGGAGTAGAACCACCACCACCTGTAGTTGGATGCTATCTCTGCCATTGCAGTAGCGAGCAGGGATGCTCCTTTTGTAATCTGTTCGGGTGAACTCAGTTCATCGGGCGAATGGCTGATGCCCCTTCTGCAGGGGATGAAGATCATGCCGACGGGGATGGGTGAGCCATTGCTTTTTAGCTGCTCAGCTACCGTGCCTGCATCATGCCACGCGCCGCTGGGTAGGGAGAGGTGACTGAGTCCCAGCTTTGTACAGCCGGTGTCCAGAAGCCGCTGGATTTCAGAATCGAGTTCCTCAATGCCAGCCTGATCGGAGAAGGTGTCGATCTCCACGCTGACACCAAAGCGTGCGGCTGTTTCGCGGATTACTTCAAAAGCCTGGTCGCAGTAGCGATCCACCTTCGGCGCACTGCAGCCGCGCACCTCAAATGAGAAGTGGGCAGCACCACTTACCTTGGTGACGGCGTTGTCGAGGAGGGGGACAGGACTGTTCTCCTTCGCAGACGGGTTGATGAGGCCTGAGGTCTGCACTAGATCAACACCCTCGGCATTGGCCTTGTGGAGCAGTTGATCGAGCTCTACGAGCATATATGCCATCGCCAGGTTGGCATCCTGGCGGAATTCAACACCCATAGGGGTGGCACCGGAGTGGTCAAAGGTGCCACTCACTGTAATCCAGCTCCGTTTTGAGCCGCGGATGGCGGAGACGATACCAATATCTGTGTCGGCGGTTTCCAGTACTTTGCCCTGTTCGATATGCAGCTCGAGAAAGGCGGTTATGCCATCGCGTTCAGCATCAGGCATGGCTGCGAGGCCTGAACGGACAGTTTCAGGATCGACGCCCTGTTCGCGCATAGCTTCAGCCAGCGATTGCCCCTCATAGGTCTGTTGCAATGCGGCTGGATTGAGCGCTCCGAAGGCGGCTTTTGAGCCGATAGAGGTGACTCCATACGTGGCAGACTCTTCACCGCGCCAGACGCGCAGGCGCAGGCCCCGCTTCAGCGCAGTGCCGGAGTGGTGAATGGCCAGCAGCGCTTCAAGTCCGGAAATAACCCCTGCCGCGCCGTCAAAATTACCACCACCGGGGACGGTGTCGATGTGAGATCCGGTCTCCACCCACTCTGAAAAGGTGCCCGGTGTTTCGGCGATCAGGTTACCGGCCAGATCCCGGCGGCAAAGAAGGCCACCGTCAATCGCGGCCTGTTCGATATAGGCAATAGCCTCGCTTTCAGCCTCAGAGTAGGGGGCGCGGAGAAAACCGTTCTTCAGGTCGGCATTGATGCTGCCGATGCTGTTGAGCCCGGCATAATGGTGCATCACCACTTCAGAGTTAATGCAAATAGCCTTCACCTGTTATTCCTCAGTTTCAGTGGTGAGGCTAAATGGTGCAGGCGTACTGTCTGAATCAGCTGTCCTCGTAGAGGCTGCTGATTGAACGGGCATCGTAAATACGTGTGATTGCCTCACCCATCAGGGGAGCGATGGAGATGGTGCGAACCTTGTTGGTATCCAGGATCCTCTGTGGTTGCAGGATACTGTCGGTAATCACCAGTTCGTGCAGGTTCGATTCCACAAGGCGATCTGCAGCGGGGCCGGAGAGAACGCCATGCGATGCATAGGCGCTGACCTTGGTTGCACCCTTCTCAATCAGTGCTTCGGCGGCGCCACACAATGTGCCGGCTGTATCAACCATATCATCAATCAGGATGCAGTGTTTTCCTTCTACATCACCGATGATATTCATCACCTTGGCAACATTCGGAGCAGGGCGACGTTTATCAACAATCGCCATATCCACATGCAGGCGAGCTGCCAGTGCACGGGCACGAACTACGCCTCCCACATCGGGAGATACAATCATGACATCGTCCATGAGCGCATTTTTCTCTTCGATATCCTTGGCAAACAGCGGAATGGCAAAGATGTTGTCCACAGGAATATCAAAAAAACCCTGAATCTGGGTAGCGTGAAGATCGAGCGTCAAAACGCGTGTTGCACCGGCACGGGAGATAAGGTCTGCAACGAGTTTGGCTGAGATAGGGGTTCGCCCGGCACTTTTTCGGTCCTGGCGTGCATAGCCGAAGTAGGGGATAACAGCGCAGATATTGCGCGTGGAGGCACGCTTGGCTGCATCGATAAAGATCAGCAGCTCCATCAGATTATCGTTGGCAGGGGAGGATGTGCTCTGAATAAAGAATGCATCAAGGCCGCGAATGGTCTCTTTAACCTGGATGAATATCTCACCATCTGAAAAGCGCTGGGTGTAAATCTCACCTTGTGGCTTACCAATATGCTCACAGATTGAATGCGCAAGCGGTGGATTGGAAGTGCCTGAAAAAAGCCGCAGTTTCTCGTAGACCATGGTGTGAACACTCCTCTGTTCGATAGTGTAAGCGGTCGCCGATCACTTCTATCGAGGTTCTGCTAAAAAAACTGGCTGGGACGGCAGGATTCGAACCTGCGCATGACGGGATCAAAACCCGCTGCCTTACCGCTTGGCTACGTCCCAATATTTTTGTTCAAGCGGATGTCTGCTCTGCATGCTGCCAACAAATGTCCAGAATGTCGGGTTCTGCATCTTCAACCGCTCAGATGCTGCTCTAGCCTGTTCATCATCATCAAACAGGGCGATGCATGTTGAGCCGCTTCCGCTCATCCATACTGTTTCCGAATAGTTGCGCAGCCTGTACAGCAGCTGTGAAACCTCCGGACTCAGCTTGCATGCGCTGCCTTCGAGATCATTTCTCCCGAGGCTGACTGAATCGGCGCGGATGGTATCCACCGCCCCCGACTGGGTCAATGTGCGATGCCCGGTGTGGATATCGTGATCGAAGTGACGGAACACCTCGCTGGTTGCGAGCCCCATGCCAGGCCAGACCAGCAGTAGAGCCCTTTGTGGCAATGGATTCGGGTAATCGTATAACTTTTCTCCGATGCCGCCGTGTGCCCAGCTGGCCCTGCCGTAAAGGAAGCAGGGGATATCGGCTCCGAATGGAGTGGCAAAAGTAATCAGCTCCTGCAGTGGGCGATTCGCCCCCCAGATATGGTTGGCCGCCAGCAGTGCTGTTGCAGCATCGGAGGAGCCGCCGCCGAGTCCTGCTTGCTCCGGGATACGTTTGATGATGTGCAGCGAAAGCCCGCGTGTAATGCCATACTGCTCCCTGAATGCATCGAGCAGTTTAAAGACCAGGTTTTTTTCACCGGAGAGGTGAGGGTTCGAGCAGCTTACCTTAAGGCTGTCGCAGGTTTCGATCTCCAGCTCATCACAGATATCTGTATAGGCGAAGCTGGTGTCCAGCTCGTGCATGCCATCATCGCGGATGGCGGTGACTAACAGGTGCAGGTTAATCTTGGCAGGTGCCGGCAGTAAGACTTTCATGGTTGAATCAACAGTTTGACCTGCCGGCCATGTTTGGTGTCGGTCATCGTCAGCTGCTTCGAGGAGGCTTTCCACTGCAGTCGTATCAGGCTACCTGAGGCGCTGCTTTCCCAAAGGTTCGGTTTCTTTTCAATGAAATGGTTAGGCATTTCCCCCAGTAGAATGGAGGCTAGTTGTTGCGGTGGGATGACCATACCCTGAGTAGCCAGTTGTGCGGCATCGACCTCTTTCCACAGCCGGGAGTGGTTGTCGCGGCTCTGCATCCGCTTACCAAACCAGCGGAACTCCACGATTGTGCCCGAGGCTGCATGCGTAAGTCGAAGATCCCCCCTCTCAGGGGTGTCGGCATGCCACTGCAGTATCACCTGCCATCGGCGTTTGGGTTCGATTGCGATCAGGCGAGCGGAGAAGTTACTGTAAGGGCCGATGGTTGCAGGTTCAGCAGGGATCAATAAGGGTTGTTTAACGCACCCCGATGCGATTACAACTGTGATGAGCAGTGTCGCTAGTTGCAGAAAGCGTGTTCCGCCTGCCACCCTCGGAGTCATCTGTCGTTTTCCAATCCGTTGGCGATTTTTGCCCTGAGCTTTTCAGGTGTGTCGGCCTTCAGTTCAATGGACTTTTTCCAGGCATTGCGTGCTGCGGGAAAATCGCCTGTTTTCCAGAGCATGTCACCGAGGTGCTCATACATGACCGGATCATCGCCGATCTTTGCGATCGCTTTTTTCTGGGTTTCCAGCGCTTTGTCATATTCGTTTCGCTGATAGTAAACCCAGGCCAGGGAATCGAGGTAATAGCCGTCATCCGGTTTAAGGCTCAGGGCCTGATTGATTAACAGTTCCGCCTTGTCCAAGTGAATCCCCTGGGTTGCATAGGAGTATCCCAGGAAGTTCATGGCTTCAGAGTGCTCAGGGTTACTTTTGAGAAGCCGCGTCAACACTGCTTCGAGCTGATCGTAACTTTTCAGGTGGTCAAAGGCGACAGCCCGGTTAAAGAGCAGTTGGGGGTGCACTTTATCCATGGAAAGCATCGCCTCCGTCTCCTTAAGCAGTAACTTGTACTGTCCATTGGCAAGGCGAATGGCTGAACGGATCAGCTGTGCTTCTGTGTGCTGCGGGTCTGTTTTTAAGAGGTGATTCAACAGGCTCAGGGCTTCCCTCAGGTTGCCTTCTCTGAAGTCAATGCCAGCAAGACGAACCTGTGCATCATTCCCCATCGTGCCTTCCGGGTTGATGGACTCGTAGATCTCCTTCGCCTCATCTGGACGTTTCAGTGCCTCAAGGCTGGCCGCGAGAAAGAAGCGGTTGTGATCATCCGGCTGGGTGTTTAACAGCTTTCTGAATGTCTGCTCTGCCCCTTCAAAATCGTTATAGCGGAAGTAAAGCATGCCAAGTGTTTTCAGGATCTCCGGACTATCGCCGGAGCGGCTTGCAATATCGCGGTAAATGATGATCGCCTCTGCAATGCGGTTGTCCTGAACCATTATCTTGCCTAGCGCATGACCAACCCGCATTGCATTAGGGTACTCATTGAGGAAGTCGCGCAGCAACTCTTCAGCCTTGCCACGGTCATTTTCCTGCAGAGCGATGCTGCTCTGCATGAGTACAGCCGTATCATTATCAGGAACCAGTTTGCGTATGCGCTGCAGGGCCACCTCAGCTGCCCTGTTTTCATGCTGTTTCAGGAGAAGTTGGGCTTGCAGCAGGCGAAGTTCCGCAATCTCCTCCACTTGAATGGATTCATTGATGGCGGTCAGTGCTTCGGCAAGACGATTCTGGTCGGAGAGGATGAGCGCCTGCAATTCGCGACCGCGGAGGTTGATCGGGTTCTCCTTGAATAGCTCATCCAGTAGTTCGAGTGCTCTGGCTTGCTCGTTTTTGGAGACACTCAGGCGAGCCTGGGAGAGT
This sequence comes from Mariprofundus aestuarium, assembly GCF_002795805.1. NCBI lineage: Bacteria > Pseudomonadati > Pseudomonadota > Candidatius Mariprofundia > Mariprofundales > Mariprofundaceae > Mariprofundus > Mariprofundus aestuarium. The sequence continues at coordinate 1,966,301 of NZ_CP018799.1, read as the reverse complement.
AGCAGTTTCTCATGATCGTCTTTCTGTAGGTTTTTTTTCAGCAGCAGCGCAATCTGTTTCTCTGCTTCCTCTGTGTGGCCAAGCTGAAGCAGCAGTTCGGCCAGTTGGATGTGCGGCACAATTGAGTCCGGGTCTTTGGTGACCAGTGCAGAGAGGAGCTGGCTGGCCAGTTCACGATTGCCATCCTTCAGGGCGTTCTGGGCTGCAAGATAGAGAAATTTCGGCTCCATCTGTTCCATCTGTTGCTGCTGGCTATCCGAGTCACCTTTGCTGACCTGATTCTGGTTGGCCGGTTTCTGGATGCCGCATGCAAGCAGGGCAAAAGCACAGAGCAGAATAACAGGGATGTGCCTTAAGGTGTTTATCATGCAGTTTCCAGGATTCGTATCTGCTGAAATCGGCTTCCGGCATCATTGATTGACCAGCAGCGCAGGTCGGAGGCTTTGCCATCGCAGATACTGACAATGGGATAAGCGAACCCTTCCCAGGCGCTGCCGAGGTCGGTTGGTGACGGTTTTGCAGGTGCATTCGGATGCGAGTGGTAAACGCCGATGATTTCCCTGCCTGAGCCGCGCAGTTCCCGATCGATACGCTGGTAGGCTGCGGGATCGAGTTCGAAGCGATCGGCTGCCCGCTCACTGTTAAGGTTATCAACCTGCCTCACTTCACTGATGGTCCAGCCTTGCTCTGCAAGGTTGCCGATAAGCAGGCCGCAAATCTCATGCGGGTAACCGGCCTCCCCCTCTTTTCTGATCTTCTTCAGACAGGATGCCGGAATAGAGAGTTGTGAGGTTGACTCGGTTTCATCGAGAACGGCAAGATATTCTGTGCTTCTAAAGCGTTCAGGTTCATAAACTGATGTGGTCAAGTTGAGGGCTCCATGGAGGTTGCGATGGATTCGGTTTCTGTTTGGGGTCGGTAATCGCACATAGGTCGGGGCTTAACCTATCGTCTGGCTGGGTCTTGCCAACCCATCTGTTCTGCGGACAAAAAAAAAGGAAGGCACAAGGCCTTCCCTTTTGAAACAGCTTCTTGCGAAACTTAACGCTTGGAGAACTGTGGAGCGCGACGGGCTTTCTTGAGACCAGCCTTCTTACGTTCAACCTTGCGTGAGTCACGGGTCAGGAAGCCAGCAGCTTTCAGTGCTGGACGAAGACCTGAATCGTACTCGAGCAGAGCGCGAGCTATACCGTGGCGAATTGCGCCGGCCTGGCCGGAGGTGCCGCCACCGTTAACGTTAACGCGCACATCAATACGACCGATCAGATCATTTGCAGTCAGTGGCAGTACAGCCTGCTGACGAACGATCTCAACCGGGAAGTAGTTTTCCAGCTCGCGGCCGTTAACCAGAATGGTGCCCTTGCCGGACTGGATGATTACACGTGCTACGCTACGTTTGCGGCGGCCTGTGCCGCGATAAGTTGTCTCTGCCATTTTCACTTTCCTCTTAGTTCAGTTTCATTGCTTTAGGCTGCTGTGCGGCATGCGGGTGATCGCTGCCAGCGTAAACCTTAAGCTTCTTCAGCATGGAACGGCCCAGAGGACCTTTTGGCATCATGCCTTTAACGGCCAACTCGATGATGCGTTCCGGAAATTTCTCGCGCTGCTTCTCAAGCGTGATGCTTTTCAGGCCACCAGCATAACGGCTGTGGCGGTAATAAACCTTAGCGCTCTCTTTGTTGCCAGTGACAGCAATTTTATCGGCATTGATCACGATGACATGGTCGCCACAGTCAGCATGAGGGGTGTACTCCGGGCGATGTTTGCCGCGCAGAAGGGTTGCAATCTGAGTTGACAGACGGCCAAGTACAAGATCAGTGGCATCTACAATGTACCAGTTGCGTTCAATATCGCCGGGGCGAACAGTCCAAGTACGCATATATTTCTCCATGTTTGCGAATGTAATGGCTCCCATTTGCAATGGGGTCTACCGTGCAAGGGCGGCGCATTATAAGTTGGGGGTGGTTGATGTCAAATGCCTGTATGCATATTTTATGATGCGCCCTGTAATCTCCCGGCTGAATGGATGATTGATATTCCCGAATAGTGTTGGGGTTCTTGCTATTCAATTTGTTGCGTCCAAAAAGCAGCAGGTAGCCATATGCATGGTAAGGTTATAATTTTCTGTCAGTGCTCCTGATTAGATCACCCTCAGTTGAGGGTTTTGAAAATAATTTGGAGGGCGCCCTTGCTGGCAGGCAGGTCATTGAATGATGCCTGTAGAGAGCGGAATGGTGGGTTATATTTATAGTAAGGAGCTGCAGGGTTGGGGCGATTGAGGCGAAGGTAGTGCATTAATAAGTGTATCATGCCTGTTGTTCCGGCCCTGAATCGGGTTATATCTGCGCTGTTTATTGCGCCCTGCACGCCATTCACCGAGGGTGATGGCTTGATCCTGACGTTGAGGTTTTGATCTCTTCTTTCGGGAAGGTGGCTGTTCCGCTATTATGCCGCCTCTTTTTATATGGATTTGGAGGTAATGACTGCATGAACGAGCAATTGCTAGGTGAAGGGCTGACCTTTGACGATGTGCTGCTGGTACCACAGGCAAGTAGTGTGATGCCAAGGTCGGCTGATACCTCCGCACAGTTTACAAAAAACATCCGCTTGAACATACCGGTGGTTTCTGCCGCCATGGATACCGTAACCGAATCTGGAGCAGCCATTGCGCTGGCTCAAGAGGGCGGTATCGGCGTAATTCATAAAAACCTGACAAATGCGGAACAGGCTGCAGAGGTTAGGCGTGTGAAGCGTTATGAGGCGGGCGTGGTGCAGGAGCCTTTGACCGTCACAGTAGAAACCACACTGGCGGAAGTTCACAGACTGGCACAGGAGAACGGTTTCTCTGGATTCCCTGTTCTCGATAATGACGGCAAGCTTTGTGGTATTGTCACCAACCGTGATATCCGTTTCGAGCGCGATCCGCTGGCTAAGGTTGCCGATATGATGACGCCGAAGGATCGGCTGGTTTCCGTTCATCAGGGTGAGGATCTGGAAGCGTGCAAACAGCTTTTCCGTCAGCATCGTATTGAAAAGTTGCCTGTCGTTGATGACGGCGGTGTGTTGCGCGGCATGATAACTGTACGGGACCTTGAAAAATCAAAAGCATTTCCTAATGCAGTTCGTGATGACCTCGGTCGTCTGCTGGCGGCAGCGGCAATCGGCGTGGGTGATAAGGAGATGGAGCGTTTCGAGGCGCTTTATGCTGCCGGTGTTGATGCGATTATTGTAGATACCGCGCATGGCCACTCCAAAGGTGTGATCGATCAGGTGCGCGAAATTAAACGCTTGTACGGCGATAAGATTCAGGTGGTAGGCGGTAACATTGCTACAGCTGAAGCGGTTCGCGACCTTGCTGAGGCTGGTGCTGATGCGGTGAAGGTTGGCATTGGTCCGGGTTCAATCTGCACAACCCGCATTGTTGCAGGCGTAGGTGTGCCACAGCTTTCTGCTGTGATGCAGTGTGCAGCTGCAGGCAGGGAGCTTGGTGTGCCGATTATTGCTGATGGCGGCATCAAGTTCTCCGGCGATTTTGCCAAGGCTATGGCGGCAGGTGCTTCAACCTGCATGTTCGGTTCAATGTTTGCCGGTACTGAAGAGGCGCCGGGCGATAAGATTCTTTATCAGGGCAGGGCCTACAAGGCCTATCGCGGCATGGGTTCGATCGGTGCAATGAAGCAGGGCAGTAAAGACCGTTATTTTCAGGGCGATGTAGATGAGGCGATGAAGCTGGTTCCCGAGGGTATTGAAGGGCGCGTGGCCTACAAAGGTTCGTTGGGCGATATCGTGCATCAGCTGGTAGGCGGCCTGCGTGCTGCAATGGGATATACCGGTGCGGCGACGCTCTCTGATATGCACAGTCGCGCCAAGTTTGTTCGCATTACCGGGGCAGGCCTGCGGGAATCGCATGTACACGATGTAACAATCACTGAAGAGGCACCTAATTACCGTTTTGAATCTTAATTGATTGATACGGCATCGGGCTTGAGCCCTTTTTCTAATTAAACGTCACATGAAAAACGCGGTTTTCATGTGATTCACTAAAAGCCACCCATCCGTGGGTGGGTATTGATAGCTTTTTAGAATGCAAACCGCGGAGAGTTGAGGAAATAATGGAAAAGATTCTGATTCTGGATTTTGGTTCACAGTACACGCAGCTCATTGCGCGCCGCGTGCGTGAAGCGCAGGTATATTCCGAGTTGCACCCATGGGATATGAGCGAACAGGAGATCCGCGACTTTAAGCCTTCCGGTATTATTCTCTCAGGTGGCCCTAACTCCGTATATGAAGATGAAACCCCCAAGGCACCGGAAGTTGTGTTCAAATTGGGCGTTCCGGTACTGGGTATCTGCTACGGTATGCAGACGATGGCAATGCAGCTTGGTGGTGCGGTAGAAATCGGTCACGTCCGCGAATTCGGTTATGCAGAAATATACCCCTCAGGTGATTCGGCGCTTCTTCGCGGTATTGATGAGGGTAAGGAAAATGGTGGACTCGACGTCTGGATGAGCCATGGCGATAAGGTTTCCGCCCTTCCTGATGGATTCGAGGTCATCTGCAGGAATGACTCTACGCCGATTGCTGGCATGGCCGATGAGTCTCGCCGTTTCTATGCCCTGCAATTTCACCCTGAGGTTACCCATACCCATCAGGGTAAAGCCATGCTTTCCAGGTTCGTGCATGATATCTGTGGCTGCGGCCGTGAATGGACCATGCCACACTATATTGATGAGGCAGTGGCTCATATCCGTGAGCAGGTGGGTGATGAAGAGGTCATTCTCGGTCTTTCCGGTGGTGTTGACTCCTCGGTTGCCGCAGCACTTCTGCAGCGCGCTATCGGTGCACAGCTGACCTGTATTTTTGTCGATAACGGACTGCTACGCCTGAATGAGGCTGAGCAGGTGATGGAGATGTTCGCCAACAACCTTGGCGTGAAAGTCGACCATGTTGATGCCTCTGAAAAGTTTCTGAGTGAGTTGGCAGGTGTCTCTGATCCGGAGGCCAAACGCAAAATTATCGGTCGTGAGTTTGTGCATGTATTCCAGAAAGAAGCTGAAAGCATGCCGGCTGCCAAGTGGCTGGCACAGGGAACCATCTATCCCGATGTGATTGAGTCGGCCGGCTCCAAAACCAAGAAAGCGCATACCATTAAAAGCCATCACAATGTGGGTGGTCTGCCTGACACACTGCATCTGAAGCTGCTTGAGCCACTGCGTGACCTGTTCAAGGATGAAGTGCGTGAGCTTGGTGTGGCGCTCGGATTGCCGCGTGAGATGGTTTATCGGCATCCATTCCCGGGCCCTGGGCTCGGTGTACGAATACTCGGTGAAGTGAAAAAAGAGTATGCTGATCTGCTGCGTCGAGCCGATGCGATTTTTATCGAGGAGCTACGTGCTTCCGGCTGGTACGAGAAAACCAGCCAGGCGTTTGTTGTATTCCTGCCGGTTAAATCCGTCGGTGTCATGGGCGATGGCCGCACCTATGAATGGGTGGTGGCACTGCGTGCTGTAGAGACTCAGGACTTTATGACCGCGCTCTGGGCGGAGCTGCCACACTCCCTTCTGGCTAAGGTATCCAATCGTATTATCAACGAAGTTCGCGGTATTAACCGTGTTGTTTACGATGTATCAGGAAAGCCGCCAGCAACTATCGAGTGGGAATAGTTGTTGCCCTCTGGGGTGTGACGTAGTGAAAGGCCTGAGGTGCTTTGGAATTGCACATTCTCGCTTATGAGCTAAAGTATGAACTTGAATATTGATACTCAGTTTTTTCGAGAGGGGAACGAAACCATGAAAAAAATCTTTATCATGGCCTGCGTAGTGATACTGGCTGGCTGCAGTCAGCCTGTGGAGCAGAAGAAGGCGGCACCTGTGACCCCTGCACCTGAGGTTCTGTCACTGGATAGTGATAAGTCGCGATTCAGTTATGCAATTGGCATTGATATCAGTAGCTCACTGGAACAGCTGGATGTTGAAATTGACAGCAAAGCCGTGGCGGCAGCAATTGCTGATCGTCTGGCGGGTAAAAAGAGCAAGCTGACTCAGGAAGAGGCGGAAACTATCAAGCAGGAATACCTGATTGATCAGGCGATGAAGCGAGCTGCTGCTGAGAAGGCTGCCGCTGAGAAGGCTGCCGCTGAGAAGGCTGCTGCTGAGAAGGCTGCCGCTGAGAAGGCTGCCGCTGAGAAGGCTGCCGCTGAGAAGGCTGCCGCTGAGAAGGCTGCCGCTGAGAAGGCTGCCGCTGAGAAGGCTGCCGCTGAGAAGGCTGCCGCTGAGAAAGCCGCTGCTGAAAAGGCTGCTGCTGAGAAAGCTGCCGCTGAGAAGGCCGCCGCTGAGAAGGCTGCTGCTGAGAAGGCTGCTGCTGAGAAGGCTGCTGCTGAGAAGGCTGCCGCTGCTGAAAAGGCTGCCGCTGCTGAAAAGGCTGCTGCTGAGAAAGCTGCCGCTGAGAAGGCTGCTGCTGAGAAGGCTGCTGCTGAGAAGGCTGCTGCTGAGAAAGCTGCTGCTGAGAAAGCTGCTGCTGAGAAGGCCGCCGCTGACAAGGTTGCTGCTGAGAAGGCTGCTGCTGAGAAGGCTGCTGCTGAGAAAGCTGCTGCTGAGAAAGCTGCTGCTGAGAAGGCCGCCGCTGACAAGGTTGCTGCTGAGAAGGCTGCCGCTGCTGAAAAGGCTGCCGCTGATAAGGCTGCCGCTGATAAGGCTGCCGCTGAGAAGGCCGCTGCTGAGAAGGCCGCTGCAGCTCCTGCAACGGTAGCGCCTGCTGAAGTCGCGCAATAATCACCATTTTGGAGCGGTTAATGATCAACGATGGCCACTCTCCCAAACAGAGTTTCTTACGCTGAATGAATTTAAGGAGTAATAGGATGAAGAAAATAGTTGTGCTTGCCTGTGTGGCAATGCTGGCTGCATGTGGCCAGCAGGCAGAAGAGAAAAAGGCGCCGGCAGTAAGTCTCGATAGCGAAAATGCAAAGCTGAGCTATGCCATCGGTATGGATATCGGCATGTCGCTGAAAACGCTGGGAACCGAGCTTGATCGTGCTGTGATGACGGCAGCGATCAATGACCGCCTTGATGGAGTCGACACCAAGTTGACCCAGGAAGATGCCAATAAAGTAAAACAGGCATATTTTGTGAAGCAGGCTGAGGTTAAAGCTGCCGCGCTGAAGGCGGCTGGTGAAAAGAATAAAGCAGAAGGTGATGCCTACCTAGCCGAGCATGCCAAGAAAGAGGGTGTGACCGTAACAGAGAGCGGTTTGCATTATCAGGCGATCCTTCAGGGCGAGGGTGCCAAGCCGACCCTGAATGATAAGGTAACTGTCCACTACAAGGGGACCTTGATCGATGGGACTGAGTTTGACTCCTCCATCACCCGTGGCGAGCCGATCAGTTTTCCTCTGGCTGGCGTGATTCCTGGCTGGCAGGAGGGTGTTCAGTTGATGAATGTCGGTTCCAAATACAGGTTTGTTCTGCCACCAGAGCTGGCCTATGGTGACCGTGCTGCAGGTGCCCAGATCGGTCCCAACAGCGTACTTGTTTTCGAGGTTGAACTTCTCGCCATCGTGGATGAGAAGGCTGAGGCAGAAGCCGCAGCTAAAGCCGCTGCAGTAGCAGAGGCGGCACAGGCTGAAGCTGCAAAATAAGCTCAGTGAATGCGATGCGTTCATCTTTTTGTCATGTTTTTAGTTAGAGTCGATAGCCCTTCTCCCGTATGGGAGGAGGGCTATTTCGTGAAGTAATAAGTTCTGAGAGGATATGCCCATGAAAGATGGGATAAGGAGTTTGACTTGAAAGAGAACATTTTGAAGGCATACAAGGCATGGGATGCACCTACGCGTATCTTCCACTGGGTGAATTTCACCACCGTAATCCTGTTGATTTTTATGGGCCTGATGATGCTGTTCAAAAAGGATATGGGTATCACCAGTCTTGAAGCGAAGATCACGCTTAAAACGATTCACGTGCTGATCGGTTATGTTTTTGTGTTGAATCTGGTGGTGCGAATTGTCTGGGGCTTTGTTGGTGGCCGTTACTCGCGCTGGACGAATATTTTTCCAGCTAAGGGGTATGTTGCTGAGTTAAAGTCATATCTGGTTAGCATCAAATCCGGTGAGCCGAAGCAGTATGTGGGGCATAATCCGCTAGGTCGACTTGCGGTGTCGGTGATCATGATTACGCTTTCTGTAATGGCTGTTACTGGCCTGGTTCGCGCAGGTACCGATATCTACTATCCGCCATTCGGCTCAACGTTTGCCGCACAGATCGCAGCAGAAGGAGTTGATCCTGCAACGATCAAGCCGTATGACAAAACAGGTACAGATGCTGTTAAAGCCAAAGAGCTGAGTGCATTCAAAGGGCCGTTCGGTTCTGTGCATATCTACACATCCTATTTCCTGATGTTTCTGATTGTGCTGCATGTTTTCGTGGTGGCACGTACCGAGATTAAAGAAGGCGGCGGACTGGTTTCTGCGATGTTCTCAGGTAAGAAGACATTGAACAGAGAGCCGGAAGATCTGTAAGGTCTGAGCTTCTCTACCTATAAATAAAAAGGCCCCGCATAGCGGGGCCTTTTTTTTGCTTTGCTGAAAGAGAGAGAGGCTTGAATTTAAACGACGGCCTCAAAACAGCGTGGGCAGAGCTCACTGTGAGTCTCATGCTCTGGTTCTGCCGGCTCACCAAAGTTCCAGCAGCGAGGGCATTTCACCCCTTCAGCAGCCCGCACCGACAGGTTTTGGCCATCTTCTACCTTTGCGACGATGAACAGCTGTTCGTAAGTTTCACCGATTGATTCGGCAAACGAATGATCCAGGTTCGGAACGGTCACCGTTGCAGCAATTGATGAGCCTACAACCTTATCCTTCTTGGCTAGGTCCAGCGCAGAATTCAACTGCTCACGAATCGCGAAGAAAGTATCCCATGCAGCTTCATCTATTTTGATATCGGCAACCGGATGGAAGCGGTGCATATGAATCGAGTCAGATGCAGAACCGGGCAGGAACTCCCATGTCTCTTCGGCCGTGAATGGCAGTATCGGAGCAATCAGGCGAATGAGCGTATCGGCCAGATCGTAGAGTGTGGCACGGGCCGATGCGCGACGAGCTGAACCGACATCATCGCAGTAGAGGCGATCCTTGATGACATCAAGGTAGAAGCCACCAAGATCGACCGAGCAGAAGTTGTGTATCTCCTGATGGATTCGGTGGAACTGATAGTTCTCATAGGCATCATCAACAGTGCGGGAAAGCACGGAGAGGCGGTGGGATGCCCACTGATCCAGTGGCAGGCGCTCATTCACAGGAACGCTGTCGGTTGCCGGATCAAAACCATCGATATTACCAAGCAGGAAACGCACGGTATTGCGGATTCGACGGTAAGATTCTGCCAGCTGTTTTAAGATCTCATCGGAGATGCGGATATCGGCCGAGTAATCACTGGATGCAATCCACATGCGCAGGATATCTGCCCCCATCTGCTGGATGATCTTCTGCGGTGCGACCACATTCCCTTTCGACTTGGACATCTTGTTGCCATTTTTATCAACAACAAAACCGTGGGTCAGTACGCCCTTGAACGGAGCGACACCACGGGTGCCGACGCTCTCAAGCAGTGAAGACTGGAACCAGCCGCGATGCTGATCGCTTCCCTCCAGATAGAGATCTGCAGGGCTTTCGAGCTCATCGCGTTGCTCTAACACGCAGGCATGGGTGCTGCCTGAATCGAACCAGACGTCGAGAATATCGACCTCTTTCTCAAACTCCGTGCCACCACAATCCGGGCATGATGCAGCCTCGGGGAGGAATGCCGAAACATCCTTAGCAAACCAGACATCGGCACCGCTTTGCTCTACCTGCAGGGCAATGCCTTCAAGTACATCTGCTGTGGTAACCTTATGGGATTCGCAACCACTGCAACGAATGGCTGTGATCGGTACGCCCCAGTTGCGCTGGCGCGACACGCACCAGTCAGGTCGCTGTTCGACCATGGCGCGGATGCGGTTTTCACCCCAATCAGGCATCCATTTCGTTTTGCTGATCTCTTTAAGTGCCTTGTTGCGCAGATCATTGGCATCCATGGAGATAAACCACTGCGGCGTGGCGCGGAAAATCAGAGGTTTGTGGCAGCGCCAGCAGTGCGGGTAGGAGTGGCGAACTTCGCTGGTTTCCAGCAGGGCGCCACAAGCAAGCAGGTGCTCGATGACAATGGAGTTGGCCTGATAAACGTGGCGGCCGGCAACTACCGGCGTGGCTTCATCAAAGATGCCGGTATCGCCCACAGGGTTGAAGGGTTTGAGACCGTATTTCAGCCCAATTTCGTAATCTTCCTGGCCATGGCCAGGCGCGGTATGAACGCTTCCTGTACCGGCCTCAAGCGTGACATGATCACCGACAAGGATCGGGGCTTCCTGCTCCAGATAAGGGTGGGAGAACTTGCGCTTGTCGAGAGATTCGCCGTTGAAGCGGGTGATGCTTTCGCCAGCAGCGCCAATCTGCTGCATGACACCTTCACGCAGATCCTCAGCGAGAATCAGGATTTCACCAACCTTAAGGTTACTGTTCTTACCGCAGTCGGTGATTCTTACCGCTGAATATTCAATGGACGGTCCCACAGATACGGCAAGGTTGGCAGGTATCGTCCACGGTGTGGTGGTCCAGATAACGATCGAGACATCACCGGTCAGTTCCGGTGCAATGTCGGTGAGATCATCCATGGCCGGGAATTTCACATAGATTGAGTGTGAGGTGTGGTCTTCGTACTCCACTTCAGCTTCTGCCAGCGCAGTTGCACAGGAAACACACCAGTGGACCGGCTTGGCACCCTTGTAGAGGCCTCCATTGGAGAGGAAACGGCCGATCTCGCGCACGGTATTGGCTTCAAAATTGTAATCCATGGTGATGTAGGGATTTTCCCAGTCACCGATGACACCAAGGCGTTTGAACTCTTCGCGCTGTATATCGATCTGTCCTTTGGCGTATTCGCGGCACTCGGCACGGAATTCAGAATCAGTGATATCCTCTTTCTTACGCTTCTTCTTTTTAAATTTCTCTTCTACCTTCAGCTCAATCGGCAGGCCATGGCAGTCCCAGCCCGGCACGTAAGGGGCATCAAATCCCATCATGGTGCGTGAGCGGACAACGATATCTTTAAGCACCTTGTTCAGTGCGTGGCCAATATGAATGCTGCCGTTGGCGTAAGGAGGGCCATCATGCAGGTAGAATTTTGGTGAATCCTTGCGGGTTTCGCGAAGCTTGGCGTAAATGTCTTCAGCTTCCCAGTAAGCCAGCCGTTTCGGCTCGTTCTGTGGCAGGTTGCCACGCATGGGGAAATCGGTTTTCGGCAGAAAAACGGTCGGTCGGTAATCGAATGATTCTTGCGTCTGGTTATCGTTGGCCACATCTAGCTCCATTACATTGCTTCAAAGGGTGCGCATGATAGGCAAAACAAAAGCTTTTGTCTCATTGATCTGAATTGAATGCCTGTAAAAAGTCATGGCAACTCTGTTATGCACAGTGAAGCTATCTGCTGCAGGGGGAGCAGGTGGAACTTTATGTGACGTTTGCGCAGCAGGTCAGTGAACTAGGTTGGAGTTGATCAGGTGAGGATAGCCCTTGCGTCATCGCAGTCTCTGGCAATCTGGGCGGCCAGATCGGTATGGCCGGTGAACTTGCGATCCTCGCGAATTCGCTTGATGAATTTTACGTTCAGGCACTGCTCATAGAGGTCGGGGGAGTCATCCAGAAGATGTGTTTCCAGAAGCAGGGTGCGGCCATTGAAGGTGGGGCGATAACCCAGATAAGCGGCTCCGTTCCACTCTTTGTCACAGGTATTGGCACGAACGGCATAGATGCCGACAGGAGGGTGCGCCAGGTCAGCGACATCGACATTGGCGGTCGGGAAATTCATCTCACGCCCACGTTTGTCGCCATGCAGTACCTTGCCGGCAATCGAGTAATCCCGGCCCAGCAGTTTGTTGGCAAGATCAAAGTCGGCGGCTTCAACCGCCGAGCGAATGCGCGAGGAGGAGACAACACCACCGAGCATCTCGAATGCTGCCGCTACGGAAACGGTGAATCCTGCTTCATCGCCTAGCCTGCGCAGATCATCGACATGGCCCTGACGGTCACGGCCGAAAGCGAAATCGTAGCCGACATGGATATGGTTGAATGTGAATGTTTCAAACAGAGTGCGTGAGAATTTCTCGGCAGGCCAGCTTGCCAGCTCCTTGGTAAACTCCAGCAGCAGGACTGCATCTACCCCCTCAGATTCGAGGTATTGCAGCTTCTCCTGCAGGTGGCACAAACGGCGGGGTGCTTCTTCAGGGTAGAGTACGGCGCGCGGGTGCGGCTCGAAGGTAACGACGATGGTCGGTCCACTTGCATTAAGCGCGTGGCCGCGTGTTTCCGCCAGTACCTGTTCATGGCCCATGTGTACGCCATCGAAGTTGCCAACGGTAATGGCACCACCGCGAATTTCAGAAGCCTGAGCCTCTTCCCATGAGTGAAAAATCTGCATGGCCGCATGGTAGCCATTCAGATGCGGATAGAACAGTACAGGGCTTGAAGCTTGAGCGAGGCGGGCAAAGGAGGCACGATCCGCGCCATGGATATTGTGACGCAGGGGTTGGCCGGCGCTGTGCTGGCGCAGAGTTTTTCAAAAAATAATGAAACGCGGATCGCTATGGTGGTCGGTTTTCTGGCCGGACTGCTTGCCGATATTGACGCACTTTTCACCCAGTCCGAAGTTGATCCACTGCTCCAACTCGACTTCCATCGTCACTTTACCCACTCAATATTTTTTATCCCCTTTGGTGGCCTGCTGGCGGCGGCTCTGATGTGGCCTGTGGTGAAAAAACATCTGTCATTCAGGCGCTTGCTGCTCTTCACTATTGTCGGATATGCTACCTCAGGTGTGATTGATGCCTGCACCTCATATGGCACCTCTCTCTTGTGGCCGCTCAGTGATCAACGCATCTCCTGGAACATCATCTCTATTCTTGATCCACTCTTCTCTATGGCTCTGGTTGCCGCAATTGCCTTTGCCGCTGTGAAACGCACGCCGCGTTATGCCGCTTTCGGTCTCTGCTTTGCCATCTCTTATCTGCTGGTCGGTTTCTCCCAGCATGAACGTGTGGAGGCCATGGCCATGGCGCTGGCCGAATCACGCGGCCACACGGTGGAGCGCATCGAGATAAAACCGACGATGGGTAATCTGATTCTGTGGCGTTCTATCTATGAGGCAGACGGCTATTTTTATATGGATGCCATACGAGCCGGACTACCCGGCGAAGAGAAGCAGTATGCAGGGGAGTCGGTAAAACGTTTTGAGCTCAGTGACCTGCCGGAAATCATCGAAGATTCGGTGCTGGCTGAAGATATCAAACGTTTCGAATTCTTTTCCCATGGTTACATCTCGCTCTTTCCTGGAGAGAGACCAATACTTGGTGACACCCGCTATTCGATGTTGCCAACCTCAGTGCAACCGATCTGGGGTATCGAGTTGAATCTGGCTGATCAACAGGGCCATACACCTTTCAATCAGTTCCACGACTCATCAGACCTGACTCGCCAAACCTTTATCGACATGCTGTTGGGTGAAGATATCCGAATCGTGAAAGAGGGTGCTAAGCCCGAGTCGCAGGTGATGGCAGATTCACCTGAAAAACAGATTTAACGAATGACCGTTTAACCCGACAGCCGGAAGCGGACACTCGATACAATTACCTACATGGTTGCCTTGGTTAGAGTGCGTAATTCTTGAGCACTCTGGAGATACTCATGCCACGATCAACTTGCTTTTCCAGCGGCTAATACAACTGCGGGAAATCAGCTGCGAAGTGTTCAATCCATTCGCTTGTAGCCTTCTCAATGGAGATGTTTCTTCCCTTTTTCATGTTTTGTTTCCTGTATGACTCGATATGGCAGATCTGTTCAATCATCCGGACATGGAATGCTTCACTCTTATCAGTAAATACAATGCCTACCGTACATCCCTGTGCTTCTTTTTTGATCCAGGCTACTTGTCCGGTGGCACGAAAGGAGCAATCCATGCTTGGAATCTGAATGCGGACCTTTTTACCGATAGGTAGCAGTGTATGACTCTGGAAGGCAAGACCACCCCCGCTGATATTGACCAAGGATGTATGGTCAATGCCACTGCTTTTGTCGATAGGCTGGGCATCAATGGGGATGCTGGATGGATGCCGTATATAGTAGCGTTTTTTCATGCTCATGTAGCAGCATAAAATGTGCCATTTAATGAGACTGCCGCCGCAAGCATTCATTGAGCGCATCCCATTAGTCTGGGCAAACCCGGACACTCAGGCCGAAACCATAGATAACTAAGTTTAAGTAAAATAGTGTCTACAGAATCAGGGGTAGTCCAAGGGGCCAAGTCTTGGAATTCGACACTTTCTAGAATTAAAGTATGATTACAAGGCCTGTCCCCGTTTCCGAAGGCATGACCCCGAAGGAGCTTGAGAAATTGCAGGGTGATGAATCATTTGAGCTTCACTTCTTTTCAAAATATGTTCCTATAGGGTGTGCAAGTAGAGTGACGCGAATCTAATTACCGATAGGTAGAGCCAATCAATTCATTGACATGAAGAATACAAAGCAACAGCAAAGCATTACATCGCAATACTCTGTCTCAGAGTATATCGACATGCTCATTGCGAATTCAGCGCATCTAAACCAGGGCTCTGCCCTGCTTGAAAAGGCATGTCAGCATGTTTGGGATGCACAAGATGTTGATTCAGATATGCCAAGTAGCCTGGATGTCGCCATATTGCTCAGTCAGTTAAGTGCTGATGAGACGACGATTATTGTATGTCTGCTCAGTGACATTCGTCTTCGCTCAACCGCCTTTCACAAGGTCATTCAACATGAGTTCTCTGTCGAAGTGCTTCACATGGTTCAGAGCCTGGAAAAGCTGCATTTGTTCAAAGCAAGTCAATCAGATGGTCATGAGCAGTCTGAGCGGTTGAGAAGAATGTTGTTAGCCATGGTTGATGACGTGCGAGTGGTGCTCATCAAGCTTGCCTACAGGGTACAGCGGCTCAGGGAGCTATCCAAGGCAGATGAAGAGACACAAAAGCGCATTGCATCGGAATCACTTGAAATCTTTTCACCCATTGCCAACCGCTTAGGTATCGGACAACTGAAATGGGAACTCGAAGACCTATCCTTTCGCTATTTGCAGCCTGAAACCTATAAGCGTATTGCAAAGATGCTTGAGGAAAAAAGAGGCGGACGTGAGACCTATATCAAACAGGTTGTCACTGAAATTGATACCTTGCTCAAAAGTTCCGAGATCGATGCCAGAGTTAATGGCAGGCCAAAGCATATCTATAGTATCTGGTCAAAGATGACGCATAAAGACAAACAGTTCTCAGAACTGTTTGATGTTCAGGCCATCAGGGTCACGGTCACCACCATTGCAGAGTGTTATACCGCACTAGGGCTGATACATGGGCGCTGGCACCATATTCCTAAAGAATTTGATGATTATATCGCCAACACCAAACCCAATGGCTATCAAAGCCTGCATACAGCCGTTTATGGGCCTGAGGGAAAACCTGTTGAAATTCAGATCAGAACCAAAGCCATGCACGAGTTTGCAGAGTTTGGTGTGGCAGCACACTGGCGTTATAAAGAGCGAACCAAACAGGATGCTGTGCTGGAAAAAACGATTCATTCCATCCGGAAATTATTGGAAACACCGGAAAGTGATGATGAGGAATTTTTAGACAGTTTTAAAACAGAGCTGTTCTCTGACCGCGTGTTTGTATTAAGCCCTGATGGCAAAATCATTGATCTGCCGCAAGGCGCAACCCCGCTTGATTTTGCCTACGGTATTCACACAGAAGTAGGGCACAAATGCCGCGGTGCAAAAGTGAACGGTCATATCGTGCCGCTCACCACGCAACTGCAAAATGGTATGCAGGTCGAAATTTTAACCACCAATCAAGCCGCACCAAGCAGAGACTGGCTCAATCCGAATCTGGGTTACATCACCAGCAACAGGGCACGCGCAAAAATAAAAGCGTGGTTTCGGCAACAGAATTATGAGCAAAATGTGATAGATGGTAAAACCGCTGTCGATCGCGAACTCAAACGCATACACATTTCAAATCCTGATACGAATAAGGCCCTCACTCACTTTAAAGTGAACAGTGAAAAAGAGTGGTACGCTAAAGTCGGACGTGGTGATATCACATCAGCTCAGTTAACGCAGGGTCTAAACCAGATTTATGCCACTGAATCACTAAAAGCACTGCCCTATAAACCCAAGCCGAAAAAGAGAGGTGGTTCAGATCCAGCTATCAATGTTTGTGGCGTTGGTAACCTCTTATCCTATATGGCCAACTGCTGCAGACCCGTTCCCGGTGATGAGATCATTGGCTTTATCACCCAAGGCCATGGGGTTTCGGTTCATCGCCCTGATTGCATCAACATACTCAACCTGGAACATGATAAGCAGAAGCGACTCATTGCTGTTGCGTGGGCAGAGCATGATGATCAGACATTTGAGATCAACCTTGCTATCCAGGCCATTGATCGTACAGGTCTGCTAAAAGATATGACCAGCATCCTTTCCGACCTGAAAGTAAACGTGCTCAGTGTTCAGACGTTATCGAACAGAGATACGCAAATGGCAGACATGCAGATCATGATGGAGATAAAGGACCTTGAACAACTGCAAAAAGTCACTGACAAAATTATGCAGTTACCGAATGTACTTAAGGTTTATCGGCAGAATTCATAAGCCTTCGGCTTAGAACACAATGATTTCTAATAAAGAAATTTCTGTTGCGCCAGAAACATTACTTGGCAGCCAATAAATGAAAATTGAGAGTCAGATACTTTATGTCCAACGATCACTTCTTCTATGACCGGCGTATCATCGATATAAGAAGATCAGCTACCAAAACGCTCAATAAGTTGTAATTTCGAATGTCCGGTTGTGACCTGTGGTGATCGGCAAGATGCGGACACAAGCGGGCATTCACTTGAACTTCATTAAAAGTAGAGATGTTGCTTAAATCGCTGTTGGTTTCTCGGGCCAGTGGCATTCCGCTGAGACAGGGCAGGCGTGGCATTTCGGTTTGCGGGCTGTACAGGTGTAACGGCCATGCAGGATTAGCCAGTGGTGGGCATGCTGCATAAACTCTTTCGGGATTCTTTTCAGTAAACCTTTTTCGACATCAAGCGGCGTTTTTCCCGGAGCGATGCCCGTGCGATTTCCAACCCGGAAGATATGGGTGTCCACCGCCATCGTTGGTTCGTCGAAAAGCACATTGAGTACTACGTTGGCAGTTTTTCGACCAACCCCCGGTAGTGACTCCAACTCTTTGCGGGTGCGTGGAATCTGCCCGTTGTGTCGCTCAACCAGCATTGCACATGTAGCCATCAGGTGTTTGGCCTTGCTGTTATAGAGGCCGAGGGTGGCGATATAAGATTTAAGGCCTGCCTCTCCGAGATCGAGAATCATCTGAGGGGTGTTGGCAACCGGATAGAGCTTTGCGGTGGCTTTATTGACGCCTACATCAGTGGACTGGGCGGAGAGCATGACAGCGGCAAGGAGCTCAAACTCATTGGTGTAGTTAAGCTCGGTGACAGGTGCGGGGTTTTCATCACGCAGGTACTCAAAAAAACGCCGGATCTCAGCCGCAGTCATTCTCCTAGCCATGTGAGGGTCTGTAAATACTCATTCTGGATAGAGCGTGCTTTGTTTTATTCGTTAACTTCTTTCATGGTCAGGGTGACCTGACGGTCGATAATTTCGCCTGCAGGATTGAGTACCTGCTCAACAAGAAAGACAGTGTCATCGGTGATTTTTTCGATTTTGCCATTGTTTTGGCCGAGGTAGTTACCGCGGCGGACGATGAAACCCTTGGCAGTGGTATCTTCTACCATAGCGACGTGTTCGCCCCCCATTTTGAAGATGGCAACGAGATGCAGCGTGGAGAGATCGTAATCTTCAAGTTTTTCGCGTTTGCGGTTGGAGAGGCGCATCTGGGTATCCAGAAGCGTGGCCTTGCCACGCAAAGCCATCCGAACCAGGTAGGAGGAAAAAGGATCACGCATATTTTCGAAATCGATCTCGGGAGCAGTGATTTGATGCTGCATCGCATCCGGAGTGATTTCCTCTTCTGTTGGTGCAATATCTTCAGCCGATGCTGTAAAAACACCGGTTAAACATATCGCCAACAGCCCAGCCCAAAGCTTCATGATTATCTCCCTGCTGCCATAAAACAGACGTTCACGCAGACCGTCTGTGAATTAGAGCACTGATATCAATAGGATGCAAAGCAAATCTCAGGCAACCAGTAGAGGATGAGGCGGAGTTCAACAGGCAACCGGATGCAGCAGTTTATTTACTTTCTGCCTGAACTTCCGAAGCCGCCAGAACCGCGTTCGGTTTCCGAGAGCTCGGAAACCTCATGGAAATTGGCCTGCACGAACGGGGCGATGATCATCTGGGCAACCCGGTCGCCACGGCTGACAACAAATGATTCTTTACCGTGATTGATCAGGATTACTCCCACCTCGCCGCGGTAGTCGGCGTCCACCGTGCCTGGCGTGTTGAGTACGGTAATGCCGTGTTTCAGGGCAAGACCAGAGCGGGGACGAACCTGCGCCTCGTAATTATCGGGAAGTGCCATGGCAAAACCGGTTTTAATCAGTGCGTGCTCGCCAGGGGCAATCATCACATCCTCATCGACGGCGGCGCGCAGGTCGGCTCCGGCGGCATGGGTGGTGGCATAGAATGGTAGGTCAATCCCTTCACCGTGCGGCAGTTTCTGAATATGGACGATTGGGTTACTCATGGGTTTAGCTCCATAATGTGTTGAATGATCTCTTCTGCAAAGGCCTGTTTTGTATCGGTGTCGATAGTGGTTTCGCAGCTTGGGGTGATCCACCAGCCACTGGCACTGTGCGATCCCATATTATTCACATCATTGGCGACAATCGCGTCGACGTTTTTCTGCGACAGTTTGACCTTTGCATATTCTATATGGTTTGACGATTCGGCGGCAAAAGCGATGACATGAGATGGACGCCTTTCCATGTTTGCGATGTGGGCGACGATATCGGGGTTGGCAATAAGTTCGACATGCATGCTTGTTGTGCTGCCACGTTTCATCTTTTCGGTATACATTTCATGAAATCGGAAGTCACTTACGGCAGCTGTAGCGATAAATGTATCCGCATTGCTGGCTGACTTTGTACATGCGGCGAGCATTTCATCTGCAGATTCAACGTTGATTCGCTTCACCTGCGGATGGGTTGACGGGGTTCCCGGGCCTGCAATAAGCGTAACCTCAGCCCCCATTGCCGTGGCAGTTGAGGCAAGCAATGCACCGAGCTTGCCGCTGGCGCGGTTGGTCAGCAAGCGCACGGCATCCCATGCCTCGACAGTTGGCCCTGCATTGATCACCCACTGTTTGCCTTTCAGTGCCTGTTCTTCCCAAAGCAAAGGTTGCAGGGCAGCGACAATATCTTCCGGTTCAGAGAGGCGCCCTATGCCCTGTTCTCCGCAGGCAAGCTGTCCCTGTTCAGGGCCGACAAAGCTAAAGCCACGCGCCTTCAATGTTTCCACATTGTGGCGTGTAGCATCGGATTCCCACATCGAGCTGTTCATAGCAGGCGCCAATAGTACAGGTGCCTCATTGACCTGCATCATGGTGGTGAGCAGATCATCTGCGATGCCATACGAGAGACGGGCCAGAATATTGGCTGTGGCCGGTGCGATAACGACTGCATCAGCCCAGCGTGCCAACTGGATATGGCCCATCTCCCTCTCAGAAGTGAGATCGAAGAGTTCGGTGTGCACCTTGTTGCCGGTCAATGCTTCGAAGGTGAGAGGGGTGACAAACGCACGGGCTGATTTCGTCATTACACAGCGAACCTCGGCCCCTGCCTTGATCAACAGGCGGGCAAGCTCGGCCACGCGGTAGACGGCAATGCCGCCGCCAATGCCGATCAGTATTCGCTTGCCATTAAGCATGAGGCTTAGCCCTGCGCTTCCTTCAGGGTGTTAAGGACATCTTCAACGTGGCCTGCCACCTTCACCTTGCGCCATGCATGCGTGATGGAGCCTTCGGGGTTGATGATGAAAGTGGAGCGCTCCACACCAAGATACTCCTTGCCGTAGTTCATCTTGGTCTGGATGACGTCAAAGGCTTTGCAGAGAGCTTCATCTGGGTCGGAGATCAACGGGAAGTTGAGGCCCTGTTTTGTGGTGAAATTTTCATGCGATTTCACTGAATCGCGGCTGACACCTACAATAGCTGCATCGGCAGCGGAGAAATCGGGTAGTGCATCACGGAATTCACATGATTCGGTCGTGCAGCCTGAGGTGCTGTCCTTAGGATAGAAATAGAGGATGATCCATTTGCCTTTCAGGTCGGCCAGCTTGAGTTTTCCCTCTGGCCAAGTCTCCAGCTCGATATCGGCGGGTGCGGCATCACCGGGGTTGATCGTATAATTGCTCATCAAAGGCTCCTTGGCAGAGGTTTTTATCCATCTCTGGATTATCGGATGCGCAAGCATAGGACACGATGCTAGCCTTCGCCACATGCCAGTTTGGGAGATGAGTCTATGAGTCAGGTGCTGTTAGCTGAACCACGAGGTTTCTGTGCAGGTGTTGATCGTGCTATCGAGATCGTCGAGAGGGCGCTGGAGGTATATGGCGCACCGGTCTATGTCCGTCATGAGATCGTACACAATCGCTTCGTAGTTGAAGGGCTGAAAGCAAAGGGGGCGGTGTTCGTGGCTGAAGTGGATGATGCCCCGGATGGTTCCCTGCTGATTTTCTCAGCTCACGGTGTAAGCAAAGCAGTGCGTTTGCATGCTAATCAGCGCGGCTTGCGTGTGATTGATGCTACCTGTCCACTGGTAACCAAGGTGCATCTGGAATTGCTGCGCCATTATCAGAATGGTGATCAGGTTGTATTGATCGGCCATGCAGGACATCCCGAGGTAGAGGGGACCATGGGGCAGGCGCCAGAGGGGGCTGTGCTGCTGATTTCGGAGCCTGAGGATGTCGCCTCCCTTGAGGTGAATGACCCTGATAAACTTGCCTTTGTCACTCAGACCACGCTTAGTGTCGATGATACGATTGATGTGATTGCAGCACTGAAGGCGCAATTTCCGAATATTCAAGGGCCCAAACGCGAGGATATCTGTTATGCCACCAGTAATCGGCAGGCTGCAGTGAAGGAACTTGCGGCAAATTCAGATGTGGTGCTGGTGATCGGCTCGAAGAATTCGTCAAACTCTAACCGCTTGCGCGAGGTGGCAGAGAGGGCTGGTTGTCAGGCCTATCTGATTGATGGTGCCGAGGATATCGAGCCGGGCTGGTTCGGCGTTAATGATCGTATCGGCATTAGTGCTGGCGCATCCGCACCGGAGGTGCTGGTGGAGCAGGTAAGTGGCTGGTTGAAAGAGAAGGGGTTTTCCGACCCCGATGTGCTTAAGGTTTGTGAGGAGAATGTAACCTTTAGCCTGCCGCCCGAGCTGCGTTGAGAGTACGCTTTTCTGTCACTCTGAAAGGTGGCGTGATGCATTGCTGAGGGGAAAAAAATTGACGTATGGTGAATATTGTTCTTTAATCTTCAGCTGCTTGTATTAACTGGGGTTTAATTGCGCATTGTGGGGAAGTGTGCTATTAAACAGAGCATTCGATGCCTGTAAATAAAGGTTGGTTTTTTGGGCGCTGTCACTGCTGGGAGGGGACGTTGCTGAATCGTATAATTAAACTGAATTTGATGGCTTTAACACTGCTGCTTCCAGTAGCTGTGTTTGCTGCAAATCCTGCAGTGCTGTTTGTTGTCGATTCCTCCGGAAGCATGTGGGGACAGATTGAAGGAACAGCAAAGGTCTACCTTGCCCGCGATGCTCTGACTAAATCCATATCGAGACTTTCCATCAACACTGATATCGGGCTTGTAGCTTACGGTCACAGGAATAAAGGCGACTGCCGTGATGTGGAGCTTCTTGCCCCGATTGCTCCGTCACGCACTTCATTTATTAACTCCGTTAACTCCTTTACACCCAAAGGCATGACCCCGCTAAGTGGTTCCCTTGATTATGCAATCAAGGAGATGAAGAAAGCGGGTGGCAAGGGAACAATTGTTGTTCTCAGTGACGGTATTGAGAACTGCAAGGGTGATCCATGCAAGGCTGCGATGTCTGCAGGGGATGATATTCGCATTCATGTGATTGGTTTTGATGTGAAAGCCGACACCTCCTCCCAGTTGAGCTGTATAGCTAAAAATGGTGGCGGAAAATTTTACGCTGCCAATAGCGTATCCGAGCTGTCGAGCGCCTTTGACTCAGTAAGAAGAGAAATTGCACTTGCGGACCCTAATAATCCAATTAATAAACTCAGTGAGGCGGAAAAGGGTGCTGCTGAGAAGAGTGCCCTGAAAGCAGGGCAGGGTTATCAGGAGCAATTGAAGATAACGGCTGCGGGCCTCTCAGCTGAGGGGGCTGCTGCTGAGAAGGCTGCTGCTGAGAAGGCTGCTGCTGAGAAGGCTGCTGCTGAGAAGGCTGCTGCTGAGAAGGCTGCTGCTGAGAAGGCTGCTGCTGAGAAGGCTGCTGCTGAGAAGGCTGCTGCTGAGAAAGCTGCTGCTGAGAAGGCGGCTGCTGAGAAAGCTGCTGCTGAGAAGGCTGCTGCTGACAAGGCTGCTGCTGAGAAGGCTGCTGCTGACAAGGCCGCTGCAGAAAGAGCTGCTGCTGAGAAGGCCGCTGTTGAGAAGGCTGCTGCTGACAAGGCCGCTGCAGAAAGAGCTGCTGCTGAGAAGGCCGCTGCAGAAAGAGCTGCTGCTGAGAAGGCCGCTGTTGAGAAGGCTGCTGCAGAAAGAGCTGCTGCTGAGAAGGCTGAGGCAATGGCTGCTGCTGAGAAGGCCGCTGCTGAGAAAGTCGCTGCTAGAAAGGCCGCCGCTGAGAAGGCTGCTGCAGAAAGAGCTGCTGCTGAGAAGGCTGAGGCAATGGCTGCTGCTGAGAAGGCCGCTGCTGAGAAAGTCGCTGCTAGAAAGGCCGCCGCTGAGAAGGCTGCTGCAGAAAGAGCTGCTGCTGAGAAGGTTGCGTCTAGTTCATATAAGGGTTACCAGCTTCAGATGCTGGCGGTAAGTAAGACTTTTGCGGCTGAAAAGGTTGATGCTGACAGGCGTGCTATTGAGAGAGCCGCCGCCGAGAAGGCCGCCGCTGAGAAAGCTGCAGCCGAGAAGGCAGCTGCTGAAGCGTATATGGCTAAGAAGCGTGCCGAGGAGAAGGCCGCTGCAGAAAAGGCTGCCGCTGAGAAAGCTATTGCTGACAAGGTCGCTGCCGAGAAGGCCGCAGTAGAGAAGGCAGCCGCTGACAAGGTGGCAGCAGAAAAAGCCGCTGCCGAGAAGGCTGTTGCTGACAAGATCGCTGCTGAGCAGGCTGCTGCTGACAAGGTCGCAGCTGAGAAAGCCGCTGCTGAGCAGGCTGCTGCTGACAAGATTGCTGCCGAGAAGGCCGCTGCCGAGAAGGCCGCTGCCGAGAAGGCCGCTGCCGAGAAGGCCGCTGCCGAGAAGGCCGCTGCCGAGAAGGCCGCAGTAGAGAAGGCAGCCGCTGACAAGGTGGCAGCAGAAAAAGCCGCTGCCGAGAAGGCTGTTGCTGACAAGATCGCTGCTGAGCAGGCTGCTGCTGACAAGGTCGCAGCTGAGAAAGCCGCTGCTGAGCAGGCTGCTGCTGACAAGATCGCTGCCGAGAAGGCCGCTGCCGAGAAAGCTGCTGCTAACAAGGTTGCAGCCGAGAAGGCTGCTGCAGAAAAGGCTGTTGCTGACAGGATTGCTGCTGAGAAGGCCGCGGCAGATAGAAAACCATTTGTCGATCTGTGGGATCGTGAATCAACAGAGTATGAATCAGGTGTTATTTACAGTGATGAGTTTAATGGCGACTTCCTCTCCGAAGCCTGGCAGGTAATCAACCCCAGCAGTAAACTGATGAACTCTGATGGCGAAAACCTGATTCTGATGACGAAGAAATCCTCCCTTGTAAAGGGTGATGTGCCTAACCTTCTTGTTTATAATGGTGACAACCTGAATGGCGACTTTTCAGTCTCTGTGAAGCTTGATTCTGAATTCAGTGCCGGTAAATCCGGTCAGGCTAAACAGCAGACAGGTCTGCTTTTCTATCGAAGTGGAAACGACCATGTTGGTCTGGTTATCTCCGTAGAGGATGAAGCTACCTTTGCGAAGTGTGGAGGCCGTGACTGCAGGCAGGTTGTAAGTGCCCGCTTGATCAAGGTGCTTAATGGTGAGGTTTCTCAGGTTAATGGCCCGTACTGGATTGCATGGCAGAAGCCGGGGTCAACATCAATGGCGACCCGCTTTGCGGTACACCTGAAGGTTGAGAAGGTCGGCTTTACCTATAGTGCATTCGCGAGTCTGGACGGTGATACCTGGTATGAGGTCGGCAAAGTACCGTTTTTCGGCAGCAAACTGAAACCGGCTGTCTTTGCCAGTAGCAACTCAGCCTACCCCTATGCGCTGGTTAAACTTGACCATATGGTAATTAAAGAGCTTCCGTAGGAAGGAGTAGTAGTTATATAACTTTTCTAAACTCCTGTAATGATAATTCAGTTTTGAGATGCTGGAATGCTAAATGACTGCTTCCGACTGTGGATTCAACCCGTCGATGCAACACACTAGAGCCTTTAAAGACAGGAGGAGTGTTGCAAATGAAACAAAGACCTCGCATCTATTACACGGAAACCCAGAAGGCGATGATGTGGGATCGCTGGCAAAAAGGCGACTCACTTCAGCAGATTGCACAGCTGTTTGACCGAAACTACTCTTCAATAGGGCGCATCCTGTCCGAGAGCGGTGGCATCCGCCCTGCTCAACGTCAGCGTTCGAGACTGGCACTGACCATGGCAGAGCGAGAAGAGATATCGCGGTCAATTGTTACCGGCCATTCGATCCGTTCTATTGCCGAGAAGCTTGGCAGAGCTCCATCTACGGTAAGCCGTGAGATCAAGCGTTATGGAGACCGACAGAACTATCGGGCAAATCAGGCGGTCGTGCGGCATGGGAACGTGCACATCGACCTCAGCCCTGTAAACTGGTGAAGAACAGTGCATTGGC
Source organism: Mariprofundus aestuarium (assembly GCF_002795805.1). Classification (NCBI taxonomy): domain Bacteria; kingdom Pseudomonadati; phylum Pseudomonadota; class Candidatius Mariprofundia; order Mariprofundales; family Mariprofundaceae; genus Mariprofundus; species Mariprofundus aestuarium. The sequence continues at coordinate 1,941,194 of NZ_CP018799.1, read as the reverse complement.
GCTCGCCGTGGCAACTATAAGCTACAGTCGTCATGGTCGCCGGAGCAGATTGCCGGGCGGCTAAAGTTCTCCCACCCGGAGCAGGAGGATTACCAGGGGTCGCACGAAACCCCAGACCCGAGGCGCATTGAAGAAGGGGCTGTTGACACACCTGAGACGTACACGGGTCATGCGTCGTTCACGCCACCATACGCAGAAGAGAGATAATCATGGCAGGATCACCGATGCTGTTTCAATTAGCGGGCGGCCAGCCATTGCAGAAGATTGGGCAGTACCGGGGCATTGGGAGGGCGATCTGATTGCAGGTTCTAACAACAGTTATATCGCCACACTGGTCGAGCGTCATACCCGTTACGTAATGTGGATGAAGGTGGCTGACAGAAAAACCGAAACGGTCATCAATGCCTTGATCAAACACTCGAAAAGGCTTCCTGATGGACTCTATCAATCACTAACGTGGGATCGGGGCAAGGAGATGGCAGATCACAAACGCTTTACTCTGGCGACCGACATCAATGTCTGTTTCTGCGATCCCAAAAGCCCTGAGCAGCGCGGTTCCAATGAAAACACCAATGGACTTCTTCGCCAGTATTTCCCGAAAGGAACTGATCTCTCTATTCACTCACAGGCCCAACTTGGTTATGTGGCAAGGGAGCTTAACGAACGTCCAAGAAAGACGTTGAACTTTAGAACCCCGGCAGAGAGATTTAACGCATGTGTTGCGTCGACGAGTTGAAATCCGCAGCCAAGAGCAGTCACTCAATCGACCAAGACAGGGTGAACGCTGTCCTGTACTAACTCATCAACAATACTGGCCATATGCAGTGTGACTACATATGGCCAGTCTTTCAGATGATGTTTCAGATGGTGATATTGCGCGCCTGTTCTGCAGCATTACCAATGTAACTGGCTGGAGTCATCTCCATCAAATGCTGTTTTGCATCGGCAGGAATATCGAGTCCTTCGATGAAGACCCTGAGTGCTTCCGGGGTGATGCCTTTGCCGCGGGTGAGTGCTTTCATCTGCTCGTACGGGTTTTCCAGCCCGTAACGACGCATTACAGTCTGAACTGCTTCGCCAAGCACTTCCCAGCTGGCATCAAGATCTGCATTGATACGTTCAGCGTTGATCTCCAGCTTGCTGAAACCTTTCATGGCCGAGCTGTAGGCGAGCACTGAATAGCCGAATCCAACGCCGAGGTTGCGTAGTACCGTGGAGTCGGTCAAATCACGCTGCCAGCGGGAGATTGGAAGCTTTTCGGCAAGGTGGGCCAGTACGGCATTGGCCAGGCCCAGATTGCCCTCAGCATTCTCGAAATCGATAGGATTCACCTTATGGGGCATCGTTGATGAACCAACTTCACCGGCTACCACCTTCTGCTTGAAGTAACCGAGCGAGATATAACTCCAGAGGTCGCGGCAGAAATCGATCAGGATCGTATTAAAGCGGGCTGCTATATTGTTCAGCTCGGCGATATAGTCGTGCGGCTCGATCTGAATGGTGTACGGGTTCCAGTTGATGCCGAGCGACTCAACAAAATCCTTGGCGATTGCCGGCCAGTCGAGATCAGGGTAGGCGGCCAGATGGGCGTTATAGTTGCCGACCGCACCATTGATCTTGCCGAGAATTTCAGCATTTTCAACCTGCTTGATCTGGCGTGCCAGACGGTAGGCGACATTGGCCCACTCCTTGCCCATCGTGGTCGGGCTTGCGGTCTGGCCGTGAGTGCGTGCAAGCAGAGGCTGATCGGCATATTCGATGGCGCCTTTTGCAATGGCATCAGCAATCGCCTTCATTTCAGGGATCAATACAGCTTCCCGTGCCTCGTTCAGCATCAGTGCATAGGAGAGGTTGTTGATGTCTTCGGAGGTGCAGGCGAAGTGGAAAAATTCGGAGATGGCTGCCAGTTCAGCATTGTCGGCCACTTTCTCTTTTAGAAGGTACTCAACGGCTTTTACGTCATGGTTGGTGGTCGCCTCTATCTCTTTAACACGCATTGCATCGGCTTCGGAGAAGTCGCTGATGATGGCATCCAGGAAGTCCTGTGCCTGGGTTGAGAATGCAGGTACCTCGGCGATATCACTGTTGGCAGCAAGCATCTGCAACCAGCGGACTTCAACAGTGGCGCGCGCCTTGATCAGGCCGTATTCACTGAAGATCGGACGCAAAGCGCCGGTTTTGCCGGCATAGCGGCCATCCAGTGGTGATAGGGCTGTGAGAGGTGAAATCTGCATGGGTACTCCAGAGTGAAAATATATTGCGTTCAGTTTTTGAGGGAGCGAAAGATACACCGGGCAGCCATATTTCCAAAGGCATCTTTAGGGGTGTTGCAGGATCGATTGGACTGTTTCTTGATTTCAGTTAGGGCGGTGGCATCATTCGCGACCGTTTTGCAGGGGGTAAGGCATGCTTTTACTCCTTTTTAGTTGAAGCGCTGTGCGAGGATGGCGGAATTGGTAGACGCGCTGGTTTTAGGTACCAGTACCTTTGGTGTGGGGGTTCGAGTCCCCCTCCTCGTACCATTTATAAGTGCAGGGGTGATTCCCATCCCTTGCGCTTCGGCGGAAATCCGTTACATATATTTGCCCGCCGGTGGCTGAGGGGTTTAAACCCCTGTAACGATAGTATTGCAGGAAAGCACCTGCATATTTGGAGATAGTGATGATTCAGACTGAAGTGAAGTCCCTTGGAAATAACGAACATGAGGTGCATGTGGTTGTAGCACAGAGCGAGTATGATCGCATCTATGCCGAGCAGATGAAGAAGTTGACCTCGCAGGCCAAGCTTCCGGGTTTTCGTCCGGGCAAGACACCTAACAGCGTTATTACTAAGCAGTTTGGACCCAAGCTTCATGAAGATACGGTTTCCGAACTTATCCAGGCCCACTATATTGCTGCCATCGAGTCATCCGGTCTGACACCTGCTGTACAGCCACAGTTGCAGGTAAAACCTGCGCCTGCTGATGGTGGTTTTGCATTCACTATGACAGTGACAACTTGGCCGACCGTTGAGCTCAATGGATTGAATAAATTGAAGTTCGACGAAACAACAGTTGAGGTTGAAGAGGCCGATATTGACCAAGTGATTGAACGCTTGAGCAAGTCACAGGTGAAATTTGAGATTGAAGCTGAACGTGCGGCAGAGACTGGTGATCAGCTGCATATCGATTTTGTTGGTTCGATTGATGGCGAAGAGTTTGCAGGCGGCAAGGGTGAGGATGTTCCCCTGGTGCTTGGCGAAGGTCGTTTTATCCCGGGCTTTGAAGAGCAATTGGTCGGCAAGAAGGCGGGTGAAGATGTCACCATCGAAGTGGAGTTCCCTGCTGATTATCAGGCAGCACACCTGGCAGGTAAGGCGGCAAGCTTCGCCTCAACTGTAAAATCGGTGGGTAAGCCTCTGACCGCTGAAAACGATGATGATCTGGCCAAGATGCTTGGCTTTGATGATGCCGCAGCACTGCGCGCAGATGCCCTGAATCGCCTGAATGAAGAGGCCGAGCAGGCCTCTCACCAGTCTACCCGCGAAGCGGCACTGAATGCACTGCTTGAAGCCAATCCGGTAGAACTCCCAGAAACTTTGATTGAACAGGATGTGCGCGAAACCGCGCAGCGTGTGCTGCAGAATATGAAGCAGCAGGGCATGGAAGTAACACCTGAAATGATCCAGGACGAAGCTTTTCAGTCCGAGATCCGCACCCGGTCCGAGCGTGGCCTGAAGCTTTCCGTGCTGCTTCAGAAGGTGCGTGAATCTGGCGATTTGACCATTGATGATGCTGAAGTCGATGCCGAGATCGATCGTCAGTCCCAGCAGTACCCGGAAGCACAGCGCGATCAGTTCAAGAGCTGGATCAAAGGTCAGCAGGAGCAGCTTGCATCCATGCGCGATGCACTACTGGAGCGACGCTGTGTTGAGTTTATTGCTTCTCAAGCCAAGACTAAAGCTGTGACAAAACCACTCTCCGTCTGGCAGTCCGAGCAGGAACAGTAAGCAAGCTATACCGTTCTGAGCGGCTCTGGGCATAGCTTTCCGTCATGTTATGGCGGTCGGTCGTGATTTTGGCAAGCTCCATGCTATGACTTTTACGTAAGTATACTTTATGCTGGGCCGCAAACTATTGATCTGAATGGATGAAGGAGAGCACATGAATCTGGTTCCTGTTGTCGTGGAGCAAACTGCACGTGGAGAGCGTTCCTACGATATATTCTCCCGTCTTCTCAAAGAGCGCATTGTTTTTCTGAACGGCCAGGTGGATGACAATGTCGCCAACCTGATTGTGGCTCAATTGCTGTTTCTGGAGTCCGAAGGGCCTGATAAGGATATCTATCTCTATATCAACTCTCCGGGTGGACTGGTGACTGCGGGCATGGCGATCTACGACACCATGAACTATATCCGTTGTGATGTATCTACACTCTGTGTTGGGCAGGCGGCCAGTATGGGCGCACATCTGCTCTCATCAGGAGCCAAAGGCAAACGTTATGCGCTGCCCAATGCCCGAGTCATGATTCACCAGCCACTGGGCGGATTCCAGGGTCAGGCAACCGATATCGAGATTCATGCGCGCGAGATCATTAAGCTCAAAGAGCGGTTGAATGAGATGATGGCCAACAATACTGGACAGCCTCTTGAGAAGCTTGCCGATGATGTGGAGCGGGACTATTTCTTGACCGCTCAAGAAGCTAAGGACTACGGTTTGATTGATAAAGTGCTCACTTCCCGTGCGGAAGTGAAGACCGGAGGTGCTGATGACGACGCAAAATAACGGCGGAGACAATACCTTATATTGTTCGTTTTGTGGCAAATCGCAGCACGACGTAAAGAAGCTGATTGCCGGTCCAACCGTGTTTATCTGTGACGAGTGCATAGAGCTCTGTAACGAGATTATTGTAGAGGAGCTCTCTGGAGAGCCGAAGGATAGCAAGGAAGAGATAGGTCTTCCGCGCCCTGCCGAGATCAAGGCTTATCTGGATGAGTATGTGATTGGCCAGGAGGCTTCGAAACGACTGCTCTCCGTTGCCGTGTATAACCACTACAAGCGCATCGCTCACAATGAGAAGAACGATGTTGAAATTTCCAAGTCAAATGTACTGCTTCTGGGTCCGACTGGTTGCGGCAAAACACTTCTGGCACAGACATTGGCGCGCGTATTTGATGTGCCGTTTGTCATGGCCGACGCTACTACACTGACCGAGGCAGGTTATGTGGGTGAGGATGTTGAGAACATTATTCTCAAGCTCTTGCAGGCAGCTGATCACGATATCGAGAAGGCGCAGCGTGGTATTATCTATATTGATGAGATTGACAAGCTCTCTCGCAAGTCGGAAGGGCCATCAATTACGCGCGATGTTTCCGGTGAAGGCGTGCAGCAGGCACTACTCAAGTTGATTGAAGGCACGGTTGCTGCTGTTCCCCCTCAGGGAGGACGCAAACATCCCCAGCAGGAGTTCATGCAGGTTGATACAACCAACATCCTGTTTATTCTCGGTGGTGCATTCGCAGGTCTTGAAAAGTTGATCGAGGTGAAAGGCAAGCCACGTTCGATCGGTTTCGGGGCGCAGGTGCAGTCCGATGATGAGAAGGATATTGGCGAAATCTTGAGCCATGTTGAGCCTGAGGATCTGATCAAATACGGTTTGATTCCTGAGCTGGTCGGAAGGCTTCCTGCCGTGGCAACACTCAGCCTGCTCGATAAGGATGCACTGCTGCGCATTTTGACCGAACCGAAGAATGCACTGGTTAAACAGTACGCGGCACTGATGGGCTACGACAATGTGGAGCTCTCCTTTACAGATGATGGGCTGGAGGCGATTGCCGAGAAGGCGATCAAGCGTAAGACCGGCGCACGTGGGCTGCGGGCAATTATGGAATCGGTCATGCTGGATGTGATGTATGATATTCCAACGATGCCTAATGTAGAAAAGTGTGTAGTCAACCGCGAAGCTGTTGAAGGTAAGAGCAAGCCGTTATTGCTCTTCAAGAGCGATCAGGAACCTAAGGTGGCAGAGGCCGCATCCTGATTTATCCCAACGATTGATTATGGTTTTCATTTCATGCGGCTTACCGCAGGCTTGCCGATTCTGACTGAAGGAGTGACAGGTGGCTGAATTTTCCAAAGAGAAGAGAGGTGAAGAGGTGCAGGTGGTAGCAGATATGTTGCCCGTTCTCCCGCTCAGGGACATTGTTGTCTTTCCTCATATGATCGTGCCGCTTTTTGTTGGTCGCGATAAATCTGTTAAGGCGCTGGAGGAGGTCATGGGCTCGGGCAAGCAGATTATCCTGCTGGCTCAAAAAGATGCCGCGCACGATGATCCCGGCCCCGACGATCTCTATCAAATTGCCACCATTGGTAATATCCTGCAGTTACTGAAATTGCCGGACGGTACAATCAAGGTGCTGGTTGAGGGTGGAGAGCGCATCCAGATTGATGAGCTGATTGCCGGTGATGCGTTTCTTCGCGCCCGCTTCTCCCTAATGGAAGGGTTGGCTGAGGATGAAAAGGAACTGGATATCGTATCCCGTTCACTGGTCCATAAATTTGAATCTTATGTAAAACTGAATAAGAAATTGCCTCCTGAGGTGATGGTTTCCGTGTCTGCCGTGGAAGAGGTGGATAAGCTGGCCGATACAATTGCTGCACACTTGAGTTTGAAGCTTGAGGACAAGCAGGAACTGCTTGAGTTGCGTAGCGTGACTGCCCGCCTGGAGCGCCTGTATGTCCATATGGAAGATGAGATGGAGCTGCTGCAGGTAGATAAGCGTATCCGTGGACGCGTCAAACGCCAGATGGAGAAGAGTCAGCGCGAGTATTATCTCTCCGAGCAGATGAAGGCGATCCAGAAAGAGTTGGGCGACGAGGATGCCGAGAGTGACCTGCAGAAACTTGAAGAGAAGATTCAGAAGCTGGGTCTGAGTCAAGAAGCCAAAGAGAAGGCTGACGCAGAGCTTAAGCGTTTGAAGATGATGCCGGCGATGAGTGCTGAAGCAACCGTAGTGCGCAACTATCTGGACTGGCTGATTGATATTCCGTGGAAAAAGCGCTCAAGGGTAAGTAAGGATATCTCTGCCGCCGAGAAGGTGCTGGAAGATGATCACTACGGACTGGAGAAGGTGAAAGAGCGCATTCTCGAGCATCTGGCCGTATTGCACCTGGTTCGCAAGATGAAAGGGCCGATACTCTGTTTTGTAGGCCCTCCGGGTGTGGGCAAAACATCGCTGGCCAGATCAATTGCACGTGCAACCAAACGTGAATATGTGCGCATGAGTCTTGGCGGCGTACGTGATGAGGCCGAGATCAGGGGGCATCGCCGCACCTATATCGGCTCTATGCCGGGTAAGGTGATCCAGTCGATGAAGAAGGCGGGTACGAAAAATCCGCTCTTCCTGCTTGATGAGATTGACAAGCTGGGGGCCGATTTCCGCGGTGATCCATCCTCAGCTCTGCTTGAGGTGCTTGACCCTGAGCAGAACCATAGCTTTAACGACCACTACCTTGAGGTTGATTACGATCTCTCCGATGTGATGTTTATAACCACTGCGAATAGCTACAATATCCCTGGTCCTCTGCTCGATCGTATGGAGATCATCTCGATCTCCGGTTACACAGAGCATGAGAAGCTTGAGATAGGCCGTCGTTACCTGCTGGAGAAGCAGATGAAGAACCATGGCCTGAATAAGAATCAACTGGTGATTGAGGATGATGTCCTGACTGAGATTATCCGTTATTACACACGGGAAGCTGGCGTTCGAAGCCTTTCCCGAGAACTGGCTAAGCTCTGTCGCAAGGTGGCCCGCAAGCTGGTGCAGTCCGGTGGTGAAGAGCTGATTCGTGTCAGCGCAAGCGATGTCGAGGAGTTTCTCGGGGTGCGCAAATACCACTTCGGCCTGGCCGAAGAGAGTGATCAGGTTGGTGTGGTGACTGGTCTTGCCTGGACTGAGGTTGGTGGCGAGTTGCTGCAGATTGAGACGGCACTTATGCCCGGCAAGGGTAAGCTTACGGTGACAGGGCAGTTGGGTGATGTGATGCAGGAGTCGATTCAGGCTGCGCTTACCTATGTTCGTTCACGTGCCTCCCAGTTGGGCTTGAAGCCGGATTTCCATCAGAAGGTGGATATTCATGTGCATGTTCCTGAGGGAGCTATTCCGAAGGATGGTCCATCGGCGGGCCTTGCCATGGCTACCTCCATTGTTTCTGCTTTGACGGGAATTCCGGTCAGGCGCAATGTATGCATGACCGGTGAGATCACACTGCGAGGTAAGGCCCTTCCAATTGGCGGTTTGAAAGAGAAGTTGCTTGCTGCGCATCGCGGTGGATTGACCGATGCGATTATCCCTGAAGAGAATGCAAAGGACTTGAAAGACATTCATGAGGATATTTTAAAGGGATTGAGCATTCATGCCGTGTCAAATATGGATAAAGTGCTTGAACACGCCTTGACTCGCTTGCCGGCAGGCATGAGTATATCCGGGAATTTTGTGCCGGGGAGCGTTGGCGATATCTATCTGGATGACAGCTCGACGGTGGCGCATTGAACTAGAGGAAAAACAAAAAAAATCGGTTGACAGGATATGGGGTCTGTTGCTTATAGTTGCACTCCATTGAACGCAGCGGGAGGAATAATGAATAAAGCAGATTTGGTAAACCACGTGGCCGCATCAGCGGACCTTAGTAAGGCTGCAGCTGGTAGTGCTGTTGAAGCTGTACTGGGCGGTATCTCTGGCGCTCTGGCAGGCGGTGACTCAGTAAGCATCGTTGGTTTCGGTACTTTCTCAGTGGCAGAACGTGCGGCACGTACAGCACGCAACCCACGCACTGGTGAAGCGATCGAAGTTGGCCCATCGAAGGCACCTAAGTTCAAAGCTGGTAAAGCACTTAAAGACGCTGTTAAGTAATAGCTGATAATAAAACACTTTCGAGAAGCAAGGGCTGTTTAGTCCTTGTTTTTTTCGGGCGCTTAGCTCAGCTGGGAGAGCAACGGCCTTACAAGCCGTAGGTCGCAGGTTCGAACCCTGCAGCGCCCACCATTTTAAAGGCTCTGTGTTTCTTATGCGGAGCCTTTTTTCCTATCAACATATTATTAGTTGATTTTAGGGGAGTAAGTTATTACTTTGCGCCCCTGCCGCTGGAGCGGTAGTTCAGTTGGTTAGAATGCCGGCCTGTCACGCCGGAGGTCGCGGGTTCGAGTCCCGTCCGCTCCGCCACTTTGAGCCCCTTCGAGGGGGCTCGTTTTTAACACCAGCAGGGTGCATTTGTATTCTGCTGAAGATGGGCGCTTAGCTCAGCTGGGAGAGCAACGGCCTTACAAGCCGTAGGTCGCAGGTTCGAACCCTGCAGCGCCCACCATCTTGAAAAACTGATCACCACTATGGAGCGGTAGTTCAGTTGGTTAGAATGCCGGCCTGTCACGCCGGAGGTCGCGGGTTCGAGTCCCGTCCGCTCCGCCATATACTAAGCCCCCGACGGTAACGTCGGGGGCTTTTTTTTACTATGATATATACCATATAAACGTGCGATGAATGCACGTTACGGTCTTTTTGTACTAGGGTGTGATGAAAATCCACGTTCTTGGTGCACGATACGTGCGTATGTTGCACGTATCGTGTGTGCAATTTTTCTCTCCTGCAAAATTGTCGACGGATTTACAGGATAATAAAGTAAATCCGAATGGCGGAGGAACGGCGGCGACCTGAAGGGCGAAGGGCATCGGTGCCCGGAGTCGTGTCGTACGCTTTGCCCGATGACTCATTTTTGAATCCGATTTTGGGTTTTTCTTAGGGTACTACTCTTTGTGGTTTCTCTGCCATGCATTGATTCCGAGTTGCATCCTCTCTGCTCTTTCAACCTCTCCCATCCTGCGTAAGAGACCTATAAGTTTTTTTCGGGTATTTATATCTGTATCGATAGAGAGGCTGCGTTGGTAAGCATCGAGAGCCTCTCCATCTTTGCCTACATGCTGCAGGATGGTGCCATAAGAGCTCCAGCATGGAGCGCACTTAGGCAGCAGCCTGATAGCCTTAGCGCCGTACTTAATTCCACGGTCGCCAACGTCATTGCCTGACTGAAATATCGCGTAGTGTAGATAAGCAAACCCGTTAAGCGGATCAGCTTTAAGGGCTTTCTGATACAGCGTGTTAGCAGTTATGTTGTCACCACGCCTTTCGGACATCATGGCCAGCAGATACCACGGAGTAGCTTCATGTTTAATCTCTTTAGTTCCCTTTTCAAGCCACTGCTGTGCCTCGGATATTCTGCCTGATCGCTCCAGTGCTGATGCCAGATTAATCAGGCTGGGAAGGTGTCGCACGGCTTTTTCCAAATTTTTCTGGTATAGGGCTATGGCCTCAGGTTGATGGTCACTCTCTTCCAGGAGAACGGCCAGATTATAGCGAGCTTCAATGTTTTCCGGTCGTAGGCGCAATTCCAATTCCAGTGTCCGTCTGGCTTCGGTAATTTGCCCGGTTTCGATAAGTTGTTGTGATGCTTCAAACGGTGTTTCTGCATATGCAGATAGAGGTGTAAGTGCGAGGGTGGCCACAGGCAATATTAGCGCAATGAAACCCACCGTCTGTTTATTTGTATGTTGGAGCAATACCCATCCTGCCTGTGGTCATCAACATCTCCTCCATCTTCTCCTGACGAGCCTTGCGGTCGGCTTTGATCTCTGGCTTCTCCTTCATCAGTTTCCATGGGTTGCGCCGGATATCGCCAGAAAATGCTTCCAGGTTCTCAGATGCCTTGCGTAGTTCAAATAGTGTGCGATAGAGGTTTTCTCGGTTGTCGATCAGCGATGCATTGAGGTTCTCTGTTGCTTCAGTTCCTTTTTCGAAAAATTCTCGACCGGCTCTGGCTGTTTTCGGTAGCTCTGTAGCAAATGTGTCGAGATCCTTGCGGTGGTTGCTGACAAGTTGATTAATATTGCGGCTGGCCTTACGTAGGTCCATGAGGATAGCAGGAAGCTCCACCTCAAGCTTCTTCATGGTTCTGTTCATCGATTCGGTGGTGCTACGGATTTGCTCCCGATTCTCTTTGATCATGGCTGAAAGCTCGGTGGTAGCCTGGCTGCTGCTTTTGATCAATTGCTGAAGATTCTGTTTGCCTTCACCATCTCCAATGCCGGAAGAGAGCGCCCTGGTGAGGGATTGAATATCATCGGTAATGCTCGAGGCTTTGGTGATAAATGTATTAATATCACCGGAGGGGTCGGAGGGGATGGTTGCGCCGTCAGGAAGTAGTTCAGTGTCATTCGAATCTGCTGTAAGAGCTAGGTTTTTCTCGCCGACCAGACCCCGGCCGATGATGCTTGCGCGGGTGGAGGCAGGTAATTTTACGTCAGGTTTTAAGGCAATTCGAACTACTGCGAGGCCATCCCTCAGGCCGATCTCCTGTACGACACCGACCTTAACGCCAGCCATGAGAACCGGTGATTGAACATCCAGTCCGAGAGTGTCATCGAACTCGGCTTCGACAATATGGTTTTCCTGTTCCAGCCAGACGATATCGCCAACTTTACCGGTGGCAAAGGCAAGCAGGAGAAGGGCTGCCAGCACAAAGGCTCCAAGACGTGCATGCGGATTCATGGTTGTACGGCCACCTCCATCTCTTTGCCCCAGTCGCTGCAGTTGATCGGGCCCTCGGCGCGCCCTTCGATAAACTGGCGAAGCATGGGATCCTGATCCGAGTCTAGCTGCTCAGATGGGATTTGCCTATGCACGCGCCCGTGGCAGAGCAGAGCAATCTGGTCGCTGATCATGGCGGCACTTTTCATGTCGTGGGTGATGCTGAGAATCGTGGCGCCTGAATCCCTGTGCATGCGTGCAATCAAACGGTTGATTACATCGGACATGATCGGGTCCAGCCCTGTGGTGGGTTCATCGAGAAAAACGATGTCTGGTTTATGGCAGATGGTGCGCGCAAGTCCGACACGTTTGGCCATGCCACCGGATAGCTCTGCAGGCATGAGGTCCTCGATATTATGCAGGCCGACCCAGTCCAGTACTTCAATGGCGCGCTCTTTGGCTGATTTTTTATCCACGCCCTTGCGCAACAGGGCGAAGGAGACATTCTCCCAGACAGTAAGGGAATCGAAGAGGGCGCCGGCCTGAAACAGCATGCCGATACGCTTCATCCGTTTCAGGTGCTCATGTTCGCTGAGTTTCAGCCAGTTTTCACCGTCGACCAGAATCTCTCCGGCATCCGGCTTCAGAATGCCGAGGATGCATTTGATCAGCACACTTTTTCCTGTGCCGGACATGCCAATTACAGTGGTGGAGCGGCCCGGCATGATATCGAGATTTACATCATCGAGGATGACCTTCTCCCCGAAGCGCTTGGAGAGGCCGCGGATGCTGATGCGTGGGACCTGATTGTCGCTCATCCGAACATCCATGCAGTGAGGAAATAGTCTGAGATCAGGATGCTCATGCAGGAGATGACCACAGCGCGGGTTGTTGCCTTGCCGACTCCTTCAGCCCCTCCCTTGCAGTTGAAGCCCTCGGTGCAGCCTATGATACCAATCAACATTCCAAAAAATCCGGCTTTCACAATTCCCGAATAGAAATCGTCCAGTTCCATGTAGATGGTTGTATTTTCAATATAAACGGCCGGATTCTGATCGAGCGCATATACGCTTATCGCGTAACCACCGTAGATGCCGACAAAATCAGCGACTACGGCAAGCAGCGGCATCATGGCAGTCACGGCAATGATACGTGGGATAATCAGGTACCGAACGGGGTCGGTGGAGAGGGTCCATAGCGCATCAATCTGTTCGGTGACGCGCATGGTGCCCAGTTCTGCGGCAAATGAGGCACCTACGCGCCCTGCGACCATCAGCCCGACCAGAACGGGGCCGAGTTCGCGAACAACCGACATCGATACAACGAGCCCGGTCAGGCTTTCGGCAGCAAAGCGGTGGAATACAATGTAGGACTGCAGTGCCAGCACCATGCCGGTGAAGAGGGCTGTGAGCAGCACGACTGGAAGTGATTGAACGCCAACCTCTTCTGCCTGTTGAAGAAGCATGCGCAGGTGCCAGGGCCTGGAGCCCATCCTGCTGACGGCGCGACCGAAGGTGTAAGCGTAGAGCCCCAGTCTGAGACAGAGGTTCTCCACGATTTTCCCGGTCGCCGTCAGCATGTTGATCACACCGCTTGTCTCCTTACCCGCTCACCAACGCCGGTGAAGAGCGTGTAGCTTATCGTGCCGATCTCTGCCGCTACTTCATTAGTTGAAATATGTTCACCCCAGAACTCCACGCTATCCCCCGGTTGAACCTCGCTGTTGCTGATATCAACCATAGTATAGTCCATACAGACGCGCCCGATAATAGGGTGTTTTTCACCGCGAATATAAACAGCCCCCTGATTGGAGAGGGGGCGGGGTATGCCGTCGGCATAACCCATGCTGACAACTGCAACCTTCATGGTTTTTTCTGAAATGAAGGTGGCGCCATAGGAGACTGATGCGCCTGCTTGAACCTCCCTGATCTGCATGACCTCTCCGGTCAGGGACATCACAGGTTTCAGCCCAAAGGGTTGATCAGGTACAGGTTCTGCGCCGTAAAGCGCAATGCCTGGGCGAACTACATCAAAAGCATAGTCTTGAAGCGAGATCAGGCCTGCACTGTTGAGCAGTGATTTGGGTGTGTCGGGTGAGATCAGGTTGCAGGTTTCGAAAAAGTTTTTGGCTTGTGCAAGATTCATCGGGTGTTCCGGCTCATCAGCACAGGCAAGGTGCGACATGAACCCATGCACATGCAGTCCTGCATCACTGACCAGAGAGAAAAGCGTGGCAGGGTCAGCTGCTCCAAGCCGGTTCATGCCCGAATCAAATTTAAGCCAGATGTCACCGTTGAATCCAGCTTTGGTTAGAAGTTCGATCTGGTTGAGCTCGGTGATCGCCGGCGTGAGTCTGCAATCAAGACAAAGGCCTGCATCCTCTGCATCAAACACTCCGGAAAGCAGGGTGATCTCCGTGCTGTTGTGCTTGCCAATGATCGCGCGCAACTCTGAGCCTTCTGTGGCATCGGTGACCCCGAAACTCCTGCATCCCTCTTCAAGCAGGATAGGGCCGACCAGAGACTGATCGTGCCCATAGGCATTGGCCTTAACTACGGCCATGATTTCACTTTGGCCAACTCTTTGATTGAGCAGGCGATAGTTATGACGAAGATGATCGAGATTGATCTGGGCAATAGCAGGTCGGGACATATTGGAATCATGTCTGAAATCTCGATCACGTCAAAGGTGATTGTTAGCATGTCTGAAATCTCGATCACGTCAAAGGTGATTGTTAGCATGTCTTATGTAGCTTTATTGTTTTTTTGGGGGGGGGGTGGTTTGCTGGACGTGTCTTCTGATAGCGTTTGCGGTGCTGGAGATGAGTGATGCCGATTACATAGATCCTACAAAGTGCCAAATAGCCTGCTAAACTCAAGTTTGACTTGCTTTAGGGCGTTTCGTTGATCTGGTCGCGGTTGTTGGCTGTGAAAAAGAATTTGTGGGGAGGGAGGTGGCGTTGAAGGGGATTATCTTAGCTGGAGGGTCAGGTACACGCCTGCATCCGTTAACGCTTTCGGTCAGTAAACAGCTGATGCCGGTGTATGACAAGCCGATGATCTATTATCCGCTCTCCACCCTGATGCTGGCCGGCATACGTGAAATTCTGATTATCTCCACTCCGACTGATTTGCCGAACTTCGAGCGGCTGCTTGGTGATGGCTCGCAATGGGGATTGAAGCTCTCCTATGCTGAGCAACCAAGTCCTGATGGGTTGGCACAGGCATTTACCATTGGCCGTGAGTTTATAGGGGATGATTCTGTTGCCCTGATTCTTGGCGACAATATTTTTTACGGACAAGGCATGGTCAAGCAGCTTCAGGGGGCTGCCAGTCAATCATCGGGTGCGACGGTTTTTGCATACAGGGTGAGGGACCCGGAGCGCTATGGTGTGGTGGAGTTTAAAGATGGTTATAAAGCCGTCTCGATTGAGGAGAAGCCGGAAAAACCTAAGAGCCACTGGGCTGTTACAGGCCTCTACTTTTATGATAACAGGGTTGTAGATATCGCAGCAGGTCTAAAACCATCTGTTCGAGGTGAGCTGGAAATTACCGATGTGAACAGGGCGTATCTTCAGAGTGGTGAATTAAGAGTGGAGCCAATGGGGCGTGGCATTGCCTGGCTGGACACAGGCACACACGAATCATTGATGGATGCAGCACGCTACGTTGAGGTTGTTGAACGAAGGCAGGGTTTAAAGATAGGTTGTCCGGAAGAGGTGGCATGGCGCTTGGGATATATTGATGGTTTCCAGCTGCAGTCGTTGTCTGAAGCATTGGGTAAAAGCGGCTATGGTGACTACCTCAGTTCATTATTAAGGGAATATTGATGACATATAAACCTGTAAATATGCTGGTTACCGGCGGAGCCGGCTTTATCGGCTGCAACTATGTGCGTTATATGCTGGCCAGTGATCCGGATGTGCGGATTGTGAATCTTGACCTGCTGACCTATGCTGGTTCACTGATTAATCTTAAGGATCTGGCGGATGAGTCGCGCCATGACTTTGTGCAGGGCGATATTTGCGATCGTGAGCTGGTTGATAAGCTGCTGCGTGACTATAAGATTGATACCATAGTTCATTTCGCTGCCGAGTCTCATGTCGATAACTCTATTTCAGGCCCTGAGGTCTTTGTTAAAACCAATGTGATGGGCACATTTACGTTGCTTGATGCGGCCCGGAACTATTGGCAGAAAGAGAAAAAGTGGGGCAAGGGTGAATGTCGATTTCACCATATATCTACCGATGAGGTTTATGGAACGCTTGAGGTGGATGATCCTGCCTTTTCCGAAACCACACCCTATGCACCGAACTCACCCTACTCAGCCTCTAAGGCTGGTTCTGATCACTTGGTTAGGGCTTACTTTCATACCTATGGATTGCCGGTAACAACTACGAATTGTTCTAATAATTATGGTCCTTTTCAGCATAGTGAAAAACTGATCCCTACGATTATTCGCAACTGCGTAAATGGCACTCCAATTCCTGTTTACGGCGATGGTTCCAATATCCGCGACTGGCTCTATGTTGAGGATCATTGTTCAGGAATAGATGCGGTCATTCGCAAAGGGCAGCTGGGTGAAGTGTACAATATCGGGGGTATCAATGAGTGGAAGAATATCGATATCTGCCGATTGATTTGTCAGTTGATGGACAGGCACGCGCCGGAAAATGCACCGCATGAGAAGTTAATCACCTTTGTAAAGGATCGCCCCGGCCATGACTGGCGCTATGCCATTAATGCAGAGAAAATGCGATCTGACCTTGAGTGGACTCCTTCAGAAACATTTGAAACAGGCATCAGGAAAACGGTAAGTTGGTACTATCATGACTGATTTTTTTGTGCATTCGCAAGGGCTGGTTGATGAAGGGGCTCAAGTAGGGAGTGGTACAAGAGTTTGGGCGTTTGCACATATTAACTCTGGCGCAGTAGTTGGTGAGGACTGCAATATTTGTGACCATACCTTCATCGAGACAGGCGTTCTTATGGGGAATAGGGTCACCGTCAAATGCGGTGTTCACCTTTGGAGTGGCGTTACAGTTGAGGATGATGTTTTTATTGGGCCTAATGCCACGTTTACCAACGACAGGGTCCCTAGAAGCAAGGTCTATCCTAGTCAATACGCTAACACGGTGCTGCGGGTCGGGTGTAGCATTGGAGCTAATGCTACCATGCTTCCTGGTTTAGAAGTTGGTGAGTGCGCATTGGTTGGTGCGGGTAGTGTGGTGACAACGAATATCCCTGCGCATGCGCTTGTATATGGTAATCCAGCCCGGATAAAGGGGTGGGTTTGTGCGTGTGGAGAGAAGTTGTCGATGAATGAAAATGCGGTCGCCGACTGCTGTGGAAAAACATACCATTTAACCAATGGTGTATTGGAGGTTTCCAGTGTCGCTTGATCAATGCCGGATTGTCGACCTGCCGAAAATAAGTGACCCCAGAGGAAACCTCACCTTTATTGAAGGTGGGGGCCGTCATATCCCTTTTGATATCAATCGTGTTTATTACCTCTATGACGTTCCTGGCGGTGCTGAGCGGGGAGCTCACGGGCACAAGGAATTGCAGCAGTTGATTGTTGCCTTGAGTGGCAGTTTTGATGTGTTGTTAAATGATGGGCGTAACAAAAAAAAGTTTCATATGAACCTCCCTTATTTAGGCCTTTATGTCAGCCCCATGATGTGGCGGGATATTACAAATTTTTCCTCTGGAGCTGTGTGCATGGTGCTGGCTTCCGAGTTGTATGATGAAAATGATTATTACAGGGATTATGAAAAATTTGTTGCTCAAGTTCGAGGGAAGTGATGACACATGTACCGTTTCTGGATCTGAAATCAGCATACTTGGAATTAAAAGAAGAGGTCGACGGCGCATGTCTCAGGGTTCTGGACTCCGGCTGGTATATTCATGGACAGGAATTATCTGCATTTGAAACAGAGTTTGCTGATTACTGCTCTGTTTGTTCATGTGTTGGTGTTGGAAATGGTCTTGATGCGCTTACATTGATACTTCGTGCATGGAATATCGGCTCAGGGGATGAGGTTATTGTTCCTGCACATACCTTCATAGCCACCTGGCTAGCTGTTTCCGAGACCGGGGCGACACCTGTGCCAGTAGATGTAGAGTATGAATCTTTCAATATTGATCCTTCATTGATTGAGGCGAAAATTACGGATAAAACCAAGGCTATTATTCCTGTCCATCTGTATGGACGACCATCAGATATGGATGCAATTAATGCGGTTGCAAAAAAATATGGAATAAAAGTGATTGAAGATGCAGCTCAAGCTCATGGTGCGTTATATAAAGGTAGAAAGGCTGGGTCACTCGGAGATGCTGCTGCATTCAGTTTTTACCCAGGAAAGAATTTAGGTGCCATGGGAGATGGCGGGGCAGTTGTCTCCAATGATGAGGATTTAATTGAAAGAGTAAGAATGTTGTCAAATTATGGTTCAAGAGAAAAATATAAGCATGAATTGAAAGGTGTGAACTCTCGACTGGACGAAATGCAGGCGGCCATACTTCGCGTGAAACTGGCTAGGTTAGATGAGTGGAACGGTCGAAGGCTAAAAATAGCTTCAGAATATCAAGCTAGGCTTGCTCAGGCAGATATTATAAATCCACAGATGGATGAGGCTCTGGTTAGCTCATGGCATCTTTATGTAGTTAGGGTGAAAGACCGTGAGGGTGTCATGGAACGGTGCCAAGATAATGGGGTGCAAACACTTATTCACTACCCTCAGTTGCCTTCAATAATGGGGGCATATGCCACCGAATTCACCAATGAGTCTTTCAAGGTGGCGGAGAGAATATCTGAGCAGATTATTAGCATCCCTATTGGTCCTCATATGACGCCCAACCAAGTGAATAAGGTGTGTCAGGTGCTTTGCTTGTGAAGCAGATGCCCAGAGTGATATATGTTGCCCATGATGATGTATCAACACTGAGTGGGATTAAGAAGTTGTTTCAGGCGACATGGTCTGCAAGGCTGGTTGGCTGGAACTTGCTGCGGGACAGGACTTCAAAGCGATATGCGGGATCATTCTTGGGTGTAGTCTGGTCACTTCTGAGCCCTCTGTTGACATTAATTGCCATAGCTCTTGTTTTTCCATTGCTTATGCGGATGAAAATGGAGAACTATGTTGTGTATCTATTTTCTGGTCTGGTTGTTTGGCGATTTGTTGTAAGTTCTTTGAAGGCGGGCGGAGATTCAATTTTGTCCAGCAAAACACTGGTTCAAAAAGTGGCGCTTCCATCTATTTTATTTCCTATGGTGGTAACGGCATCTGAATTTGTTAACTTTCTACTGGTATTTGTGGCCTTAAATGTAGTCGCACTTTTTTTCAATTTTGCTATTTCACCTCATTGGGGTTATTTTATATTGGCTGCAATGGTGACATTGGTTTTTTGCATGGGGCTTGCGGCCGTATTTAGTGTCGTTGTCGTCTACTTAAGGGATATAAAATATGTTCTGGATGTAATTACACAGGCATTTTTTTATTTGACGCCTATCATCTATCCGATATCGCTCATTCCAGAACAGTATAGGATTTTTATGGAATTCAACGTTTTCATGCACTTTGTGGAGTTGTTTCATCAAGCAATTTATTATCAGGGTGTTGTCGACTGGAGTTTGTTTGTAATTCCAACATCGCTGGCTGTTTTGATGTTTTTTGCCGGAGCCTTTGTTCATGTCAAATGGGGGAGAATGTTGGTCTACCATGTCTAATGATGCTCTTATCCTAATTAATGAGTTAGAAGTGGCCTTCCCTCAACCCTCAGGGCTGGGCAAAGTACTTAGAGGGCTTTTTCACAGGGGGACTCAGAGTCAAGGTGTGAAAAAAATGAGGGCGCTGAAAGGGGTCGATCTTGAATTCTCCAGTGGTGAACGAGTTGGTATCGTTGGCCATAATGGTGCGGGAAAATCTACGTTGTTGAAATGTATGGCTGGCATTTATCCGCCGACAAAAGGCCGAGTAGAGATAATAGGATCTTTGATCCCATTGCTGGAATTGGGAGCAGGTTTTTCCATGTCGATGACGGTGCAGGATAATATTTATTTGAATGGTGCGATCCTTGGTCTGGCAAAGAGTGAAATGAAAGAGATGGAGAGGGATATTTTAGACTTCTCCGGGCTTGATGATTATAAAGAACACCAGCTTATCCATCTTTCATCAGGGATGAGGAGTCGATTGGGTTTTAGCATCGCTTCATTTCTTGCACCAGATATTTTGTTGCTGGATGAGGTCTTTGCGACGGGCGATGCGTCTTTTGTTAACAAAGCAAAGGAAAGGATGAATAAAATGATTGATCGATGTGAAATACTGGTAATTGTTTCACATCAGGAAAGCATCATCCGTGATGTGTGTTCTCGCACGATAGTGCTGGATCACGGAACGGTAAAATTTGATGGCGATACAGATGCTGCATTGAGTGAGTATCAGGCAATCGTTAAAGGTGCAGTATGAAGAATTTTATTGTGTTCACTCAGGGCAGAACAGGGTCAACTGCAATTGTTGATGAGTTGGATAAACACCCTCAAATCATGTGTCATCAGGAACTTTTTATTCACAAGGTGAATGCTCCAAAGGTGATGGAAGCCTATGAAAAGCATGGACCTAGCTTCATGGACCATGTGGACAACCCATACAGGTATTTACCTATGGAGTTTTTCTTCAGGCAGTTTCATTCATTTAAAATAGGGAGATTTGGGTTCTATTACCAAAATGGAAAGCTGTTTTCACAAAAGAAACTGCTGAAGACATATCTCGAGGGTTTGAAGGCGTCAAATGGTAATAATGAAAAGGCTGTTGGTTTTAAGATTCTGGTTAATCATTTCCATAAATGGCCCGAGCTATATGCCTGTCTATTAGAAGCTGATTATTCAGTGATATATCTTGAGAGGAGAAATGTGGTAAAGAAGGTCCTATCAGGAATGGTGGCTGAGGCCCGGGGAGTTTATAACCGAAAAAACTTTACTCCTCCTGATGAGAGATATCATATTGATGTTGCTGAATTTATCAGGCGGGTTGATTGGACTCTTGATCACGTAAGGCAGGAAAAAGAAATGCTCAGGAGAAAAGGATTCCCCTTGCTGGAGATCGGCTATGAAGATTTTTTGGAAGATCGTGATGCCTTTTTTAAACCAATCTCCAAATTTTTGGGGATAGATCATATTGTGCCAGAGCAATCTGATTATACTGTTATGATTAACAAACATGCTGATGAAATTGTATCGAACTATGCAGAATTAAAGGACGGCTTGAGTTCAAAGGGGTTGGCGGAGCAGTTGGATCAGTGAGCAAGGAAAAGTTTTTCATTTTTACGCGTGGTCGTACCGGCTCAACAGCTATCATTGACGAGCTTGATAATCACCCTGATATTGTTGCCTTGCAGGAATTGTTTATCAGTCTTGAAAAAAGCCCTGAGCTTTCCAAGGCTTATCTGGAACATGGAAAGGGTTTTTATAAGCATATTTCTGCGCCCTATCAGGTGTTGCCATATGGAGCCTGGTCAAGTCAATACCGACGATTCAGGCTGCCCGTAATAGGTGTAACGTATTTGGCCTGTAACAGACTAATATCAGAGAAGGGGATGCTGAGTCTTTATCTCGATCAGTCGGAACAGCGGACCTTGCTTAGCGGCCAGGGGAAAAGGTTTGGGTTTAAGGTGCTGGCTAATCACTTTGATGAGAGGCCAGATCTTGCGGGGGCTCTCAAAGCAAGAGGTTACATGGCCATCTACCTTGAGAGAAAGAATACTGTGAAGCTTATTTTATCGGGGCTAATCGCCAGACAGCGGGGGATATATAACCTGAAAAATTATATCGCCAGCGAAGAATCATATGTGATAGATCTGGAAGATTTTGAAAAGCGAGTGATTTGGGCAAAAGATAGTGTGCAGAAAGAAAAGACCTGGTTGAAAGAAAAAGGATTTGATGTTCATGTGATTACATATGAAGACTTTGTGGAAGATCGGGAAACTTTTTTTCAAGGTATTTGTTCAATGCTGGATATACCATTTATGCTCCCTCCGGAAACTGATTATTCAGTGATGATTCCTGATTTATCAAAGACGATTGCGAATTATGAGAGTTTGGTTACCAAGGTACATGAGATGGGAATTTCTGACCCACTTTGATAGGGATCCGCAGTTGAGTAGATCGGGAGGGCGGATTATGTCTTCTGCATGTTGGGTTGTTGTTGGGTACGATTTACTGGAGTGAAAAGTTACCACTCTACATGGATGAATTTATGACTGATTAAGAAATTCATGTAACATAAAAGAATTTGAAAAATCGATTAGAATTTTGTGGTGCAGAGGAGAAACATGCATGAGTGCGAGTAGCCGATTCATAATTTTTACCCGTGGACGTACTGGCTCGACTGCCATTGTAGATGAAATTGATTCACATAGCCGTGTGGCTTGTCTTCAGGAACCATTTATTCCGTTGGAAGGCGTGAAAGCACTTCTGGAAAGGATTGATGAAAGAGGAGAGATTGATTTTGTGAGCCTTGCCTCTGAGTTGCGATTCATCCCGTTTGAAATCTGGATTAAGCAATATCAACATCTCAGTTTGTTTGGCAAATCATTGTATCGCAAGGGTTTTGTTTTTCACAAAGCTGCTGTTGCTATCAGAGAGTATCTAAACGAGTTGGAGCAAAATGAAGTCCGTAGCATGAAAGGTGATTTGTCAGCTTTTGGTTTTAAATTGCTTGTCAATCATCTGAATAACTGGCCGAGCCTGGCCACGATGCTCAAGGATGACGGCTACAAGGTTATCTATCTTGAAAGAAAAAACGTAGTGCGAAAAGTTCTTTCAGGAATTATTGCGCAAAAAAGAGGCGTTTATAATCGCAAAAACTTTCAGCCTGAAGTGGCCAATTATGAAGTTGATCTGGATGATTTTGAGATGCGTGTGCACTCTGAAATCATGCTGGTTGAAAGGGAAAAAGAGCAACTTAAGCAGCAAGGGTTTCCTGTTTTTTCAGTTGCATATGAGGACTTTCTATTAAAACGTGAACAATTTCTTGAGGGGTTATTTGATTTTATAGGTGTTGAATTCGAACTTCCCGAAAAGTCGGAATACTCAATTATGATTCAAGAATTAAGTGATACGATTTCCAACTATGACGCACTGAAGGATCGAGTGGAGAAAATGGGCATGCTTCATTTTCTGGATAGCTGATGATTAGCGCCAGTCATTCCAGCAACATCGTGGCATTTGTGCATACCTATCAATCCGATGGCGGATTTGACCCATATATGACCGCCGTTGTTCATGCTTTCGAAGCGGTTGGTCTGAATGTGCATGTCATCTGCACGAATGATCTGGTTCCCCATCTGGGAGCAACATCATTAAGATCCGGGGTGAGCGAAACTAAACTTGTGGAATACATCAACAGGCTTAATCCTGTTTTTATTTTTTCGACCAACCGTGGAGGGATTACGCAAGCCATCATGGATGGAACAAGCTGTCCGATCATCACTCGAATGGTTGATCTGATACCTTTTTATCATCAGGGAGGTGAAGGCAAGCCTCTGTTTTGTGAGCGTGATCAGGTGTTTGTCCCTACGCAGGAAAGTGTGGTCGCATTTGAGCAGCGCTACCCCATATTAACGGGAAAAGTGCATTACCTTCCATTTGCAACCGATCCTGATGCATTTGATGCAGTAGATTATGTGGAGCAGGTGATCCCGGTTAGTTTCGTGGGGACATATTTTTATTGTGAAAAATTGACTGATATTCTGGCTCAATTACAGCGAGGGGACAGTAGCAAACGTGAAGCCTTCCTTGATTTCATTCAAAGCCTGAAGGGTGACTTTCACATGGATGATCAGGCATTAGATCCCATCAGAGATATATGCACCGATGTTAAAATGAGCGTGGATGATATCCGCATGCTTGTTTCGAATGCTTATGCATTAAACAAACGAATCCATTACCTTGATGCAGTTTCAGATTTAGGACTGCATCTGTATGGCACGGAGAACTGGATCAAGGCTAGTCAGTATTCACTTCCGTTGATTTCTTGTTTTCAGTTCGGGGAACAAATTAATAATCGCGACAAATTAATCAGGCTATATCAGAGCTCAAAAATTGCCTTGAATATTCCTCATCATCAGGCCGGTCCGGGCATGCCATATCGTGTGTATGATATTATGGCATCAAGAGCTTTGTTGATTACCGAATACCACCCTGATTCCGAATTATTTTCCCTGTTTGGCAGGAATATGCCTGTCCCCATGTACCGAAATGCGATGGAATTAAGCAGTCTGGTGGACTATTACCTTAACCATGAAGAAGAGCGGTTGGCGATAGTGACCCGGTGCAATGCCTTGATAAGGGAGAAAAAACTTACCTTTCAGGATAAGGGGAAAGTATATTGTGAGGCGGCAGGAGTTATGCTGAATTCAGATCTCCAAGGTTCGATGTCCAGGGTGGCACCGGATAAGTTCTCGATATCAGTAATGTTAGATTCGAACGTGGTAGCGAGGAATTGGAGAGGGGGAATAAAAGCCGTCCTCCGCTGGCTTGTTCCATATGCTTTATGGATCAGACTAGGTGACAGGCGGCATGGTAGAAGGTGATAGATTGTCGTTGTCGTTATAATGAAATCATAAGAGGACAAATGACCGGAGTTGGCTTGCAGACAATAAATTCTTTTGGAAAGGAGCTTGTGTGAAGGGAGCTTTTGCCCGCTTGCTGCATTTTTTTCTGAAAAGACCTTCGGTTGATAGAACCTGTGCAGATGATATTGGCAGTTTGCATAGTGAGTGGATGGCGCTTGCCAACAAAGGGCTGTATCACAAGGCTATTGAGCAATGTCTGGCGAACACAAAGGGCACTGCTGTTGAGAACAATTTTGCTGTGGTCTCTTTTCTGGGTTATGCCTATCATCAGATGCAGGAGTATGAAACAGCACTTACACATTTAACTGTGGCGGTGAACCAGCAGCCGGACAGCTATTATGCCAATTATTTTCTGGCCAGTACCCACTCAGCGCTTGGCAATAAAACCAATGCGCTACGATATTTTACCCATGCCTGGGGACTTGATGCCGATCAGAAGCAGTCTTTGCAACGCGCAATCTCGCTTGCTGTTGAGTGTAAGGATAGTGTTGAGGCAGCTAACTTTATCAGCAAGTTAAAAAAATGGGTGGATGGGAATAATTCATCTGAAATATACTGGCAAACACTATTGTTGCAATTGGGGCGTTTTGATGACTTGTCGAGAAGCCTTTCCTCTTCTTCACTGTCAGAGACAAGTCGACCTCAGCTACGGCGTATCAGTGCTGTTTCAGCGTGGGTGCCGGGTCATAAAGGTATTTATAATGAGCTTGGAAACCCTGAAAACATAAGGATCGTTTATCCATCAACAGGTGGAGCGGATCCAAAAGAGACAGTTACCTGTTCAAATACACCCTATATTGCCGAGCTGCCTGAGGTGACTATTGTTGGA
This sequence comes from Mariprofundus aestuarium, assembly GCF_002795805.1. NCBI lineage: Bacteria > Pseudomonadati > Pseudomonadota > Candidatius Mariprofundia > Mariprofundales > Mariprofundaceae > Mariprofundus > Mariprofundus aestuarium. The sequence continues at coordinate 1,916,180 of NZ_CP018799.1, read as the reverse complement.
GGTTCCAGCCTTATCTTTGACGCTAGCGATGGCGTATTGTCAGATACGCTGGCAGACCCCCAATATGGGCAGTTTGTAAGTCTTAAAAATGATGAGCAGGTCATAGCTCAGCATCCTGACGCACTGCTGATAAAGTACGAAGAGGTTCGCAACACCATTCCTGAAGGGATTATGCTATCTGGGCTATTTAGCAATCATTACGGACATTGGTTTGCTGAGTTTCTTCCCAGATTGTTTTATTTCACTCAACATCCTCGATTTTCCGATATTCCCATCATTGTTGATGAGGGGATGCCCTCATCGCACTATGAGTTTTTGCATGCTATAGCCCAGAATAGTCTCCACGTTTTGTCAAAAGGTGAGCGGTTAAAGGTGGAACGGCTTTTGGTGGCTCCAACCATCACGTTTTGTCCCGTTGAACTTTTCCCAGGTCATGCGGTTCCCGCAGAGCATCAGGGGTCTTGGACTGAAAGTGCGCTACGTTTTATAAGAAGAAGAGTGCTAGATTATTACGGTGATAGTCCTCAAGGTGAGCGTGAAAAAGTTTTTCTTTCCCGTAAAAATAGCAGTTGGCGTTGCTTGGAAAATGAAGCTGAAATTATTGGGGTGCTCCAGCCATTGGGGTTTAAGGTTGTTTTTCTTGAAGACTATAGTTTTGAAGAGCAGGTGCGTATCTTCCAAAGTGCTGAATTCATTGTTGCGCCTAATGGATCATCCTTGAATAGCCTTATTTTTGCTAGTTTCGATGTTAAAATGCTTGTACTTTCTCAAGAGGAGCAATTCAATTGGGGTGGATGGTTCGGGCCAATGATGGGGCTGGGTTATCGGCCTCAGTTGTTGACCGGGAGTTGTTTAGGCCATGCAGGAAACAAACACGATGATTATACCATTGAGCCTAAACGTGTTCTGCATGCTGTGGCAGATCTTGAGAGGTTGAGATGAGTCTGAAGAAAACAAAAATTTTTGTAACTCAGCCTCACCTTCCCCCATTGGAGGAGTTCCTGCCGTACCTTGAAAAAATATGGAAAAATAAACAGCTAACCAACTGCGGCCCTTTCCATCATCAGCTTGAAAATGAGTTATGTGATTATCTTGGGGTGGAGCACATTGCTCTGTTCGCCAATGGCACACTGGCTTTGGTGACTGCTCTGCAGGCTTTGAAAATTACGGGTGAAGTGATTACGACGCCATACTCCTTTGTGGCAACTTCGCATTCATTGCTGTGGAACGGGATTAAGCCAGTATTTTCGGATGTTGATCCGGATACACTTAACCTAGATGCGGCGAAGATTGAGGCTGCGATCACATCGGATACAACTGCCATCATGCCGGTCCACTGTTATGGGCATCCGTGTGATGTCGATGCCATTCAGGAAATTGCCGACAGACGCAATCTCAAGGTGATTTATGATGCTGCGCATGCCTTTGGTGTTCAGGATGAGGGAGGCAGTATTCTGAGGCATGGAGATCTCTCTGTGTTGAGTTTCCATGCTACTAAAGTGTTCAATACCTTTGAAGGTGGAGCAATTATCTGCCCCGATGCCGAAATCAAGCTACGCATCAACCAACTAAAGAATTTCGGTATAGTGGATGAACTTACCGTGGTTGCACCTGGTATTAACGGCAAGATGAGTGAGTTCAATGCAGCCTTCGGTTTGATGCAACTGCAACATTTGGAGGGAGCACTTGCCAGGCGACAGGAAATTGATGCACATTATCGAAATAATCTACAGAATATTAAAGGTATTAGATGCCTGAAGGATGCAGGGGAGCGGGTAGCCAACTACGCCTACTTCCCTATATTGGTAGAGGAATATTTCCCTATCAGTCGTGATGCTTTGTACAATATTCTCAAAGAAAACGGCATATATTCACGCCGTTATTTTTATCCGCTGATCTCCGACTTTCCTATGTATAGGAGATTGCCATCTGCGCAGCCGGAAAACCTCCCTGTGGCAACTGGCGCTGCCCAAAAGGTATTGTGTTTGCCAATTTATCCAGATCTCGAAACCATGCAAGTCGAGACCATTGCCGATTTGATTGCGGCACAATCCTAGTGTCTATGGAGAATTGTTGCGAAGAGGGGGGGGTGAAAGTGGGAATTATGCAACCTTATTTTCTACCCTATATTGGTTACTTTCAACTCATTCGATCGGTAGATTTGTTTCTCGTTTATGACAATATTCAATATACCAAGAAAGGATGGATGAATCGCAACCGGATGTTCCTGAATGGTAAGGATGTGATGTTTTCACTGCCATTAAAAAAGGATTCAGATTATCTGGATGTTTGCCAGCGGGAGCTGGCAGCGGATTTTAATCGGCAAAAAATGTTGAATAAGATTAAAGCTGCATATCAACGGGCTCCATATTTTTCTGAGACATTTCCCTTGATCGAGTTGATTGTGAAATATGAAAATCCGAACCTATTTTGCTTCCTGCAAAATTCCATTGTTAGAATCTGCGAGCATTTGGAAATAACAACGGAGATCAGGATCTCATCAGACATCGTTATCGACCATGGTTTGAAGAGTCAGAACAAGGTGATTGCCTTGTGTGAGGCGGTTGGTGCAAGTGCCTATGTGAATGCTATTGGTGGGATGGAGCTCTATTCAAAACATGAGTTCGATGCTCGGGGTGTTAATTTAAAGTTTATAAGGTCAAAGCCGTTCAAATATGATCAGTTTGGATATGATTTTATTCCTTGGCTCTCAATACTTGATGTGATGATGTTCAATTCGCTTGATGTAATCAAAGAACGCTTGATATCAAGCTGCGAGATAATTGATGAAGGTGAATAAATGAAGAATCATCTTGTAGGAATTGCGGGTTCGGGAAGCATGGGAAAGCAACTTGCATTGCTTTTTGCATCTTGCGGTATTCCTGTAGTGCTTTGGAACCACAGGGTTAACCTAAATTTTCCGAGTGAGTTTAAGAGGCTGCTGACTATCCAATCAAGGCTTGGTTATATTAATAAAGAACAGATAAATGCCATCATTGAAGGTGTACGATATACAGATGATATATCTTTAATGGCTGAGTGTGACTTGATCATCGAAGCAGTGAAGGAAGATAAATCAGTTAAGCTTGAAGTGTTAAAGAAGATCGATTCAATTTCAGCAAATGCAAAGGTAATTGCTACAAATACTTCGACGTTAAGTATCACTGAACTTGCATCATTTTCTGAGAAGCCATGCAGGTTTTTAGGGATGCATTTTTTTAATCCACCCTTGTCAATGAAGCTGGTAGAGGTGGTGAGAGGCGAGATGACTTCAGAAGAGTCTCTAAGTTTTGCCCTTCAACTGCTTGATGAAACCAATAAACAACCTGTTGTTTTGCCCGAAACACCTGGCTTTGTTGTAAACCGCTTATTGTTTACAATGATAAATGAGGCAGTCTTTATGTTGGCTGAGGGGCTCTCAGATGCAAGAACAATAGATAGTTGTATGCGACTAGGGGCCAATCACCCTATGGGGCCTTTGGAGTTGGCTGATTTGATTGGGCTGGATGTTTGTTTGAGTATATTGGAGACACTTGAGGAAGAAAGAGGTGATGGGAAATATAGACCCGCCCCGTTGTTGAAAAAACATGTCCATGCAGGGAAGCTAGGTAAAAAATCAGGATTGGGTTTTTATTCATATCGTAAGCGTGCTTAACTGTATAGTAGTTTGTTTGTGATGTTATGAATTTGGATGAAGTCGGGAGGGTTTTGTGAATAGAGAAGAAATCGATCACTTGGAATCTATTAGCACTTTTTATGAAAAAGGTGATTACATGGATGAACTGATGATGGATCGAGAGATTGAGCTTATCAAACAATACCCAACTGAAGGCAAAAGTGTTTTAGAGGTAGGCTGTGGTAGTGGCTCATGTACAGAACGATTGTGCAAAGTGTTTGATGATATAGAAGTCATCGAGCCTTCGAAAAAGAATGTGGCTTTATTGAAAAGTAGAGTCCCTGATGTGGTATGTCATGAAACACTGTTAGAGGAATTCTCCGCCACTAGAAAATATGATTATATATTTTTCCTGAATGTAATAGAGCATGTTGAAGAACCAGTTGAATCGCTTCGCTACCTTGCAGATCTGGTCAAACATGAAGGGCTTGTTTTCATTTCTGGCCCAAACTGTATGTCTTTAAATCGCCGTGCCGGGTACAAAATGGGACTGTTGGAAAATTACGAGAAAATGGCACCTAAAGACTATGCAGTGGGCCATAGGCGCTTATATACAGTGGATATGATGAGAGATCATTGTGACCAGGCGGGTTTGAAGGTCTTGTCCATGAAAGGGATGTATCTTAAGCCGCTTTCCGAAACTCAGATGGCTGCACTTCCAGATGATGCATTGCGTGCTTTTTATGCGCTGGGCGAAGATATCCCTCAATATTGTGCGAGTCTTTTTGCTGTGGCAACCAAGAAATATTATTGAAATATATAACATTATAACAGTGGTGAATAATCATGTTTAAATGGAAAAAGCTGGGGCTGGTTTTTAAACCTCAAGAAGTAGAAGGTCGCAGCTGGCTGAAGGAATTTGCTCAAGCACCTGCAACATTAATCTTTGATGATTATGTGAGGGTTTACTTCTCTTGCAGGCCTTTGCCTGATGAGCAGGGGCAATATACCAGCTATTCAGCTTATGTTGATTTGAACAGGTATAATTTATTTGAAATTGTGAATGTGGCGCAAACTCCTATTTTAGAGTTGGGAGAGTTGGGTGCTTTTGATGAGTTTGGTACCTACCCTGTCTCGGTTATAAGAAGCGGGAGTGATGTGCTTGCGTATTATGGTGGCTGGACAAGGTGTGAGTCGATTCCGTTTACAGTGGCAATTGGTGCTGCCGTAAGTCACAACAACGGTGAGAGTTTCAACAAGCTAGGCAAGGGACCTGTGTTATCATGCAACATTGATGATCCGTTTGTTTTGAGTGGACCAAAAATCAGAAGGTTCAATGATCGTTGGTACCTGTGGTATGTTGCCGGAACAGAATGGCTGGAGAATAATGGTAAGCCGGATGCAGTTTATAAAATTCGAATGGCGACTTCAGAGGATGGCCTCAACTGGGTAAGAGATGGAAGAAACATTATTGAAAGCAGAATAGAGGAAAATGAATGCCAGGCGAGTCCCGATGTATTCTTCCGTAATAATAAATACCATATGTTTTTTTGTTATAAGTATAGCCTGAATTTCAGGAGGAATGACAGAGGCTACCGCATCGGTTATGCGGCTTCTGATGATATGGTGAACTGGCTTCGGGATGATACAAAGGTAGGGATTGATATCTCTGAAGAGGGGTGGGATGACCAATCCATTGCTTATCCGCATGTGTTTGAACTTGATGGTGAAATATACATGCTATACCTTGGGAATGAGGTCGGCCGATATGGCTTTGGTTTGGCCCAACTAGAAGGAGACTTGTCTTGACGGCTATGAGGCAGTCCATATGAAATGGAAGAAGCTGGGTCAGATATTTGATCCGACTGCGCATCAGTTGTCGAATAGCTGTGTTGAATTCGCCCAATCACCTCAAGTTTTAGTCTTTGATGATTTTATCAGGATTTATTTCTCAACAAGGGAAAAGGATGAAACAGGGAAATATTTAAGTCATATCTCATTTGTAGATATGGATAAAAGCTTTCAGAAAGTTATTGGGGTATCGAGTAAGACGGTCATCAAGCTTGGTGGCCTAGGCTGCTTTGATGAACACGGTATTTTTCCTATGAACGTTCTCAGAGACAAAGATAAGATACTTGCCTATACGACTGGATGGAATAGGAGAGTATCAGTTTCAACTGACGCCTCTATTGGTTTGGCAGTTAGTGTTGATGGTGGAGTGACGTTTAATAAAGTGGGGAAAGGACCTGTATTAAGTTCCTCTTTACATGAACCTTTTCTGGTAGGGGATGCGTTTGTAGCCATTTACAGAAACATATATCACATGTGGTATATTCATGGTACTAAGTGGGCCAGCGTTGACCCAGAGGAAGCGCCTGACCGGGTATACAAAATTGCTCATGCCACGTCTCAAGATGGCATATCATGGCGCAAAGAAGGCAGACAGATTGTCGCAGACAGACTAAATGATGATGAGTGCCAAGCTTTACCAACTGTGATTTGTTTAAATGACAAGTACCACATGTTTTTTTGCTACCGCTATGCAACTGATTTCAGAAAGAATAAGAACAGAGGATACAGAATAGGTTATGCATATTCAGATGACTTGATTCATTGGACTAGGGATGATGGAGATGTTGGGATTGATGTAACTGAAGGAAGCTGGGACTCGGATATGTTGTGTTATCCGCACGTGTTTGAAATGGATGGCAATGTTTATATGTTGTACAACGGCAATGAATTTGGTCGTTTTGGTTTCGGCTTGGCGAAACTGGAGCAGTGAAAAGACCTGTTCGTTGGGGGAGGTTTAAGTGAATATACAAGGGAAAATTCTAACGTTAAGAGCTATAGAAGAGCGTGATCTAGAGCTGCTTCATAAATGGGCTAATGATCCAGTAACACAAGATGGAATAGGCGAAATTCACTTTCCAAGTTCGATGGATTTTCATGATGCGTGGTTTCAGAATTTGAAAAGCGATCGTTTGAATCAACGGTTTGTTGTTGATGTTCCGGAATCAGGGATTATCGGTATTTCCAGTATTATGAATATTGACTGGCGCAATGGCCACGCATGGCATGGGCTGGTTCTGGGAGAATCAAATCACCGGGGTAAGGGGTATGGTATTGATGCCATCATGGCCACAATGCGTTACGCATTCGACGAGCTCAATTTACAAAGATTGGATGGCTCTATGATCGAATATAATAAGCTGTCAATCTCAACCTATTGTGGAAAGCGATTGGGCTGGAAAGAAGAGGGGCGTAGAAGAAGCTATTTCTTTAGGAAAGGCCAATACTGGGATCAGGTGTTGGTAGGCATTACCAAACAAGACTACTTAGAGCTCGTTGAAAAAACCAACTACTGGGGATAAGTGCGCTATGAATTCGAAGAGGGACTACAACGAAGAGCTAGATGACTCGGATAACTCAGAGAGTGAGAAGTATACTTACGGTTTTGATTTTGATGTCATGCACCCTTTTATGATTCGCTCATTTGAACCTTTTTTCAATCAGGGAAGTCTGTTGGAACTGGGGAGCTTTAAAGGCTATTTCACCAAACGTTTTTTGCCCTATTTTGATGATGTGACTTGTGTTGAAGCATCGGGTATCGCTTTAGAGGAAGCTAGAGAGAAATTGGGTCACAAGGTGACGTTTATTAACTCCCTGTTTGAGGAAGCTGTTTTGCCCAAACGCTATGATAATATCGTGCTGACCCATGTTCTGGAGCATCTGGATGACCCTGTCTTGGTGCTGAAGCGGATCAATGATGAGTGGTTGGCCGAAGGTGGCCGTGTCTTTTTGGTTTGCCCCAACGCCAATGCGCCATCTCGGCAGATCGCTGTAAAGATGGGACTTATTTCACATAATGCGGCGGTCACCCCGGCAGAAGCCGAGCATGGTCACCGTTGCACCTACACACTGGATACGCTCGAGCGAGATGCAGCAGCTGCGGGTTTGAGGGTAGTGCATCGCTCCGGGATTTTCTTTAAAGCATTGGCGAATTTCCAGTGGGATCGGCTGCTGCAGACGGATATTATTTCCGAAGAGTATCTGGAAGGGTGCTACAAGTTGGGGCAGCAGTATCCGGACCTATGCTCATCCATCTTTTTGATGTGTGAACGTGGTCGTTAATCAATTCGGAGTAAAGTCGTTATGAATTCAACAGTATTGATCTTCCCTGGTGGCATGCCCCGAGCTCAGGATTATTTGCAGAAGTGTCTGAGGGAAAAACGTAATGTGGTTGGTGCCTCATCACTGGGGTATGACGCTGCGCGGGATCAATACCCTTTATGGACACATTTGCCGTATGTAACAGACCCCGGGTTTAACGAAGCACTTAAAGAGGTCGTGAAAAATTTTGGTGTCAGTGAAATCTACACTGCCAACCTTGTGGTTTGGAATCATTTGAGCGGAATTCTTGGAACATTGCTGCCTGACGTCGCATTGGCAAACACATCCCCTGTTGATGAAGTCTTGAGTGGATATCGTTCCGCCCTTTCGAAGGCCAGTACGATTCTGAACTCTCCATTGCCCTTGGCTTCGTCAGTTCTACCGTCTGATATGATTTCAGAAATTGAGACGGCCTCTCTAGTTCGCTATTCAGATATGATTCCGGGAATGTGTGACGATGACAAGTTCCGTGCGTTAATCGAAATTGCACGTTGTTCAGTACAAGGTGATATTGTGGAAATTGGCAGCTGGTGGGGTAAATCGGCGTTCATTCTGTCCAGTTTATCGCGCAGTTTTGAGCTGGGTAATGTGCTGTGCGTTGACCCTTGGTCGAATGAACACCTCATTCAGAATGAGGAGATCGTGGATAGCGGTTCCTTGCAGGTAGATGCTGAAGAAGCATTGATCGTGTTTCAAATTGGATTACAGGCATTTAATTGTAATCATATTAATTATCAGCGGATGACTTCTGTGGAAGCCTCTGAATGCTATGGCAAAGGTCTGTCTGTCTATACTGAGGCTTTTGGTGAAACCGAATATGCAGGGCGGATTTCTATCCTTCATATAGATGGGAACCATGCATATGAAGCTGTAAAAGCGGATGTGCTGGCATGGAGCAAATTTGTATCACAAGATGGCTGGGTGATTATTGATGATTACATCTGGCCCTATGGGGATGGTCCCCAACGAATCGGTGACCATTTTCTTGAAGAGCATCAATCCAGGATTGCAGCTTCCTTTGTTATGGGTTCAGCCTTGTTTATACAGTTGCACTCATCATGTCGGGAGTGCTTTTGATCTGTTTATTCACGTAGCATAAGCCTCAGGTGAAAATGTTTCGCATGCATTCTATTGTAGCATGGTTGAATGTATTTCTGGTCAGTTTGTAGATATTTTATTGGGGTGGAATAGGTTTCATAAATGGAAAGTCACTGCATAGATACAATTGCCGAGCCTCGGGTTGCATTTGTTGTACTCTCGTATAATCAGCAGGATTACATTCGCGATGCAATTCATGCCGCGTTGTGTCAGGACTATGGCCTCCTTACGATTGTATTTTCTGACGATTGTTCCACCGATAACAGCTTGGAAATTATCCGGGATGAAGTTTCAAAATATGATGGTCCACATCAGGTTATTATCAAAGCTCGCGACCCAAATATGGGTGTCAATGCGCATGTAAATGCGGTGATGTCTGAGGTAGGGGAGGAATTTATTATCATCGCTGCTGGCGACGATATCTCACTTCCAGAGCGCACTCGGAAATTGGTGGAGGCCTGGAAGTCGGGAGTCCAAGGTGTTTATTCAAATGCCACCATTATTGATTCAAACGGGCAGCATTATAATTCAATTGCACATGAGAATTACGCGGGTTTGACGAACTGGAAGGATATGGTTCGACTTGGATCGCATGGGTCCTGGGGATGTGCGTACGCTTGGGATAGAAAAGTCTTTGATGTGTTTGGTGGAGTGCCGCTGAATGTTATTGGAGAGGATGCTGCGATTCCTTTTCGTTGTGCGCTTCTCGGTAAGATAAATTACTTGAAGCAACCCCTTGTTTTATACAGGGATCATGGGCAAAACCTGTCATTCTGGTCTCGGATAAAAACCTGTGATAAGAAGCAGATGATGACTCTATCTATTGAGCATCTATGGCAATTACAAATTCATTATGAGAACTGGATTGACGATGTTCAGGTTGCCTGTGAACATGAATTTATCACTAAAGAAGAGCTTGATTGGGCTGTTGTACTGCTTGAAGACCATATCAGGCTTAAAAAAGAGCAGATGAAAATGATGGGTGTAGGTATTCCTGGTCTCTTAATGCATTTTGTTATTATTGCTTTGAAGGCTTGTGTGTCCAGGCAACCATCGTATTGGGTCCGTCATTCGCTGAGTATTGTTCTTCAATATCGATTCCCTAATCTTAGGCGTGCTCTCTTGAAACTTAGAGCACGCGGACAACATGCATAATTCATCAAGTATGATGCAGAGCCGATGTGCGTCGGGTGTTGTTCTTGTAGTTTTCAGCCCATAATTTGACATGAGACGTAGTTTGCTTGGTGATGCCACATTAGCCTTTGTATTGAAGCTATCAGGCACAATTGTTTTGTTTTCACTCTCGATCTATATCTCCAGAGAAATGGGGGCAGATGCCTTCGGTATGTTTTCTCTTTTTTTAAGCATCTTGTTGCCACTTTCTGTCCTTGCCAGAATGGGTTTGGATAACAACCTTCTGCGGCTGGTTTCCAGATTGTTGGTTCATAAACCGAAAGCTGAGGTCTCAGTTTTATATAAGCAATCTTTTAAGGCTGTTTTATACTGCTCCGCAGGCATTTCACTGCTCATCCTTCTGGTGGATGTGGTGAGTTCAAGGTTGTCGATCAATGCAAAGGCCACTGATCTTTTTCCGTGGCTGGCGATCGCCCTGCCTTTTCATGCTTTATTGATGTTAAATGCTTATTACCTGAGAGGTAAGCACTGGGTTGTTCGCTCTTCGTTGTACGAGAATGTTCTGGTCTTCCTGTTTACGCTGGTTTTTTTACTGACCTTTCAGAAGCTGATAACAGAGCATCTCTCTACCTCTGCCCTTTTGTTTGGAATTATTCTTACTTCATTGGTCAGTTTTTTTGCCATCAATAAAAGCTTGAACGATGGATCAGAACTGATTGATGAATTGCCAGATATAAAGGAGCGCTTCAAGGAAGCTCTTCCCATGATGGGGACATCTCTGGCAACGATTGCCTTTGTTACGCTCGATGTATTCCTGCTCTCCTTTTTTGTGGATTTTTCGGAATTGGGGATTTATGCGGCAGCAGCAAAACTGGTCGGTTTCGTAGGGTTCCCATTAATGGCGATTATTGCAATGGCAGGCCCCAGGCTTTCTGAAGCAGACGCGAAAGGTGATGTTTTGTTGCTGAAGAAGGTATACAGGGATACAAGTCGACTGGTTGTCTGGTCAGGGGTTCCAATTTTCATTGTGCTCTTATTTGTGCCTGACCTGCTGCTCGGTTTTTTTGGCGAGGGATTCTCAAAAGCCACGACAGTTGTCTATATACTGTTAGCAGGCCAAGCCTTTAATCTGGCTATGGGGCCCATTGGATACTTGCTATGGATGTCCGGGCGAGCGTTGGAACTACAAAAAGCTACGCTGGTTTCATTAGTGGTACTTGTCCTTCTGAGCCTGTTGTTAATGCCTCTTATGGGGATGGAGGGGGCAGCTATCGCTGTTTCATCGGCCTTGATGGTTAAAGGCGTTGGTTGTTGGTGGCTGGTAAGAAAATGGCTAGGGTTTGATCCTATGTATATTCCGGGAAAAAGGTCATCCGATGTTTCAGATTAGACATCTGAGCCACAAAAGATTGCTGAATCTATTGCTTAGATTCATGTCGTTGAAATATCAGGGGGTATACCTTGCTCAAGGTAGCCGGCTGACTGCGGATGCTGAGATCGGCTTTGGGACACGTGTTAACGGGCCAGTAGTAATCAAAGGGCATGGTAAAGCTGTTATTGGCAAATACTGCGCCATTGGAGATGGCCTTCGTGTCATCACGAGTAATCATGACTTGCAATACCTTTCAGTACAAAATGCATTGCAACAAAGTATTTTAGGCCATCATGCAACTGATAAAAAACGGGACGTTAAAATTGGCAATGATGTCTGGATTGGAGATGGAGTGATAATTCTGCCCGGAGTGGAAGTTGGTGATGGGGCCATCATTGGTGCGGGCGCTATTGTTACGCGTAATGTCAATGCATATCAGGTGTCAGCAGGAAATCCTGCAAAACATATAAAATCTAGATTTCCAAAAAGTGCTGTTGAATTACTCAAGGACTTGAAGTGGTGGGACTGGAGCCTTGACGAGATGAGAGCAAGGAAGGGACTGTTTGAAATTGATTTCTCATCACTTAATGAGCAGGATATTGAAGCTATAAAGGCTAAGACTGCACAAGCTCATGAGTAGTTCTGGTATGCCAAACTTCATGATAATCGGAGCTGCCAAGTCTGGGACCACGTCATTGCATCACTACCTTACTCAGCATCCCCAAATATTTCTTCCGATGGAGAAAGAGCTTCAGTTTTTTACTGATAATGAACTTTATAATAAAGGGAAAGAGTTCTATTTGAATAGCTATTTTTCCGGGGCAGAGAGTTATTCTGCCATAGGGGAAGCTACGCCGTTTTACCTGCATCGACCTGAGATCGTCATACCTAGGTTAAAGCATTTTTTTCCTGCTGAATCATTAAAATTTATCGTGTTACTCAGAGATCCGGTAAAGCGTGCTTGGTCCCATTATCTTCATATGGTACGTCTTGGATTGGAGCCTCTTAGTTTCGAGCAAGCACTTGAAGCCGAAAGTGAACGCCTGAGTCAACAGCCTATGTCATGGTATAGTTACTTCTCCGATGGCCTCTATTACAGGCAGCTGGAGAAGTGGTTTAATCAATTTCCTAAAGAACATTTTTTAATTATCACTCAGGATCAACTGGCGGAGAATGTGACCCAGACTCTTGAGGATGTATTCATGTTTCTGGATGTCGAATCACATATTTCTATTGCCGACACCACAATGAAAAATGAGGCGGGAGAAGCTAAAAGCAAACTGTTAATGAGGTTTCTTATGGGGAGGCCTTTCGGAATGCCTGCAATAAAGAGAGTGCTGCCGATCAAGTTCAGAAGGCGAGTTGGTATGAAACTGCGTCAAATGAACACTCGCCCTGTTAGTAGTGTAATGGAAATGAATGCAGAAACATATGACCTGTTGAGAAAAGAGTATGACCAAGATATTGCCAGCCTTGAACGTTTGTTGAACCGTTCGTTTGCATCTTGGCGCACTGAGGTTTGTTGATGAAGCATCCAGAAGAGCAATATATTGATGGGACATATGCGTCCCAAAATCCAAGCTGGGATTCCGAGGATAGTCAATGGAAGGCTGCCCATGTTTGTTCCCTCATTGAGGAAGTATCAAGCAAGCCGGGCTCAATTTGTGAGGTGGGTTGCGGAGGCGGTGGCGTCCTTGCGGCCATACATCATATGCTTCCTGGCGTGTCGCTGTCCGGTTATGATATTTCTCCAGGAGCTCAGCCTTTTTGGGAAGAACATGATAGTTTAAAGATTGACTTTCATGTTGGAGACTTTCTTCAGTCAGATGGTTCACATGATATAATCCTGTTGCTTGATGTTCTTGAACATGTATCTGATCCACACGCATTCTTGTTAGAGATTAGGCGCCGGGCTCCATTGTTTATCTTTCATTTCCCGCTTGATCTCTCATCAGTTTCAGTCCTTCGCGAGTCACCTCTACTGCATGTCAGGAGAAAAGTGGGTCATATCCACTATTTCACCAAGGGCTTGGCGCTTGAGTTACTCAGTGAATGTGGGTTTGAGGTTATCAAAAGCCGGTATACAGGTGCAGCATTTAATACACCTCAACCCGGGTGGAAAACCAAGCTGGCTCAAATCCCGAGACGTATAGCCTATGCTTTAAACAAGGATTTCGGTGTTCGTCTATTAGGTGGTGAAACCTTGATGGTACTGGCCAAGCCGCGGTGAATTCCAGACGACTTCTGTATGCCCCCAATATACATCAGGGCGGAGGAAAGGTTTTACTGCTTCCTGTGCTGGAGGCATTGCAGGGTGCTGATGATGTTGTCTTTGTGCTTGATGATCGCATGCGTTTGCCCGATGGGGTTAAATTGGCGGGAGAGGTGTATCGCGTAAAAGCAACGCTGTTTTCAAGACTGGTATTTGAGTGGAGGCTGTCCAATCTTATTTTGGCCGATACGCTGCTGTTATGCATGGGGAATTTGCCGCCACTATTTGCGCATAAGGGATACCAGCAGGTGTTTGTGCAGAACCGTTATCTGATTGATGAAGTGTCTTTAGGATCTTTTGGCTTACCGGTACGTATTCGATTGATGATTGAGCGATGGTGGTTGCGATCAAGGTCCCGTTATGTGAGCCGCTTTATTGTTCAGACGCCAACGATGAAGCAGCTGATTAGAAAGTCACTGTATGTAGATGCTGAAGTTTTTCCATTTACAGCTGCTACGGCTGAAGTCGAGCTACCTAAAGCGGACCATAGAAGGCGGTATGACTTTCTCTACGTGGCTTCTGGAGAGCCGCATAAAAATCATAAAAGGCTGATTGAGGCATGGACCATACTTGCCGAGAAAAGAATTTTCCCGAGTTTGTGCCTTACACTGGATGCAAAACGATCCCCCGATTTATGTACGTGGATATCTGCTGAAGCTGAAGAATATGGTTTGAATGTTGCAATAATTGGAGAGTGTTCCCATGATGAGGTTCAGCGTTTGTATAGGCAATCTGCAGCTGTAATTTATCCGTCACTTTTTGAATCGTTTGGTTTACCTTTGGTAGAGGCTGCAACAGTTGGACTGCCCATTCTGGCCAGTAATTCGAGTTATGTTACGGATGTGATCTGGGCGACTGATCATTTTGACGCTCTCTCTTCTCACTCAATTGCGGATGCTGTTAGCCGATTTTCATTTCAACCGGCATCATTGAGCGTTGATCTGCTTAGTGCTGGCGAGTTTTTGCGTCAGGTTTTCAGGAGGAGTGAAGCAGATTGAAGGTTCTTGTCGTAGTTATTTCTGAACTTATGTTTGATTCAGTTCTGCGCGAAAAAAATGGGCGCTAAAGGGTGGCAATTAGCTTTTACAACTTATATTTGGGATATTGCTGCTCGTAGGAACTTGGCATTGTTTCGTAATTATTTGAGAGAGCAGCCTCTATGACTCCTTGCGGTATCATAGAATAATGGAGAATGTATGTTTAAAGATAAAACCTTATTAATAACTGGTGGAACAGGCTCGTTTGGTAATGCAGTGCTGCGTCGTTTTCTAAGCACCAATGTTGATGAAATTCGAATTTTTTCGCGCGATGAAAAGAAGCAAGATGATATGCGCAAGTTATATAATCATCCGAAACTTAAATTTTATATTGGCGATGTACGTGATGTGAACTCGATTACTGATGCCATGCGCGGTGTGGATTATGTATTTCATGCGGCAGCCTTGAAGCAGGTTCCATCGTGTGAGTTTTATCCTATGCAAGCGGTGAAGACGAATATCATCGGCACTGAGAATGTGCTTAATTGTGCGATTAATGCCAAAGTGAAAAAGGTCATTGTATTGAGCACGGATAAGGCTGTTTATCCGATCAATGCGATGGGTGTTTCAAAGGCGATGATGGAAAAGGTGGTGGTAGCCAAGTCCCGTAACCTTAATGATGAAGATACAATGATTGCCTGCACCCGTTATGGCAATGTTATGGCCTCCCGTGGTTCGGTGATCCCTCTGTTTATTGAGCAAATCCGCACTGGTAAAGAGATTACGATTACAGATCCTGCCATGACGCGTTTTATGATGAGCCTTGATCAGGCTGTGGAGCTTGTGCTTTTTGCTTTTGAACATGGACACAATGGCGATATTTTTGTGCAGAAGGCTCCTGCCGCAACTATTGGTCTTTTAGCGGATACAGTGAAGAAGTTGTTAAATAGACCGGAGCATAAGGTGAAGGTCATCGGCACCCGACATGGTGAGAAGCTTTATGAGGCATTATTGACCAGAGAAGAGATGGTTCATGCTGTTGATATGGGTGATTATTACCGCATCCCCGCAGATACTCGTGATTTGAATTATTCAAAATATTTTGAAGAGGGTGAGAATGTGGTGACGCAAGCTGATGAATATCACTCCCATAACACGGTTCAGCTGTCAGAGGACGAATTACGTCAGATGCTATTAGAGCTGCGTGAGATCGAGAAAGACATTAAAGAGTTTGCCTGAACGTGGAGAAAAAAATGATTAAAGTCATGACTATCGTGGGCACGCGCCCTGAGATCATTAAGCTTAGTGAAGTGATGAAAGTGCTTGATAGGCATACGAATCATGTTGTTGTCCATACAGGGCAAAATTACGATTATGAGTTGAATGAAATATTCTTTGAGCAACTGGGTGTGCGTCGACCTGATTTTTTCCTAGAGGCTATGAAAGGTACGGCCTCGGAGACAATCGGTGATATTATTGCCAAAGCAGACAAAGTGATTGCTGATGAGCAACCGGATGCTATTCTCCTTTATGGTGATACAAATAGCTGTTTGTCGGTCATTCCTGCGAAGAAAAGAAAAGTACCTATTTTTCATATGGAAGCAGGAAATCGTTGTTTTGATCAGCGAGTTCCCGAAGAGATCAATCGGAAAATTGTCGACCATTTGAGTGATATCAATATGCCGCTTTCAGAACAAGCGAGGGATTATCTGATCTCTGAAGGTATTCGCCCAGAAACAATCATTAAGACAGGCTCATCCATGCTGGAAGTGTTGAATGCGAATATGGATGAAATCCAGGCTTCAGACATTTTGCAGAAGGAAGGTCTGGAAGCGAAAAAATATATACTGATGAGTGTTCACCGAGAAGAAAACGTGGATTCTGAGAAGAACTTTTCTGACCTGTTGGAGTCGATTGATATGATGTCCGAGGTCTATGGCATGCCTATCATCATTTCAACCCATCCACGAACCAGGAAGAAACTCGAAGCTATGGATTATGAATCCAGTAATGAGCTGATTCGTTTTTCCAAGCCTTATGGTTTTCATGAGTATAATAAATTGCAAATGGAAGCATTTTGCGTGATTTCTGATAGTGGTACGATCGCAGAAGAGGGCTCGTTGTTAAATTTGCCGGCAATCACAATCAGGCAGGCACATGAGCGTCCTGAAGGTATGGATGAGGGTACCCTCATTATGTCTGGATTGAATAAAGAGCGCATCATAGAAGCAATTGATGTTGTCACAACGCAACATAATGTCAGGCAGCGTGTGATGAAAGTAGTAGCTGACTACGATGTGGATAATGTATCAAAGAAGGTACTGCGGATTATCCTCTCTTATACAGACTATGTTAACCGTGTTGTTTGGAAGAAGGACTAATATGAAAAAGAAAATTGTTGTTCTTGGCTCAAGGGGCATGGCAGGTCATGTGATGACAATGACCTTAAGGGAAGAGGAATCATTTGAAGTCTTTGGGGTTGCTCGTGAACCTGGAGAATTTGTCGACCAGGATTTAGATGTTACCGACTTCAATCGACTGGGTGAATATTTAGCGGATGTAAAACCTCAGTATGTGATTAACTGTATCGGTGTTCTTGTTGCGCAATCAAAAGAGCAAGTTTCATCAGCAATTCTTATCAATAGTTATTTGCCACATCTCCTTTCTGAGTTAGGGAGTAAGCTTCATTATAAACTGATTCATATTAGTACCGATTGCGTGTTTTCAGGGGTTGAGGGGAAATATGTTGAAAATGCATTTCGCGATGGTGACGATACCTATGCGCGAACAAAAGCCTTGGGCGAAGTGATTAACGAGAAGGATTTAACGATTCGCACATCCATTATCGGTCCTGAAATCAAATCAAATGGGACGGGTTTATTTGACTTCTTTTTAAAACAGACTCTGGGTATTCAAGGCTATACCAAGGCCTTTTGGTCTGGTGTGACTACATTGGAGTTAGCCAAAGTAGTGGTAAATGTAATCAATAATGATATTCATGGCCTGTATCAAGTTACCAATGGTAAAGCGATTAACAAATATGATCTTTTGATGTTGTTTAAGAAATACACCAAGAAAGATATACCGATTGAAGCAGTGGATGGTAAAGTCACCAATAAGACGTTGGTTGATACGCGACAGGAACTTGATGAACCAATTCCCGACTATGATGTAATGGTGCGTGATATGGTAAATTTTATGAGAAAGCATCCTGATCTATATGTGCAGTATTCACTGTAAGAACATACATTGCGTATTCTCATTGTAACCCAATATTTCTGGCCAGAGAACTTTCGTATTACCGATCTTGCAATTGCTTTGAAAGATAAAGGTCACGAGGTCACAGTTCTTACAGGTATGCCTAACTATCCAGCTGGAAAACTCTATGATGGTTATTCTTGGTGGAAAAACCGACGTGAGACCATGCAGACCATTCCCATTGTTCGTGTCCCTCTTTTTGTAAGGCGTGAAAGCAGATCATGGCAATTGGTGTTGAATTATTGTTCATTTGTATTTTTTGCATGTTTGCTGGCGCCCTGGCTGCTACGTAAACAGCCTTTTGAGGTTATTTTCACCTATGAAGTTTCACCCGTAACAGTTGGTATACCAGCAATCTTAATGAGTCGTTTGAAGAATGCTCCGATGTTCTTCTGGGTACAGGATTTGTGGCCAGAAACGCTTTTTGCCACAGGTGCGGTAAAGTCACCACGGATTTTGTCAGCTGTAGGGCTCATGGTGAAAAAGATTTATCAGGGCTGTGATCGTATTCTTGTTCAATCTCAGGGTTTTGTTGAGCCTGCAGTAGCAGCAGGGGCAGAAAGAGAGAAAATTAAATATTTCCCTAATTGGGCAGAGTCACTTTATCAGCCTAAAGAATTGGAGCCATCGGCAGAAGAGCGTTTAGAGATACCAAGCGCAGGGTTCGTGATGATGTTTGCTGGTAACCTGGGAGCAGCGCAGTCTCTGGACACCATTGTAAGTGCAGCAGAGCTATTGAAAGAAGAGAATATTCATTGGGTGTTTTTGGGGGATGGCCGCAGGCGGGGCTGGTTGCAGAGTGAAGTTGATAATAAGCAGTTGGATAAGGTGTACCTTTTAGGTAGTCGCCCCATGGAAATGATGTCTGCATATTTTTCACTTGCCGATGCTCTGCTCGTCACGCTGAGAGATGACCCTGTGATGGCAACGACTATTCCATCAAAAGTACAGTCATATTTAGCCTGTGGAAGGCCAGTTATTGGTGCTTTAAATGGTACCGGGGCAAAGGTTGTTCTTGAGAGTGGGGCTGGTTACTGTGTTGCCTCAGGTGATGCAAAGGGTCTTGCCCAAGCGGTACTGAAGATGAGTCAGCTGAGTGATGCTGAACGCGATGAGATGGGGCTTTCAGCGCATCGCTATTATAAGAAAAATTTTGATCGTGATATGTTGGTGAATCAGTTGGAAGAATGGATGCGCTCCAGTTGTGGAGAAAACCAATGAAGGTATTGGTTACCGGATCGACTGGTTTTGTTGGTAGTGCTGTGGTTCACCAGTTAAGTGTGGCTTCAGGTCAGAGTGTGGTTGCTGGTCTGCGTCAACCAACAACAAAGTTAGCAGGCCATGTTGAGCAAGTCGTGATGGGTGATTTGCTGGCTTCTACTGATTATGGCAATGCGTTTGAATCTGTGGATGTGGTAATTCATACCGCGGCACGAGTGCATGTGATGTCTGATGATAGCAGTGACCCTCTGGCTGAGTACCGCAAGGTGAATGTGGATGGCACCCTTAATCTGGCTAGGCAGGCAGCTCAAGCAGGTGTGAGTCGATTTATTTATATCAGTTCGATCAAGGTGAATGGTGAGTCGACGGAGGACAG
This sequence comes from Mariprofundus aestuarium, assembly GCF_002795805.1. Taxonomy (NCBI): domain Bacteria; kingdom Pseudomonadati; phylum Pseudomonadota; class Candidatius Mariprofundia; order Mariprofundales; family Mariprofundaceae; genus Mariprofundus; species Mariprofundus aestuarium. Next base: position 1,896,686 of record NZ_CP018799.1, on the reverse strand, counting down.
GCCATTTACACCTGATGATGTCATCAGTACCAACGACCCCTATGGTTTGTCGAAATGGGAGGCGGAGCAGGGTTTGTTTGCTTTGGCCGAAGTATCAGGCATGGAGGTGGTGGTAATTCGCCCTCCGTTGATTTACGGACCCGGCGTGAAGGCGAATTTTTTGAGAATGATTCAGTGGGTGCAAAAAGGTGTGCCGCTGCCATTAGGAGCTGTGAAAAACAGGCGTAGCCTGATTGCTTTGGATAATCTGGTCAGTTTTATTATTCATTGCATTGATCACCCCAAGGCATCCAATGAGGTGTTTCTTATTTCTGATGGTGAAGATGTCTCTACAACCGATCTGTTGAAGAAAGCGGCAAGAGCCTTTGGAAAGCAAGCACGCTTGATTCCTGTGCCAGTGGGATTGATGTGTTTTGTAGCATCTCTATTAGGTAAAAAGGATATTGCAGACCGTTTGTTTGGATCGTTGCAGATAGATAGCTCTAAAGCCAGGAACCTTTTACGCTGGAACCCCGTGATAAATATGGATGAGCAGCTCAAGAAGACTGTTGAGGGTTGGAAGTGAAAAGAGGCTTTGATCTGGTCTTGTCATTTATAGTGCTTATCTGTGCCGCTATTCCCATGTTATGTGTCGCACTATTGGTAAAGTCGACTTCCAGAGGTCCAGCTTTGTACTGGTCCACCCGGGTGGGCAGAGATAACGAAGTTTTCCAAATGCCCAAATTTCGTAGCATGAAGGTGGATACGCCTGCAGTGGCAACGCATCTATTACAGGATCCCAAAAGCATGTTAACACCCATCGGTGATTTCTTACGCAAATCGAGCCTGGATGAACTGCCTCAAGTATGGTGTGTACTTAAGGGTGATATGAGCTTTGTCGGGCCACGCCCAGCGTTGTTCAATCAAGATGATTTGATTGCACTAAGAACCGAAAAAGGGGTGCACGTGTTGCCAGTAGGCCTTACTGGTTGGGCGCAGGTGAATGGGCGCGATGAGCTGCCGATTCCTGCGAAAGTTGAGCTGGATATGGAATACCTTCGCCGACACTCTTTCTGGTTTGATATATATATCTTATGGTTAACGTTCATTAAAGTGGTTCGACGAGAGGGAGTGTCCCATTGAGCCGTTTAATCATGATTTTACTTTGTGCTGCTGCTTTGGTATTTCCCTTTTCGGTTGCGGTGACCAATATTTTCTTAGGCGCTGCGCTGGCTTTAGGGCTTGTATCGGGGGTTTGGTGGCAGGGAGCTAGAGAGTGCTGGAGCAACCATAGGTTACTTAGCATTATCTTTTGTGCTTACATGGTTCTGTTGCTGCTTGGGCTGTTGTGGAGTCTTGACCTCAAGTGGGGGCTGCATGTCTTGGGGCGTCACTGGTTCTGGTTACTTCTTCCAATTGTAGTTTCCATATCTTTAGATAAGAAGTGGCGAGATTTATTTCTGCTTTCATTATCTGCCGGATTGGCAGTTAACCTTGTTTATTGTGTCCTACAGATGTTCGGGTATGTAGAAGTCACTACTGGCGGTTCAAATGCCGAGAATGCTACGGGACATATCGGCCATATCGGGTTCGGTTTTGTCTACGGTGTCTGGGCTACCTGGCTGTTACACTTGGGATTGCTCTGGAGTGGAACACAACGCCTGATCGTATGGGGGTTGGCGGCTTGGTCATATGTGATGGTTTTTGCGGCACAAGGGCGAAGCGGTTATCTCATTGCTGTGATACTCATGTTAAGCGTGTGTCTAAAATGGGTGGTTGACTCAAGAAGCTGGCGAATTGCAGTGATGTTTGTTGCCATGGCTGTTCTGATGCTGTTTGTTATTGCCCTAGGTTCTGGCAAAGAACGCTTACATGGAACTTGGCTTGCTTTTACTCAAACACAATATGAGGCGGGGCTGGATTGGCGTGATAGCTCAGACAATGCCATTCTGGCAACACAAGAGCGTTTCCAAATGTGGAAGACCAGTATCAATATATACCTGGATAATCCAGTTCTAGGCGTTGGAACGGGAGGATTTCCGGTGGCGCTTGATAAAATGATAGCCGAGAGGCGTTCGGCATCGAGATCTACAGCGCATCCCCATAACCAATACCTTCTAAACCTGACTCGCTGGGGGCCTCTTGGACTTCTGCTCTTGTGCTCTTTGCTCTACTTCTGGATGCGGGAAGGCTGGCGCATGGATTGGCGTGAGTTACCCATGGCACCACTCATTTTTCTCCCTGCATTAGCTCTTGCAGTTCATGCGCTGAGTTCGACTTCTGTAGAAGAGCATTTTTCTGCTATACTGGCTGTACTATTGCTTGGAACAGGATTGGCCGGCAACCGGATACAAAATGAAAAGGGGGATTGCGAATGCAATTAAAACACCTTTTTGAATCTCTGTTAGTTGCTGTTTTCATGCTTGCTACACCGGTACATGCCGGAGAAGCGGTCAATCTTAATACAGCAACAGTAGAGGAACTTCAGGCTGTAAAAAGAATTGGTGAAAAGACAGCCGAGGCAATTGTCGCGTACAGGAATGAACACGGGGCATTTGCCAAAGTGGATGATCTGCTTGATGTCAAAGGAATTGGTGAGAAAAACCTGGCCAAAACCAAGGATTCCGTCGAAGTTGGCGGGCATGATGATAAGGAAAAAGCCAGTTACTAGCAGGTGCTGAACTGCATGGCGCGGCAGTTTCATGGATAGAGATTGCCGCGCCATCTTTTTTGTGAAGCATGGTCCGCATGAGTAAGCTCAAGGCACTGCGAAATCCGCTTCTGGTGATGGTTCACGACCTTGTGTGGATTCCACTTGCCATCTGGCTGGCCTACTGGCTCCGCTTTAATCTTGATGTCATCCCTGTTGAATATGTCAGGCCGTTACAACTCTTAATTATTACTGCGCTGCCAATGCATGCGGCAGCGTATTTCTTTTTCGGCCTCTACAGGGGAATCTGGCGATATGCCTCAATGCCCGATCTAATACGCATAGTTAAGGCTGTATCACTTGGTGCTGTCATAAGCTTTATTGTGATGTTTCTCTTACTGCGTCTGGAGGGGCTGCCACGCTCTGTGCTGGCACTCTATCCTGCTATATTAATCAGCGGCCTGATTCTTCCCCGGTTGTTTTATCGCTGGATCAAGGATCGTAATCTCAACATTCGCTCTTTTGAACGCAAGCGGGCGTTACTTGTTGGGGCAGGCCAAGCAGGTGAACTTCTTGTGCGCGACCTGCTTAAATCAGGGCCTTATGAGCCAGTCGGTTTTCTTGACGACTCCGCACTCAGACAGGGCCAGGAAATTCATGGGGTGCGGGTTCTCGGGACACTGGATGACCTTGGGAAGATTATTGAACTCCGCAGTGTTGAGGTGGTGCTTCTGGCGCTGCCATCAGCGTCGCATCAGCTGATACAGAGGGTGGTGAAACAGTGTCAGGAGCATCATGTGGTATGCAGAACACTGCCTTCTGTTTCCGATCTGGCTGATGGTAAGGTTGAGGTGTCACATCTGCGGCAGGTTGAGATTGAGGATCTGCTGGGTCGTGAGACGATTGAACTGGATGACTCTGGTATTCATCAGTTGCTGACAGGCCGATGCGTCTTGGTGACTGGAGCAGGGGGGTCTATCGGTTCGGAGCTTTGTCGGCAGGTGGTGAGGCATAAGCCCTCCCGCCTGATTTTGCTGGATCACGGTGAATTTAATCTCTACACCGTTGAGCAGGAGATTCAGGCGATGCTTCCGACTGAAACAGTGCTGCATGGTGTATTGGGGGACATCCGCGATGTGTCACGCATGAGCTGGGTCTTCGATCACTTCCGGCCTGATGTGGTGTTCAATGCCGCCGCTTACAAGCATGTGCCACTGGTGGAGGAGAATCCGGCCGAAGGGGTGAAGACCAATGTCTTCGGTACCTGTGGCATTGCCGATATGGCGGTACAGTTCGGGGTTGAAAAGTTTGTACAGGTATCAACCGACAAGGCGGTTAATCCGACCAATGTGATGGGGGCAACCAAGCGTACTGCTGAAATCTACTGCCAGAACCTCAATCGACGCAATGAGAGTACGGCATTCATTACTACCCGCTTTGGCAATGTGCTTGGCTCAGCAGGTTCGGTTGTACCGCTGTTTCGCAAACAGATCGAGGCGGGTGGCCCGGTTACAGTTACCCACCCCGATATTACCCGTTATTTCATGACCATCCCCGAAGCCGTAAGCCTGATTCTTCAGGCGGGAAGCATGGGGGAGGGTGGCGAGATATTCGTACTCGATATGGGTGAGCCGGTGAAGATTGTCGATCTGGCCGAGCAGATGATCCGCTTGACAGGTCTTGAGCCCGGTCGCGATATCGAGATTAAGTTCACGGGTTTAAGGCCCGGTGAGAAGCTCTATGAGGAGCTGTTTCATGCATCTGAAAAGCTGGCTGCGACTAGCCATCCGAAGATTTTACTCTCGGGAAGCCGCGAGGTGGATTGGGATGCGATGTTGCAGCTGATGGAAGAGCTTCGCGGCGCCTGTGGCAAGCGCGATGTACAGCAGATCTATAACGAATTGAAACAGCTTGTGCCAGAGGCTGCTTTTACGCATGGGAGTGATCGAGCTGAGTAGTTCGGCTGTGGTGTTGTCCGATCAAAATGTTGCTGTCGAGGTTGCGGTGTTTGCACCACTTCCCGGGAGCTTTACCTATCTATGGCCGGACTCTCTTGGCAAACCTCTGAGCGGTATCCGTGTTCAGGTGCCATTTGGAAAGGGAACCCGCTTCGGTTTGGTTCTGGCTGTAACCACTGTTACTGGTGATGAAAGCTCAACGTTTAAATCTGTTGGCGATCGCCTTGATGTGGAGCCTCTGCTTGATCACTCTCGTCTGGCATGGCTGGAGCGGGTAGGGCGCTACTACCTCGCTTCACCCGGAGAGCTCTGGAGCACCTCGCTTGGCTGGGCACTTCAGGATGACCTGCGCCGTTTTCGCTGCAGTGAGCCTGCCCGGCTTGCTGCGCACCCTCTGCTTGCAAACCTGTTTGCTACCCGTGCAGCGGTCACGCTGAAAACTATTCTGAAACGTGCGGCAGAATCAGGCAGCACGTCAGGTGTGCGCTATGCTCTCTCCAGAGCGGTGGAGACAGGGTTGGTGCAGGCGGTTGCAGCGCAACCGTTTCTACCTGCAGAGGGGGATAAGGGATCTGAATTCGTCGCGACAGCAGATCAGCAACGTGCGATCAATGCGATTGTTTCTCACCTCGACACCTTCAAGCCCTACCTGCTTTTTGGACGTACCGGCTCGGGAAAAACAGAGGTCTATCTCAACGCTGCCGAATCGGTGGTGGCAAACGGTGGCCAGGTGCTGGTGCTGGTTCCGGAAATCGGACTTACACCGATGTGGCTTGCCCGTCTGACTGCGCGCTTTAAGCATGTGGCGATCTGGCACTCGGCCTTGAGTGGTGGGGATCGCTTGTCGGTGCGTCAGCATCTGGATCAGGTCGATGTGCTGATCGGTACCCGCTCTGCTCTGTTTCTGCCGCTACCCAAGCTTGCCATGATCGTGGTTGATGAGGAGCACGATGGTAGTTTTAAACAGCAGGAGGGGATGGCCTATTCGGCGCGTGATATGGCTGTGCTGTTGGCTCAGGAGCTGAATATCCCCATTGTGCTTGGTTCGGCGACGCCAAGCCTTGAGAGCTGGAGTCAGGTTGAGGCGGGGCGGTATGAGCGTCTTGATCTGCCACTGCGGGTGGCCTCCCATGACACACCCATGCGTAGCGAAATTGTCGATATGCGCGGGGTTGATGCGCCACTCTCCGATCCGCTTCTGAATGCCATGCGCGAAAATCTTGAGCGGGGTGACCAGTCGATCCTCTTCCTGAATCGGCGTGGTTATGCCCCTGCATTGCAGTGCACGGCCTGCGGCGATGTGCCGGAGTGCCCCGGCTGTTCGATTCGATTGACCCTGCACCGCCGGGCAGGCCAGTTGCGCTGCCACACCTGCGGTTTCCGGCGTCGTGTACCAAAAAGCTGCGAGTCGTGCGGTGAGGATGCCTTTCTGCCGCTTGGCGAAGGAACCGAGAAGCTGGAGGAGTGGCTCAAGGAGTCGATTCCCGAGCTACGCTTCTCCCGCTTCGATCGCGATGTGATCACCAGTCATGCTCGTCTTACCGATACGCTTGCGGCATTTGAGAGTGGAGAGCTCGACTGCCTGATTGGTACCCAGATGCTGGTGAAGGGGCACGACTTTCCCAATGTGACGCTGGTTGGTGTGGTTAATGCCGACCTCGGCGTCAGCCTGCCCGATTTCAGGGCGGGGGAGCGCTGGTGGCAGCAGATGACGCAGGTGACAGGCAGGGCGGGCCGTGGTCATAAGCCGGGACAAGTGATTATTCAGACACGCATGCCTGAGGCTGACTGGCTAACGCGCATCTCTGAAGATGATGCGATCCAAACACTTGGTGAAGAGTTGAAGCTGCGAGAGATGCTGCACTACCCGCCCTATGCCCGCTGGGTGCGGCTGGTCTTCTTATCTACAAAGATTGAAAGGGCAACCGAGGTGGCCACACTCTTCACCCGCCACTGCGAAAACCTTGAAGGGGTCAATGTCACAGGCCCCATGCCTTGTCCGATGGAAAGGCTGGCCGGCAAGTATCGCATAGAGGTGCTGCTGCGCGATGCCTCTCGAAAACTTTTGCCATGGAAACTGCAGCCGCTGCTCACAGGCATGGTTCCACCGCGAGATGTGCGCATAAGAGTGGATGTTGACCCCCAAGACATGATGTGAGTGAACCCGACGGAACGGCTGCTTTCGGCTGCGAGTTTAACTCGCAGCTGAAAGCAGCCATTTTGGGTGGAGCACAAGGGCTTGAAAAGTGTGTTTTTCTGGAGTGCTGCTGAAACATGAGCTGGCGTTAGTATCGGCTGCCGATGAATCAGGAGCAGTTATGAGAAAAGGTTTCATGAAGTGTATTAAGGACGTAACCGCTGTTCGAAAATCGTGGGGTGAGCTGCCGCTGAAGTTTGCGCTGAGCATGGTGCTGGGTGTTGTGGTCTGTGAAATGGCTGCAGGGGCTTTGCTGGCTGGCGTTGAGTTGCAGACACAGCTGCTGATTCTGCGTCTGGTCGAACTGATTGTGATCGGACTGCTTATTAACTATTTCAAGATGGGGGATAACCTCGGGCTGGGTAGGCCGGATGCTGAAGGAGTGCGGGTATTTGCGGTGCTGGCTGCAGTCACGCTGGTTCTGTTCGTGATCCTGCTGCTGGTTTTCTGGTTACTGGACTACGCACTGCTTGCGCATCTTGCCGCTCCACCATGGCTTGCTGGTCTGGCCGGGCTTCTGCTTATGGTGCTGCTGGCACCGGTGGTGGAGGAGCTTCTATTCCGTGGTCTGATCTTCCGCCTGCTGCGCCGATCTTTCGGTATGCTTTTGTCCGTGTTGTTAAGTGCAGGCTGTTTTGCCCTGATGCATGGTCAGCCGGAGCTGCCACAAATCTTCGGCGGTATTGTTTTTGCACTGGCCTACGAGTGGAGTCGTAACCTTTGGGTTGCAGTTGCCCTGCATGCCAGCGCTAATGCTGCAGCTCTTCTTTTTGTACTATTTTAGGCTGGATATTCCAGCCCGTTTCTTTTTTGTGCCCGCTTCATAGAGTGGGTTGCCTGTTGTAGCAGATATCGGAGTAGTGATGAGTGAGAAGATGATCCGTGTGCAGGGTGCGCGGGTGCATAACCTTAAAAATGTCAGTCTGGATATTCCGCGCGATAAGCTGGTGGTAATCACCGGTGTGTCCGGTTCCGGCAAGTCGTCGCTTGCTTTTGATACCCTCTATGCCGAAGGCCAAAGGCGATATGTCGAGTCACTCTCATCCTATGCGCGCCAGTTCCTTGGCATGATGGAACGTCCCGATGTCGATGCCATCGAGGGGCTTTCTCCGGCCATCTCAATTGAGCAGAAGACAACCAGCCGTAATCCGCGCTCCACGGTTGGCACAATTACCGAGGTGTACGACTACCTGCGACTGCTTTTTGCCCGCATCGGTCAACCCTACTGCCATGGCTGCGGCAAACCGATCACCTCCCAACCGGCCAGTGTTATTATCGATCAGCTGGAAAAGCTGGAGGAGGGGGCGAAGGTTCAGCTGCTTGCTCCGATTGCACGCGGCAAAAAGGGCGAGTTTCGCAAGGAACTGGAGAAGGCCGGAAAAGACGGCTTTGTGCGTGTGCGCATCGATGGCGAGGTGATGGGGCTAGATGATCTCCCTGTACTTGCGAAAAACATCAAACATAACATTGAACTGGTCGTCGACCGGCTGGTGATCCGCGATGGTATCCGCACCCGGCTTGCCGATTCGGTGGAGACTGCACTGCGTTACGGTGAAGGTATGATGATTGCACTGATTGGCAAGGATGAGCAACTCTTCTCCGAACGCTTTGCCTGCCCCGATTGCAATATCTCATATCCTGATATTGAACCGCGGCTGTTCTCCTTCAACTCACCTGTGGGAGCCTGCCCCGCCTGCGACGGGCTGGGTAGCAAGACGGTGTTCGATCCAGAACTTGTGGTTCCGGATGGTTCACTCTCGGTGGAGGATGGGGCTATTGAGCCCTGGGCAGGGCGGGAGACATTCATGTATCGGCAGACGCTGGAGGCGGTCGCAAGCCATGTCGGTGGTGATATGGACTCACCGTTCAACGAACTTAGCGAAGCGGCCAGAAAGGTGTTCCTCTATGGCAGTGGCCGGGAGAAAATCCAATTCATTTACGAAACGCCGGGCCAGAATCGCACGGTTGAGCGCCCCTTCGAAGGGGTGATCCCCAACCTTGAACGGCGCTATCGTGAATCATCTTCTGATGATGTGCGCGAGGCATTGTCCAAATATATCGACACCATCGATTGCCCAAGCTGCGCCGGAACGCGACTGATCAGGTCGGCACGCCATGTGCGCATCAACGATAAAAGCCTGCCAGAGGTTGTTGCCATGCCGCTGCGTGAAGGGGTGGCATGGATCAATGGTTTGAAACTCTCCGATCAGCAGCTGGCCATTGCCGATAAGGTGCTGGAGGAGATCTCCTCGCGACTTGGCTTTATGATCGAGGTGGGACTTGATTACCTTAGTCTGGAACGTACAGCGGGAACCCTCTCTGGCGGCGAAGCACAGCGGATCCGACTTGCCACCCAGATCGGCTCAGCCCTTGTGGGTGTTTTCTATATCCTTGATGAGCCCTCTATCGGCCTGCACCAGAGGGATAACGATCGCCTTCTGGGGACACTCAGGCGTTTGCGTGATCTTGGTAATTCGGTGCTTGTTGTTGAACATGATGAGGATGCAATTCGCAGTGCTGACTGGGTGATCGATATGGGGCCTCTGGCTGGCGAACACGGTGGTGAGGTGGTTGCGCAGGGTAAGCTGAAGGATATCCTCAAAGCGAATACGCTCACCTCTGATTATCTCTCCGGACGTAAAAGGATCGAGGTCCCGAACCGCCGCAAGGTACTGAAAAATCACACCATGATCGGTGTTGAGGGGGCATGCGAGCATAACCTGCAGCAGGTTACGGCCCGGTTTCCGCTCTCCCGCTTCTCCTGCGTTACCGGCGTGTCGGGCTCTGGTAAATCGACATTGACCAACGATACGCTTTTTCGCGGTTTTGCCCGTGCCAAAGGGTTGAAAACCGAGCGGGTTGGAAGCCACACGAAGTTAATCGGTGCAGAGAATATTGATAAAATTATCGATATTGACCAGAGCCCGATCGGCCGCACGCCGCGTTCCAATCCGGCTACCTACACCGCTATTTTTACCCCCATCCGTGAACTCTTCGCGCATGTGCCTGAATCACGGGCACGAGGCTATAAACCGGGTCGTTTCTCCTTCAATGTGAAGGGAGGAAGATGCGAGGCGTGTCAGGGTGACGGCATCATCAAGGTGGAGATGCACTTCCTGCCTGATGTCTATGTGCACTGCGAGACGTGTCAGGGTAAGCGCTATAACCGTGAAACGCTCGATATCCGCTATAAGGGCAAGACGATTGATGAAGTGCTGCACATGACAGTGGAAGAGGCGCTGGAGTTTTTCGCAGCTATTCCGGCGCTGAAAAACCGGCTGACAACACTGCAACAGGTGGGGCTGGGTTATATCCAGTTGGGGCAGTCGGCCACCACGCTCTCCGGTGGTGAGGCGCAGCGCGTTAAACTCTCCAAGGAGCTGGCTCGCAAGGCGACCGGTGACACCCTCTACATCCTGGATGAACCGACCACAGGTCTGCATTTCCACGATGTTGCCAAGCTGTTGGATGTGCTGCATGCACTGGTGGATCGCGGCAATACGGTGATTGTAATTGAGCACAATCTTGATGTGATCAAAACAGCAGACTGGATTGTCGATATGGGACCCGAAGGTGGCGACAAAGGCGGCACAGTCGTTATCTCAGGCAGCCCTGAACAGGTCGCTGCTTGCGAGGCCTCGCATACTGGCCATTATCTGAAGTCATCCCTGTAATTCTGAATGGATTGCACAGGTCCTCGCTGCTAGGTTGCTGGCATGGGTGATCTGGAAGAGAAACTGAACAAATTACGTGTCGCGATTGATGCTGTTGATGATGAGGTGCTGGACTTGATCCGCAAGCGCGCACAATTGGCTGCGCAGGTGGGTGAGGCCAAGCAGAACAAGGGCAATGCGCCGTTTTATGTGCCGAGTCGTGAGGCCTCAATTATCCGCCGACTGCTGGCACGCAATGCAGTCGCTGCAGAAGCCTCTCACGAAACGAAAGTTTCCGATGAGGCGATCCACGGTATCTACCGTGAGATTATCGGCGCCTGCCTGGCATTGGAACATCCGATGACCATCGCCTATCTCGGCCCTGAAGGTACATTCAGTCATACAGCCGCCACACGCCAGTTCGGCGCAACGCCGAAGTATCTGCCATGCAGCTCACTGGAGCTGGTGTTTGATGAGGTTGAAGCCGGGCGAGCTACCTACGGTGTTGTGCCGGTAGAGAATGCTTTTGAGGGGGCGGTAACGCCTACGCTGGATCTCTTTGCTGATATGGAACGCGATGTGTTTATCTGTGCTGAAGTGCAACTCTCGATCCACCATCACCTCTTCACCTATGCCGATTCACTTGATGAGATTGAGGTGGTACTTTCACATCCGCAGCCACTGGGTCAGTGCCGCAACTGGCTAGCCTCTCACCTGCCAAATGCGCAGATGATGGACTCCTCCTCCACTATTCGTGCCGCACAAATTGTTGAAGATGCAAAAACCCACGGTTCCGGTTCACTGGACTGGAAAAAGTGTGCTGTGATTGGTCCCTACTCGATTGTTGATCAGTCGGAGTTGCCGCTGGTTCAGCGTAATATTGAAGATTATCATGATAATACGACCCGTTTTTATGTCATCGGTCAGCACGACTCTCCGGCTTCCGGTGAGGATAAAACATCACTAGTGATGTCGATCAAGGATGAACCGGGTGTGCTGCATAATCTGATCTCATCCTTTGCCGGTCGCGGCATCGGCCTGACCCGTATCGAGTCGCGTCCATCGAAGAAGAAGCTCTGGGAGTATGTCTTCTTCGTTGATGTGCAGGGCCATCGTGACGACACAAGTGTCGCCGAAGCAATTGCCGAGATTCAAGCCAAACCGGGTGGATTCATCAAGGTGCTGGGCTCCTATCCGGTCTCCAAACCGCTGTAAGGATTTTTTATGAGCATAAACTGGCTGGCACGTGCTGTGCCGCAAACATCAGGCTTGTACCCGTATGTGCCGGGTAAGCCTGTGGAGACGCTGCTGCGCGAAAAGGGGCTTTCCCGCGCCGTAAAACTGGCCTCCAACGAGAATCCTTATGGCCCGTCTCCCAAGGCGATTGCTGCGATGCAGCATGCTGCGGCTGGCGTTAACCGCTATCCCGATGGTGATGCCAACCTTCTGAAAGATGCGCTGGCCTCATTTCACCATGTGAATCGTGATCAGCTGTTGCTTGGCAATGGCTCTAATGAGGTGCTGGATATTCTGATTCGAACCTTTGCCGGAGCTGGCGATGAGGTCGTCTTTTCCAGCCGTGGCTTTATCGTTTATGCACTGGCGGCACAGGCTGCTGGGGCAACGTCCGTTTCAGTGCCTGAAGCTGATGGGCTGACCCACGACCTTGAAGCCATGGCTCATGCTGTGAATGAGAAGACCAAGGTGGTCTGTGTCGCCAATCCGAACAACCCGACCGGCACACTGCATGGTAACGATCGTCTGCAGGATTTTCTCGACAGCTTGCCTCGTGATGTTGTGGTGATTATCGATGAGGCCTATTACGAGTTTGTCGCTGACACACAGGGTGATTCTGTGCATGACCTCTCACATCCGGGGCTGGTGATCAGCCGTACCTTCTCCAAAGCCTACGGCTTGGCGGGTTGCAGGGTTGGTTATGCCATTGCCGACGCTGAAATCACGGCGCTGGCCAATCGTTATCGCGAACCATTCAACCTGAACCTGTTGGCTCAGGTTGCTGCCGTTGCAGCATTGGATGACCGAGAGTGGGTGATGGCCCGCGTGGCTGAGAATAATCAAGAGCGTCAACGACTGGAGTCTGCTCTTGACGGCTTGGGGCTGCTCGGCGGCCGCTGTTTTGGCAACTTTGTACTGCTGCGTCACGCGCAGTGCGGGGAGCTTTTGCGGAGCTTTGAAGATAGAGGCATCATTCCACGCCCGCTTGCGCCTTATGGCATGGCGGATTACCTGCGCATCTCAGTGGGTACGGCAGATGAGAATAACGAGTTCCTGCAGATGTTGAATGTCATCCTTGCAGAGCTCCAGGAGTAAGTGAGTGTCCAGTGCTGAAAAGCCATTGATTGGCCATCTTGTCATTGTCGGAGTCGGCCTCATAGGCGGTTCGGTGAGCCTTGCCTTGAAAAAGGCGGGTGTAGTTGGACATGTCACCGGTGTTGGTCGAAATCGCGACAACCTTGAGCTGGCGCAACGGATCGGTATTGTCGACGCGTGGACCCACGATGTCGGTGAAGCGGTTCGTGATGCTGATGTGGTGCTGTTGGCCGTGCCGATGAGCGCTTACGCGTCGGTTTTCGCTGCCATGGCGAAAACGCTGCCGGAACATGCTGTGGTCACGGATGCCGGAAGCACCAAGCAGTCAACGATTATTGCTGCAAACAAGTTCCTGCCAGGACCCGAGCGTTTTATTGCTGCTCACCCGATTGCGGGAACGGAAAAGTCCGGTGCCGGTGCTGCCTTTGCCGAGCTGTATGAGAAACGACTCTGTGTCATTACCCCGGTTGGTGACTCCAGTGCGACTGCACTGGCTCTGGTTATGCAGTTGTGGGAGAAGACTGGTAGTCGGGTTGTCACTATGGATGCGGCAGAGCACGATGATTTCCTTGCTTCAGTCAGTCACCTGCCTCATCTGGCGGCCTTTGCGCTGGTTAATGCAGTGCGTCGGCAAAAGAGTGAGGGGCATGATCCGTTCTGTTTTGCTGCCGGAGGTTTTCGTGACTTTACCCGCATCGCTTCATCCTCACCTGAGATGTGGCGTGACATAGCGCTCAGCAATCGTGATGCGCTGCTGGGGCAGTTGGATGCGTTCCAGCAGGAGCTGAACGGCATGCGCGAGGCACTGCTGGCGGATGATGCTGACAGGTTGTTGAAAGAATTTTCTGCGGCCAGAGAAGCACGCGAAGCATGGCTGGCTAAACATGGGGATGGATTGTAATGGAAATCGGCGGAACACTGATTGCAGGCCCGGCTAAGGGGCCACTATATGGGGAGATCACCGTTCCCGGTGACAAGTCGATGTCGCACCGTTCGGTGATGCTGGCCTCGCTTGCTGATGGCATCACGGAGATTCACGGCTTCCTTCCTGGTGACGATAATGTCGCTACCGCACAGATGTTTATCGACATGGGTGTGAAGATTGAGTGGCTAAATGATAAGAAAACCGCACTGCGTGTGTATGGCGTTGGCTTGCACGGCTTGAAGAAACCGGAGGCCATGCTTGATGCCGGCAATGCTGGTACCTGCGTGCGCCTGATGACCGGCATTCTGGCGGGTCAGGAATTTGAGAGCACGGTGACCGGTGATGCCAGCTTGCGCAAACGCCCTATGAAGCGCGTGGTTGATCCCGTGCGCAGCATGGGTGCAACGGTGACAGGCAACGATGATGGCAATCTGCTGCCGATCACCATTTCCGGCGGCAAGTTGAATGCAATCCACCACGTTTCCGAGGTGGCCAGTGCACAGGTGAAGTCGTGTGTGCTGCTGGCGGGCCTTTATGCCAATGGTGTAACTCTGGTGAATGAACCGAAACCGACGCGCGATCATACCGAACGTATGCTGCCGCTGTTCGGGCAACCGGTAGATGTGGCTGTGGATGGTACAATATCAATTTTCCCCAATAACAGACTGACTGCCCCTGAGGGGGTGGTCGATATTCCTGCTGACCCCTCATCTGCCTGTTTCTTTGCCGTGGCGGCAAGCCTTGTGGATGGCTCGGATGTGACGCTGAAATCTATCGGTATCAATCCGCGTCGTGATGGCTGGCGACGGGTGATGAGTGACATGGGTGCATCACTCACATTGGAAAATGAGGCGAAGGTTGGTGAAGAACCGGTGGCTGATGTGCGTGTCAGGTCCGGCGGGCTGCACGGCATGCATGTAGATCCGAACGATGTGCCAGATGCCATTGATGAGTTTCCAGTGATCTTTGCAGCGGCGGCACTGGCTGATGGTGAGTTTGTGCTTGAAGATGCCGAAGAGTTAAGGGTGAAAGAGTCCGACCGCATCAGCGCGATGGCTGATGCTCTATCTGCTGCAGGTGCTGATATCGAAGAACGCCCTGACGGCGCAGTCATTCGAGGTCTGGCCAGCTTGAAAGGCGGGGCTGAGGTAGATGCACTCGGTGATCACCGTATTGCCATGGCGATGGCAGTGGCGGCTCAGCGAGCCGATGGTGAAATTCGCATCCACAATGCGGCGGCAATTGCCACCAGCTTTCCGAATTTCGTGGCGCTAGCCCAGAGCATAGGCATGAACGTGCGCTGGCAGGATGAGGTTTAATAGATGAGTAATTGGCAGGCTGTTCCCGGATTACAAATTGCGATTGACGGACCATCAGGCTCGGGCAAGGGGACAGTGGCCAAAATGCTGGCCGGAGAGGTTGGATTGCCGGTACTGGATACCGGCCTTCTCTATCGACTGATTGGTGGCCTTGCTCTGGAACGTGATATTGCACTGGATGATAGCGAAGCCCTTGCAGCGCTGGTGGATGAGATGCTTGAGCAGGTTGCATGGACGGTGAATGGCATCGCTTTTGGCGGGGAAAACTGGACCGATCGACTGCGCAGTGAGGCGGTTGGTGCTGCGGCATCAACAGTGGCTGCACAGCAGCAGGTACGGGATAAACTGCTTGGTTTGCAGCGAAAGATTGCCGAATCCGGATGTATCATGGATGGCCGTGATGTAGGCACGGTGGTGCTGCCACAAGCCCAAGCCAAATTCTTTCTTAATGCTTCGGTGCGAGAGCGGGCCCGCAGACGCTGGGCGCAGTTGAAAGATCAGGGGGGGAGCTCCCTTGAAGCGGTGATTGAGGAGCTGAAAATGCGTGACCAACGCGACAGGGAGCGTCAGCATGCGCCACTTCGTCAAGCAGAGGATGGGATCGCTATCGACTCAACGACCATGCGGGTGGATGATGTGGTGGATCGGATGCTTGGGGTTCTGGCGCGGCGAGGCTTGATTACCGCCGTCTGAAACGGAAATGAACACAAAACTGAATAACAATTCGAATGAATTGAACTTAGGATGGATATCGACATGAGTGAAGCCAAAACATTGGAAGCAGTACAGGAAGTAGCTGAAGCAGCTGAAGTAGCTGAAGTGGCTGAAGTGGCTGAAGTGGCTGAAGTGGCTGAAGTGGCTGAAGTGGCTGAAGTGGCTGAAGTGGCTGAAGTGGCTGAAGTGGCTGAAGTGGCTGAAGTGGCTGAAGTGGCTGAAGTGGCTGAAGTGGCTGAAGTGGCTGAAGTGGCCGAAGTGGCTGAAGTGGCTGAAGTGGCTGAAGTGGCTGAAGAGGAATCTTTCAAGCAGATGTTTGAGGCTTCACTGAAAGAGCATCCGGATGTTCGCCGTGGCGAGATGATTGAAGGCATGATCGTAGGCATCAATGCAGATGCTGTGATTATGGACGTGGGCGCCAAGAATGAAGGCTCGATTCCACTGGCCGAGTTTGCAGAGGCTGGATTGGAGCTGCCCGCAGTTGGAGAGATGATCAGTGCGATGGTTGAGTCGGCTGGCGGCACAGGTGGCGTAACGCTTTCTGTTCTGGCTGCGAGAAAACGTGAATCGTGGGGTGCAATTGAGGCCGCAGTCGAGAGTGGTGAAGCTATTGATGCTGTGATCACCGCTGAAGTAAAGGGTGGTTTCCGGGTAAACCTGAATGGTCTTACTGCATTTATGCCGCGCTCCGAAGCTGATACCGATATGCATGTTAAATCTGAGTCGCTGATTGGACAGCCGTGCAAGGTGGCTGTGCTTGAGGCGCGTCGCAGGCCTGAGAATGTCGTGGTTTCACGCAAGAAGCCAATGGCGGGTCAAGTAGAGGTGCAGCGTGCACAGTTCTTTGCGGAACGCGCAGTTGGGGACAAGGTTACTGGCGAGGTTCGCCGAATGACTGACTTTGGCGCATTTATTGGCCTGGATGGCGTGGATGCGCTGTTGCACGTGTCTGATATCTCGTGGCGACGTATCCAGAAGCCTTCGGAGATGCTCTCCACTGGCCAGCGTGTGACAGTTGAAATTGTAAAGCTTAATGCTGAAACAGGTAAGGTCTCCGTCTCCATGAAAGCGCTGCAGTCCGACCCATGGGAAAATGTAGCAGCCACCTACGAAGTCGGGATGCGCCTGACAGGAACGGTTCGCCGACTACTGGATTTCGGTGCGGTGGTTGAGCTAGAACCGGGAATTGAGGGGATGATTCACCGTTCTGAGATGAGCTGGACCAGGAGTGATGTGAAACCTGCGCAGGTGTTGTCTGAGGGTGATGTGGTTGATGTGGCTGTGCTGGAAGTGGATGCTGATGCACGCCGTATTCGTTTAAGTCTGAAGGCTGTAAGTGATAATCCGTGGCAGAGCTGGTTGGCAGACCATTCGATTGGCTCGCATGTGACAGGTAAGATCAAAAACATTACCGATTTCGGCTTCTTTGTTCCTGTTGGTGCGGATCTTGATGGTCTGGTGCATATGGAAAACCTCTCCTGGGAAAAGCATGGCAGCGAAGCATTGGCTGACTACAGCAAAGGTCAGGAAGTCGAGTGTGTGGTTCTGGGTGTGGATGTAGAAAAACAGCGTATCTCGTTGGGCATCAAGCAGCTCTCAGGTGACCCCTTTGAACTGTTCCTTGAGAATGTGAAGCGTGGTGACAGCGTTAATGGCAAGGTATTTGAGATGAAGCCGAGCGGTGCTGTCGTGGAGTTGGCTGAGAACGTGCATGCATTCCTCTCCAGGCGCGAAATTCCTCGCGAACACGAAGAGTTGAAAGAGGGAAGCGAGATCGAGGCGAAGGTCATCGAGGTAAACCGCAAGCGCAGGCAGGTGGAACTCTCTATTCGCCAGCAGCTGCGCGATGAAGAGCGCGACGCGATGCGCAACTATTCGCAGCAGGCGGCCAAGGACTCAACACCTTCGGCACTGGCGCTGGAGCTGCAGCGGAAACTGCTGGGGAAAATTGACTGAAAATAGGCGAATCAAGAGGGAAACTTGCGAAGCGCTAATGATTGCCTATGCTAATGGGTTCAATCGGAGGGTGTTATGACTAAATCAGAGCTGGTAGAGATCATTGCTGATAAGCAGGATGGAATTACACGGCGTGAAGCTGAGGTTGTCGTTAACACCATCCTGTCGGTGATCGGCGATGCGCTGGCCTCCGGTGGTCATGTGGAGCTGCGTGGTTTTGGCAGCTTCTGCACCAAACAGCGCAATGCCCGCCTCGGCAGGAACCCGAAAACAGGTGATTCAGTCATGGTTCCTGCTAAAACGGTGCCTCATTTCAAGCCGGGTAAAGAGCTGCGCGAACGGGTGGGAAGCTTAGGCTGAAAATCCCTTTGAAAATGCACGGTTTTAACTCTGTGAACTGGACCAATGTACTGTTGGTGATTGTGCTTACATCGTTTGCAACGATGTTTGCCATGGCGAACCTGACATTGATTCAAGTCCATTTCCTTGGCGTAAGTAGTGCTACGATTCCGTTCTATGTTCCGGTCTTTATCGCTTTCATGCTCGGTTTTTTTGGTGGCGTTCTGGCACTGCTCTTTTCACGACGCAAGCATAAACAGGAAATTATCTGGCTGCGTCAGGAGAATGAACGCCTGCAGCGGGAAGTGGATAATTTGCGGAATATACCGCTTCAAGACGACGTATGAATACCCTGCTTCTGGCTATTACCGCCATTGCACTGGTGGTTCTGGTTGCTCTGGTACTGCGCCCGCTTCAGGAGCAGGAGCAACCCAAACAAGAGGAGGATGAACGTATCTCTCCACTTCTGCGCGGCATCAACTACTTGCTATCCGATGAGCCTGATCGGGCGTTGCAGGAGATGGTGCAGGTTGCCCGCCTGCGCTCGGAAGCAGCAGATGTATATATGGCACTCGGCGAGATGTTTCGCTCAAAAGGTGAGATTGGACGTGCAGTTCGTATTCACCAGAATTTACTGGCACGGCCCGACCTGCCGCAATCAATGCATCTGCAGGCACACCTGGCACTCGCCTTGGACTTCCAGACCGGTGGTCTGCTCGACCGTGCCCTGATGCAGTACCAGAAGGCACTGGATATCCGCTCCGATCATGCCGGTGCCCTTGAAGCCAGCCTGAGAATCAGGGAGCAGAGTAAAGAGTGGCTGCTGGCCGAGGAGCTGCTTTCACGCCTGGAGCGTGTGCGCAATGAATCCGACAGTTCGCACCGCGCCTATCTTTTTTCTGAAATGGCCAGCCAGAGTTGCAGTGATGGAGATCGTGACAGTGCTGCGGAATATGCAGCACGGGCGCTTGAACTTGATCCGGCCTGTGCGCCGGCACATATGGTTGAGATAGAACTGGCGCTTCAGGCGGGGGAAGTAGAAGTGGCTGAGGCAGGCGTACGTGCGCTGAAAGCACACTCTCATGAGCACTTTCCTCTCGTTATATCGCTGCTGGTTCAATATAAGGATTTTTACGCTAAACATGGGCTTGCTCTG
This sequence comes from Mariprofundus aestuarium, assembly GCF_002795805.1. Classification (NCBI taxonomy): domain Bacteria; kingdom Pseudomonadati; phylum Pseudomonadota; class Candidatius Mariprofundia; order Mariprofundales; family Mariprofundaceae; genus Mariprofundus; species Mariprofundus aestuarium. The sequence goes on along the minus strand of NZ_CP018799.1, from coordinate 1,877,509 downwards.
CTGTATGAGTTTTGTCAGCAGGGCAGGGACGCAGAGCTTGTGCTGGCATGGCTGGAGGTCGTGGCAACAGCGCATGGCCGTCAGGAGGCTGTGAACCTTTGTTCTGAGCTGGGCTTTGTTCCCGGCACATTAAGGGAGTCCTTAAGGCTTCAGGCCGTGATTGGTGATGAGTCCGATCCACATACGAAGTTTTCCATGCAGTGGCGTACGACGGCCAAAAATTATATATGTGAACAGTGCGGAGTTGAGGTGGTGGTAGTGCGGTGGCAATGCCCGCAATGCCACACATGGGGAACGCTGCACCCGAAGCAGGAGGAGAAGGTTTGATGCAGGATCGGTTGATGGTGGCGCTGGATGTGGATTGTCGTGACAAGGCTCTGCTGATGCGTGATGCGGTGGGGGAATCAGTTGGCTGGCTGAAGGTTGGGTTACGCCTGTTTGTCGCAGAAGGACCGGCGCTTGTGCGCGATTTAAAGCTGACCCACAAGCTGTTTCTCGACCTGAAATTTCACGATATCCCTAACACTGTCGCGCAGGCGATTGAGAGTGCCGGTGGTCTTGGTGTAGACATGGTGAATGTACATGCAGGAGGAGGCGAAGAGATGCTGGCTGCTGCTGCTGGTGCTGCCAAAGCGTTTCCGGGTATGAAGCTGATTGCTGTCACAGTATTGACCAGTGATCCGATGCCCAAAGAAGAGGCGCGTGAGGTGGCATTGCAACGCGCAAAGATGGCACTGGATGCAGGGCTTGATGGCGTGGTTTGTAGTGTGCATGAGGCTGCTGAAATCAAGGCACTTTGCGGGCAGAATTTTATTACTGTAACCCCTGGTATTCGCTGGGGTGGACAGGATGCTCAGGATCAGAAACGGGTGGCCGATCCGGCGTCCGCCATTGCCAATGGTTCTGACTACCTCGTTGTTGGCCGCCCGATCCTGCATGCACCAGATCCAGCACAGGCAGCCCGTGAAGCGGTGGCTATGATGGAATCTGCGGCCTGATTGATGGCAATATCCGACTACGAATCGATACTCGCGCCCTACGCCTGCCGTAGCATCTATTCGCGTGGCCGGGTTTATGATGAGCCTGAATCGCCGCACAGAAATGCCTACCAGCGAGATCGTGATCGCATCATTCACTCAGCATCCTTTCGCAGGCTGGAGTACAAAACTCAGGTTTTCGTAAATCACGAGGGCGACCACTATCGTACTCGCCTGACCCACTCGATCGAGGTGGCGCAGATTGCCCGCTCGGTCTGTCGCTCGATGCATCTGCATGAAGATCTGGCTGAGGCCGTGGCACTTGCCCATGATCTCGGCCACACCCCGTTCGGTCACTCCGGCCAGGATGCACTGGATGAGATGATGAAGCCCTATGGTGGCTTTGAGCATAACCGCCAGTCGTTGCGGGTGGTTGAGCAGTTGGAACATAAATATGCCGCTTTTACGGGCTTGAATCTGAGCTACGAAACACGCGAAGGTATCGTCAAACATCATTCGGCATACGATACACCGAAGAACCGGGATCTGGCCCATTTCAATCTGCATGAGCAGCCACCACTTGAGGCACAGATCGGCAACCTGGCCGATGAGATCGCCTACAATAACCACGACATTGATGACGGCTATCGCGCCGGTATGTTGACTGTCGACGGGTTAATGCAGCTTGAGCTGTTCCGTATTCACTATGAGCAGGTTGAGCGGGAGTTTCCCGATGTCAGCGAACGCTTGAAGATGAACGAAACCGTGCGCCATATGATCAACTTTCTCATCGTCGATGTGATTCAGGAGACACTGAGGCGGATTGAAGAAGCGGGGATAAAAAATTTCGACGATGTGCGTGCCGCTTCAAAAACGCTGGTGAGTTTGAGTAAACCTGTGCGCCGCATGAATGGTGAGATGAAGAAATTCCTCTTTAAAAATATGTATCGTCACTACCGGGTGGCGCGTATGTCCAATAAAGCGGAACGGGTGATTCGAGAAATCTTCAACGTCTATATGGAGCATCCCGCCATGCTACCAGAGAACCAGCAGCATGAACTTGAGGCTGCAGCTGCATTGAAAGGTGGCGGGCTAACCCCAGCTCGACAAGCGAGAATTATCGCTGATTACATTGCCGGAATGACCGATCGTTATGCGCTAGAGGAGTACGAGCGCCTGTTTAACGTAAGTGCCCGCCCTTAATAATAATTAAGCTTAACCTTTACCCAGAAGTCTAGAGAAAAGACCAGACTTTTGTGGTTTCTTGATAAGGATTACTGAGGTGTTGTCCGGGCCTCCGGCTTCATTGGCCAGTCGAATTAACGCTGTCGCAGCCTTTTTCAGGTCGTTGTCGTAACGTGAAAGGGTTTGGCCGATCACCTCATCCGGCACTACGTCGGTGAGTCCGTCGGAGCACATCAGGTAAAGGTCCCCCGGTATAACCGTGTCTTCAACTATATCCGGATCTACACCTGGAGCTACGCCGAGCGCGCGCGTCACCAGATTCCTGATAATGGAGTTGCGTGCATCTGAAGCAGAGACTAGGCCGCGCCGAACCTGTTCATGAATCACGGAGTGATCTTCAGTAACATGGGTCAAATTACCATTACGCTGCCGGTACATGCGCGAATCTCCGACATGGGCAGCGGTGATTCGATCGGCATAAAAAACAGCAACCAGAACAGTGGTTCCCATGCCTTTGCACTCAGGTCTGTTCTGGGCAGTACTGTAAATCGAATCATTGGCAAATCTGATCGCATCCCGGGTCAGGATCGACTCACCCGCAAACCCGGTTTTTTCATCAATCCGCGCTGCAGGGATGCTCAATATTTCCTCTTTGATTTTCTCACTAATAATATTTACCGCCATAGCGCTGGCTACTTCGCCTGCGTTGTGGCCGCCCATGCCATCCGCCAGGACGGCAATGCCGTGCGAAGGGGTGATGCCGACACTGTCTTCATTATGCTTTCGCCTGATGCCGACATCGGTCATAGCATACATCTTCAACCCCTTCACGGAGTGCCTTCCTGCGCTCTGTTTTCCTGAAGGCACTGGTGGATGCGATCCAGCACTTCATGGGCAGAGGCGATGCGATTTTCAGGATTCTTGGCGAGCATGCTATTAATCAACTCAGCCACACTGTCTGGAACTTCAGGATCAAGTTCGCGCACATCCGTATGCGGTACCCTGGCAACCTTTAACATCAGTTTTGATATTGAATCGGCAGTGAATGGGCGAACGCCGGCAACCATCTCATAGAGCATTACGCCAAGGGAGAAAAGGTCGGAGCGGCCATCAACCTTTTTGCCTGAAAGCTGTTCCGGTGACATATAGGAGGGGGTGCCCATGACAATCCCAGCTTTGGTTTTACTCGAGTCATTAATGTGGGCGATGCCGAAGTCGGTTACTTTTACGCTCTTGTTTTTCAGGATCATGATGTTGGCCGGCTTAATGTCTCTATGGATGACACCGTGGTCGTGAGCGTACTGAAGTGCTTCAGCTACCTTGGCAACGATTTTCAGTGTGGTCGGGATCGGCAGGGTTTTGCCCTTTTGGGTGTAACGGATGAGGTCGATTCCATCCAGGTACTCCATGGCAATATAGGCAAGGTCGTGTTCCGCACCGGCATCGAAAATGGTAACAATGTTGGGATGGTTGAGCATGCCGGCAATTTCGGCCTCATGGAAGAATCGTTTTTTTACCTCTTCAAGCTGATCGGCCTCAAACTCTTTGGAGAGAGCCAGTGTTTTAATGGCAACCTGACGGTTGATTTGTGGGTCCTTGCCAAGGTATACAGTCCCCATGGCACCCTTACCCAATTCGCTGAATATCTCGTAGCGGCCCAAGGTCGGGTTGATGTCGCCACCTGCCAGCAGGTTGGCCACCCCATCGTTTGAACCCTTCTCTGAAACAGCCTCCTTGCTTCTTTTTGCATTGATAAGTCGAACTTGAATGTCGCGGAAGTTGCTGTTGTAGGTGGCCATGTGCTGATAGACATTGATTGCTTCGTCAAACTGGCGCTTGCGTTCAAAGGCAAGCCCCAGGTCATACAGGATGGGAAGCATCTCCTCATCTAGCGGGCATATGAGGAATTTTTTATATGCATTTTCCAGCATGCCCTGGCTCTGGAACGAGAGCCCAAGCATTTTATTGGTTTCATTCGAGTCACTTGTTGAGGAGGGCTGTTGTTCTTTGGCAATAAAATGTGCTCTGATGCCGATGCATAGGTGGCCAATAATCAGCAGTAGAGCCGTCAGGCAGGTTTGAATCCAGATAGAAAATGCGGATATCAAAAAGAAGCCTGTGATAAGCAGTACGAGAGTGGCAGTCACTGTTGCAGCAACCCCTGCGATACCAGAAAGACGTGGTAGAAGAAGGGTCAGGTAGAGCCCCGCAAGCAGTAGCAGCGCAAGCTCAATGTAGAGAGTCCAGCCCGGCCGAATGACTGACTCCTCTTTAAGGATGCTTTGAATGCTGTGGGCAACAAACTCGATGCGCGACATATTCCGCTTTAATGGTGTTATGAAGCTGTTTGAGCTGTTGTCGGCGGTGCTGCCAATCAAGATGATCTTGTCCTTAAACAGGTCAGCGGGTGTGCTCTCTGAAAGAAGCTCGGAGAGGCTGAATCGACTGTAACTTCCGCCGCTGCCATCGGTATGAAAGGCCGGGTAAATGCGGATATCACGATCGGTGGCGACATTCAGGGCACCCAGTTCAATATCGGTGCCAATATTCAGCCGCATGTCACTTGTTGGAATGTTCATCGCCCCTGCCGCCAGTACTAGTGCGATAGATGGATAAAACTTATCCGAGAGTTCAATGGCCAGGGGGTGTGAGCGGACAGTGCCATCCGGATCAGGAAACAGGTTGAAGTGCCCGAAGCCGGCAGCGCCCTCTAATAGGTTGCTGTAAGGGTAATGGAGCATAAAAGCGCTGACAGCTGCTGTAGCATTGCGGTTGATCTGTCTGAATGTCGAACGCCTAATCTGACTTGGCGAAAGGATGTTACTCTGTATGACCTCTGAACCAAATTCAAAATAGAGCGGAAGCAGGACGTTGCCAGCAAGGCGGATATTCTCTGCCAGCATATCCTTCTGTGCTTCACCACTGTTGTTGTCTTCCGGCTGTAGCTCAGGTTCGGTGTAGAGGATATCCAGTGCGATAAGTTTGGCACCTGCATTGGATAGTTTGTTAATGGCTGCTGCAATGGCTGCATGTGACTTTTGCTCACTGCTGCTGGCGTCTACTTCAACAAGAATGATTCTGCTGTCCGTAGGAAGAGTGTTTTTCTGGGAGATGAAGTCATAAAGCAGGTTGTCAGCAGTTCGGAAGGTAGAGAGATGGCTGCTGTATCCAGTCAGGAATAGCAGCGAAACAATGATGCCAATAAGCCCGCCCGATTTCCAGATAGCATCATGATTCAAAGATAGTTCTCCTCGATTGGATCAATACAAAACTAATCATGTATCTTGTCGATAATGGTAAAATGATGCAATAGCAGAGGGTGGGTTGGCATGCATATATTGCCCGCTTAAAGGGTGTTGACACGGCATGTGCTGCTCACTACGGTTCGCCCACAATTTTTCCCTGATAGTTCAGTTGGTAGAACGGTGGACTGTTAATCCATATGTCGCAGGTTCGAGTCCTGCTCAGGGAGCCACATTATAAAAAAAAGGGTGCTCCATTGTGAGTGCCCTTTTTTATTGGATTCAACATACGCCAGGCATTTACGGCTGCCTGCAATAATTCAGGGTTTTTTCATATCTATTCTACCTATCCGGAGGCATTCAGGGATAAGTGGTGTTTTCATTTCTATGATTTGGGGTGGTCCTCAATGTTTTTGATGCTCTGATACTTCGGCTGCCTGTCTGAGCGGGGGGGGGGGAGTTCTATGGGGGCGTCAATGGCTGAAAAATAATCATTGAGATTTCCTTGCGCTTGAAAAAAAGGCCTGCTATAACATGTTCTAGCTTATGACTCTGTGACGTGAATTGCATTTTCAGAGGAGGAGATTGCGTTTGATCTTTTTTAAATGCATGTTTCGGAACGTGGCGTTATTACTAGGGGGTAACGGTTCTATAATCGATCTTTGCGGCGGTATTGTAATGTTATACATAGCTTGCATTCGGTCAGATCTGTGCTACAAGAAGTAAATGTGTGCATGAGTTAAGGGCTCGAGTGGTTTTTTTTGGAGATGATGTGAGGCGGTTCTGTTTGAGCGATGCTGGAATTTCAACGGACTAGTAGTATTGCAGGCGTCGATTTTCATGCGAGAAAGGCGCCTTGTTTTGGTTGGTGTTGCTAAGTTATAGAAAACGGCTAAGTTTACCTCAGGGATTTTAGGGTTGTTTTTAAATTTTATAAGGGTTAAGTGGGGGAGTGGTGTGTTAATAAAATCAAAACATTTCATGAAGAAGATTGTCTTTCTATCGATGGCAGTGCTGCTGTTCGGTTTTCAGGCAGAGGCCAAGATTGGCGATAGTCTAAAAATATCCGGGAAACAGGCTACGGTCTATTCCGGACCGGCGGATACGGCATCAAAGGTGATGAGCGTAAGCTCAAGCATGAAGCTTGTCGAAATGGAGCGCCAGGCTGGCTGGGTGCTTGTAACTGTCAGGCCATCTGGTGTGCAGGGTTGGGTTAAAGAGAAAGACCTTACCGCTGCGAAAAATATTGGCACACTGGCTACTTCTCTTCCATCTGCCAGAAAGGCACTCAATGCTATGGGGCCGGTAAGAACGGTTACGCTTGACGACATGGGCTTTAAGAAAGGGCATGTATTCAGAGCATCACAGGCCGGTCATCACCAGGATTTCTTTTTTGAAACTCCGATGGATTCAAATGTAAGGGGCGGTGTGTTCCGTATCTCCTACCGCGCCTCAAACATGCTGATGAAGCTCTCCAATATCAGGGTTTTTGCCAACGATGTGCCTCTGATTCAGATTCCTATCGAAGGGGATAATCTGGTGCATGAAGTGGGTGTGGTTCTGCCGGGCTCGATGTTCCGTGACGGTATGGTGAAGGTGACCGTTGAGTCGGGCACGCTGGTGAATGCGAACCGCTGCTTGGATATTCGCTCCGGTGGAGGCTACCTCCATATTCTTCCAAGCACGGCTATGGATATCACTTACAGTTCGATCGACAGGTCAATTCGAGATGCGTGGCGTATGTTGCCGCATAATGTGACCGTTTCCCTCCCTGCAGGCAACCTAGATGCATCTCAGTTTGCATCTGCCATGTCCGTGATGGAGTTACTGGCCAATGCCGGCAAGGAAGTGGCGATCAAGCGGCTGCCTGAAATCGGTGATGTGGTTATTGCTCCGAAGGGTGATATTGTTTCGGTACTGAATCAACGAGGCAAGAGCCTGAAGAAAGGTTATGTTGATCTGAAAAGCGGCGATGTATTCCAGACCCCTACAGACAACCTGAATCTGATCAAGTCAGGTAATTCAGTTTCTATTGCAGTTTCAGAGCCATATGATGTGCAGCCACTGTATCTTATTGATGAGCGCTGGGAGCTTCTTGCTGCTGGCAGGCATTATGATATTAACAAGCCGGATCGTTTTTACGACCTGAGGGCTCTGCCTAAAGACTCCGGTAGCGACTACTACACGCTGCCGCTGAGCCAGCTGGACACAAGTCCGCATTATGTGGCGAATGAAACCGTATGGAGCACTACGCTGGCACCGCGTGATCTGCCAGCAGGTACCCGCTTGGACATGTTGAGCCTGAGCATTATTGCCCCAGTGCGCTGGGAGGCTGATCCAAACTATGAGTTCTATGCATTCCTGAACGATGTACTGGTGTTCTCCAAGCGGTTGGAGAATGATGGTAACAAGCATAACTACTCCATACCGCTGCCTGTTGAGTACCAGCAGCAGTACAACAACCTCCGCTTTGTCGTGCAGCATGATATCGTATCGGGTGACTGTTTTGGTGTGATGCCAACGGACTTTGTTCAGATCACTCCGGATACCGCGATTGTTGTTAAAAAGACAGACAGGGAGCCAACGAAATTCTCCGGTCTTTCAGAGTATCTCTCTTCCGGCTTCGATATGGTGATTGCTGAGAAGTACCTGGCCAACCCTGAGAATGCACTGCAGTTGATCTCACACGTTGCCTCTGATCTTCCGATTGTTATGGATTACTCCAGGGTTCGCTTCATGAAGGAGAGTGAGGCATTGAGCCCAAGTGGCCCGTTTGTCGCATTCGGTAACTTCAACCTTGATAGCCTTGATGCGCCGCTGCGCATGGATAAAGGTAAGGTTGAAATCAAGGACAGGGATGGTCAAACATTCTTCAGTGTGAACGCACTGCCGAAGATTACTGTCGCAGAGATTATCAATGACGGCTCTGCACATGGTCTGTTGGTGATTCCTTCTGATCTGATTACACATGATTTCGACAAGAAGTTGCGCTTGATTGAGGGTGATGTGGCCTTCATAGATGCCCATGGTGTGCTGCTGAATATTGACAGTAAGCAGCCAACCTTGGCTGAGGTCTACTACCCAGATACGAAGGACTGGTTCGCAGTGCTTGGCGAGTACCGCTTCTGGTTGCTGGGTCTGCTGTGGTTCCTCTTGAGCCTGGCGATCGTGTATGTCTTCCGTCTGACTCGCCGCCAGCAACAGGGTAGCGACCACGATGTAGAGATGCCGACTTCGGACGATCTGCATGCACAGCGTGTGCACCACAGCAACATCAATACTGAGGATGATGACGTCAACCTTTCGAATAAGTGAATTGAAGGGCTGTCATGACTCAGATGGAGACTTCACGACCTCGTAGGATTGGTGACTGCTTGCTGGAACAGAAGCTGATCACCGATGAGCAACTGGCCGAAGCCCTTGTGATACAGCAAGGGCAAGGCCTGCGGCTTGGAGAGGTGATCCTGGCCAAAGGCTGGGTCACTGCATCCCAGCTTTATGATGCACTAACCGATCATTTCAGAAAGGGCCGCATTGGTGACCTGCTGGTGGAAAGAGGGCTGTTGACTCAGGACAGGCTGGATGAGGCTATTGGCATCCAGAGGCAGTGGGGTACCCGAGTGGGGGATATCATTCTCTCCAAATCTTGGGTGCGGCCATTTTTGTTCTATCAGGTTTTGGCCGAGCATTTTGACAAGCCATTTGTGAACCTGATTGATGATGCGCCGGATATGAGTCTGTTGAGTGAGGAGCACTACCTTAGTTACTCGGATAACCTCTTCATTCCATGGCGGAAGGAGCATGGGCTGACCAAGGTGGCAGTTGCTGACTTGGACGCTAATGTAATGGCAGAAGTCGAGAAGGTAGTCGATGGACCTGTTGATTTCGTGGTGACGTCGAAATTCGATATTGTCTGGACCCTGCAGAATTGTGGCAATGCATATTACAGTGAAAAATCAGTTCATGAGTTGAGAAGGGATCAGCCGCAATACTCGGCAAGCACAGTGTTTACTGAAAGGCAGCTGCTGTTTTTCGCTATCCTGATGACGGTGACAATGGTCTCTCTGGCAATATGGCCTGTGGGTACATTGATTGCGATTAATGTGTTCATCACAGTATTTCTGATCCTCAACTTTGGTTTGCGTGTGTTGTTTACCTGGGTGGGGGGCGATAAAAAATTCGATAATTATATTACCGATGCAGAGGTTGATGCGGTTAGCGATGCAAGTTTGCCGACCTATACGGTGCTTGTGCCGATGTACAAGGAGTCCGAGTCGCTTCCGCACCTTGCTAAAGCACTCAGGAACCTAGATTACCCATTATCCAAGCTCGATATCAAGATTATTCTTGAAGAGGATGATGAAGAGACAATCCAGACGGCTAAAGACCTCGCCCTTGAAGGTATTTTTGAAATCATCAGGGTTCCAGATTCATTGCCGAAAACAAAGCCCAAAGCGTGCAACTATGCGCTTAATTTTTCCAGGGGTGAACTGGTAACCATTTATGATGGTGAAGATGCTCCGGAAGCGGATCAGCTGAAAAAGGTTGTGCTGGCCTTCAGGAAAGCGGCTGAGAATACAGCGGTAATCCAGGCCCGGTTGAACTACTTCAATGTGGCTGAGAACTGGCTGACGCGTATGTTTACCATGGAGTACTCCCTCTGGTTCGATTTCTATCTGCCGGCACTTGATGCTCTGAAGATTCCGATTCCTCTGGGAGGTACATCCAACCACTTTAAAATGAAAGTGCTAAGGGAGCTACAGGGTTGGGATCCATATAATGTAACTGAGGATTGCGATCTTGGTGTGCGTCTGACACAGAGGGGCTACCGAGTGGGTGTTGTGAACTCGACTACCTACGAGGAGGCCAATAATGATCTGCATAACTGGATTCGCCAACGCTCACGCTGGTTGAAGGGGTACATGCAGACCTACCTTGTGCATATGCGCAGGCCAATCGAGTTTTACAAGACGTTGGGGCATGTCGGATTCTGGGGATTCCAGTTCTTTGTCGGTGGTACAATTATCAGCGCACTGGTCATGCCAATTCTGATGCTGGTGTTTTTCTCATGGCTTATTTCTCAAACAACCATGTTTGACCAGATATACCCGGCAGCACTGCTGTATATCAATCTGATAAACCTGCTGGTCGGCAACGGATTCCTAGTTTACCTGTTTATGCTCAGTGGCTTCAAGCGTCACTACTATAAGCTAATGCCATGGGCGCTGACCGTACCGCTCTACTGGGTCATGATGTCCTGGGCTGGATTCAAAGGACTCTGGCAGTTGATTTTCAACCCGTTCTATTGGGAGAAGACCCATCATGGTCTGACCAGCTATGCAACCACCAGTGACGTGGACGAGGACTCGATGAATAGTGAGAAGATAGCAGGGGGAGATAAATGAGCGCCTACCTGATGCACCAGCGTAACAGGGATAATGTGGTTATCGTTGTCATGACGGTCATAGCGCTCTCTGCTTTGACGGCCTGGTTACTGTCTCATGGTTTCATGTTTGATGGCGCTTCACATCGCTGGGCAAAAGTGCTGGGTGTGCTGGGAGCGGAAGAGATCAGACTGGAAAACCTGAGCATGCTATATCCGCACCTGCCGCTTTATGCACTGGTGCCATTTTACTACCTGCCTGGTACATCCTTCGGGGCGGCACCCTATTTTGTTTCTGTTCTGTTTGCCTGCGGACTGATCGGGGTGTTTCTCTACCACATGCGCCACCTTGAAGTTGTTGCTTATAAACGACTGCTGATTGTTTTCCTGCTGGTGTCCCATCCTGCCTTTTTATGGGGGGCGACAAACGGAAGTCAACTGGCAATGAGCATGCTGATGTTCTACCTGCTCTATCATGCATGCCAGAATATGATCGCTGAGCACGATGTTCATGCCTATATCTCCCTCAGTATCATCCTTGCAGTCTTCTTCTTTGTGGATGGTTCAGCAGTATTCCTGTTCGTTGCACTGCTGCCGATGCTGGCCGTAATTGCACCGAGAAGGCTGCTGATGGCATCGCCGATCAGTATCTATCTCATTCTATCTGTGCCGTTCTTCTTCTCCGTACTCGCATGGGCATGGCTTAACTGGGTGTTTGAATCGGAGTTTTTTCACTTCATTCAAGACCCAGATTCCATGTTTTTGGGTGGCTACATGGAGATGTTCAAGTATCCATGGCTGGTTGATTTCGGAGGTAGTTTTTTCGAGGCACTGATTGCAGCAGCAGGATATACGCTGGTAGCCTATCCAATCATCATCTACTTCCTGTTTAGTACATGGGATGAAGGTTTGCGTTTCAGGGCAAGTTTTGTGCTCTTTGTGCATCCCCTGCTGGCGATTGCGCTGGCAACCGATCAATACTATCTCTCCCATCCCATGGAGATTCTCGTGCTGATCAATGCCAGTATTCTGGCGGAGATCACCTTCCTTGATATGGCGCGTAAGCGAGTCTACTGGAGTGTCATCTCCTTCCTTGTCGTCAGTCTAGTCGGTGGCTGGTGGATATTTATGGAGTCGGCCGATCCAAACATGAACAGGTGGGTCAACGCATTCAGCAGTGAGCGTGTCATGGTTGCAGACGAAGATGGCTCTCTGCGACTTGGCCGCTGGCTGGATGAGAATCGCCGTGTAACCCTTTTGGACGAACGCAGTGGTTACAAGGCCATGGTTGCCAGGGGGGATGCTGAAGGGCTACTTCTCTCATTCACCAGTAAGTTTAAAATCGCACTGCATCATGAATATCCTGATATTGAACAGATTGTGGTTCCAGATCCGGACTCTGCAGTCGGCAAGAGAGACAAGATCAGTATGCGTTATCCACTTTTGTATAGGGAAGGCATGAAAGGATATAAGCTTGTTTACAACGATAATATCTGGCGTGTATTCAGGAAAATTTGATGTCGAAGCTGGTCTTTCTTCTTGGGATGCTGATTGCTATCGGGGGGTGTTCGGCCAAAGCAGGCAACCATGCTGCCGTACCTCACGCAGGTTCGACTAAAGCGACGGCTGAAAAGCCGGTTGCGAAGCCAGCTGCGAAACGGCGACACTATGCATCAGGCTCTTCCCATGAGACTGCGTGGCGAGGGTTTAATGCGTTGCAGACATCGAGGGTTGCATGGAACTCCCCTGGAGCAAGGCGTTCGCTGATAAAAATGGGAGCTGTTGGTGCCAATTCAGTAGCTCTGATTCCATTTATGCAGCAGAGCGGTCCAAACGCCACAGATGTTCGGGCTGCAAACAATGTAACCGATGTACAGCTGATTAAGGCCATTGAAACTGCACATCAGTTGGGGTTAAAGGTAGTTGTAAAACCACAGATTCTGGTAAGGGGGTCATGGGCAGGCGGAATATTCTTCAGTAACCATGATCAGATGGAGCTCTGGTTCAAGAACTATTCGGCCCAACTAATCAGGTATGCAAGGTTGTCTCAAAACCTAGGGGTAGAGGCCTTTGTGATTGGAACTGAGCTGTCACAGCTTGCCAAGGATCTGCCATGGCCGGAGTTGATCACGCAACTTCGAAGAGAGTTCAGGGGTGTGTTGACCTATGCGGCACACAATGTTGAGGGGGTTGAAAGGTTCCCTTACTGGCAGCAGCTGGATGTGATCGGTATTTCATCATATCCGGCACTTGGAGATATGGGTGAATATGATGAGATGCTTGCCCATATTGAGCTGAATTTATACAAGCTCAGCCAGGCTGTAAAAAACCACAGGGGTAAACCTGTATGGTTACTGGAAGTTGGCATGCCTTCTGCGGAAGGCTCTTCAAGTCAGCCGTGGGAGTGGAAATCGCTGGATAAAAACAGGCACCGGCCCGATATGACGATGCAGACGGCTGCAGTGGCGGCATGGTTGAATGCGATTAAACGCTTGAAATTTGTCGACGGGGTTTTTTTTTGGAGTTGGTATAGTGATCCATACGCCGGTGGTGAGAGCGATATTGATTATACCGTTCAGAATAAGCCGGCTGAAATTATGATTAGGCAGTATTGGAATAATTAAACTGTGGGGTGGGGAATATGAAAATTAAGAATTTTTTCGGTTATACGACAGCATCATTGATTGTATTGAGCGGACTATCTGTTCATTCAGAATCGGCTCATGCCAGCGCGTACATGCTCTCTGAGGGGCAGAACATGTATACTACTGGTATTACATATTCGACTGCTACTGATTGGTTTAACCAGAACAGGAATCGCGTGGCGCAGGGCTGTACTTCAAAGGATTACAGCTGGGGCCACTCCTACACATACGGCTACTCGTACTATACTAACTTTTTCGCCAACACCTCACTTGCCAATCAGTCGTGCGGTGTAGGTGGCAAAACAGCCGGTATTGGTGATGTTCAGCTGGGTATTCGTGGCCGATTAGATAACACCCGTAATGGAAGAACCTGGGAGCTGGCGCTAACTGTTCCTACTGGTTATGACAGCACTAAAGCAAACCGTCTTGGTTATGGGAAACTCGGACTCTGGGGAGGCATCGCCATTTCAACCCAGAATACTGGTTGGGAAGAGTCAATGCCCTCCTACGGGGAGTTCGGAACGGGTATTAACTACTGGTTTGGATCTCCGGCTACACAGTGGAAGAGTTACGCAAAGTGGTCATGGCGTCTGGATGAAAATGGTGACAACCGGGTTGTTCTTGAGGGCGTTCTTAAGCTCTCACTCAAGGACCACACTCCGGAGCTTATTCCTGCCGCTGGCTTCTTTCGCAACTCCGGTGACTATGATGCTGGCATCATTTCTGCCAAGTACTCGCGAAGGCTTGCAGAGCAGTGGACGGGCGCTGTGAAAATTGGCCAAACCGTATGGGGACGCAATATCAGTGCATCCACGTTTGGAACTTTGTCTGTCACTTACAGCTGGGATGACTGAGGTAGATATGCTAAAACATAAAATGAATAATCTGGCGGGGGCTATATGCGCAGTGATACTGCTGCCGTTTACTGCCCTCTCCGCAACAGACCTGACCTTTGAAGAGAGCCACTTCAGGTACTCTCAGGAGGCTCTGGCCAATGCCCAGAAGGAGATAAAGGTCGTCGATATCGATGTCTCCATGAACAATACGGATGCAAGGATACTTTTCCTGAAAGACCCGAACGATAAGTCTACCTTTGCAGCCGGTTTTTCAATTGATGGTGAGGAATTGAAGGGGCGAATCAAGTCGTTCGGCAGTTCTACCCGCGCCCTCAGGAAAAAATCGATTATTCTGAAGGTCAAGGGAAGCACGTGGAAGGGCTATAAAAACATCGCGCTCAACTCAATGTCTTCAGATGGCTCAATGATGCGCGGCTGGATGGCATGGGAGATGATGCGCGACATGGGCATGATGGTTCCCGAAACCAATTACGTCAGGCTGACCATCAACGGTGAGTTTATCGGATATTTCTTGTATATCGAGTGGCTGGGTAACCGCTTCCTTGAACGCAATGGCTACGATTCCTCCAGCGAACTCTATCAGGCAAGCGATAATACCTACTGTGGCGATTTCAGGCATAAATCTGATACAGAAAAATGCTGGGCGAAGCTTGCACCACGTGGCGGAGACCACTCCAGTATGAAGGCGTTCGCAAAGCAGGTTCAGTCGGCACCGATGGAATCATTCGATTCATTCATTGCGAGCTCCTTTGATGATGACTCGCTGATCAACTGGATCGTAGCTAATACTTTGACCAGCAATGGCGATACCTATAACAAGAATTATTTTATGATCAAATCAGGGCAGTCCAAAAAATGGAAGGTGATTCCCTGGGATTACGATCTTACATTTGGGCAGACATTCGATCAGTTTGTACCGTTTCCTGAGAGTCTGTTTAACGATCGTTTTCAGTACTACTACACGCCGGATCTGGGTGTGTTCAACCCGATGAAAGCCAAGGCGTTTCTGAATGAGAGACTGAAGGGCAAGATCTATAAGCAGCTGAAACACATGATCGGAAAAGAGAAAGACGGCCCGGAAAAGACATTCGGTTGGTTCTCACCAACGGTAATGAATGCCCGCATTGAAAATCTGGCAAGGGTGCTTGAAGCTGGTCAGGTGAAGCAGAAGCATGGTGCACGCTCCCCCGAGGCCTTTGTCGAGCAGTACGACGCTGTATCCCATTTTGGTATTGCCAGGCCGTTTTATCTCGAGGCTAATCTGTTTAGCACCTTTGAGTGGTCATACAGGAATACTCCGCAGATGAAGGAGTATATCGCATTCACCAAGGGAGAAGATCTTTACCCTGAAGATATTGCCAAGGCTGAGTCTGATGCAGCTATTGCGTCCCAGAAGGATGCTGAGAAGCGTGCTTTGCATGCTAAAGTCAAAGAAGAGTACCATCCGCCTGGTGAGGCAAAACAAGCACTGGATGAACACGAGTTTATGGCCAAGCTTCTTATGAAGCCATATAGCGGCAGGGCTGCCACAGCTGATCTGGGCAAGTCGCTGATCGTGTATGACCCGGGATATGGCTATTTCCTGACCCGGCTTGATTTCAAGTCACCGTTCAAGATTGTCGATTTTCAGACTGAAGCCGAAGGGTTTAAGCCACCGATGTACATGTTTGAAGGCGTATCTCCGGATCAGTGTATCCAGAGGTCATGGGTGCTGTTTTCAAGGATTCCTTCTCTGAGCTCCAAGGCCGATGTCACCTTTGAATATTTTGATGAGCATTCACAGAAAAACGAGCTGGGTGGCATAAAAAATGAGCATAAAGTCAATCTGTGGGTGCATACAGGGGAAAACTGGAAGCCGTTGAGAACGGAAGTGAATGCTAGGTCCAATACATTGACCGTGAATAACTTCCAGATCAATGCTGGCAGGATCTACCGCTTCATTGCCTGCGCTGCAGCCGAATCACCACTGTGGAGTGTGCCTGTAAACAGGTAACTCCTTCCGTTGGCGTAGTTGTATAAGGCTACTGAGTACTGCAGCGAATGGCTGACTGATGGCAAATGCATAAAGGGAGCCCCAGAAGAACCGGGGTTCCCTGTTTATGTAGATCATTACCTTCTTTTGGAAAACTATGCATGCTTGTTGAAGGTGAAATAAGTCAAGCAGATGGATAGGGTCTGGAGAACAGACAGTTCCGGAAATATCGGAACGGGCTGAACAATCGCATATGAAGATAAACGGTGAGTAATGACGAAACTGATAGCTAAGGTGTGGCAGGATATGAGCAGCCCAGAGGGTGTTGCAACACTCCGCTTTGCTATCCGTCTGTTTCTGATTCTATTGGCATACTACCTGCTGAAACCTGTCCGCGAGGAGTTGATTCTCGACGGCGGTAGCGCCGAGATCAGGAGTTATGCGCTGGCTGCTCAGGCTGCGATGTTGCTGTTCCTAGTGCCGTTTTACAGTCACATTATAAAACACCTGCATGGCGATAAGCTGTTCCATATCGTCACCATCTTTCTGGCAGCAAATATCGGGGTTTTCTACCTGCTTGGTTCATCAGGCATGGATATTGGCGTGCCTTTCTTTATCTGGCTCGGCATTTTTTCGGTTGTTCAGATCTCCCAGTTCTGGACGATGGTCAGCGACTATCATTGTGTGGATAAGGGAAAAAGGCTGACCTCGTATATTGCGATTGGAGGCTCACTTGGTACGATGATTGGCTCCATGGTTGCAAAAACCCTCTACCTTGAGATGGGTGCATATGGGCTTATGATCCTGGCAATCATTATGCTGGTTGTGGCGGTGATTATGCCGGGCGCCAAGACTGATATGCGCAAGGACCACCATGAACAGTCGGATGAAGAGTCGATTCAGCATATGCTCGGTGGGCTGAAACGGGTGATGGATGTTCCCTATCTGCGCTGGATTGCAGCATCAGTCGTACTGCTGAATCTGATTAACTCAACCGGTGAGTTTGTTCTGGCTGACTTTGTCACCGCTGAGAATAGCGGCAGTGAAATCGGTGCATTTTACTCTACCTTCTATCTTTATGTGAATATTGCCACGCTTGTCCTGCAGGCATTTGTTGTCCGGCCACTATATCAGGCGATCGGAGTGGGTGGTGCGCTGATCAGTCTGGCTGTAATAAATCTGGGAATGTATATCTCAGTGCTGGCCTTCCCTGTACTGGCCTGGTTTGCGATTGTTAAAATGGCAGATAATAGTATCGACTATTCAGTGGCAAACACGACCAAGCAGATACTCTTTCTGCCGCTGGACAGGTTTACACGTTATGAGGGCATGCTTGCCGTTAACACCTTTTTCACCCGCTTTGGCGATCTGATCCAGGGTGGCGTCATTTTTATTGTCATTTCTGTGCTGGCCCTGCCAACGATGTTTCTTGTTGGCACAAATATCGTGCTCTGCCTGTTGTGGCTGTTTGTGACCGTGAATGTAAGCAGACGCTTTAAGCAGTGGAGCAAAAACTCTGAGGGAAACCAGGAAGGGGCTGCATGATTATTATTTGTGGAGGAGAGATATGAGTATATCAGTTAAGGGGATCATTCTGGCCGGTGGATCAGGAAGCCGCTTGTGGCCCCTCTCCAGGCAGCAGCTGCCCAAGCAGTTTCTGAAGCTAAGTGGTGCAGCCAGTATGCTCAGCGCTACGATAGGACGCCTTTCTCCGTTAGTGGCGAAGGATGATGTCTGGGTGGTGACAGGTGAGTCCCATGCGACAGGTGAGGCGTTCTCGGAGCTTGAAGGCTTGAATCAGATTATGGAACCCTGTGGCCGTAATACGGCGCCTGCAATTGCTGTGGCTGCTGCCCTGATGCAGGACCTCAGTGGAGATGATCCGATTATGGTGGTTCTGCCCGCTGATCATATTGTGGCTGACAAGGATGCTTTTCAGGCGTGCCTGAACAAGGCCGTAGAGGTTGCCCAGGGCGACAGACTGGTGACGTTTGGAATTGTTCCAACCCAGCCTGAAACAGGTTTCGGGTATATTCAGGCCGAAGCATCCGGTCAAGGCGATATCCAGAATGTACTGCGTTTTGTTGAGAAACCTGACCTTGAAAATGCCCAACGCATGCTGGATGACGGCAACTACTACTGGAACTCGGGCATGTTTGTCTGGAAGGCCTCAGTAATTCTTGAAGAGGTGGAAAAGTATATCCCAGAAATGACTGCGCTTTTGAATGGTATGAGAGCGCGCTGGAACGGCGGAGAGTTGTGGCAGGAGGTAGTGCGCGACTCCTTTGATAAGATGCCGGATGTTTCTATCGATTACGGCATCATGGAGAAATCACAGCGTGTTTCACTGGTGCCCGCAGATATCGGCTGGTCCGATGTTGGTAGTTGGGATGCCGTCCACGAGATTGCCGAGCATGACGTGAATGGTAACGATATCAGCGGTAATGTGCTGGCCATTGACTGTCATAACACATTGCTGCGCAGTGAACGCAGCCTGATCGCTGCCATTGGTATTGAAGACATCATTGCCGTTGAAACACCTGACGCGATCCTTCTCTGCAGGGCGGGTGAGAGCCAGCGGGTCCGGGAGATTGTTGATTCCCTGAAACTTGGAAAGGAACGATATCACCTTGAGCATGTCACCGTACGCCGGCCATGGGGCAGTTATACGGTGCTTGAAGGCCGTGCTGACGGATACCAGATCAAACGCCTTGAAGTACTGCCTGGAGCACGCCTGAGTATGCAGGCGCACCAGCACCGCTCGGAGCACTGGGTGGTCGTAGCGGGTACTGCCACCGTGACCTGTGGTGAGCTGGTCAAAACGGTTGCCAAGAACGAAAGCGCCTATATCAGCATTGGTGAGACCCATCGTCTTGAAAATCGGGGTAAGATACCGTTGCATCTGATCGAAGTGCAGGTGGGCGATTACCTTGGCGAGGACGATATCGAACGTTTTGAGGACATCTACGGACGAACATAAACAGAGATCATCCCGGGTGACGCGGTTATCCAGAAGCTCTCCCAATAGATAGCTTTATTTCTGGCTGTGGCCTTGCTCACTTGCAAAGATGGCTTATGCAGTGAGTATTGCCTAACGATGAAGTTAATCACCACTATGTTCGGACTTATTGCAGCGCTTACGCTGTCGCTTTCATCTGCCTCGGTGGCAATGGCGGGCGATGGTGTGGTGCGCGATGTTCGCATGTGGACGGCACCTGATCATACCCGTCTGGTTTTTGATCTGAACAAGCAGATCGATTACAAGGTATTTCGTCTGCATAACCCCGAGCGAATTGTTATCGACATGGAGCACTCCGTATTTAAGGCTAATTTGAATGGCTTGAAACTACCTGATCCAGTGCTTCAGAGTATCCGCCATGGCAAACCGTCGGCCAACATGCTGCGTATTGTTATGGATGTGAAGGATAAGGTGCAGCCCCGTTCGTTTCTCCTTAAGCCGATGCAGGGTAAGCCCCATCGTCTGGTGGTCGACCTCTCCAGACCTGATGAAGCCAGAAAAGCGGCGATGAGTGCCGGAGAGCCCAAGTCGAAAAAGGGATTGGTGATTGCCATCGATGCGGGACATGGGGGAGAAGACCCCGGTGCCATCGGGCCGCGTAAGCTCTATGAGAAGACAGTGACGCTGGCAGTAGCAAAAGAGCTTGCCCGCATTGTTGATGCAACGCCGGGCATGAAGGCGGTTCTGATCCGAAGTGGTGATTACTTTGTACCACTGAAAAGACGGGTTTACCTTGTTCGCAAGGCCAAGGCTGATTTGATGATCAGCATTCATGCCGACGCCGTCCGCCAGCGCACTGTCGAAGGTGCTAGTGTGTATACCCTCTCCGAGCGAGGGGCCACTCAAGACAGGGCGGCTAGAGCATTGGCTGCCAAAGAGAATGCTGCCGATGAGGTGGGAGGGGTTGAGTTCGATCAGGTTGATGACCCGATGGTGACTCAGATTCTTGGTGATATGTTCCGCCGCGATAGCCTGAACAGCTCTCAAATTCTCGCCGAATCGATTATTGGTAAGTTGAAGGGTGCAGGCCCGATCAAATATGATGTCCCTAAACGTGCCCGTTTTTATGTTCTCGGAGCAATGGAGATTCCAAGTGTCCTGGTTGAGCTGGACTACATCTCCAACCCTGCCCGGGAGAAGAAACTGAAAAGCCGGGCGCATCAGAAGAAACTCGCATCTGCCCTGTTTGGTGCCAGCGTAAAATTTTTCGAGAAGATGGGGCGCATCAAGAGCACCAGCGACCAGGCAGCAGTTCAACCGGAAGCAGACTCTGTGGCTGATCAAAAACTGTACGCAGTTAACAGGTAACAATCATGAAGATAAACGCATCTACAGCGCTCTACCGTCGCCTGTTGGCATTCCTGCTACCTTATAAAGGGCGGCTGGGCATTGCCGTCTCATGCATGGTCGTGCTGGCAGCTTGTACGGCTGCAGTGGCATGGATGCTCAAACCTGTGCTTGATGAAGCGCTCAGCGGTAAGAACCAGGAGCTGATCTACATTATTCCACTGGTGATCATTGGCCTCTACTTGATCAAGGGTATCGCTTATTTCGGACAGGCCTACATGATGGGATATATTGGCCAGCGGGTAATCTATGATCTTCGCAACATGTTGTATGAACGGCTGACGTCGCAGTCACTGGCATTTTTCTCCCACCGTAAAACAGGCGAGCTTCTGGCACGCCTCTCCTATGATGTTACGCTGGTTCAGGGTGCGGTCAGTACTGCTGTCACTGCACTGATGCGTGATGCGATCTCGATTGTTTTTCTGCTCGCTGTGGTGTTTATTCAGGACTGGATACTTGCTCTGATTGCCATGCTGGTATTTCCAGCAGTCATCTATCCGATTGCCCGGTTTGGCCGCAAGATGCGCCATGCTACGCTTGATGGTCAGGCCTCCATGGGTGAGCTGACCAGCCTTCTGGAAGAGACCGTTGGTGGCATACGGGTCGTTAAGGCATTTGGCATGGAAGCGTATGAGCAGGGGCGTTTCCGCAAGTTTACCGGTGACTTCCTTGCCCATCAGCTTAAGGTGTTCCGGGTGCATGCACTCTCCTTCCCGATCATGGAGCTGCTGGCCGGTTTCGGTATCGCCGGTGTGTTGTTTTACGGCGGCATTCGCGTTGCATCAGGTGAAACCACGGCTGGTACGCTGGTATCATTCCTGGCAGCTCTGCTGATGCTTTATGAGCCAGTCAAACGCCTCTCACGTGCCAACAATGAGATTCAGCAGGGGTTGGCCTCGGCTGAACGCATCTTCGAAGTGATGGATGAACCGATTCATGTTCAGGACAAGAGTGACGCCACTGAGTTGGCATCATTTTCCGAGTCGATCAGGTTTGAGAATGTAGGGCTGCAATATCCCGGTTCTGAACAGAAGGTTCTGGATCAGGTCGACTTTACAGTCACTTCAGGACAGGTCGTGGCGCTGGTTGGACGAAGCGGGGCGGGTAAAACATCGCTGGCCAACCTTGTTCCCCGTTTTATCGATGCAACCGAAGGGCGCATCCTGGTTGATGGTGTCGATATTCGCGATGTGAGCCAGCAGTCGCTGCGTAACCAGATTGCACTGGTGACGCAGGAGATCATCCTGTTCAATGACACTATCCTCAATAATATCGCATACGGGCTTGAAGATGTTGATCTCAAGCGGGTGGAAGAGGTGGCCCGTGCAGCCAATGCACATGAGTTTATTGAACGCCTTCCTGATGGTTATAACACCCTGGTGGGTGAGCGTGGGGCGATCCTTTCAGGTGGACAGCGCCAGCGTCTCTCGCTGGCCCGCGCACTGCTGAAGGACTCCCCGATTCTTATTCTCGATGAAGCGACCAGCGCTCTGGATACTGAGTCTGAGCGCTTGGTGCAGCAGGCGATTGATCTGTTGATGCAGAATCGTACCGTGATTGTGATTGCTCATCGCTTGAGCACCATCCGTGATGCTGATTGCATTGTTGTGCTTGATAAGGGCAAGGTTGTACAGAGTGGCAAGCATGATGTTCTTCTTGAAGAGGGGGGCATCTATGCGGAGCTGTACCAGCTACAGTTCAGCGAGCCGGAGTCCAGTGAAGTGGCACAAAGTGAAACGCCTGAGCTGCTGATCTGATTTAAGAGCCAATCAGGCAGGACTCTCGATAACTTCAGGCTGCAATAGCCATTTTTATTTTTGCCAAATTATCTTCGATAAACATAAGGATCTCCTGGCACTTCTCATCATCAAGCAGTCCAAGGCCGTAATGGGCAAGAATATAACAGAAGGAAAATGCCATGATCGGATCGTTGAGGTTTCTATTACCCGCTTCCTGATTGGCGATATAGCTGCCGATGGCAGCGTTCCGTGCATTTGTCAGGCTCTCTTCGGAACCTAAAAGATTGCGAAATTTGACGCAGACCAGTGGCGCCATGTGAAACAGATCTGCTTCTGACATCGTTTTACCTGCAGCCTCAGCAAATGGAATGGCTGCTTTGGCATCCTGGTATGCATCCATGATTTCAATCACCCAGCCTTCGCTGGATGTAGCAAGTGCTCTTGAATCTGTCATTAATAAGCTTCCCTTAACTGCAAACTTGGTTGTGCATCTGCGTGGATTTCCCACAAAGTGGCCGCACTATAAACTAACTTTAAATGATTTCAGAGTGTCAGCTATTTCCCGAAGCCAACCGGCAGCTGATAGAATGCTTTTGGATTAATCACTTGTTGGTTAACGGCTGATTACGGTCGGTAGCAGGCATTCGCGAAAACCTCTTCTTGGTGAAAAAGAAGGTATCTAAGCCTTGTTGGCGACCTGAAGCCAAAGGCCTTCAAGAAGGCCTGCGTCTACAGTGATTAATTCATCGTAATGCCAGCGTTGCATGACTGCATCAACAATGGCCAGGCCGGCAATGATCAGGTCGGCTCGGCCTGGTTCGATGGTGCGAATCTTCTGGCGCTGTTCGTGAGTCATGGAGAGCAGACGATCACGAAGGGCGGAGAAGTCGGCTCTGCTCATGCGGTAGTTGTTGATCGTCTCGGCATCATAGGGATATAGATCAAGTGCTGCTGCAGCCAGTGTGGTGACTGTGCCTGCTGTGCCGACCAGATGCTTTGGGACGCGATGGTCAGGCCAGTGGCCTTCAACACTCTGCAGATGTTCGTTGGCGGCCGCTTTAAGGGCGTTGTAATCATGCTCTGATGGCGGATCGGAGTGCAGGTGTGCTTCAACCAGTCGAACCACGCCGAGTTTGCGGCTGATATCATCAATGCGATTTTTATCTCGGGCGCGGATGAATTCGGTGCTGCCACCACCGATATCAAAGAGCATCATATCCTCTTGTGTAGCGTTGTTGAGGACAGAGCAGGCACCATTGAGTGACATGCGAGCTTCATCGACACCGCTGATAATCCGGATATGAATACCGGCTTCAGCTTTTACACGTTCAGCAAATGCCTGGCCGTTTTCAGCATCACGCATAGCGGCGGTGGCAGCGGCAAAGGTGTGCTCTGCTGAGACATCGTGTTTGCTTAGCAGAGAGGCAAACTCGCTGAAAGTTGTCAGGGCGCGATCCATGCCCGCTTCTGAGAGGCGTCCTGTGTGATGCAGTCCTTCACCCAGGCGGGTGATGCGGTGGGCATAATCGATCCGTTGCCAGGGCAGAGGGCCATCTGATGGCTTGGCAATGAGCAGACGAAAGGTGTTGGAGCCGATATCAATGGAGGCGCAGTTCACTTCAGCTGTCATCGTGATTTTTTGAGACTTCAACATAGTTTCTGGCGGCACTGTTGAGGAAATCCTTCTCCTCCTGGGTGAGTTCCCGGCGTTCTTTAGCAGGGCTGCCCGCATAGAGGTAACCGCCACGCAGAACCTTGCCTTCAGTGACAAGCGAACCAGCGGCAAGAAAACAGCCCGCTTCAAGTACAGCCCTATCCATGATGATTGACCCCATGCCGATCAGGCAGCGATCCTGAATCTCGCAGCCATGCAGGATAACACGGTGTCCGACAGTGACGTCGTTGCCGACAATGCAGGGGGATACGCCGCCACTGGTGTGCAGAATACAGTGATCCTGGATGTTGGAGCGCTCACCAATCTCGATATCGTGGACATCGCCGCGCAGTACGGCTTGATACCAGATGCTTGAATCGGCACCGATTTTAACACGGCCGATCACATCGGCAGTTTCAGCAATGAAGGCTGAATCGGCGATCTCAGGATTCCAGTGCAAATAGGGTTTAATCATTTGGCTTCTCCTTTTTCGCATCGGTGTCGATCAAGGCGTGGTTCAGGATGGGAATGGTAACCTCACCGGTCTGTTTTCCCGCTTCGTTAAACATGGTGATGATCAGGGTTTCCGGCTTCCACGGACCAGGCCATGCCAGTGAGCCGGTGACAAACTCCTGCGTGGTCATTTCAAACTTTTTGCTGCTTTTACCTCTTTCTGTTTGCAGTTGTAGCAGCTTCTCCTCAGCTGTTTTGACTGAAAACTGCAGGGTCCCCTTTCTCCAGCGCGGGTAGTTTTCACCCTTAACCAGAATCAGGCTGTAACTGATCAGGTTGTTGTTCTGCCACTGGGCTGATGGCCTGAGCATATGCACGCCCTTTACCTTGCGGGCGGCCAGAACCTCATCGAACATCTCAAGGCGTTTCTGCATATCTGACCTTTCATGTTGAAGCCGTTCAATCTCCTGTTTCATGGCATCAATCTGAGCATCACGCAGCGAGAGAAAGACTTCGGTCTCCGCATTTTTCTGCTGCAGGCGTTTCAGCTTCTGCTGCAGTTCACTGGTCTGACTCTGCTGTGAGAAGAGAGTCAGCTTATCGGTGGCTAACGCTGTGATGATGGCCACTGAGATGATGATGAAGAGCAGGCCCGCCACAAGCAGCAGCACAATCGGATAGAGATGAAAGCTTAATGAGCGTTTTCCATTCAGCTGACTGAGATTGAAGTGTATGGGGGCATTAAATGCTTCATACAGTGATTTCATGAAGGCCAATTGGTCAGGGCCAGAGTGCGTGGGTGGCTAGACCTTCGGTTTCATCCAGTCCAAACATCAGGTTGGCGTTCTGGATCGCCTGACCGGCTGCACCTTTAAGCAGGTTATCAATACAGCTGACAATCACGACTTCAGTTTCACTGAGCAGAGAAATGCCAATGTCGCAGCGATTGCTGCCGCTGATGCCGGCGGTGGAAGGCAATGTCCCCTGCGGCAGCAGCTTTATAAATGGCTCATCTCCATATGCCTGCTGCAGAATATCAAGCCAGCTTTCACTGCTGTTGCCGGAGAGGTGCAGCGTGCTGAGCATGCCTCTGTTCATCGGCAGGATATGAGGTACAAAACGAACCTTTGTTTCGCTACCTGCAAAACCCAGAGCCCACTCCTCCATCTCCCAGGCATGCCTGTGCCTTGGCAGACCATAGGCTTTCACCGATTCATTAAGTTCGCAGTAGAGCAGGTCGGTTTTAGCACTCCGGCCAGCACCTGATGCGCCTGATTTAGAGTCGATAATAATCGAAGACGAGGTGTCTATCACGCCCGCTTTCAGTAGTGGAATCAGAGGCAGCAGTACGGAGGTCGGGTAACAGCCGGGGTTGGCAACCAGCCTTGCACTAGCCAACTGGTCACGGGCATGTTCTGTCAGCCCATATACCGCCTCATCAAAGAGTTCGGGATGTGGGTGATCGGCTTGATACGCTGCTCTGTAGACAGCATGAGTTTTATGCCTGAAGTCAGCTGAGAGATCGACGACCTTTTTACCTGCCTCAAGGGCTGAAAAAACGCTGCCTGCGGCAGCGCCATGCGGCAGGGCGGTAAACACCAGTTCCACATTAAGCGGCAGCGTGGCATCGGCCGCCGCCAGCGTCATGGCCGCAATGCGACCGCTGACACCGGGCAGTACTTCACCTGCAAGCTTGCCAGCCTGCGAGTGAGCGCCCAGGTGGGCGACCTCAAAATGGGGGTGGGCTTCGATAAGCCGAATCAGTTCAGCACCGGTATAGCCGGTTGCTCCAAGTATAGCGACAGGAATGTTTTTCATGCAGCCATGATACGCAATGGCTGGTTGCCTTCAAATGATTTCGGATGGTTATGAGTGTAATCCAGATAGGGGTCACTTTGTGCTGGATAAACAGATGTAAAGTGCCGAGGTTTCCCGGGCGTCAATATTGCGCCAAAACAGAGCTTGCGATATTATATGAAAGCAGTTTTTCTATCAGAAGGGGAGATCATGACTCAGCAGACAATTCGAGCGGATCTGTGAATATTCGCAATCTATTGTCGCAGCTTCGCCCGTTGTTTGAAGCTGCGCGTGATCTGACCCCGATTATTCTGGTCATTCTCTTTTTTCAGGAGCTGGTGCTCAAGCAGCCGATCCCGAATATGCAAGAGATGTTAACCGGCTTGGTCATGGTGTTGCTCGGGCTTGCTCTTTTCGTGCGCGGCCTTGAGATCGGTCTTTTTCCCCTCGGTGAATCGATGGCCTTTGCCTTTGCGAAAAAGGGTAATGTCTTCTGGTTGCTGCTGTTTGCATTCCTGCTCGGATTTGGCACCACGGTTGCAGAACCAGCGCTGATTGCTGTTGTTGGCAAGGCGGCTGAAATCGCGGCGCAGGGTGGTGTAATTGATGCAACAGCCGAGGCGATGGATGGTTATGCCAACGGGTTGAGAATGACTGTCGCCCTCTCTGTGGGTATAGCCATTGTGCTTGGTGTACTTCGAATTCTTAAAGGATGGCCTCTGCACTTCTGCATTATTGGCGGCTACTTTGTTGTCGTGATCATGACCTACTTTGCCCCGGATGAGATTATCGGTATCGCTTACGACTCCGGTGGTGTTACGACCTCGACAATTACGGTGCCACTGGTAACTGCACTCGGTGTGGGGCTGGCTTCCTCGATTCGAGGACGCAACCCGATGCTGGACGGTTTCGGCCTGATCGCATTTGCTTCCCTGCTGCCGATGATCTTTGTGATGCTCTTCGGGATTTTGACTGTATGAGTCATATTGAACTGTTTCTGGAGACGATGCAGTCGACGCTGCGCGATGTGATTCCGATTGCTGCCGTGCTGGTTGGCTTTCAACTGTTTGTTCTGCGGCAGAGGATTGCCCATGTATGGCGGGTGCTGCGTGGATTTATCTATGTGTTGCTGGGGCTGGCACTATTCCTGATGGGGCTTGAGGAGGCCATTTTCCCACTCGGTGAGGTGATGGCTGCGCAGTTGACCAACCCTGCTTTTCTATATGGTGAGTTGTATCAAGAGGGCATCACAGTGCTCGAAGCGGTTAGCTGGCAGGATTATACATGGGTCTATGTGTTTGCCTTTGCCATTGGCCTTGCAACTACGCTTGCTGAGCCATCATTGATTGCTGTAGGCATGAAAGCACAGCAGGTGTCCGGTGGTGCGATCTCCGCATGGGGGCTCAGGCTTGCAGTGTCGTTCGGTGTGGCCGCTGGTGTCGCCCTTGGCTGTTTCCGCATTGTGACCGGAACCGACCTTTGGCTCTATATTGTTGTGGCCTATGTCGTCGTAATCCTACAGACGTTGCGGGCACCAAAAATGATTATTCCGCTGGCTTATGACTCCGGCGGTGTGACGACTTCAACCGTAACCGTTCCGTTGCTTGCAGCCCTTGGGCTGGGGCTGGCGGCGACGATTCCGGGGCGAAGTCCATTGATTGATGGCTTCGGCCTGATTGCGTTTGCCAGTGTTTTTCCAATCATGAGTGTGATGGGTTATGCCCAGATCAGTCGCTGGCTCGAAAAGCGCAGGCATGCAGAAAAAGGAGGAGAAGATGCGTTTTAAACTGTTGATTGCGCTTGTCGCGGACGATAAGACCGATGAGATCATGCGTGTGGCGAGGGAAGCCGGTGCTACGGGAGCCACTGTGGTTGGTGATGCACGCGGTGAAGGGTTAAATCCGAAGAAGACCTTCTTCGGCCTGACGCTTGAGTCGCAGCGGGATATGCTGCTTTTTCTGGTTGAGGAGCATCTGAGCCGGAAAATTCTGGAGCGAATCGCTGAGGAGGCGGGTTTCGAAGAGAATCCCGGTTCGGGCGTAGCATTTCAGGTGGATGTGGAAGATGCGATTGGAATGGGAGGGCAGATTATGTGCCTGTTGGATGAAGTGGAGGATCAGTTATGAGCAGACAGTCATTAATTACCGTACGCGATGTCATGAAAGAGAACTACGATATCGTTGATGGGGTGGCTACGGTTCGGCAGGCGCTTGAAGTGATGCGCTATGTCGAAACCAAATGCCTGATCGTGGACAAACGGCATGAGCATGATGAGTACGGCATCGTATTGCTCTCTGATATTGCCCGTGAAGTTCTGGCGGCCAATCGCTCTTCGGATCGGATCAGTATCTATGAGGTAATGACCAAACCTGCGATTACGGTTCATCCGGATATGGATATCCGCTATGCCAGTGCGTTGTTTGCCCGCTTTCATATCTCACGCGCGCCGGTCGTTAATGGCGATGGCATGATTGTCGGTATTATCAGCCATACCGATATGGTGATGAAGGGTTTGATGAATCTCGTTTAATGACACTTCTTCTCACCAAATCATTGTCCCAGCTTATCCTTCCTCCGGGAGGATTGATCCTGCTGGCATTTCTTGGGCTGCTGTTTCATAAGCGGTTTCTGGGGCGTTTGCTGATTCTCCTCTCCCTTGCAGCCTTCTGGCTACTCTCCATGGAGCCTATTCGGGATATCCTGCTTATCCCGCTGGAGCAGGCCCATCCCCAGCTTAAACTTGAGCACCTGCCACGGGGTGAGCGGGTTGTTATTGCAGTGTTGGGAGCCGGTGTTTATGAGAAGGCGCCAGAGTATGGCGGTGCTGACGCACTAAAACCTATGGCCATGATGCGTACCCTGTATGCTGCGGATCTGTTTAGAAGAACCGGGCTTGATGTGTATGTTAGCGGGGGCACTGTGCTCACAGAAAATATCGAGCCAGAAGGGGTGGTGATGCAACGCTGGCTGAAGCGCTTCGGGGTTGCTGAATCGGCTATCCATGTCGAGGCTTCTTCCAGCAATACATGGGAAAATGCAGCCAACATGAAAGTGATGCTCGCTGAAAAAAACATTTCTACTGTTATTCTCGTGACCACGGCATGGCATATGCCGCGTGCTGTTGCTTCATTTAAAGCCCACGGCATTAGGGTGATAGCTGCTCCATGCGATTTCAAGGCGAGCCGCAGGGGTTATGATCTGCGCAGTGCCCTGCCTCGCTGGGACGTTTTTTCAGAGAGCTGTGATGCGCTGCATGAATATTTAGGCACATTCTGGTACAGGGCAAAGAAGTGGATTTAATGGTTTAAACAGTTCTGGCCAATCCGGTTTCAGGGGTCTATAAATGGGTATAATATTTCTGGAGGGTTTGTGAGTCAGTCAAAGCCAGATGATGCCAGGATTCAGGATGAACTGTTCAGTGCCGGTAGTGCATACTTGGAGCAGGTTTATGAGCAGTACCTCAGGGATCCTGAGTCGCTTGCTCCACAATGGGTAGCCTACTTCTCTGATCTGGTAGAGGTCTCCGGCGAGGCACCTCCAGTAACGCATCAGTCGATGCTGGAGAGGATGCGGCCCCAGACAGCTGCTGCCAAACGCTATTTCGATGATATTCCCGCGCTCTCCGACCGTGGTGACATTGAATATCCGTCACGGGCCATCTATCTGATTCAGGCTTACCGTATGCACGGCCACCTGCATGCCCAACTTGATCCGCTGAAGCTTGATCCGCGCCTAACAAGCCCGGAGTTGGAGCTGGGTTATTACGGACTTTCCGAGGCCGATCTGGATACCGAGTTCCCGACGGGTGATCTTACCGGCGACCGCCAGATGCCACTTCGTGATATTATCGCTCTGCTTAAGCAGACCTACTGTGGTCATGTCGGGCCGGAGTTTATGCATATTACCGATTCGGCGCGCCGTCACTGGATTCAGTCGCGTCTTGAACGTATCCACTCCCGCGCCAATTATGATGCCAATACACGCAGGCATATCTTCGGACAAATCATGCATGCGGAGGAGCTGGAGCGGTTTTTGCACACTCGTTATGTGGGGCAGAAACGTTTTTCCCTTGAGGGTGGTGAGAGTCTGATTCCTATGCTTGATGCCCTGATTCGGCGGGCGAGTAGAAACGGGGTCAAAGAGATTATTATGGGCATGGCCCATCGAGGGCGGTTGAATGTTCTGGCCAATATTATGGGCAAGGCACTTACCGACATCTTCTCCGAGTTTGAGGGAACTCAGTTCGAAGAGGCGGCGCAGGGGCAGGGTGATGTGAAGTATCACATGGGATTCTCCTCTGATGTGACTACCCCTTCCGGCATCGTTCACCTCTCGCTTGGTTTTAACCCATCCCATCTTGAGATTATTACGCCTGTCGTGCTGGGAAGCGTGCGGGCCAGGCAGTGCCGCCGTAAGGATAAAGCCAAAACCGAAGTGATGAGCGTGTTGATACACGGCGATGCTGCCTTCGCCGGGCAGGGCGTTGTAGCCGAATCACTGCAGCTCTCCAAGTTGCGGGGGTTCCGTATTGGCGGCACGATTCATATCGTCGTCAACAATCAGATCGGCTTTACCGTTAATCCTTTCGATGCGCGTTCAACCACCTACTGCACTGATATCGCCAAGATCGTGCAGGCACCGATTCTGCATGTGAACGGAGATGACCCGGAGGCGTGTTGCCTGGCTGCTGAGATTGCGGTCGAGTATCGCAACACCTTCCACGAAGATATCGTCATTGACCTGATCTGCTACCGCAGGCACGGGCATAATGAGACCGATTCACCTGAGGTGACGCAGCCGGTGATGTATCGCCGCATTAACGAACACCCGACAGTCGAACAGATCTATCGCGATCGCTTGATTAGCGATGGTATCCTCAGCGAGCAGGCCTGTGACGATATGATTACCAACTATCGCGACTGCCTTGATAAGGTACGCAGGGCCAATGACCGCAGCGCACCCAGTCCTGCAAACAGCCTGCAGGGACGCTGGAACGGGTTTGTTTTTGAGGGAGCTGAAGAGCCGGATACGGCGCTCAGTGGTGAATTGCTGGCCGACCTGGCCCACAGGGTTCACCGCCTGCCTGCCGGGTTCTCAATGCATCCCAAGGTAGAGAAGATCTATGAAAACCGTATCCAGATGATGGATGGCAAGCTGCCCGTGGATTGGGGCTGTGGTGAAGTGATGGCTTATGCCTCGCTGGTAAGTGAAGGGGGGTGGGTGCGCCTGACCGGAGAGGATTCCGGGCGCAGTACATTCTTCCATCGCCACGCCGTGGTTTATGATCAGGTTACAGGTAAAAACATGATTCCGCTACGGCAGGTAGAGAACGGGCCTCTCTCCCACTTTATTGTTGTCGATAGCATGCTTTCCGAGATGGCGGTGATGGGCTACGAATATGGCTATTCGGTGGCCGAGCCGAGAGCGCTTGTCATCTGGGAGGCGCAGTACGGCGATTTTACTAATATGGCTCAGGTGGTGGTGGATCAGTTTGTCGCTGCAGGCGAGACAAAGTGGAATCGCATGTCCGGACTGGTGCTCTGGTTGCCGCATGGTTATGAAGGACAGGGTGCGGAGCACTCATCCGCACGGCTGGAGCGCTTCCTGCAGCTCTGTGCTGAGGATAATATGCTGGTGGTCTATCCGACTACGCCAGCACAGTTGTTCCACCTGTTCAGGCGCCAGTTGATGAGCAAAGTGCGTAAGCCGCTGATTATGATGGGGCCCAAGAGCATGTTGCGCCAGAAGCTCTCCTTCTCAAAGCTGGAGCATTTCACACATGGCAGGTTCCTGCCGGTGATGGGTGAGAGGCATCTGCAGCCTGCCCTGATGCGGCGTGTTATTCTCTGCTCAGGCAAGGTCTATTACGACCTTCTTGCTGAACGGCAGAAGCGGGAGATTCAGGATATTGTACTGTTGCGGATCGAACGGCTCTATCCATTCCCTGCCGCAGAGCTTAAAACTGAACTTGAGCCTTACGCTTCAACACATGAGATTTTCTGGGTTCAGGAAGAGCCCGCGAATCAGGGTGCATGGCCGTTCCTGAATAGTCCGATTCGCCAGATACTCTCTCCTGACCAGAAGATTTTCGGTGTCAGTCGCCCTGAATCGGCAGCACCGGCTGTCGGGTCGCTGAAGCGGCATAAACAAGAGCTAGAGGCGCTACTGAATGCCGCCTTCGCTGAAGGAACAGAGGGTCTGCTGGTATGACGGGAGTAAACGATGGAAATTGAGATCAAGGTACCTAGCCTCGGAGAGTCCGAGACCGAAGCGACACTGATTACCTGGCTGAAGCAGGAGGGTGAAGCCGTTGCTGTTGATGATGTGCTGGCAGAGATCGAAAGTGACAAGATCACCATGGAGATCACAGCCCTTGATAGCGGTGTGCTGACACGGGTGCTGAAAAAGGTTGAGGATATTGTCGAGCCTGGCGAGGTGATCGCTTATATCGATGATAGTGTGCAGCCAGCTGCAGGGGCTTCCACCGCCATTGATGCCACCACAGCCGAAGAACCTGTGAAGAAGGTGGCCGAAGCGGTCCCGGTTGAGGCGGTTATAACTGCGCCAGTGGAGCCCAAACCTGTGAAGCAGGTTGCCGAGGCTTCTGTAAAAGCTGCCGCCACCTCTGCGGGACGAAAGCAGGAGCGGGTGCCGATGAGCAGGCTTCGCCTTCGCATCGCTGAACGGTTAAAGAGCGCGCAGAACACGGCGGCAATGTTGACCACCTTTAATGAGGTGAACCTGCAGGCAGTGATGGATCTGCGCAGCCATTACGGAGAGCCATTTAAGAAAAAACATGGAGTAAAGCTTGGTTTTATGTCCTTCTTTGTGCAGGCGGTCAGTCATGCGATCTCGAAATATCCGGCGCTTAATGCCTATATCGAGGGTGACGATATCGTCTATCACGATTATGTGGATATCGGCATAGCCGTGAGTAGTGAGAGGGGGTTAGTCGTACCGGTGCTGCGCGATGCGCATCTGTTAAGCCTGGCCGAGATAGAGAAGGGGATCGTTGATCTTGCAGACAAGGCACGCAGCGGTGGCTTAAGTCCGGATGACTTGAAGGGCGGCACCTTTTCGATCACCAATGGAGGCATTTTTGGCTCCATGCTTTCAACCCCGATTCTTAATCCTCCGCAGAGTGGCATTCTTGGTATGCACAATATCCAGAAACGGGCCGTGGTTGAGAACGATACCATTGTTATCAGGCCGATGATGTATCTGGCGCTCTCCTACGATCATCGCCTGATCGATGGTTCTGAGGCGGTTCGCTTTCTGGTTACTGTGAAAGAGGCGTTGGAATATCCGGCAAGTTTAAGCCTCGACCTCTGAGTTATCAGTAGCTGCTGCATGGACTCCTCCCGCTGTAAGTTGCTGCAGTCGATGCCGGTGTTCGGTGGTGTCAGCTGTGAAACAGTCATGTTCCTGATTGAACGGGCAACCGAGATGACGCTGAATAAAGGTGAGTTTTTCTTTCACGAGGGTGATTCTGCGACATCAATGTTTGTGCTTGAGAGTGGCGCCGTTTCCGTGCTCAAGGTGCGCGATGGTAAAACACATCTGGTCAGGGAGCTTGGTGAGGGTGACTGTTTCGGGGAGATGGCGCTGCTCGATCTCTATCCGCGCAGCTCATCGATCATGGCGACCAGCTGCTGTCACGCCATCGAGGTTGGTCAGGCGAGCCTGTTCGAGCTCTATCGGAAGAATCTGGAGCAGTTCACGATTATCCAGATGAATATTGGCCGTGAGATCAGCCGTCGCCTTCGATTGACTGACGAGCAGCTCTTTTACAACAGCAGTGGAAAAGCTTCCATCTCGTAACAAGAAGCGAAAGTCGCTTCTCTGAGGCTTCATGTTTCAGACGCTATTGGTTATTGGCTACTGGCGTAGAAACTCAAACAAAACAAAGCAGGGCGACCTCACCCATATCTGAGTTTTCCGAACAGGTCGGGTCAGATATTGAGGGGAGGGGGAGGTAAGGCCGCCCCGTTAGTTTACTTCACCAGCAGTGCGTTAATCTTGCGAACAAATCCGGCCGGATCTTCCGGCAGAGCGCCTTCTGCCAGCACGGCCTGATCAAACAAAATGCTGGCGAAGTCCTCGATTTTCTCTTTGGAACGCATCTTAATCAGACGCTGAATCAGTTCATGGTCCGGGTTGATCTCAAGGATCGGTTTCATGTCCGGAACATCCTGACCCGCCTGTTTGAGAATACGCTCCAGGTTATTGCTCATGTCGAAGGTGTCGGAAATCAGGCATGCCGGAGATTCGGTCAGACGATCAGAAATGCGAACATCTTTCACCTTCTCTCCGAGCGCCTCTTTGATCTTTTCCACGGCAGGTCCAGCAGCTTTAGCCTTCTCTTCATGCTCTTTTTTCTCTTCCTCGGCATTATCACCGATAGCCGAGAGATCAAGCTCACCCTTGGCAATGGATTTCAGCTTCTTGCCGTCGAACTCGGTCAGGTGGGAGGTCAGCCACTCATCAATACGATCGTGCAGCAGTACAACCTCGACTCCTTTCTTGCGGAATATCTCCAGGTGAGGGCTGTGTTTGGCAGCTGCCAGTGACTCGGCTGTGATGAAATAGATGGTATCCTGCCCTTCCTTCATGCGGCCAACATAGTCTGCCAGTGAGACGTTCTGCTCATCAGACTCGGTGCTGGCGAAGCGCAGCAAGGGAGCAATCTTGTCACTATTGCTGGAATCTTCGATCACACCCTCTTTTAGGCAGCTTCCGAACTCGCTCCAGAAGGTGGCGTAATCTTCCGGCTTATCCTTTGCCAGCTCTTCAAGCAGCCCAAGCACGCGCTTGGTTGCCCCCTTCTTCATCGCATCCATCGCAGGGCTCTTCTGCAGAATCTCACGCGATACATTCAGCGGCAGATCATTGGTGTCCATTACGCCGCGTACAAAACGCAGGTAACGTGGCAGCAGCTCTTCATTGGCTTCCATGATGAATACGCGGCGCACATAAAGCTTTACGCCATGTTTGGCTTCAGCCTGCCAGAGGTCGAATGGAGCGCGCTTAGGAAGATAAAGCAGCAGGGTATATTCGTACTTACCTTCAAGGCGCTGGTGCAGGCGCGCCAGCGGGTCATCGAAGTCGTGCCCGATATGCTGATAGAAGTTGCCATACTCCTCTTCAGAAATCTCTGATTTAGGACGTGTCCAGAGGGCCGATGCCTGATTCACGGTCACGGTTTCAGCAGGTTTGATCTCTTCGCCATCTTCGCCGCCGACAGGTGCACCCATCATACGGATAGGGAAAGGGATATGATCGGCATATTTGTGGATAATGGTTTTCAGGCGCCAGTCATCAAGGTACTCATCAGCCTCTTCACGCAGGTGCAGGATGATCTCGGTGCCGCGACTCTCTTTATGAACTGTTTCCAGCTCATATTCACCGTCACCAGCAGATTCCCAGCGTACGCCATGCTCATGTTCAAGGCCTGCACGGCGGGTAGTCAATGTCACCTTGTCTGCAATAAGGAAGGAGGAGTAGAAGCCAACACCGAACTGACCGATCAGGTGTGCATCCTTTTCCTGATCACCGGAGAGCTGGCCGAAGAATTCCTTGGTTCCGGAGCGGGCGATGGTGCCGATATTGGAGATCACTTCATCACGGCTCATGCCTATACCGTTATCGCGGATGGTGATGGTGCGGTTCTCTTTATCCAGATCGATAAAAACATGCAGGTCGGAATCGCCCTCAAACAGGGCATCATCGGTGGTTGCCTCAAACGCAGCTTGTCGGCTGCATCCGATGCATTGGAGATCAGCTCACGCAGGAAAATCTCTTTGTTGGAGTAGAGCGAGTGAATCATCAGATCCAGCAGCTGTTTTACCTCAGTCTGAAAGGCGCGTGTCTCTTTTGTTGCAGTCATGTTTTCTCCTCAAATTTATTCAAATGGGGTGATTCATAAATTGTTGAATTGCTTTAATGGGGTCGCCCTTAGTCGATTTCAAGGGTCTGGGGTACAATTTTCCACACTTCCAGTTTTTGCGACCGTTTCATCCCGGCATTGGCAGGGCTGGAGGAGGGGAGAAGGTGCCTTTCTATTTTCTGAAACTCCGGTGAAAGGTTTGCAAATACCAGCCTTTGATAGAGTTCTTCGGCCTTTCGCCCGTTAAAGAAAACAACTCGGATATGCGAATGCGTTTTAAAGAAAGACTCGAAATCGTTGCAACCACGATTCGATCTCGATTGCGGAATCCAGACTTCCCGGCCGAACGCACTGGTGGGCCACATCCCAGAGCCCCACGCCGTTCTTGCGTAGTTGTGCCAGCCGCTCTTCGTACTCCAGACTCGCAGTAAATCCGAATAGCTCTCCCATAATTGGCCAGAAGCCGTTCTGTGGATGCGCATAATATTGGTCCGCCGCAATCGACTTCCGGCTCGGCATGGAGCCAAGAATCAGAATCTTTGCATCCCTGTTCGCGGAGTAGGGGAAACCTCTGTCGATCATCACCGAACCGTTACAGCGTTCGATCTCCCCGGCAAGTGATGATCACTCCCCAGTCCTTTTGTTCGAGTCCTGCTTGGGGAGCCAGTTCGGGACAAAACTGGGCACTCCACCTGTCGTTTGGGTTAATGCATTGGCTAAGGCTGAGTAACTTCCTGAGATTGTGGCGACCTTTCCGTCCACAATGATATTATCCACCAGCAGTTTCAGATATTCCTTTCCGAGGCAGCTTTCCCTGTTCAGAAGCCTCTGCCTCATGGCAACACTAAAGTTTTCGATGTGCTTTGAATGAATTGCTTTGAGAGGCATGTATTGTGAACGCCGATATCCTGCAATCTCGGTGAGAATCTCTTGATGGCGAACTTGCTGCTTATGTGCTCGTCTCTTTAGTGAACCATCCAGCGGAAGGATTCCTTCTTCAACGGCTGCAAACAGTCGATTGCGCTTCTTCTCCAAGTCTTTGAGTTCAGCAGTAAGCTTCCCGATTTCTTCCTTCTCTGTTGTTCTGGATGCCGTTTGTTTTTGCCTCATTTCTTTGAGCAGCATCTCTATGCGAGAAGGGATCAGGATTTTGTCAGCCATTCTCTCAAGAATCAGTGCATCCAGATTCTCCATGGGAACGCTCTGACCGTTGCAGGCTTTAGTTCCTTTGTTGATGCGTGTGGTGCACTTGTAGTATTTATACTTGCCGCCTTTGCCTGTTGCCAACGTCATGCTTCCACCACAACAGCCGCACTTAAGAAATCCAGTTAACAAAGTGGGAGTGTTGACCAGTCTCGGCGGCACTTTCGCCGGTGCGCGCGCCGCGGAGCGTGCTCTCGCCCGATCGAAGAGCTTCGCCGAGACAACCTTATCCACTTCCAGCTTAATCCACTCAATCTCAGGCTTGAGTTTCTTGGATTTGGAGTCGCGTTTATTGAAGTAATACTCTCCCTTATAAATTGGATTGGAGAGCACGTTACAGACTTCAGTTTTCCCCCATGACTTGCCTCGCTTGAGAAGTCCACGTTCATTCAGATGGGTAGCGATAGAGCGAAGCCCCAGCGCTGTTCCGCGGTGGCCGTTGAGGTACAGGTTGAATATCTTTTTAACGATGTTTGATTCCGCAGGATCAAGACGTAGACGTTTCTTATTACCCCTGCGACCTTGGAGAGGCACTTCCTCAGTCCGGTAGCCAAAGGGAGGCGTTGAACCGTTCCAGAATCCTTGCCGAGCATTCTCCTTCATGGCTCGCTGGGTGTGCTTTCCATTCTCTTTGCTCTGATACTCATCGAACACGTTGAAAATCTTGCGTGCCATTTCGCCCGATGGGTCGTCGCTAGTCTGCTGCGTGATTGATACGAGCTTTACGCCAGCCTTGTTCAGCTTGCGTTCGTAAAGGCCGAACTCCAGAGAATCACGAAAGAAGCGGGAGAGGCTGTGAACGATGATGCCCTCAAATGGGGTCGGAGAGTGTGTGGCATCTCCAATCATGCGCTGAAACTCTGGCCGCTTGTCGTCAGTGGCAGACGCTCCTGCTTCGACGTACTCCATGGCAACCGTATAGCCCTGCGATTTACACCAAGCTCGCATCTGTTTGAGCTGGTCTGGAATAGATAAGTCCTTCTCAGCCTGTCTTGCAGTTGATACTCGTGCATAGAGAGCTACAGCCATGGCTTACTCCTTTTCTAGTTCAATCTGGATCAGCGTGTCCCTGATGAGATCAGGAAGCATTGCATGAAGGATGCCTAGCTCCTCTTCGCAAATATCTTCCAGCAGCTCATCGTTAAAGCTGATTGATACATTATAGTCTTGTTCCTTGTTCAAGCATAAAACACCTGTGCATAGTGTATTCCTGCCCGACCCTTACCTTTCCTGCTGATCGAACAATTCTTTCAGCTCTTTCTCCAGTCCGTTTTTTCCAAATGCATCCAAAGCCAACTTCCGGAAGGCTCTGAACTGTGATTCAGACAATGATGACTCAGCCACAAGTAGCACTTGCGTCATTGGCTTGTTCACCAGCGCCATAACTTGGGAGAGGATTACCACTTCCCAAGCCTCATTTCTGTTGCTCGTTTTTCTACTTCACTTTCCCATGTTAGAGGATCGTCTACCTTTGAAATCCAACTCTTGAGGTCAGCAAAGGTTTCATCTTTTGAGAACATTGGTTCATTTTCTAAAAGGCATTGAATCGCCGCAAAGCGCTTCAGGTATCCATAAACGCTGATAGCAATCCGGTACCTTCTTTCTTCTAATGTCGAAGCTGAATCCAACTCCTTTTCAATCTCCCCAAGGTTTTGTTCTTCAATGCGTTTCTGAAGGTCTATCCAGACTGGGTGCAGAGGCCACCGAGAGCGGTTCTTGTCAGTAGTTGGAATGCGTAAAGTGTCATGCTTTTCTGCTAGATAGCTGAGTAGTGACCCTTGCCCTTCTTTAAGTTGGCTGAATGTTCTGATGCCGTGATCTCTAAGTGCATCTTTTCTGACCTGCCATTCAACACGCCAAACATTTTCATCACATCCCCAGAGGCCGAAGAACCAAGTCTTTTGGCTCTGCTGGTTAATTTCCGCGATCTTGTCATATACGCGTAGGACAATGTCACCTTTGCCAAAGGTGAAAGTTTGATCTTTACCGTTATCCCTATGTTTACTGTCCTTAGCAGAGCGACTTGCGAATGAGTCCTCATCAAAATCCACTTCTGGGATTTGATAGTCAAAGCTGAAGTCTACCCGAGATAGGGACTCTGGCTTGTACCCCATAAAGCCCAAGCCGTTAGCCCAATCCAGAAACTTTGAATGAAGAACTTCCGCAGACTCTCGCCATAGAGCTTCACTAAGGAACGTCACGAAGAAAGGCGGATCATTGAACTCCCCAAATTCAATTTTGAAATCTTGGTTCGACATTACGAAAGGGAATCCGGATGAGCTTCCATAAGGGTAAAACAGAAAAGAAGTTCCGCCCAGGTTGATATGCTTTGGGTCTCTGGTTTTACTCTGCCTTAGTTTTTCCTTCTCAGTTGCTAGCCATTCAAAATCAATTCCAGCGTCCATGTCCGGCCTGAGAAAATAGGCACACTGGATTGTATCATGGCCGTGGAGAAGGAAGGAGGAACTCATATGCTTACTTTTCTTCTATTATCACTACTTTGTCTGAAAACAATGGTGCTGGATTTTCGTTGCCCAGTTCTTGTTCCAAGTCAATATAGTGTTTGTTAGCTAGGCTATAGAAACGGTTGGTTGGCCCAAGGTCTTCGAAAATATCAATCTCAACACCTTGTTCCGAAATATGATCTGTTTGCTTTCCTTTCACTTCGGGAAAAGAGGTTTGGAGCTGATCCAGTGCGCTAGACAACAAGTCACCAATGATCTCTGTTCTGGTCTTGTTTGGGTACATATCGCACAGAGCAGAGACTCTGGCAGCAACATGAACAGGCAAACGTAGTGAGAATTGTTTAGGTGTAAGCCTACTATTATCTGGTGCTTCCCAAATGCTGATTAAATCACTGGCCTTCATTTCGCCTCCAAGTGTCGCATGAACTTTAACCGAAACTTAGTCTAAGTTTTGCGCGAATGTCAACAGAATCATTCTTGATGGATTTGTGAATAGGAAAGATTGACCTATACTGAAGGGTGCGGGAATGGGTATGGATGTATTTATAGCCCCCCGTGTTACTGAAACGGGGGATAGAGAGCCGGCGACCGGCAATAGTCGGCCAAAAGAAGACACTCACAAAATTCTAATTACCTTGAAATCAATCGCGCAGTTACTGATTTAACATTTAAGTATCAATTGTTTGGCGAATCAATTGGCTCACTTTTCTATAGAAAATGGTTTGTTAACAATAATCTCATTACTCATCTCAATCTGAGGGCATTTATCATAACCAGTGGAAAAAATTATTTTTATGCTCGGATCAATCTGGCGAATATGCTGAGCAGCTTTATCACCAGACATCACGGGCATGACGACATCCATAATAATAAATCAATCGCTTCAGGGTGCTCTTTGAACAGATCAACAGCCTGCTGGCCATTTGAAGCAGTCATCACCTGATAACCCATTGATTCCAGCACTTCTTTGCCTGTATCAATAATGCCTTCCTGATCATCAACAAACAGAATAGTCTCACCCTGACCCTTTTCAGTGACTTCTCCATCCTGTTTCGATGAATCAGCAATCTTTTCAGAATCGACCAGCGGCAGGTAGATATGGAAAGTGGCACCCTCACCTTCAACACTCTCCACTTCGACAAACCCGTGGTGACTTTTTACTGAGCCAAACACCATGGCTAAACCAAGTCCTGTTCCCTTGCCAACTTCTTTGGTGGTGAAAAAAGGTTCAAAAAGGTGACTAGTTCTGTTTTCTGGAACACCACAACCATTATCTTGCACGCTCAAATGAGCATAAACCCCTGTTGCAAAACCCATATGCTTTTCAATGAATGTCTCATCAACCTGAAGTGCTTCAAGCCTGATGGTAATGCGTGGTTCTGTACTCCATTCGAGTGCATCACATGCGTTGTTAACCAGATTCAACAATACCTGATGAATTTGAGTAGCATCACCTTTAACAATCAATTCATCAGCACAAACATCCTCTCCTAAAGTAATATTTTCAGGAATAGATGAATGCAATAATTTGATTGTTTCCTTAATGAATGGAGTGAATGGAAATGGCTTCATGCTAACCCGATCTTTACGGGCAAAGGTAAGTAGCTGCTGAATCATATCAGCGGCACGATAAGAAAAGCCTTCTATATTTCTCAGTTTTTCTATTGCCTTGGGGTTTCCCTCTGAGGACTGTTTGGCCAGATATAAATTGCCCGTAATCCCTGCCAGCATGTTGTTGAAATCGTGTGCAATACCACCAACCAGCGTGCCAAGTGCTTCCATTTTCTGAGACTGCCGGAATTGTTCCTCAAGCATGTCATGATCTGTCATATCCTGCTGGAGAGCCACATAATGACTAATTGACCCTTCATCATTCAGGATTGGAGCAATAGACATAGTTGCAGGGTACTGGCTGCCATCTTTGCGACGATCGATAATCGAGCTATTAAAAACTCGCCCATCTGTAATGGTATTCCATAGTTCTTTGTAATACTCATCCGATTGATTGCCACTCTTAAGGATTCTTGGGTTTTCTCCCAACACTTCCTCAGCTGAATACCCCGTCATCCTAGTAAAAGAAGGATTTACGTATTCAATTGAGCCTTCCGCATCTGTAATAATCACAGATTCGCCAGCCTGTTCTACTGCTTGAGACAATTTGCGCGTTTTTTCTTCAGCCTGCTTGCGTTCGGTGGTTCTCTGGAAGAAAACAGAGATACCATCATCCACAGGGTGAACACGAACATCAAACCAGTTCGCATATGGCGCTATGCCAAAATAAGTTTCAAAAGAAGTGGCAACTTTTGTATCGAAAGCCCTTCGATATTGTTTTTCAAATATAGAGCCCTTTGCCTCAGGGAATGCATCAAAGATAGGTTTTCCCAAAACGTCTTTTGCTTCACGGCCCAATATTTCTTCTGCAGAAGAGTTGAAGTAAGTGAGAATTAGATCTTCATCTTTCAAGATAAAGAACCCATCGCTGATCCCTTCTACAGTGGAGCGGAATTTCTTTTCACTGACTTCCAGATCAGCTTCGGCCTGTTTAAATTCAGTAATATCAGTGGCAACAGCATAAACCTTCCCGTCTTCATCAGCAGCTGTGCCTTGCCATGATAGCCATTTGTAAGAGTTATCCTTGCACTGATAGCGGATTTGAAAGCATATTGTCAAACCGCTCTGTAACTGCCGATTTATTTCATCGATTGTTCTTTGTCTGTCATCTGGGTGGATAAATTCTACCAATGGTTTTGAAGTGAATTCCTCAACTGAATAACCTAGAATATCTGTCACAGCTTCATTACATTCTATGAAATATCCCGTTTCAATGTTCGCAGTGGCAATTAGGCCGGGGAAAATGTCAATGGTGCTCATATCCAACGACCTCCAATACTCCCGCTAAGACATTCCTATTATGAGCCTTCTTTCAAAAAAAGCGAATGTCCGATTTTGGCCGTTCTAAGACGGTCAGAATGCAAGAGCGACAGTGTCAATCCAGTGGTGCCCAGATTTGTCCGGACTGGGGATGCAGTAGGGACTCGAAAAGATATGTATGAGTGGCAGCTTCCGGCCATAATAAGCCATTCAACAGCACGAGGGGCAGTCCTCTTTAAAATAGTGTTAATGACATCGGGAAACAGTAACTTTGTCCTCGCATTGCTAAGAGACAATATGTGTATATTGTCTTTTGTATATACAAGATCTGGTGCTTAATTGAGGTGTCGAATATGATTGAGAGAGTTGGCTACCATATATTTATTTCAGTGTTAGTTGTATCTGCCTTGATAATAATTTCTCTTTTTGCGTATTCGATAAAATCTTCTCACGTGTTAACAGAAATTGATGCACC
Organism: Mariprofundus aestuarium; assembly: GCF_002795805.1. NCBI lineage: Bacteria > Pseudomonadati > Pseudomonadota > Candidatius Mariprofundia > Mariprofundales > Mariprofundaceae > Mariprofundus > Mariprofundus aestuarium. The sequence goes on along the minus strand of NZ_CP018799.1, from coordinate 1,834,339 downwards.
TTTAATTGATGCCGCGATGGAAGTAAAATTAGAATTGACCTTGGCTCATTTGAACTTTGAAGAGCATCTGGCGGGTGATAAAACAGCAACTCTAGATCAAGTATATGCTCATATTGATAATTCGAAGTGGTATGCGGAAGCGATGCTTTTTGGTGGCCAAAATTCAGAAGGCACTTATTTAGCTCTTAATCAGGAAGTCTTGCGAAAGAAAGTTTTTAAAGTCCTAGATGGAATTGCCAGCATTCAAAAGAAAATAAAACAGCGCCTCTCAGTAACTAATGGAGCTATGGCTGGCAGTCCACTTGATCATAGCTTTGATCAAACATTTGAAAGTATTTTTAAGAGTGCCGATGAAGTTGAAAACTCATTATTGCTCTATCTTGCATCTGAGCGAGCATCTAAAAAAACAACCGATTATGCAATTTTACTCATCTCTATTTTATTATATGCATTCGTAATTAGGTATACCATCATACATCATAAAAAAGAGCGGCTTCTTAGTAAGAACTTAGAAAGAATGGCCACTTACGATAAGTTAACCGGAATTCCAAACCGTCGCTTCTTTGATGAGACTTTGTCAAATGAATGGGCTCATGCTTTGAGAGCTAAGACACCAATTTCCTTAGTGCTATGTGATATTGATTATTTCAAAAAATATAACGATGCGCTTGGTCATCAGGCTGGGGATAACTGCCTAAGACAAGTGGCAGAAATCATGAGCAGTATTTTACAGCGTCCAATTGATAGTGTTTCACGATATGGTGGAGAAGAGTTTGCATATATATTTCCGTTTACAGATGAAGAGGGGGCAAAAAACAGGGTTGATGTTCTTCAGCGTACACTAAAAAAACAGAGGATTCCTCATCCAGAATCAGATGCAGCTGATCACGTTACAATTAGTGTAGGTGTTGCGTCTATTATCCCAAATGCCAGCCAGTCTCCTGATGACCTCATCTCCAAAGCAGATCAAGCTCTCTATCGTGCAAAAGAGAAAGGTAGGAACCAAATCTGTATGGCTTAATCATAAGAAACTACTAATCAACAAAGCTGGAGCTGGCCTATTTGAATGACCGATTTTGGCCGTTCTAAGACGGTCAGAATGCAAGAGCGATAGTGTCAATCCAGTGGTGCCCAGATTTGTCTGGACTGGGGAGCCTTGAGTCACTCGAACTAACTGAGTTGAATGACTGCTTGCGGCCATAATTAAATTTAAAGGCTACTGAATTGGGAGTTTATACCCTACCCTTTGCTTCATGGTAGTAGATGCAGCCAAGCGCACACACATCTTCTTTCTTTGCGTCTGGGCGACGATCCCTTTCAAGCTCAATACCATGGTTGTTGCATAATGTGTCTTCTACTTCCCAGCAGCGAATGGGCGCTTTCAGTCTATGCATTGGGCAATCTACATTGTGACAACCTAAGTACTCATAGCATTGTTCCATGTCTTTCTCCAATCGGCTTCTAACTAAACAATAGCTCCTTAGCATTACTATTGTAGCAACAATAATCGTTAATTTGAACAGATGGCTGCATCTGACTGGTTTGAGTCAGTTGGAAGTTGATATGAATCACCCATTCCAGTGATGCCCTGTTTTATTATTCAGCCCATTCATGGTCTTCACCCTTCGGACGTAACACTGCAAATTATCTGTCCTGATGATTTGTCCGGACCGGGGGAGCGCGAAAAAAAGCAGAATAACTGACTAAGATAGGTCTTCAATTTGGATGGAAAAGAAAAAGGGCCCCGGAAGGGGCCCTTTTGTTGAACTGTGTCCGGAGGAACTAAGGGAGGGAGGGGGAGGGTGTCCGCTCCGGACAGCTCAAACAATAGCCCCCTTCGGTTAGAGGTTAGTTAATTGACAATGAAAACTTATTAATGATTGATAATGTAATAATGTGTCTTGCTGCCTGTGCCGGATAAGGGTTACCAGCTGATGGTGACTTTGCGTTTACCCCATTTGCGGGCGGCTTTGATGTCGGTACCCATGTAGATATCGATCTTGCGGCTCCAGCGTTTGTTCATCTTGTCTTTGACCAGATAGTAGCCGGGAAGCCCCTCGATTTTCACCTTCGTATTATGTTTCAAACCCATCTTGAGCAAATCGCGGGATACGGCGATCACCTTCATGCCGGGTTTAAGACGATCGCCCCATGCGCCGATGGAGGGGTTACCCTGGGTCTGTGACCTGACCGAGTTGTAGGCACTGGCGGTGACGGTAAGTTTGTGACCGCTAGTGGAGCTGGAGTGAGCGACGCTGCAGCTGCCCAGTGCCACAAAGAGCAAAAGTATGAATGTGCGCTTGAATGACCTCATGGTACTTCTCATTCGCCATATCCTGCCACTATAGATTTTTTCAACTGTGACTCCGCTCAATAATCGCAGCCGCTGCTTTAAGGCCGTCTACTGCCGCCGAGACGATGCCACCGGCATACCCTGCGCCTTCGCCGACAGGATAGAGACCTGAGACATTAACCGACTGCATCTCATCATTGCGCTCAATGCGGATAGGTGAGCTGGTGCGGGTCTCGCTAGCCAGAAGGTTGGCCTCTTCTGTCACATAACCGCGCATCTTGCGATCGAAACCCTGTAGTCCTTCAGCCAGTGGCTTGGCGACCCAGTGCGGTAGAAGTTCCCACAGATCGGTGGGGATGGCTTCAGGTTTAAAGCGGGTGGCGGCAAGGGTGCCTGTTGCCTTCCTGTTTACAAAATCGGTAAGTCGCATGGCAGGGGCGGCGTACTTCTCGCCTGCTGCCTTGAATGTGGCAGCCTCAAGTTCGCGCTGGAAGGCGATACCCATCAGTGGACTCTCTTTGATGCCGTGACGGGAGATATCCTCAGGTGTGACCTGAACAACAATGCCGGAGTTGGCCCACTGGCCGGCCCGTTTGGCATTACTCATGCCGTTGACCGCCATGGCACCCTCTTCAGTGGGCGAGGGCACAATTAGGCCTCCCGGACACATGCAGAAGCTGTAAACCCCGCGTTTGCCAAGATACTGGTCGGCCACCTGATGAGTGAGCGAATACTCTGCAGCGGATAACTTTTCATGGCCCGCAGCATTGCCGAACTGGATGGAATCGATCAAAGCTTGCGGATGCTCGGCACGTACACCCACGGCAAAGGCCTTGGCTTCCATTCGGATACCGAGCTGTTGCAGCCGTTCGAAGGTATCGCGGGCTGAGTGGCCGGTGGCGAGAACCACGTGCCTGGCAGTGATCTCTTCACCGCTGTTGATGCGCACACCCGTTACTTTTCCATCTTCGATTAGTAGGTCATCAACACGCGTTTCAAATCGATAATCAACACCTAGTTTGATCAGTGCTTCACGCATATTGCGTACAATGCGTACCAGTTTATCCGTACCCAGGTGTGGATGTGCGTCAACGAGAATGTCTTCTCTGGCACCAAAACGAACAAAGGAGTGCAGTACCCAGCGCAGGAAGGGGTGTTTGATGCGTGTGTAGAGTTTTCCGTCGGTATAGGTGCCGGCACCACCTTCGCCAAAACAGATGTTACTTTCAGGATCCAGTTCACCGCGTGAACGCAGACGACCGATATCGCGCATGCGCGTCTCTACAGGCCTACCGCGCTCCAGCAGCGTAACGCGAATGCCTGACTCGGCTAGTGCTAAGGCTGCAAAAAGGCCGGCAGGACCGGCGCCGATCACCACGGCATGGCTCTCGACTGAAGCCTTTCTGGAAAAAACCTCAGGAGGTTCAGGGAAGAGGCTCGAGCGTTCCATTAGACGACAGTTATTCGGCACTACATCAAGCGGTAGCTTCAGCTCGACTTCATAGGTGCAGACGAAATGGATATTGCTCTTCTTACGGGCATCAATGGCGCGGCGGGAGCAGGTCGATGTCTGGATGTCATAAACAGTCAGATTCAACTGGCTTGCCAGTCGGTGGATTACTTCGCTTTCGCTTTCATCAAGCCCGACCTGAACATTGGAGATGGCATAGAGCACTTAGGATCTGTTCTCAGGCTGCTGCGAGGTGGCCATGGCTGGTGTGGGTGATGGCATTATCACTATCCACATAAACCAACGCCGGGTTGAAGTGCTCTGCCTCTTTAGCATCCAGTTCGGCATAGGTGCAGATGATCAGCAGGTCGCCCGGATTCGCCTTATGGGCTGCAGCGCCGTTGACACCAATGGTGCCGGAGCCACGTGGGGCTGTGATGGCATAGGTGGTAAACCGTTCACCATTGGCAACGTTATAAATGTGCAGCTGTTCGAACGGAAGAATATTGGCTGCATCCAGAAGGTTCTGGTCGATGGCGCAGGAGCCTTCATAGTCGAGCTCGGCGTGTGTAACCGTGGCACGATGGACTTTGGATTTAAGCATGGTGAGTTTCATCAGAACTCCTCCGTTCAGGGCTGCTGCGCTAGCTGCAGCGGCATATTATCGATCAGACGTGTGTCACCAAGCTTTGCCGCGATAAATACCCGGGCTGGCTGGCTGGTATTGAGTTTACGTTTGGCTTTAAGTGAGCGTGCAGAACGCACATCCAGATAGAGGGGCGAAATGCCCGCATCGGTGAGGATGGTCATTGCTGCACGCTTGAGTGAATCCACATCGGATTCGCCGTTGAGGGCCAGCTTCTGCATGGCAATAAGCGATTGCGACAGGCAAATGGCCGCGGTGCGTTCTTCATCCGAGAGGTGGCGGTTGCGACTGCTCATCGCCAGCCCGTCGGTTTCGCGAAGGGTGGGGCAGCCGACAACCTCAATTGGCATCTGCAGGTCGCTGATCATGCGGCCGATAATTGCCAGCTGCTGCCAGTCCTTTTCACCGAAGATGGCGATGTCGGGCTGCACGATATTGAAAAGGATATTCACTACAGTAACCACGCCATCGAAATGGCCTGGTCGTGACGCACCACAGAGGCAGTCGGAAAGTTTGGTCGCTTTCAGCGTGATTTTTGGTCCGCTCTTGGGGTAGAGCGACGTCGGATGGAAGATGAGGTCAACACCCTCGGCGGCACATAGCCTTGCATCCTCATCAAAGGTGCGTGGGTAGCTATCCAGGTCCTCATTGGGACCGAACTGCAGCGGATTAACATAAATGCTGACAACGACGATATCGGCAAGGTTTTTTGCCTTGCGGATCAGGCTCAGGTGGCCTTCGTGCAGGCACCCCATAGTGGGAACAAAGGCGATCGTCTTGCGACCTCGCAGCGGTTTAAGCTGGCGACGGATTTCAGCTGTGGTGTGAGCTACCCTCATTTCGGGAAAGAGCCTGATTTAACGTCAGAGGCCCAGCGGGAGATAGCTTCACTCATGACCTCGCGCACATTGGCATAGGCAGGAGCAAACGGCGGATTGGATTCGGAGATGCCGACAAGATCATTGAAGACCAGTACCTGGGCGTCGCAGTCGCTGCCTGCACCGATACCAACGGTCGGGATATCCACCTGTGATGTGATGGCTGTTGCAAGCTCAGCCGGGATGTTTTCCAGCACCAGTGCTACCGCACCTGCATCTGTCACCGCTTTTGCATCGGCAAGCAGTTGAACCTGTTCGCCTTCGCTTTTGCCACGTTTGCCGTAGGAGCCGAATTTTTTTACCGACTGGGGCGTTAGTCCGATATGGGCCACCACGGCAATGCCGCGCTCGGCCAGAAAACGGATGGTCGCAGCCATGTGCTCGCCACCCTCGATCTTCACGGCATCACAGCCACTCTGCTGCAGTACAGATACACTTGAGTCAAAGGCCTGTTCAGCGGATTTCTGGTAGCTGCCGAAGGGGAGATCACAGACCACCCATGCATGCTTACGGCCGCGCACAACTGCGGCTGTGTGATGGATCATCTGATCGAGTGTGACGGGAAGGGTGGAGTCGAAACCCAGTGATACCATGCCGAGCGAATCACCGACCAGCAGCACGTCGCATCCGGCCCTCTCGGCGATGGCGGCTGATGTAGCATCGGATGCTGTCAGCCATACAGTTTTTTCGTCACGTTGCTTGGCGCGCAAGAGCGTCGCTGCGGTGACAGGTTTATTGTTTGTCATCTCATTCCTTTCTGCTTCGGTCCGTCTCGTTCAGAGGGGGGTACCGTCTTTCAGGATCGGCGTATGGTAGGTATTTGCGGGGGTTCGCGCAAACCGCTCAGGTTATTGCTATTTCACTTCGGCGTGGAGCCGCTCTTTTGCAGTGCCCTTTGAAGGCGAGAGAAGTGATTGGTTTCGATCAGGTCGATGCCGCCTGCGTGCAAGGCTGATGCCTGTTCCGGACTGTTTACTGTATAAGCCACGGTCTTGACTCCCCGGTGATGCCACTGCCTTGCCTGGTCGCTATTTTGCCATGGAAAAAAGAGGTATGTGAAGGGGCCCTCGGGGGACCGACCCGACTCCATAACCCAGCCGGCCGAACCATTGAACTCCCGACTGCACACCTCAACCAGCTTTGCCGACATGCTGATCGGGACAATCCGCTTCAGCAGGGGTTCCGGAATCATGGTGTGTAGGGTTCTGGCGACGGATCTGGCCGATCGCCTTTGCAGGACCGGCAACTTGATCTCGATGAACAGGGTGATCGCCGGTGAATGCTCCAGCCACTTCAGCACTGCATCGAATGTTGGGATGTGCGGGGGAAGTTCATTCCGTGCCAGCTCGGATACCCTTCCGGTTTCTAAACGGCTGTCATGGACAATGACCGGCATGAAATCTTTAGTGAACTGGATATCGCACTCGATATAGAGCGCTCCTGCTTTTGCTGCCGCATCGAAAGCGGCAAGTGTGTTTTCGATTTCATGTTCATGATCGCCGCGGTGTGCAACGAGAAAGAGGGATGGGGTCATCGCCACTTTGTCAGGATCAGGAGTAACTGGCCCAGAATTCAGTTTGTGAATGCATATTGCCAATTCGTTTGATCAGCTCATCAATCGCATCATCGTTTTCGGCGAAATTCATGCGGTCGGTCTGCACAACCAGTAGCGGGGTTTCCTGATAATGGAAAAAGAACTGATCGTAGGCAGCAATGACCTTCTGCAGGTAGTCGGATTGAATGCCGCGCTCTATCGGGCGGTTGCGGCCGCGAATGCGATCCATAATTACACGCGGGTCAGACTGCAGGTAGATCACCAGATCGGGTTTGTGCAGGTCAACCGTTACAAGTTTGGCCACCTGCTCGTACAGCCCCAGCTCTTCGTCGGAGAGGGTGACTGTGGCGAAGATATGATCCTTGGCGAAGAGGTAGTCACTGACAATGCCCTGGGTAAACAGATCCTGCTGATGCAGCGACTGCCACTGCTTCAGGCGCGAAAAGAGGAAGGAGAGCTGCACCGAGAGTGCATGACGGGATGGGTCCTGGTAGAAGAGTTCGATAAAGGGATTGTCATCAACCTGCTCGAAAAAGGTGGCGGTCCCAAGTTTTTCAGCAAGCTTCCGGGTCAGCGTGGTCTTGCCAACGCCGATAGCGCCCTCGATAGCAATATGGCATTGATCCAGTGGCCTCTTGCCAAAACGTCCATCCATCACTGTTACCATGCATCCCCCCGGATAGTGGCACTTCACCGGCGGCGATCACTTCCTTCAATCGTTCGGCTACTGTCTGTCCAAGTTCTGGATGTTGCCACTCCGGAGCCAGATCGCAAAGGGGGCGTAACACGAACTGGCGCTCGAACATAAACGGGTGCGGAACAGTTAGCCGTTCCATCTCAATGGTTTCCGTGTCTATAGCGATGATGTCGAGGTCAAGGGTGCGTGCTCCCCAGTGCTCTTTACGCCTCCTTCCATGCGCCAGTTCAATGGCCTGCAGTGCATCAAGCAGCTCAAGGGGCGCCAAGCCTATCTCGATGGCGATCACCGCATTGAGGTAGTCCGGCTGGCCGGTAGGCCCCACTGGCGGGGTTCGATAGAGCAGGGATGATTGGATGAGCTTCGTGTCAGGCAATGCTTCAATCATACTGCGGGCGGAAATAAATGCGGCTTTAACATCACCGAGGTTGCCGCCGAAGGCGATGAAAGCTTTGCTCATGCGAAGGCGATGGCGCCGCCACGGCGCGGATCGCCACAGCCGTGCAGATTGCCGGTCGGATTGCGAATGATGGCATGCACGCCACCGAAATAGACACTCGGCTTCTGCCAGTCGCGCAGCCGCCAGCCGAGTGAGATTAGTAGCTCCCGCTCATGGTCGCCGAGAAATCCAGGCTCGATATCCAGCTCACAACCTTCATTGTGAAGGCGCGGTGCATGAACGGCCGACTCGATATCCTGACCCAGTAGCCTGTAACGCAGCAGCGCCTGCAGGATGGCGCCCCGCAGCCGGTTGGAGCCACCGCTACCAAGGACGAGCGAAGGTTTGCCATTTTCCAGAAAGATTGAGGGTGCCATCATCGATGAGAGTGTGGCACCACCGGCCAAGGCATGGAAGCCGAGCGGGTTGATATCCTCTTCGCCAAGCATGTTGTTGAGGTGGATGCCGGTGCCCGGGACGACAATGCCTGAACCCTCGCCATTGCTGCTGGTCATGGAGACCGCCATGCCGTCTCTATCGACTACGCTGATGTGGGTTGTACTGCCGTGGCGGTTGTCCGGTTCTCTCACCTCCTCATCATCATTGAGGGTCAGGAAACGGTTGTGGATTTTCGCTATAGCCTCTATCAGGTGCTTGGGCTCGAGTATCTGTTCGCTGATCTGGAGATCGTGAATGCGACTATCCAGCCCTTCTCGGCGCAACAGGCTCGCAGCACGAAGCCCTTCAGCCACCAGTATCGGCCACGGCATATCCGATGTTTCCTGCATCAGGCGGTCGAGCACCGCCGTAGCAAATGCAATCAGAAGGCCGCCTGATGAGGGGGGCGGGTTGGTCAGCAGGGTGCCGCCGAGCACCTCTATGGCCAGAGGCTTGCGAATATGTACCTGCTCAGCACGCATATCCTCCATACCTAGCAGTCCGTAGGGCGTGCATGCCTTGACGATCTCTTTTGCCAGGTCGCCATGGTACATCTCTTTGATGCCTTCTATGGTAAGCATCTCCAGAGTGTTGGCCAGGTCGGGATTGCGAAAGGAGTCACCCTCACGCCAAAGTTCGCTGATCTGGGTGCCTTGTTGCACAGGGGCATAGAGCGAGCGGCATTCAGGGGTGTCGGTGAGAATGGGTTTGAGGAGTTTGACAAATGAAGCCTGTAGGTGATTAAGGCGAATGCCGCTTCTGGCTGCATCGACTCCGGGAGCCAGCACCTCGGCAAGCGGCAACTTGCCATGTTCTTTATGGGCGTGAAACAGCATCGCCAAAAGTGAAGGTGTGCCGACCGCACCCTGACCGACATGGAAGGTTTGAGTTGTATCGCCGAAATCGATTGGAACGGCTTTGAGTTCAGGCTTGATACCGGTGAGTGCCGACCCCAGAGGCATGTGGGCAAAGCCGTCGTAGAGGATGGAACGATTTGAAGTGTCGGCGATCAGCATGAATCCACCGCCACCCGGTGCAGTCAGGACAGGTTCGGCAATAAATGAGGTGGTGATGGCTGCAATAGCGGCATCAACGGCGTTGCCGCCCTCTTTCAGAATGGCTGCACCCGCTTCTGCAGTAGCCGGATGGCCGGCTGCAACCATGCCCTTTCTGTCCCTGTTCATGCGCCTTTCTGCTGAACGATAAAACCTTTGGTTTTCATTTTCTTTTCAATCGCCTTCTGTAGCTTTTCAGCTTCAGCGTGATCTTTTTTCGGCCCGGCCCAGACTGCATGCAGGCCATTTGGTTTTGCTGAGATGACGGCATTCCAGCCCTGACGTTTAAGCTGGTCGACCAGCCCCTGGGCTCGAGGTTTTTCGCCGAATGCGCCCAGCTGGACATAGTAACCAGAGGCTGGGGTAGAGCTGGTTTTGCTGCTCACAGCCTTCACTGCCGGTTTCTTTGTAATCACCCTGTTCGATGTGACAGGTTTTGCTGGGATAACCACAGCTTTAGGCTGCTCGATCTCGGGGGTCGATTTTACTGCTTCGGCCGGCTCCTCAACAGGTGGTGCAATCCGTTCAGCCAGAGCGTCTGAATCTCTTGCCGTATCCTCAACCTGCTCAGGCAGAGCCACCTCTTCCTGTGAGAATTCAAACAGATCGGGCTTAAGAGAGGCTATCAGAATAAGAAGCAGGCAGCAGAGAGCAAAAATCCATGCTGAACGATGTTCAATGGCCGATGCCTGCCAGGTTGTCTGTTCTGTCATGGGGGTTACTCTTCTTTAGCCGAACATTTCATCCAGTTTTTCAGAAAAGCTGTTATAGCGGAACGGCTTTTGCAGGATATTGAACGTGTTGTCGGGGAAACGGTCATGCAGGTCTTCAGGGTAGCCGGTAACAAACAGAATGCGGTTCAGAATTTCGGGGTTTACCTGTTCAAGAGAACTGTATATCTCATCACCACTCAGTTTTGGAATGCGCACATCCAGCAGGACAAGCTGGTACTGGTCACCATGGGTGGTCAGTTCAAAAAGACTCTGTACCGGATCACTCATGCTTGTGATGTTACTCTGCTTCCCTTTTTCACTGACATACCGGTTAAGGAAAGCAGTCAGGATACTCTGAACACTATCTTCATCATCAATAATAAGTGCTTTTAATTCCATTCTTTCTCCCTCTGCCAGCAAAGCTCTGTATGGGCCCGAATCGACTTACCTGATTATAGCAGGCTATCTGGATTCACGCGAGCCGTATTAAACCGTACCCCCCAGTGCAGATGCGGGCCGGTTGCCCTTCCTGTGGAGCCAACCTTTCCAATCACCTGATGGGTATCTACCCACTCACCCTTTCTCACACTTGCAGACTGCATATGTGAAAAAACAGAGACTAAACCATTTCCATGGCCGATGGCTACAGTGTTACCGTTAAGGTACATATCCGCCACCAGCAGAACCTTTCCCGCCAGCGGTGTTTCGATCAACGTTCCCGCAGGTGCAGCGATATCAATGCCGGAGTGGGGCGAACGCGCCTCGCCATTGACATAACGCTGAGCCCCGAAGGGGGTTGATTCGATTCCGACGGTTGGCCTGCCAAACATTCTGACGTCAGGTGCTGCTGCAACTTTTTCCACATAGGTGGCTTTCAGCGCCTTCACTTCACTGCGGATGCGGGCCAGTGTGGCGGTGTCGAACTCAGCCATCTTTTTAGTGACCTGAATATGAGAAATACGGAATTTGCCTTCGGTGACCGACAGGGAATCTCTGGCCATGACCTGTTTGCCATTCGACCACTCAATCGGGTAATCGCTCGGTTTCTTTTTCAAATCGACACCGATCCAGCCCCGCCAGGTGCCATTTCCAAGTTTTTTGACCGGCCACATTTTGCCAAAGCACCAGAGCCGCAGATGCTCCGTCGTAACTGTCGCCTCAACGGTGACCACATTGCCTTGAACCGCCTGCCATGTTGCTGCATTTGCCGTGCCTGCGCAGCAGGCAGTCAGGAGCAGGATACCAAGCAGATATTTCATGGGTTTTTCCTCTCTAGAGATTTGACCTCGGTTTGCGCAGTTCCATCATGGAAATGGACCCGCATGCTGTCTCCTATCGCAAGATCGGCTGCTGAGGTGATCAGCCTTCCATCTTGCCTGTAGCTCATGCTGTAACCGCGCTTGAGCACGCCGGTCGGATCAAGCTCATTGAGTTTGCTGTTAAGTAGTTCGAAACGATGACGTTTCAGCTCAACCTGACGTTGCTGGTTTTTCAGATTCCGCAGGTGAAGATCGAGTGACTGCTTTTTCTGTTGCAGGGTGTTGCGCAGAGACTGTTTCAGGGCGATCTCTCTGTTTGACCAGTCAGAGCGCTGCTGCTGCAGGCGCTCTCCCGGTTGCAGGGGGGTTAGACGCTTCTCTATTAAACGCAGTGGTGAACGCAGACGACTGACATTGGCATGCGCGGCATGGTTCAGGCGCGAGCGCGTCTGTTCGCTGATATGGTAGCGAGAATCCAGGCTTCGCTGCCATGCAGAGACCTCTCTTCTACACATCGAATCAATCTCGCGATGGAATCTGTTCAGGCGCTGACGAAGCAGACTGGCTAGGGAAGTGAGTCGCGGTAGTCGCTCACGAAGCTCCTCTCTGGAAGGGCAGCACAACTCAGCTGCATTGGAAGGGGTGGCGGCGCGATGATCTGCAGCAAAATCGGCCAGCGTGGTATCAATCTCATGGCCGATCCCGGAGATGATCGGAATGTGGCAATCGACAATGGCTTTGACTGTGGCCTCATCGTTGAAACACCACAGGTCTTCAATGCTGCCACCACCGCGCACCAGAAGGATCAGCTCTGGAGGTGAGGCCATCGTGGAGAGTTTTCTGATGGCCGTTGCAATGGTTGCCGGGGCGCTGCTTCCCTGCACGAGGCAGGGGGAGAGGGTCAACTGCAGCCATGCCGGACGGGTCGCCAGTATCTTTTTGACATCTTCAAATGCGGCTGCGGTCGGGGATGTGACAATACCGATATGGGTGGGAAGTGGAGGCGGGGTCAGCTTGCGGCTGGGGTCGAACCAGCCGCGTTTGGCATACTCCTGTTTTCGGCGCTCGAATTCTGCAGCCAGACGGCCTGCGCCGGCGGCTTCAACGCGCGTTACTACAAGCTGGTAGGTGCCGCGCGGCTCGTAGAGGCTGAGGTGACCAGTAAAGATAAATTCGCCGCCCTCTTCAGGCATCTGTTTCAGTCGCAGGGCTGCTGAGCGCCAGACCACAGCTGAAATGGCAGCATGTGCGTCCTTGATGGTGAAATAGAGGTGCCCGGAAGCGGGGCGTGTGAGCCTCGATACCTCGCCAGTTACTTCTACCCTGGCAAAGCCCTGCTCCAGCATCTGTTTGATACGGGCGGTCAGTTCGGTAACGGATAATACAGTGTCATCTGAATGTGGAGTCACACGGACATTGTGTCGTGCTTCACCCGGTGGTCAACAAAGGATTGATACAGGTTTAATCGTGACCCAGTACAGCACGGTTTTCACATCCAAGATCAGTATCAATACCCATGAGAAAGGCGATCTCTGAGTGGGCAATGTGCGGGTTCATCATCGCAATGACCTTCATCATTTTAGGCAGATCCAACTCCTCTTTAGGTCTCTTCTGGTCTTCATTGAACATGGTTATCCTCCTTGCGATTTTGAGCGGCATGATAAGAGGGGATTGTGTGGTTGTTGTGACAGGGAAGTGACATTTCTGTGACAAGAGTGGATGTTTGATGGCTGGCATGGCTGTGTTGTGAAACAATGACGGCCTGTTTTTCCTGCTTCATCTTACTATACTCCTCTGTCGCTATATTCAGTATGAATTGTAAGAGGATACAGCTCGAGGAGTTATTTTGACTGAACAACCAGCCCTGCCGCTTGAAGATAAAGGTCTCTATCTGAACCGTGACTTGAGCATACTGCAGTTCAACCGGCGTGTGTTTGAGATGGCCTGTGACCTGGGTATTCCATTGCTGGAACGTCTGAAATTCCTCTGTATCAGCAGTACCAATATGGATGAATTTTTCGAGGTGCGGGTAGCCGCCCAAAAACATCGTCTTGCCATGGGGTCTCTCTCTAAGGCTGCAGATGGGCTGACCGCCGGTGAGATTCTGTCGCAGGTGCGCGGCCGTGTGGATGCACTGGTGACGGATCAGTATCAACTGCTCAATGATGCACTGCTACCGGCACTGGAGGAGGAAGGCATCCGGATTCTACGCCGCAGTGACTGGAGTGAAGAGCAGGCTGTTTGGATTCGCCGCTTTTTCCGCCGTGAACTGTTGCCTCTGCTGACCCCGATCGGTTTGGATCCGGCGCATCCATTTCCACGCCTGCTGAGCAAGATTCTCAATTTCGTTGTCTCGCTGGAGGGTAAGGATGCCTTTGGTCGCGAGTCCCACTACGCCATCGTGCAGGCGCCGCGCTCACTGCCCCGCGTGATACGGTTGCCCAGAGAGATTGCCGGTTCTGGAGATCATTTTGTACTGCTCTCCTCGATCATTCATGCTCATGTCGGCGACTTTTTTCCCGGCATGGAGGCCAAAGCATGTCATCAGTTCCGTATTACACGTAACAGTGGCCTGCTAGTGGATGAGGAGGAGCTTGTAGATCTGAAGCAGGCGGTTGCCGGTGAGTTGCTGGAGCGTCGCTTCAGTAAGGAGGTGCGGCTGGAGGTGTCACAGCGCTGTCCACAGGAGTTGGTGGATTTTCTTCTGCATCAATTCGGACTGGGGCAGGGTGATCTCTACCGCGTGGATGGACTGGTTAACCTTTATCGACTTGCAGCCATTTATAATGAGGTCGACAGGCCCGATCTGAAATACCCGGTATTTGAAGCGGGCGTGCCAGCGCAGTTGCGCGATGAAGAGTCCAGCGTGTTTGAGATGATTCAGCAGGGTGATGTGCTGCTGCACCACCCTTTCCAGAGCTTTTCTCCGGTGGTTGAACTGCTCAATCAGGCTGCCTCAGATCCTAATGTGCTGGTGATTAAGCAGACGATGTACCGGGTGGTGCCCGATTCTCCGCTGGTGGATGCTCTGGTGCGGGCGGCGCGTGCCAACAAGGAGGTGGTGGCAGTTATCGAGCTGATGGCGCGCTTTAACGAAGAGGAGAATATTGCTCTGGCAAACAAGCTCTCAGCTGCCGGCGTGCAGGTGGTGTACGGGGTTGTTGGTTACAAAACGCACTGCAAGATGCTGATGGTGGTGCGCCGCGAAGGTCGTAAACTGCGCCGTTATGTTCATCTGGGTACAGGTAACTACCACACCGTCACCAGTCGTTTTTACACCGACTTTGGCCTGCTCAGTTGTGATCCGGAACTGGGTGAGGACGTGCATAAGCTGTTCCAGCAGCTGACCGGGCTTGGTAAAGCTACGCGTCTGAAGGCGATGCTGTCGGCACCGTTCACTTTGCATAAGGGGTTGATTGAACGTATTGACCGCGAGGCGGAAACAGCGCGTGCCGGAGGCGAGGCCAGGATTCGCGCCAAGGTCAACGGGCTTGAAGAGCCTGAGGTGATCAGGGCGCTCTATCGCGCTTCCCAATCAGGTGTAAAAATCGATCTGATTGTGCGCGGCATCTGCTGTTTGCGTCCGGGCATTGCCGGAATTTCCGAGAATATCCGTGTGCGTTCGGTATTGGGGCGTTTTCTTGAACACACACGTATCTACTATTTTCATAATGGCGGTGAGACGGAACTATTTTGTGCCAGTGCGGACTGGATGAGTCGCAATCTTCTCAGACGCGTGGAGACCTGTTTTCCTGTGCGTGACGAGGTGCTGAAAAAGGAACTGATTGCATCAGGGCTAACCCCATATTTTTCGGATAATGTTGGTGCATGGCAACTGAAAGCGGACGGCTCTTACCAGCGAGTACAAACGCGTGCGCAGCCGAAAAGTGCCCAGCTGATGTTGATGAGAAAGCTGGGTACGCTAAAGGAGTAGGCTTCAGTTCGACTGTTCGAGGTCGATGTGCAGTGAGAGGCCAAAGGCCTCTTTGAAATAGTCTGCGGTCTGAAGGGCTGCCCAGCGTTCCAGCAGCATGTCACCGCTTCCTTCGATATGCAGGGCTGCAGTTTCCGGCGCAACAGTCAAACTGAGGCGGCTGATGCGGTTGCGGCGCTCCTTGTTCAGGGCGATGGCCAAGCGCAGCAGGGCGCTGAGTTGCCACACCTTCAGCTGGGCACTTTTTGAGAGTTCAGAGAACTCTTTATGTGAGTCAGAGGGAGGGCCTTTGCGCTGATAGCGCACAAGCTGAGCGAGCAGACTTTTTTCGTTGTCGTTCAGACCAAGAAGCGGTGCCACCGAGATCAGATAGGAGGCATGGCGGTGATGGCCACCAACACGCACATACATGCCGATCTCATGCACCATGGCAGCGACCTCAAGCAGCAGGCGATCACGATGATTCAGGGCATGCAGTTCGCGACTCTGATCAAACAGCACCAGTGCCAGACCGGCAACCTCTTTGCCATATTTGCGATCCACATGGTATTTGCTTTTCAGGCTACGGGCCCAGGCGATGAGATTGCGGCGTTGTGAGTGGAAGGTGAGATCTTCACTGTCCATCATATCCAGCACGATACCATCCATCAGGCTGGCATCGGGCATTACCATCTCCTTTGCCTGTGAAAGCTTCATGATCTCATGGAACACCATGGCAGCTGGTAGGATCACATCGGCGCGATCAGGTCTCAGCCCCAGATCGCGAATTCGCTCCTCAAAGCTGAGTTTGGAGAGTTTTTTGATCAGTTTTTTCAATTGCTTGCGGCTGATGGAGGTGGCCGATTCAGTGTCCAGTATCTGAAATGCGAGTTCGCCGATAGCCGATGCATTGCCGCCGGTTGCAACGCAGAGATCTGCCTTGCGGCGTCCGATCTGCTCACGCAGCTTTTTACGCGTACCATCAAGGTACTCCGATAGCAGGGTGTTGAAGTCACCCTCCTGACCGAGCATCTCCAGCAGACGAACCGTGCCGATCTTAAAACTCTGGGCGGCGATCACCTCACCATCATCACATATGGTGACCTCCACGCTGCCGCCACCCATGTCGATCAGTACAGTGAATTTATCATCCAGATCCACGCGGCGGCTGATCGAGTAGTGCACCAGTCGCGCCTCCTCTTCACCGCTGATCAGGTGCAGGTCGATACCTGTCTCATCCAAAATACGTTTGGCCAGCTCCTTGCCATTCCTAGAGTCACGCATCGCACTTGTGGCTGTGGCACGGTATTTCTCAATCTGATGCTGATCAAGGATGCGGCGAAACTGCCGGAATGCCTCCAGTGCATCCTCTATGGTCTGCGGGCTGAAGGTGCCGCTGGTAAAGGCGTCATGGCCAAGACGGACAGGTTCCCTGTAGCGTTGAACCAGTGTAGGTGTGCCTGCGGCATCGCGAATGGCGATGCCAAGGCGCATGGCATTGGAGCCGACATCAATAGCGGCGACCAGAGCGCTGTGGTCGGGCAGTGCATCATCTGCAATAAGACTGGTCAGTTCCATCTGCTTATGCTGCCGTGATGATTTGAAAATCGCTATCTAATTTCAGCACACTTCATATAGCGCTGTATATATTCCGGATTTGCAATGTAGAATAGTTCGTCCTCTGCACATTGGCGGGGCGATACTATATTCAGGGAGTATGCATGATGGATGCACTGGCAAATAGTGGAGATCAGCAGGTAGAAGCGTCACAGGAACGCTCTTACGATGCATTGATCGATAAACATGGCTTTGACGATAGCAAGGTTGAGAAAATCATCACCTCCTACCTGCAGGAGCAGGAACTCAAGCCGTTTCAGGCCGAATTGATTAATCTTCAGCAGCACCTTGAAGCGACCAAGCAGCGGATGATCATCCTCTTTGAAGGCAGAGATGCGGCGGGCAAGGGTGGTACCATTCGCAGTGTGACGCGTTATATGAACGAGAAACACTACCGTGTCATTGCGCTGGGCAAGCCGACCGAAGAGCAGCGCACGCAGTGGTTTTTCCAGAAGTACGTATCCCAGTTTCCTCGTGGTGGCGAGATCGTGATGTTTGATCGCAGCTGGTACAACCGTGCGATGGTGGAGCCGGTGTTCGGCTTCTGTACGGATGAGGAGTATAACAACTTCATGAAGGGGGTGGTCGGCTTTGAGAAGGATCTTGTGCGTCAGGGAACCATCCTGGTGAAGATCTACTTCAGTGTGACCAAGGAAATCCAGAAAAAACGCTTCGAGCGCCGTCAGAATGACCCTTTGCGCCAGTGGAAGCTCTCTGAAGTGGATGTGCAGGCGCAGGAGCGCTGGGACGATTTCGATAAGGTTAAATATGAGATGCTCAAACATACCCACACCGCAGCTGCACCATGGACGCTAATCCGTTCCGCCGATAAACACCTGGCTCGCCTTAACGCGATCAAGGTCATTCTCAATGCGGTGGACTATGATGGCAACAATCAGGAACTCGATTTTGTCCCGGATGACAGCGTTGTCATTTCCGGTGCCCGTGAGCTTGAACTGATGCAGAAGGCGAAGTTGAGCAATAAGGGCAAAAACAGAGAGTGATCTGACTGGCTATATTGATAAGCAAGGGGCGGTTTTCCGCCCCTTGTCTGTTTGAAACGGTTTACGTTTGCTGTTGTAAAAAACTGCCTTACTACAATCTTAGACTTCAAGATTTGTTCAGGGTGTGTATAATGCTACCCCTCTTGCGAAACCTCTCTGCATGAGTAATACAATCCTTGGAGAATACAATGAGTACCTTGGTTAACAGTGATTCCACCCCTAAAGCAGATGAAGCCGAGGGCTCAGGCGGGCAGGCCAAATGTTATGATCGGTTGGTTGAAAAGCATGGACTGACTGAAGAGAAGGTGAAGAAGGTTCTCACCAAATACCTGCAGGAGCAGGAGCTTAAGCCGTTTCAGGCGGAGCTGATCAATCTGCAGAAGCATCTGGAAAAAACCAATCAGCGCATGATTATTCTTTTTGAGGGCAGGGATGCTGCAGGTAAGGGCGGCACTATCCGTCGTGTGACCCGTTACATGAATGAGAAGCACTATCGTATTATTGCATTGGGCAAGCCAACCGAAGAACAACGCACACAGTGGTTTTTCCAGAAGTATGTATCCCAGTTTCCGCATGGTGGTGAGATCGCCATGTTTGATCGCAGCTGGTACAACCGTGCGATGGTGGAGCCGGTATTCGGCTTCTGTTCCGATGCCGAGTATAAAAATTTCATGAAGGGTGTTGGCGGTTTCGAGAAGGATCTGGTGCGTCAGGGTACCATTCTGGTGAAGATCTACTTCAGTGTGACCAAGGATGTGCAACAGAAACGTTTTGATCGTCGTAAGGATGATCCACTGCGTCAGTGGAAGCTCTCTGAAGTGGATGTGCAGGCGCAGGAGCGCTGGGACGATTTCGATAAGGTTAAATATGAGATGCTGCGCCGCACCCATACCGCATCCGCACCGTGGACGGTGATTCGCTCAATGGACAAACATCGGGCACGTCTGAATGCGATCAAGGTGATCCTCAATTCTGTCGATTATGACAAAGTGAACATGGAACTTGATTATGTGCCTGACGACAATGTTGTGATCTCAGGGGCACGTGAGATTGAACTGATGCAGAGGGATCGCCTGCGCAACAAGAGTAGAAAAAAAGTGGCGGATGATCTGCCGCAAGAGGATCAGTCAGAATAAAGAGAAGAGGGCGGTTTTACCGCCCTTTTTTTGCCCCTTTCATCTGCATTAAATAGTTGCATCAGTTACTTCAATATTTCAAAAGGGCTACTTTTATGTATAATGCCATGTCCTTTTGGTGATTTGGAGTGCCAGGGGGGATATAGCGAAACTATAAGGAGAAGAAAGAGATGAATCTGTTGGCAAACCCTGAGGTTACCCTGGATGAGGGCCCGGAGGTCATGCCGCAAGAAAATCCTCCCTGCTATGAACAACTCATAGAAGAGCATGGACTAAGCGACAACAAAGTAGAAAGCATCATCACCAAATATTTGCAGGAAAAAGAGCTCAAACCCTATCAGGCCGAGTTGATCAAGCTGCAACAGCATCTGGATAGAACACAGCAGCGCATGGTTATCCTTTTTGAAGGACGCGACGCTGCAGCCAAAGGTGGCACCATTCGCCGTGTAACCCGTTACATGAATGAGAAACATTACCGTATTATTGCCATGGGCAAACCGACCGAAGAGCAGCGCAGTCAGTGGTTTTTCCAGAAATATGTATCCCAGTTTCCACATGGTGGCGAGGTCGTGCTGTTTGATCGCAGCTGGTACAACCGGGCGATGGTGGAGCCGGTTTTCGGTTTTTGCAGTGAAAGCGAATATAAAAACTTTATGAAAGGTGTGGTCGGCTTTGAGAAGGATCTTATCCGTCAGGGAACCATACTGGTGAAACTCTACTTCAGCGTTACCAAGGATGCCCAGAAGGCCCGCTTTGACCGGCGTACCACGGATCCGCTGAGGCAGTGGAAGCTCTCTGAGGTGGATATGCAGGCGCAAGAGCGCTGGGACGACTTCACCAAGACAAAATATGAGATGCTTAAACGCACCCATACCGCAGCAGCGCCATGGACAGTGATTCGTTCGATGGACAAACACAAATGCAGACTTAATGCCATTAAAACCATCCTCAATGCGGTGGATTATGAGGGTTATAACGAGGCACTGGATTTTGTACCTGATGACAAGGTGGTGATCTCCGGTGCCAGAGAGATTGAGCTGATGAATAAGCAGCGCCTGAGAAGTGGTAAATTTATCGGCTGATTTTGATAACATATAACTCCCCCGAATTTACGGGGAGTTATCATTTCCATCCTGGCTCAACTGCATGGCTGGAGCGCTGTTTTTTTTTATATTGAATTAAAGGATATTGAATACGTGAAAGGCACCCTTCAAAAAGTAATGTTACCAACCATTCTGGTGATTCTGGCCTACGGTTTCTGGATCAGTCCGGATTTTAAGGAGATTGCTGCCGGCGTAGCGATATTCCTGTTCGGCATGCTGGCGCTGGAGGAGGGCTTTAAAGCCTTTACCGGTGGAACACTTGAGAAAATCCTGAAAAAAACCACGAATAAATTATGGAAGAGCATCTCTTTCGGTGTTGTTTCAACGAGTATCATGCAGTCCAGTTCGCTGGTTTCGGTCATTACCATATCATTCCTGGGCGCAGGGTTGATTGGCCTTTCTCAGGGTATCGGCATCATCTTTGGTGCCAACCTTGGCACGACAACTGGAGCATGGCTGGTGGCCGGTTTCGGTCTGAAGGTGAAGATCTCAGCTTATGCGATGCCGATGCTGGTATTTGGCGTGATTATGATATTCCAGAAGTCACGTCACCTTAAAGGCATCGGTTATATCCTTACTGGCCTCGGGTTCCTTTTTCTGGGTATCCACCATATGAAGGAGGGTTTTGAGACCTTCAAATCGGCGATTGATCTGGCTGAATATGCGGTGGCCGGATATCCCGGACTCTTCCTGTTTACCCTGATAGGCATTTTTGCCACGGTGGTGATGCAATCGAGTCACGCCACACTGGTTCTGATTATTACCGCACTGGCTGCTCAGCAGATCTCTTATGAAAATGCTCTGGCGCTGGCTATCGGTGCCAATGTGGGCACAACGATTACAGCTATCCTTGGGGCACTGAGCTCCAATGAGTTGGGTAAACGGTTGGCAGGCGCACATCTAATTTTCAATGTGATTACCGGTCTGATTGCGATCGCCTTTATTCATCAACTGCTGGTGGCTGTGGATCTGATCAGCTCCTACGTCGGTATTGCTGAAGCAGACTACACATTGAAGCTGGCGGTATTCCACACTCTGTTTAATCTGATCGGCATTGTGGTGATGATTCCATTTACCAATCATCTGGTACGTTTTCTGGAGAGGGTGATCAAGTCGGAGCCGGATAAATATGCGCAGCCGAAATACCTGAATGAATCAGCGTTAGAGTTTGGTGATGCCGCACTTGAAGCACTGCGTATGGAGACTGCACGTGTTTACGGTAAAGCAACCGATGTTATCGCAAAAGGACTCTCTCTGGATAAGAGGAAGATTTTCTCTGATGCTAAACTCAAACAGGTGATTGCGGAGCATGCTCGTGCGATTGATTATGATATAGATGATGTCTATGAACATGAGATCAAACGTCTGTGCAGTGCGATTCTGGATTACACCAATAAATTATCCTCTGCTGACCCAGTCATTGCCAGACAGATTAGTCGAATCCGTATGGCTAATCAGTCAATCCTGATCGCACTCAAAGATGTAAAACATCTGCAGAAGAATATGCAGCGCTATATCGCTTCGGATAATCCGGAGATCAGTGGTGAATATAACCGACTGCGTCAACGTATCGCCAAGGTGATGCGCCGACTGGAGAAGATTCGTGCCAGTGGTGAGACGAGTGCGACATCCATTCTTTCGCTGGATGCGCTGAAGCTGACGCTGGAGAAAAATATGGGCCTGTTGCATGAGCGTATGAATGAATTGATTCGTGATGGCAAAGTCTCAGCAGAGATGGCGATATCGTTGATGAATGACAGTAATTATACCTATAGTATAATCCATAACCTGATTCAGATTAACCATAACTATCTGAAATCCGAAGAGGGGTCTGAGACAGAGGCAGAACATATGATCGCTTTGAACCGGGAAGAGATCGGCACTGTGCTGGCAGATGATCGGGAAATTGCAGAGAAAGGGTGAACGGGGATTAGTATGAAATTTGACAATGCGTTGAAAAAGAAGCTGTTGAAGAAACTTAAATCGTACATGAATGCAGAGGCTGAACAGTTGCAGCAGGAAGATGAAGGCCTCTCCAAAGTGCTTAAAAAGCTTAAAAAGAAAGAGAAACACCTTAAGGCATTAATTGCTGCTGAGCGTGATGAAGATGTGCGCGAGATGCTGGAGCAGGAGTTAAATGTGGTCCACTCACAACGTAAGAAGGGCATCACACTGCTCTCCTCTCTGCGTAAGAAAGTTAGTAAATAAAAAGTTTACACTGCCCTAAAACCCTGCTTCAAACGCAGTGCCCTGGTTTTCCCGGGCGCTGTTTTTTATAAACAACAATAAGGAATATAACATGAGAAACACACTGCGAAAGGTGATTCTGCCTTCGATTATGCTGATTCTGGCTTACGGATTCTGGGTCAGCCCTGACTTTAAAGAGATCTCTGCGGGCGTAGCAATCTTTCTCTTTGGCATGCTGGCGCTTGAGGAGGGGTTTAGGGCATTTACCGGTGGTGTGCTTGAGAAGATACTCAAAAAAAGTACCAATAAAATGTGGAAAAGCCTCACCTTCGGCTTTACTGCGGCAACCGTGATGCAGTCGAGTTCGCTGGTTTCTGTTATCACCATCTCATTTTTAAGTGTCGGGATGATCGGGCTGGTTGAGGGGCTGGGAATTGTCTTTGGTGCCAATGTGGGAACCACGACAGGTGCCTGGCTGATCGCCGGGTTTGGTTTGAAGGTGAAGATATCCGCCTATGCCATGCCGATGCTGGTGTTCGGTGTGATGCTGATATTCCAGAAATCGAAGTCGATGAAGGGTGTAGGTTACATTCTGGTCGGTCTTGGTTTCCTGTTTTTCGGTATTCATCATATGAAAGAGGGTTTTGAGGCGTTCCAGAATAGCCTTGATCTGACCGCTTATGCGATGGAGGGGATGGCAGGTATTCTGGTCTTTACCCTGATCGGTATCATTGCCACGATCATCATGCAATCAAGTCACGCCACGCTGGTGCTTATTATCACCGCGCTCTCCGTGCAGCAGATCACCTATGATAATGCACTGGCACTGGCGATCGGTGCCAATGTGGGCACGACGATTACAGCGGTGCTTGGTGCACTCTCATCAAACGTTGTCGGCAAGCGACTGGCTTTGGCAGATGTGCTGTTTAAGGTGTGTGCGGGTATCCTGTTTATTCTGTTTATGCAGCCGATGATGGGACTGGTTGATGGCATCTCTTCTGTGATTGGCCTGGCAGATGATGACTACACCATGAAACTGGCTGTTTTCCATACCATCTTCAATGTGATCGGTGTGATTATTATGGTGCCACTGATCAATCCGTTGATTGGGCTGGTGACTCGACTATTTAAATCTGAGCCGGATATTCACGCTCAACCGATGTATCTCAATGAAGCATCACTTGAGTTCGGTGATACCGCACTTGAAGCACTACGCAAGGAGACAGCGCGGATCTATGAGAAAGCGATCGGGGTGATTGCCAAAGGATTGTCTCTGGATAAACAGGATATTCTCTCCGATGCCAAACTTAAGCAGGTGATCAAGGCGCATGATAAAGCGGTCGAATATGATATTGATGAGGTTTACGAACATGAAATCAAGAGCCTCTGCAGTGCAATTCTCGATTATACCAACAGGCTCTCTGTCGATGAGGCCACATCACGCCAGGTCAGCCGGATTCGCCTGGCCAATCAGTCGATCCTGATCACACTTAAAGATGTGAAACATCTGCAGAAGAATATGTTGCTCTATATCGATTCGGAAAATCCGCATATCAGTGCTGAATACAATCGTTTGCGTCAGCGAATTGCCAAGGTGATACGCAGGCTGGAGAATATTCGCAGTCAGGAGGTTACGGCTACATCTACATCTATTCTCTCACTCGATGCCCTGAAGCTGACGCTGGAGAAAAACATGAGTCTGCTGCATGGCCGTCTGGATGAGCTGATTCGTGAGGGTCACATATCAGCGGATATGGCGATCTCCCTGATGAACGACAGTAACTATACCTATAGCATCATCAATAGCCTGATTCAGATTAACCACAACCACCTGAAATCTGAAGAGGGATCAGAGACAGAGGCTGAGCATCTGATTGCCCTGAACAGAGAGGAGATCAATTCAGTACTCAGTGATGAGCGGGAGGCTGCTGAGCGTCGCTGATAAAGTTTCATCAGCCCCCTTTTTGGACACATAGATGTCACAATCGGGTTGTAGCCTCTATGGTACGCAGCGATGAGAGCTCTTATGCGGTAACATGATAGGTGAGGGGAATCGGGAATGAAACTGAAGAAGTTACTAAAGCGACTTAACTTTTTTGATGCGCATGCGGGTCAGCTTAAGGAGTCAGAAGAGGGGCTCAGCAAGGTGATCAAAAAACTTCAGCAGAAAGAGGCAATGCTCAAGGCAGAGATTAGCTCTGAAACAGATGATGATGAGCGCGAACTGCTGCAGCAGGAGTTAAGTGTTATTGTATCACAGACCAGGAAAGGCGCTGAACTGCTTGCCAGGATTAGAGAAAAGCCAGAGGCATGAGTTAAGCCGTTTAAAACAGGATTTATTGAAAAAAAAGCGCGCGGATTTCCGGGTGCTTTTTTTTGTGCCATAATCAATAAAGGTACTGTTGAGAAAAGGATGACATATAAGTGACTTAAATGTCACATGAATGTCACAAATGACATATATAATGTATCCGTTTTAATGAACAGGCCGCTTAGGGTCTAAATATTGGGAGTGAATATGGTTAGAAGAAGTCCAATTTCAAATATGTTTGCCGGTTCGCCGATCAAACCGCTGCAGGAACATATCAGCAAGGCTCATGAAGCTGTGAAAAAACTCGAGCCATTCTTTGTGGCTGTGATTGCAAAAGATTACGAGCAGGCTGCTATTTTGGAGCGGGAGATTCACAGACTGGAAGTAGAAGCAGATGATCTGAAACATTCGCTTCGTATCCAACTGCCAAATTCACTTTTCATGCCGATGCCACGCGAACGTATCCTGGATATCGTATTAAATCAGGATCGACTGGCCAACAAATCCAAGGAGATTGCCGGTTACGTGATTGGTCGTCAGATGGCTATTCCCGAAGAGCTTGCAGATTTGCTGGTTGAGCTGGTCAAACAGAGTGTCGCCTCTTCCCGTCAGGCCAAAAAGATTGTCAATGAACTCGATGAGCTGGTTGAGGTCGGTTTCCGTGGTCGTGAAGTGAACACGGTGGAAGAGATGATCAATGACCTCGATGATATCGAGTATGGTGCCGATAAGCTTGGTACCCAGATCAATAACGCACTGTTTGTCATCGAAAAGAATCTGGATCCGATCGATGCAGTGTTCCTCTATCGCGTGATTCAAAATGTAGGTGAGGTAGCCGATATCGCTCAACGCGTTGGCGCCCGCCTTGAACTGTTACTGGCACGATAAGGGGAGATAATCGTGGACATTCTTGTTGCAAATTCAACTATATTAATTGGCATGGCCGTTGTTTTCGGCCTGTTTATGGCCTGGGGTATCGGTGCGAACGACGTCGCCAACGCCATGGGGACATCGGTCGGCTCAGGTGCGCTGACCTTTAAGCAGGCAGTGATCATTGCTGCCATATTCGAATGTGCCGGTGCTGTTCTTGCAGGTGGTGAGGTAACCAAAACCATCCGTAAAGGCATTGTCGATGTCTCATCACTGGGTAGTACGCCCGAGCTTCTTGTTTACGGTATGCTGGCATCCCTGCTGGCTGCTGGTATCTGGCTTCTGGTTGCTACCCGCATGGGCTGGCCTGTCTCTACTACTCACTCCATTGTCGGTGCCATCGTCGGTTTCGGCGCTGTCGGTATCGGCATGGAGGCTGTGCAGTGGGGCAAGGTAGGTACCATCGCACTGAGCTGGGTTACTTCTCCGCTTATGGCTGGTGCAATCGGCTTTGCCCTGTTCAGAAGTATCCAGAAATTGATTATTGATACTGAAGACCCACTTGAAAAAGCCAAGAAGTATGTACCTTATTACATCTTCCTGGTTGGTTTTATCATGGCGATGGTGACCCTGCTCAAAGGTCTGAAACATGTCGGTGTGAAGCTGCCGTTTGACCAGAATATGATTTACGCTGCGCTTATTGGTGTGATTTTTGCGGTTATCGGCACATTCATGATCAAGCGACTGAAGTTCTCCAAGAAAGAGGATAAGAAGTTCCATTATACCAATATGGAGAAGATCTTCGGTGTATTGATGATCTTCACGGCTATTGCTATGGCCTTTGCCCACGGCTCCAACGATGTGGCCAATGCTATTGGTCCGGTTGCAGCCGTTGTCGGCATTGTTAGTAGTGCCGGTGAAATTGCCTCTAAATCAGCAACGCCTGTATGGATTCTTCTGCTTGGTGGCGGCGGTATTGTCTTTGGTCTGGCGACTTACGGACATAAGGTGATTGCAACAGTTGGTTCCGGTATCAGTGAGCTGACTCCAAGTCGCGGCTTTGCCGCAACACTTGCTGCAGCTACGACCGTTGTTGTGGCTTCCGGCACAGGTCTGCCGATCTCCACTACCCATACACTGGTGGGGGCGGTGATCGGTGTTGGTCTGGCACGTGGTATTGGTGCTTTGAATATGGGTGTGATCCAGACGATCTTCCTGTCATGGATCATCACGCTTCCGGCAGGTGCTATTCTGTCAATTCTGTTCTTCTTCTTCTTCAAAGGCGCATTCAGCTAACGCACATTGAATTTTCCACCCCATGTTATGAAATATTAATCATGGGGTGGAAAAATCGTACAGGCGCGTTATTTGTTTCATATTTAGAAGCAGAGGAAGTGGAGGGGAGAAAAGAAAAGCAGGGGTTTTATGCCCCTGCTTTTTTTTATCAGAACTTTTTAGAAATCTTATTTCTGCTGGTTTCCGGTAACCAGGGCAGCGGCTTCAGAGTGATCAATATGGCGGACATCGCGGCCTTTAATCATATAGATCACCATCTCGGCAATATTAACGGCATGATCACCAATGCGTTGCAGGTTTCTTGCAATATTGGTGGAGATCAGACCGGCTGTGATCTGGCGTGCATCCTCCATCATATAGGTGAGGTATTCTCGCTGCATCGATTTGAATTTACCGTTAACTTTATCATGGTTTTGCAGGCAGGCGATGGCTGCATCAAGGTCAGCTTTGGCAAAGGCATTGAGTGCTAAAGCTGTCTGGGTGAACACCTGATCGGAAAGGGATTCCAGTGAAGATACATGAATCAACGGGTGCTCCTGAGTCTCCAGCATGAGCTCGGCAATACCTTCGGCCAGGTCACCCATGCGCTCAAGATCAGTCACCACCTTGATAGTTGTCATGACAAAACGCAGGTCACTGGCGGCAGGCTGACGCAGAGCCAGTATGGTGCGGGTCATCTCATCAATCTCTATCTCCAGAGCATTAATCGCCTGATCACGTTCAATAACCTTGTAGGCGCGTTTGGTATCATGTTTGATCAGTGAGTTCATGGAGCGCTTGGTGGCCTTCTCAACCAGGCCACCCATGGCGAGCACCTTCTCTTTTAACTCGTTCATTTCATCTTCAAATCGTTTAATCGTGTGTGTTTTCATAATCATTCCTTATCCAAAGCGGCCGGTAATATAGTCTTCAGTCTTCTGGTTCGCAGGAGCTGTGAAAATGGTGTGGGTGTCGTTGAACTCCATCAAATCGCCAAGGTAGAAGTAAGCGGTGTAATCGGAAACACGCGCTGCCTGCTGCATATTGTGGGTTACAATGACGATAGTGTACTCCTCTTTCAGCTCATCCATCAGCTCTTCAATCTTGGCTGTGGCGATTGGGTCTAGCGCAGAACATGGTTCATCCATCAGGATCACTTCAGGTTTCACAGCAATTGTGCGGGCGATGCAGAGACGCTGCTGCTGGCCACCGGAGAGGGCGGTGCCCGGCTGCTGCAGTTTATCCTTTACCTCGTCCCAGATGCTGGCGCGTCTGAGGGCAGACTCGACCAGCTCATCCATCTCAGGGCCATCTTTGACCATGCCGTGAATGCGCGGGGCATACGCAACATTTTCATAAATACTCTTGGGGAACGGGTTGGGTTTCTGGAAAACCATGCCGACGTAGCTTCGCAGCTGCACAACATCAACAGATGGGGCATAGATATCCTGGCCATTGAGCAGAATCTCACCCTCAACACGGCATCCCGGAATGCGGTCATTCATGCGGTTGAGGGTGCGCAGGAAGGTGGACTTGCCACAACCTGAGGGACCGATAAATGCGGTCACTTTGCCTTTCTGGATGTCCAGGTCGATGCCGTGCAGGGCTTCATAGTCGCCATACCAGAGCTTCAGATCCCGGACGGTGATAGTATTTTCTACGGTTGTCTTATTCATGATGTCATTACCACGTGTTCTCAGAACGATTTCTAAACTTAACAGCGACTGCATTGAGGGTCAGCAGCACAGCCAGCAGCACCATTATGCCTGCAGCAGTTCTCTCTTCAAAAGCGCGCAGTGATTCCGATGACCAGGTATAGATCTGGGCAGGCAGCACTGTCGTTGCTTCAAAGATAGACCCCGGCGCCTCGGGGATATAGGCCATCATGCCGACAATCAGCAGCGGGGCGGTTTCGCCCATGGCCTGGGCAAGACCGATAATCGAGCCGGTCAGGATACCCGGCATTGCCAGTGGCAGTACATGATGCCAAACAACCTGCAGGCTGGATGCACCTAGCCCGTATGCAGCTTCGCGGATTGAGTCAGGCACAGCACGCAACGCAGCTCGGGTGGCAATGATGATCACCGGTAGTGTCATCAAGGCCAGGGTGAGGCCACCCACCAGAGCGGATGATCGTGGTACGCCCATGAAATTGATAAAGATTGCCAGCCCTAGCAGGCCGTAAAGAATTGATGGGATGGCTGCCAGGTTATTGATATTCACCTCGATGATCTGGGTGAGCTTGTTATCCGGGGCAAACTCCTCCAGATAGATGGCTGTCATCACGCCGATAGGTACAGCGAATAACATGGTCAGCAGTAGCACCAGTATTGAGCCAATTGCTGAAGCGAGAATGCCTGCATTCTCCGGCAGTTTTGAGTCACCCTTGCTGAAAAAACCGGTGTTGAAGACAAGGCGAACGGTCCCATCTTTCTGCATCTGGTTGATCAGCTTCTGATACTTTGTTTTCAGGCGGTGCCCATCGTTGCCTTTGAGGAACTGATCAACACGATTCTCTGCCAGTACCCACTCCTCACGATCCACCCCCATCAACTCAGGGTTGTCGCGCATCTGGTTGGGCACCAGACGCAGCCAAGTCTTACTGACCAGTGTCTTATATTGTCTGTCGACGGCGTTGTTGTAGTTGTTCATGGTCGCTTCACTGTAGTGAACGTTGACCTTGATCTCCGCCTGCTGGAAGGCAGGCAAACCCTTGCCGATGATGTCTACGAAAAAGAAGACAAGGAATGCCAGGGCGAAGGTGATGGCAGCAAAACCGTAGAATTTGAAACGTTTGTCAGCCCTGTCACGTTTGCGTTTGCGGGCATCGGCTTGAAATTTATTCTGGGACATCTTATTCGTACCTCTGCTTGAATTTGCGTACGACAATGCTTGAGACAATATTCAGAACCAGTGTGATCAGCAGTAGTACAAAGCCGAGGGCAAAAGCCGACTGAGTAAAGGCGGAGTCAAATTCCTGATCACCGGTCAGAGCTTCCACGATCTTTACGGTAACTGTGGTAATCCCTTCCAGCGGATTGGCAGTCAGGTTTGGACGCAGGCCAGCTGCCATCACCACAATCATGGTTTCACCAATGGCACGGGACGTGGCCAGCAGGAAGGCGGCTACGATGCCTGGAAGCGCGGCCGGCAGTACAATATGGCGAATGGTTTCAGCTTTGGTGGTGCCGAGTGCCAATGAACCATCGCGCAAACCTTGTGGAACGGCAGTGATAACATCATCGGAGAGCGATGAGACAAACGGGATAATCATTACACCCATGATTAAACCCGGTGCCAGTGCATTGGTGTAATCGGCTTCCAGACCTAAGGCATGGGCGGCTTTTACGATCAGCGGGCTGACGGTAATGGCTGCGAAGAAGCCATAAACCACGGTAGGGATGCCAGCCAGAATCTCCAGCATCGGCTTGAGCCTGCCACGGGCGCTGTGTGATGCGTACTCTGACATATAGATCGCAGAGAAGAGGCCGACAGGTACAGCAACCATCATGGCAATGGCGGTAATCATAAAGGTGCCGGCAAAGATCGGCACCGCGCCGAATGCAGGTGGGGTCATTCCCGCAGTGTCGCGGCCAGCGCCAATTAGGAAGGCAGTATCAGGCTCCCACTTGGTGCCGGTGATGAAATCCCAGAATGAGATGGCCTGAAAGAAATTCACCGATTCAAAGACGACGGAGAGAACAATGCCGAGTGTGGTTAGAACGGAGATACTGGCAGCGATGACGAGCATGCCGGTTGTGACCTTCTCTACCTTTTCACGAGCCCGGAAGTCCACATTGATATGACGAAGTCCATACCAGAGTCCTGCGCCACCAATGGTGAACATGGCGCCCAGCAGCATAGGTGCCGGGATGGAGAAGAGGCCGAACATGTGTGTGAAGCTGAAAACAATGCCGCTGAGCATCGCAGGCAGGGCCAGCCAGATGACTGCATACCAGCCGTAATAACCGGGCAGGGAGTGCAGGCGTGAGCCGTCCTTCTCAGAGCCCAGCGCTTTACTGCGCGCGACCATGAATGCGGTGACTCCCAGGGGAATTAAGCCGCCAAAAAGCCAGAAAAACAGGTCAGAATATATCATTGCTGGCCTGCTGTATGTCTATCTAGAATGAACAAACTTTTCTCCATATATAACACATCTGTAAAATAGAAAAAACTGGCCGAAGATTCTCCGGCCAGTTCATCATTTGGGATGGAACTTATTTCTTTTTCAAATCTTCAGGTTTCATATTGGTCAGGTTTTCTGCCTGCGCACGGTACTGTGCACGCATTGCTTCCGGCAGTGCAATCAGGCCGATCTCGGTGCAGGCACCGTCATCACCGATCATCTGCTCAGAGGTGAAGAGGTTGATGTACTCTTTCATGCCAGGAACCTTGTCGATGTGGGACTTCTTGATGTAGAAGTAGAGGCTACGTGAAAGCTTGTATGAACCGTCCTGAACTGCTTCAGGAGATGGAGCAACGCCTGCAACTGTTGCAGCTGCAATACGGTCAGCATTTTCAGCCAGGTAGCTGTAACCGAAGATGCCGAGTGCATCAGCGTCTTTGGTCAACTTCTGAACGATCAGGTTGTCATTTTCACCGGATGGAACATAAACGCCGTCCTGACGAACTTCATGATACTTTTTGTACTTCTTGTTCGCTTTCTGATCAGCCTTGTAGAGATTGGTATATACATCCATCTTCTTGGCAACAGCCTTCATGGTCAGGTCTTCAAATGCATCGCGGGTACCGGATGAGGTTGGAGGGCCGTAGAAGGTGATCTTGCGGTGCGGCAGACTGGAGTCGATTTCATTCCAGAAGTGGTAAGGGTTGGCAATCAGGGCAGTGCCCTCTTTATTAGGAACCTCTGCAGCAACAGCAAGCAGAATCTGCTTACGGGTCAGGTTCATTGGAGCTGCATCTGTGCTCTGAGCCAGTGCAATACCGTCGTAACCTACAACAACTTCAGTGATGTGTTTAACGCCATTCTTCTGGCAAGTTGCATATTCCTTCTCTTTCATGCGACGTGAAGCGTTGGTGATATCAGGGGTGTCCATGCCATTGCCAGCGCAGAACAGCTTCATGCCGCCGCCGGAACCGGTGGACTCAACAACGGGGGTCTTGAACTTGGTGGTAGCACCCAGCTCTTCAGCCACGTAGCTGGAGAATGGGTAAACGGTGGATGAACCGACGATGTGAGTCTGGTCGCCGCCAGCCTGTGCTGCATTGGCGCCAATCAGCAGTGCTGTGGTTGCCAGGATGATTTTCTTCATTTGAGGTTGTACTCCTATTCTTGATAGAGGTCATGTATTTTTGAAAGGTTAGGGCTACAGACCCGTCCTTTTGTTTATTGTTAACGGACCGAATACTGTTTGTGATTTATGTCAGGTATGTGACAAATATGCTGGGATAGGCGCGTGTCACAATCAGGTCACGGTTGTCACACAGATGTCACAAAGGATTGAATTGCGTTGGTGTGGTTTACTTTTTAAGCGTATAAAAAAAAGGCCAGGAATAACTCCCGGCCTTTCTGTTTGTACTGACTTGTTACGAGTAACTTACAGCTTAACCTCAGAGTAGAGGCCGAAGCGGGTGTCTTTGTCAGTAGTAGTGGTAACACCACCACGGTTGGTCAGCTTGGTTACGTCAACAACAGCAGCGAAGGTGATATTCTTGATAGGGCTGTATTCCAGACCTGCAACATAACGGGTTACCTTCTCTTTAGTTGGGTTGGTAACGCCAGCAGTAGACATCTGGTTCTTCAGAGACTCAAAGCGACCGAATGCACCAAACGGAGTGTCAGACAGTTTCGCCCAGCCCCACAGTGCCATACCGGTAGACTTCACTTCGTCCCCGATAGCTGCAGTTTTGAATGCGGCGCTTGCATTGCCACCGTGAGTTGACGATGCAGCAGCAGATTGAGCCTTATCCTTGTTGATCAGGTAGTTGCCACCTACGCGAAACTCTTTGGTTCCATAGGAGATCATGGCCTGAGCCAGGCTGGACTTGATGCCGGCAGAACCAGCGCCGGTTACGGAAGTCTTGGTGCCGTGAAGGCCATTGAGGTACTGGAAGTCGATATCCAGGCCATCAATTGGGTGGAAGCCAAGGCGTGCACTGTAGTCAGCGCCTGCGGTACGTGCGCCATTGCCATAACCAGAGCCATTGGTTGCGGTAACGAAGTAGTCAACCATGCCGTCAGCAACTTTGCCTTTCAGGCCAAGGCCGAGGTCAGCAGAGGTGTCGAATTTGTAGGTGTCAGACATCACCTTAGCAACATAACGATGCTTCCAGAGGCCCTGCTCATAGTCGATCCATGGGGTGTGAGACTGGCCTACACGCAGTACAGCTGCCTTGCCTGCCAGCTTGCCCTCAAGGTATGCATACTTCAGGTAAACGTTCTGCTTCTTGCTCAGGGTGCTTTCGTGGCCGATGTCGGTAGTCAGTCGCATCATCCAATCGCTGTTGAAGTAGTACTTGGCAGTGAAGTAGGCACGATCAACGGCCAAGCCAGCGGTCTTGGTTTTAACGCTGTTACCGGCAGTGATACGGTCGTCAGTCTGAGCATAGCTGTTCAGGTAAAAGAGTGCTTCCAGTTTCAGTTTGCTTTCACCGTCGTCGTATACATTTACGCCGCCAGAGATGGCTGGTGCTGCGAATGCGGTCATTGCTGCAGCTGCAGCAAATGTTTTGATTGTTGCTTTCAAGATTGTCTCCTGTGTGTTCGTTCCCGTGATTTATTTGGGTTGCGGCGCACGCTAGGAGACCAGTATGACATCGTTATGACATTGTTGTGACACCATTATGACATGGTGAGTGTGGTTGCGGATTTCTTGGTTCGAGCATAAAAAAAAAGGCCCGCAACCAGCGGGCCTTTTGATGATACGCAGTTTGGATCTTACAGCTTAACCTCGGAGTAGAGGCCAAAGCGGGTATCCTTGCGGGAGTCGGTGGTAACACCTGCACGGTTTGTCAGCTTGTTCGTGTCAACCACGAGTGCAAACTTCACGCCCTTGATCTCGGTGTACTCGATGCCGCCCATGTAACGGGTCATCTTCTCTTTCACTGCACCAGCGTTAAGCTTGTTGTTCATGTTTTCGTAACGGGCAAATACGCCGAAGTTGGCAGGAAGCTTGGCCCATGCCCACAATCCGTAAGCATTGCTCTTCACTTGATCACCAGCAACGAGGGTGTTGAAGCCATAACCACTGCTAACTGCACCGCCATGGCTGATAGTGGCTGTTGTAGTGCCCACTGCTTTATCCTTGTTGGCAACGTAGTTTCCGCCAACGCGGAAGTCGTCGGTACCGTAGGTGAGCATTGCCTGCATCAGACTGGTCTTGATGCCACGAGAGACCGTAGACACACGCGTGGCACGACGGCCATCACGGAACTGGAAGTCCAGGGTCAGCCCTTCAACAGGGTAGATGCCGATGCGGGCATTAAGGTCGAGGTGTGCAGTACGCTTGGCATCGGCGTAACCGGAGCCATTGGTCTCGGTGACGAAGTACTTGATCATGCCATCAGCCAGCGTGCCTTTCAGGCCAAGGCCAAGATCGAATGAGTCGTCGAATTTATATCGGTCAGTCATAACCTGAGAGACATAGCGGTGTTTCCACAGTCCCTGCTCATAATCGATCCAAGGGGTATGTGACTGGCCTACACGCAGCACTGCAGCATCGCCAAGCAGCTTGCCTTCAACATAGGCTGCTTTCAGGAATACGTTCTGTTTTTTGCCGCCCAGGCTCTGGTCGTTACCGGCATCGAGCGTAATACGCATCATCCAGTCGTCGTTGAAGAAGTATTTGGCGGTGAAGTAGGCGCGGTCAACGGCCATACCTATGGATTTGGTGGTAGTGGTGCCTGCTGCAGTAATCGTGTCAGCCTTCTGGTGGTAGGTGTTCAGGAACATCAGTGCTTCCAGCTTCAGTTTACTCTCACCCTCTTCGGCAACAGTTACACCACCGGCAAATGCCGGGGTTGCAGCTGCAAACATTGCAGCCGCTGCAATAGATTTAATCGTTGTTTTCAATATATTCTCTCCCATGCACGGACATGCATCTATTTCTCCCTCGCGGAGTGGGCGGCAGTTTAGCGTTTCTGAAACGATCGTCCACATTATGTAACTTATATTGAGCGCAGAGAGTAGCTGGTTGCCACAATTCATGCGTGCGCCCTCTCGCCAGCTGTGATGTCACGATGGTGTCACAATCCCACTTCATATTGCCCGCACTAAACGATGAGAAAGAGAGGAGTGTGAATGGGCACACAACAACTGAATTACGCCTTTGAGGCATCTGTTATATCAAATTCGCAGTATCGCCGGTTTCGCGATCTGCATGCCTGCAATGCACTGGATGATGATGAAACGGTGCGGATTTTCGCATGTATGGAACAGCTCAACATTGCAGCCGGAACGACAATTTATGAGGCAAACAGTCCGTCAAATCAGACTATATACCTGATTACTGCCGGCAGAGCTGCAGTTTCCACACCAGGAAACAATATCTATTCGCAGTTGGGGGAGGGTGATCTTTTTGGTCTCTTCACCTTCCTTGATGATCAGCGGATGCATTCTGCAACCGTGAAAGCAGCCAGTGATCTGGAACTGCTGACGATAAACCGGGCCTACTTCAATCTTATTACGCTGGAGGAGCCTCAACTGGGGAACCGGATGTTGCGATTTATGTTTCACCTGCTCTCAAGCAAAGCACTCAGGTTCGAGCATGAATATGCAGAGATGCATGAATTTGTAACTGCGGAGCATTACTGATGCTTGAGGTTGGTGAGCACTCCTTTCAGTATCACGAGTTGATGACTGATAAAAATAAATTCAAAGACGGCGCTGACATCCTGATTGTTGAGGATGAGGAGTCGATCGCACGGCTGATGAACCTGCATCTGCAGGCTGCCGGTTTCTCCACCTATTGCTGTGGAGATGGCGATAGCGCGCTGGAGTGCATTCGCGATGGCAAATGGCTTCTGGTGATTCTTGATCGCATGATGCCCGGCGCAAGCGGCATGAAGGTGTTGCGCAAAATTCGCAAGTCATCGACACATGCCAATGTGCCTGTGCTGATGGTCACTGCACTCAGTCAGCCATCCGAACGGGTGCATGGACTGAACGAGGGGGCGGACGACTATCTCGCCAAGCCATTTGAACCTGCCGAACTTGTGGCCCGGGCCAAGGCACTGCTCAGGCGAAACCGTTTCGTAGAGAAAGGAACAGCGGTTAAAAATCCAATTCAGCTCGACCCGGATACTCCTGTTGTGTTTGAGGGTGATTTGCGTGTTGAGTTGCGTCCGATGGAGTACAAGCTGCTCAAAATCCTGATGGAAAAGCCGGGCAAAACCCGCAGCAGGGAGTATCTGCTCGACCATGTCTGGGGAAGGGACGTCTTTGTTGAGGCACGCACGGTTGATGTTACGGTCAAGCGATTGCGTAAGGCAATGAAGCAGATTGGCCGCAAGAAATGTGTCGAGACTGTGCGCAGCATGGGCTATCGCTTTATTCCTCCCGCTGAATGATTGCCGGATTTATCTTACTGATTATCGGGATCATCTCGGTCTGGATTGTATCTGCTCAGCGCATGCGGCAGGAGCTTACTGAATGCCGGGCTGAACTCTCCAGGTTGAGCGAAGCATCCGGTGGACTGCAAGAGTCTCTTGCAGATCGCGGGCGACGACTGGATGTATTGCTCTCATCGGTCAGTGAGGCTGTGATGCGTGTCGATAAGCTTGGCCGCGTGATATCAGCAAACCGCAGGGCTAGCGAACTCTTCAGAATGGATGTGGGCCCCGAGCTTCCACAGTCGATGCTGGTGTTTATCCGTGACCCTGACTGGTATCGAGCATTCTCAACCGCGTTGAAGCTTCAGCAGAGTGATATTCAACTCCCCGATATTGAGGTGGGGCAACACGTACTTGCTCCAAGACTTGCTTTTCTGGGCAGGGATCAGGCGCTACTGCTCTGCATGGATGTGACAGAAAGAAACAGACAGGAGAGGCAGCAGCGGCAGTTTCTTTCCAACCTGAAACATGACCTGAAAACGCCGCTGACCTCACTGCTCGGTTATGCCCGCAGTCTTGAGAGTTTTGGCCACGACCCCGACTTCCGGCTGGAGGCATCCAGAATCATTGCCGATGAGGCAAAATATGTGAACCAGCTGCTTGATTCACTACTGACACTGGATCAGATCGAATTTACAAATCGGCACGAGATCGGTACTTCCGATCCACTGTCTGTTTTCCATAAGGTGAAGGATGCCCTGGCCCCCGGCTTCTCGCCAAGTCTCTTTCGATTGAACTGATCCAGAGTGATGAGATGAAACCTGTACTTATTGCCGAGCACGATTTTGAGCGGGTGTTCACCAATGTGCTGGAGAATGCACTGCGATATTCACCTGAAGAGGGTACGATCAGAGTTGCTCTGTCTATGGTCGGTGATGCGGCTGCAGTTGTTGTTGAGGATCAGGGGGCAGGCATCCCCGAAGCGGATATTCACAAGGTAACCGAACGCTTCTACCGCGTTGACCAGGCACGCAGGAGAAGGAAAGACGGAGGCCATGGTTTGGGGTTGGCGATCGTTAAGGAGATGCTGGAGATGCATGACGGCACACTTGAGCTTAGCAATGTTACTCCACATGGCCTTTCAGTCAGGATTACACTGCCAGCTGAGATAGATGAGTTGAATAGTCACTCGCTGTTCTGAACCCTGTTGCGGCCACCCTCTTTGGCGCGGTACATTGCATCATCCACCTTGATCAGCATCTGGTCGATCTCCTCCTGCAGCGTGGTATAAACGCCGATACTGACTGTGTAGAGGACCGTTTTATCTCCTGCTGTAACACAGTGGCAAGCCTCCATGCTCTTGCGGATACGCTCGGCAATCACAACCGCATGCTGGTTCTCCGTATTAGGCATGACCACCAGAAACTCTTCGCCACCATATCGTACGAGCATATCGTAACTACGGGTCTCCTGAATCATATGCTCAACCATCTGCTGCAGTACCCGATCGCCAATGGCGTGGCCATAGGTGTCATTGACCTCTTTAAAGTGGTCGATATCGACCATCAGGATGCTGGTCGGTGAGTTGTCGCGATTGGCACGTGCGACGATTTTTGGCATCTCCAGAATAAAGTGCTGGCGGTTATTGGCTCCGGTCAAAGGGTCGGTGCGGCGCGAAAGATCGAGCTCTTCTGCCTTTTCCCGCAGTGTCATCTGCTGGTGCTGAATTCTCTTTCTTGTTTCTGACAGGGATCGCGCAAGGATGCCGACCTCATCACTCTGGCCTTCGGAGGGGAGCAGCGCTTCATTTTCGATCTCTAGGCCATTGGTAAATTCGATCATTTTTTTCATTGGTTTCGATACAAACCTGCGCACTGTGAGAGTTAGTGTCAGGGCAAGAATAAGGTAGGTTACTAAGGCATAAGCAGCAATCCGAAGCATCCGCTCATCGGCATGGCCGATATGCTGTGCTATTGGGATCTCGACACTGATGCCGCCACGAACATCGCCGACCTTATACCCTTGGAAGCCGTGACAGGACAGGCAGCTCTCTTCGATCTTCAAAGGTGCCATGTAACGGAAGAAGGGTGCATCGCCATTCTGGTATAATTTGTGTGCCTCTTTGTTACCAGTTTCGAATGATTTCAGCGCCATTCTCTCGAAATCATCCGGTGCATTATCCGGATTGATCGGGTTAAGGCTGGTCAGGTGGTAGATCACCTTCTGTTCGCTTTTGGAGAGCTCGGAAATTTCACGGGACATCCAGGCGGGGTTCTTCAGGATCAGTTTGCGCCCCTTGCTGTCGGTAATCTCCGGTTCGATGACTCGTGCCTTGCCGGCAGCGGGGCGGGTTTTGTAGAGGTGAGGGTTGGGTTTCATGCCGGGTTTCTTATAAACATAAACGCCGCCCTGTCGGGAGTTCCAGTGGCGGGCGATCTCAATCTGCTGGAAAAGTCCTGTAGCCTGCATCATGAACATCTCCTCGTCATGAGCTTGCTCTGCCTCAATAGCTAGGTAGAAGATAAACGACATCGTAACTGCCAGTACCAGCAGGATGACAAGATTGATCTTGGTTACTATGGAGAGTGATTTCACCATATCATTAGTTTAGCACAGGATGTGGCCCATTGCTGAATATCTGAGGTATGACAACGCCTGACCCTTTCCTGCAACTAGGGCAAGCTGTTTGCCTGAATTCATATTCCGATTGTCGGTCTAATCTGTTTCGGATTGGCAACCACACCTGTACTAGCCGAAGGGATGAGCAAGCAGTTATTCAAGATTTTGACCTGATGTTTAATTGGAAGATAGATGGCCTCTGAATTGGGATGGTTCCGTGGAATGAATAACCAACGCTTCTATCCGGAAATATTGCGTCTGGCTTGGGGCTCTAAAGAGAAGCAACGAAGAGCATTACCCCGGCAAACGCTATGATGATTATATTGGTCGTTACTTTGTCATCATCACGTATCAAGTGTTCGAACTCTTTTTCTAAATTTTTGATCTCTGTGAATACTTTGTCTTTGCTCATCTTTCTACCTCCTTCTGACTTTTTGCCAATTGGATGAATCAAAATACAATAACCGAGCAAAATAGTCAAGTAATATTTTGATGCAAAGCTGCCCCTGAATGAAGGGGGCTGGTCGGGCGAGATTCCGACAGGGAAAGAAAAAGCCGCCTCCCGAAGGAGACGGCTTTTATGCTTAAAACCTGTTGCCAGAGAATCAGGTATTACTTGATTGCAGAGAGCAGGTCAGGGTTCTGTACAAGGTTACGTACGCCGTGTGCATGGTCTTCCTTGAAGGTGTTGCCTTTGCACCATTTGCCAACAGTGTCGATGTTAACCTTGGCAACCTGAGGGCGAACGCTCCAGGAAACCTGGTAAGGAGAACCTTTCTCGTTGTAGCCAGGGCCAGTGGTAGAGCCTGTGTACTGAATAGGTGCACCGGTGTTGGAAGGGATGCCAGTTGCCTGAGCGCCTTTACCTTTTGTTGAAATGGCGGTCAGTTTACCGAAGTCGAGCGCATGCTTGTCGTTAACCAGTACATATACCTGAGTCTCTACGCGCAGCTGTGGGTTACCAATAGATTCGCTCAGGCAAGAACCCAGGGTTGCGCCAGGGGTGATGTCAGCAGTTGAGTGAACATAGTGAACTTCGATGGTATCGCCTGGAGAGAGGGCACCATGTGCACTTGGGCAGATCTCATGTTTTACTGGAGCCAGTTCAGCTGCAGTCAGTGAGCCGTTATACTTGTAGCCACTCAGGTAGCCATGACCATCGCCATTGCCGGCATAAGTGGTGAATTCGCCACCTTTGTGCTCAGCGTTTTTGTGGAAATGGATGTTGCAAAGGTTCATTTCTGTGTATGCAGGCGCCGAACTGAAGAGACGGGCATTGTTGCCGGCTTTGGCATCAATATCACGTGGCGACTGCGGGCCGAAACCTGCTCCATCGGTGCTTTTTGCGAGTGCTTTGCGCTGACCGGCGATTACATCGTCGCCAACCGGAGCGTGAGCCTCTGATTTACCATGACTGTCATGGCCATGATCACCGGCGAAAGCCGGAGAGGCCAGCATGAAGCCGGCAGCCATTGCGAGTGCAATGTGTTTCATAATTATTTCCTCCCAGATTAAATAAAACCGGCTGGATTGCCGATGTGGATGGAATATAGTACAGATCTTGGAATCTGCAAGTTACATAAAAGCGGAATTTTTACCCGGAGCAGGAGAGGATGCATGGATCGTCGTGAGGAACTGGTTAAATATTATCACTGGTTGCGGCAGTATGGATATAACGATTCGCACTCCGGAAACATCTCCGGCCGTGATGGTGATATGTTCTGGGTGACACCTACAGGTGCCTGTGCCGATACGTTGGAGGCGATGGATTTTGTCGGCTGCATGCTTGATGAAGCGCCGCTAGTGGGTGCATCCGGTGATGCCAACCTGCACCGGGATGTTTATCGCCAGAACCCGAAGGCCCGTGCAATCATCCACTCACATTGCCCGCATGCCGTGGCGCTGACACTCAATGGTGAAGATTTTGTGCCACCCGATTTTGAAGGCCAGCTCTACTTCCCCAGGGTGCCGGTCATTACGGTGCCTTATGATGTTTACTTTGAAGAGGCGGCAGCGAGGGTAGCGGCTACTCTGGCTGAACATCCGGTCTGCATTGTACGTGGACATGGCGTCTATGCATGGGGTGAGACACTGAACTTGGCCTACAAATGGACCTGCTCACTCGAGCTCTCAGCAAAAACCGCATTTATCGCTAAGCAAGCAGGTACGTTATGATCTCCATTCTGTTTCCAGTTCATGCTGGCTGTGCACTGATATCAGTGTCACTCTTTATCTGGCGCGGAGCCATGATGTGGATCGGCCGGCCTCTGAAGAACAGCTTCCTGCGGCGGACACTGCCTGATTCTGTCGATACGGTGTTTCTCACCAGTGGTATCTTAATGGCATTTGTTCTGGAGATTTCCCCACTTGATTCACACTGGCTGGCGGCCAAGATTGGCGGACTGCTGGCCTATATCGTGCTCGGTGCCGTGGCATTGAAATATGGACGCAGAAAATGGCTGAAACGAACCTGTTTTATTGCTGCGCTCTGCGTCTTCGCCTATGTCGCTACCGTTGCACGCACGATGCAGGTTTTGCCATGGCAGAATCTATTTAATATATAGGGGTATAAGTATGGCTCTGGTTGCTTCGATACATGTGGATGCCGGCTGGGAGATGCCGGATATGAATCTGAATGATGTGGATGGCAGTGATGTCAGTCTTCTCTCTCAGATGGGTGAGAAGGGGCTGCTGGTGGCATTCACCTGCAACCACTGCCCTTATGCAATTGCAGTATGGCCACGCCTGATTCGCCATGCGGCGACGCTAAAGAAGATGGGTATCAATACCGTTGCGGTGAATCCGAATATCCACCCCGATTATCCCGCCGATGGGGTGGCGGCTATGCAGGAGAAGATTGGCGAGTGGGGGATAAACTTTCCCTACTTGGCCGATGAGACACAGGCTGTTGCGAAAGCATTCGATGCACAGTGTACGCCTGATCTCTACCTGTTCAGGGCTGATGGCAGGCTCCATTACCACGGCCGTATCGATGACTACTGGAAGGATGAGAGTCAGGTGACGCGCGAGGAGCTTATCCCTGCAGCGGAGCTGCTTGTGGCTGGTGAAAATGGTCCGCAGCCACAGCATCCAACCATCGGCTGCTCAATCAAATGGAAAGAAGCTTGATTGCTTGCATTGTCCAATGACGACACTGAACGATATCCACATATAGGGGTGAATAATGAATAAAATAATCATGCTGGTGATCACGATGATCTATTCCGGCCTGGCTATGGCTGATGGTTCGGGCGTTGATGAGAAAACTGCAAGCACAATCCGCCAGGCTCTTTCCAACGACACAGTTGTAAATATCAATACAACACCTATAGCGGGTGTTTATGAGATTCAGATAGGAAACAGCATCCTCTATTCGGATGCAACGGGACGTTACCTGGTCACCGGTGGTAACCTGCTGGATATTCAGGAGAAGAAAAATCTGACGCGATCACGTCTGGAATATATTAATCGTGTTAACTGGGATTCACTGCCGCTGGATAAGGCGATTGTTTCCGGTGATAAAAAGGCCAAACAGAAGATTGCTGTATTTACCGATCCGGACTGCCCCTTCTGCCAGAAGCTGGAAACAACACTTAAGGGGTTGAAGGGTGTGAAGGTGTACACCTTCCTCTACCCGCTTGAGGGATTGCATCCCAAAGCCAAGGCGAAATCTGAGGCGATCTGGTGCAGCAAGAACCGACATCAGATGCTGCAAAAGGTTATGCTTGAAGGATTTGTTCCTGAGGCAGCAACATGCAAGACACCGGTTGCTGAGATTGCTGCCTTGGGGCAGAAGCTGAATATTTCGGGCACCCCGGCCATCATTGCTGTAGACGGTCGCCGCCTGAATGGAGCTCCAAGAAGCCTTGAGCAACTCGAATCGTGGCTGGCCAGTCACTAGAAGCAGGATCGGGTTTGATTGCGCATGTGAGACGGGTTGATTAGCAAATTTCAGGATTGCATTTCAGAGGGGCGATCATAGTGTCACACCCCTGTTATTGGAGAGAGGGTTTAATATGCTGAATAAAGTGATGTTGATTGGAAATCTGGGCGCTGATCCGGAGACGCGCTACACACAGGACGGCACTTGTGTCTGCAACCTGCGCCTTGCTACGACTGAGAAGTTCAAAGGCCGCGATGGCAATCAGCAGGAGAAGACCGAATGGCACCGCGTCACGCTATGGGGCCGTTTGGGTGAGATTGCCAACCAGTACCTTACCAAGGGCTCCCGCGTCTATATCGAAGGCAAGATTGAAACCCGCAAATGGACCAATAAAGAGGGGCAGGATCAGTACACCACTGAAATCCGTGCCAACGAAATGAAGATGCTTGGTGGCGGTGCTGGTGGTGCTGCAGGTGGCGGCGCTCGTTCCGGCGGCCAGTCGCAGGGTAGCAACCAGGGGGGTAACCAAGGCGGTGGTTTCCCAACACACGGCGGTAGTGGTGGCTCTGCTCCACGCGGTAACGATCCGTTTGCCAGCGCACCTGACTTCGGCGATGTGCCGATCGACGACGATATTCCGTTTTGAAACATACCATAGACCTATTATGTAAGGTTTTATGATTAGAATCTAATAGTATCAATGGTTTATAAGGAAGCATGCAGAGATTTACAAATATTTCTGTATGCTTTTTTTATGGCCGTGATAGGGTTATCACATACCATTTATATTTGTATGGTTCTGAGGTGTAAGTGTATGTATAAATATCATGCTTTTAGGTTTCCGAACGGTGAACGACATGCTCTGCTGGTAGATGCTGACACTGGAAAGCCCTTAGTTTATCAGAATCTGTACATCACCACCCATCATCGAAATAAATCTGATTCGATCAATACCATTAAATCTGTTATCGGTGCTCTTGGGTTCTTTGCCGAGCTATGTGATTTTCTTGGGATCGACCTTGAAAGCAGGTTTCGTGCAGGTGATTTATTGACAAGTTCGGAAATTGAATCGATTGCGCTATGGTCCAAAAAGTCTAAAGCAGAGCTCTCTAAAGCAAAGAACTGTGAGAAAGCTACTAACGTAGTGCCCATCAATCTGAAGAAAATCGAATTAGCACGTTATACGGTCGTTATAGATGAAGACCTTGTTTGCGCTAATACCACTTACAACAGATTAACAATTATTTCTCAGTATGTGTCTTGGTTGGCAAATACAGTGTCACCAGACTCACAGACAGTTATTGGCAGGATGACTAAT
Organism: Mariprofundus aestuarium; assembly: GCF_002795805.1. Lineage (NCBI taxonomy): Bacteria > Pseudomonadati > Pseudomonadota > Candidatius Mariprofundia > Mariprofundales > Mariprofundaceae > Mariprofundus > Mariprofundus aestuarium. Next base: position 1,790,170 of record NZ_CP018799.1, on the reverse strand, counting down.
CGCATTATTAATCACCGGCCGGTGAAAATGCCATCGTCTGGCAATGAACCGTTTAAATCTTTGGAAGAGTGGCAAAGGGATCGATTACTGGAGATAGTTGAACCAACTGCTGTTGATAACCCATGGAAAAATGAAGAGGTTTGTTTTCGTAATCAGTTAATTGTGCATCTTTTCCTGTATGTAGGGGAGCGCAAAGGTGAACTCCTATCCTTAAAAGCGACTGACTTAGACCCTGGGAAGAAAACCATATGTATCAGAAGAAATGCAGATGATCCGGATGATCCACGAGAAGTCCCATCGCTGGTAAAAACACTTAGCCGAGATGTCGAAGTTTCTGATGAGCTGTATTTGATGATCGAAGATTACATCATGAAGTATCGGTCTAGGGTGAAAGGTGTGAATAAGTGTCCATATTTGTTTGTCAGTCACCAAAATGGGGCGTCAGTAGCAAGACCACTATCTCACGCTTCAATAGATAAAATGTTTGCCACTCTGACGGAAGCCCTTGGGTTCAATGTTCATCCACACGCACTACGACATACTTGGAACGATGCTTTTAGTGAACAGGTTGAGCCCTTCTTAAACTCAGGGGAAATGACAGAGTCTGAGGTGGAGGATCTGCGCAGCTATCTCATGGGATGGAAAGAAGGTTCTGGGACTGCAATGACTTACACTAAACGTTATCAGCAGAAGAAAGCCAAGGCATTTGGCTTACATCTTCAAAAAAAGGTGCGTACTGCTGATAAGAATCGAATCGATGATGCTAAGTTACCGGTTTGAGTGTGCGAATGGATAATAACATGAAAGTTAACGCTCTATCAGTAAATAATGTATCAAAATCAGTATCATTTAATGGGTATGAGTTTGATATATGCTCTGACGTTTGGAAGCTAAATATAAACGTAGAAATCAACGTTTCTTTTATTGATGAGTTTTCATTAGAGATACAAGATGACCTTCGAGCGACCTTGGCCTATTTTGCAGAGAATAAATCTGTTGGCCACACTGCGAATGTTTGCCGAGAGATTAAAGGATATCTAAAAAACGGATTTAAAACGATTACTCAGGAAGGAGTGATTTCCTATAAGTCAAAATTCTTAGCGAAAAAAGATGAATATAGGTTAGGGGTCTTAAGGGTATTCCTGAAGCAGATCTACTTTCTTGAGTTTAACGCGGTAAGTGATCAGGTGTTTGAATTGCTTTCTAGTTGGAAGTTGTCAGGGAATGATAAGGGAACAGCCGTCTTATCACTTGATGCTGAGGATGGCCCATACAGCGATACTGAGTTTGAAGCTATAAGGTTTGGACTTGATAATAAGTTTGCTGAGTCAGTAATTAATGCTGAAGAATACTCATTGGCGCAGATGTTTGCTGCAACAGGACGCCGACCAATCCAAATTGCATCATTAAAAACAGGTGATCTGCGAATCGATTCAAAAACATTGGATGCTCCTGTGTTTATGTTGCGTGTACCTAAGGCGAAAGTTAGAGGGCGTGGGTTTCGAGCAGAATTTACAGACTTTGCAGTTATCGAAAGTATAGGACAAGTTCTAAGGATTCATGTTGAAAGCGTGAAAAAAATGGCCCAACGTCAAATTGGAAGAGCGCTGAGTAAAGAATATTCTGATTTGTTACCTGTGTTTCCCGGGGACCTAAAACAACTAAAAGGGCTTTCTGATGATGATTTGAGAATGGCCATGGATACGGACGTTACACACCGGAAAACAGTAGAAATAACATCACAGCTCAAAAATATTATTGATAAATTACAAATTACTTCAGAAAGGACTGGCAAGGCTCTCAAAACAACGGGTTACCGCTTTCGATATACATTGGGTACTCGGGCTGCACGAGAAGGTGCAGGTGTTCTGACCATCGCTACATTATTGGATCACGTAGATACCCAGAATACAAAGGTCTATGTCGCTAATATTCCCGAGCATGCTGCAACGATCTCAGAGATTATGAATGGATCTCTTATGCGATATGCAAGTGCATTTCAGGGAGATGTAGTGGAGTCTGAAGATGATGTATTCACTACTATACCCGGCGCACAACGCATTAGAACCAATGATAGTCGAGATAATATTGGTTCCTGTGGGACAAATGCCATGTGCCATGATTATGCGCCAGTCGCTTGTTATACCTGCCCTAAATTCAAAGCATGGAGAGATGCACCTCACCACCTTGTTTTGAAATGGCTGTTAGATGAACGGGAAAGGATCATTCAAGACACTAATGATTTGGGAATAGCAGCGATCAACGATAGAGCAATATATGCAGTTACTCAGGTAATGAAAAGCTGTGCTGAACTGAAGGGGGATGTTGCATATGGATGATAATGTACTGATCTTTACGCCAAAGTTCGAAAGAGATGCTATTCGTAACCTGAATGACTTTATTTCCTTCGCTGAATCATTACCTCCGCTAAATCAAGAAATGGATTATGCCTCAGCATATTGGAAAGGTGCTGCCAATTTCACAAAAATGGGTGTCTCATCACGAAACAGGGGACCTGAAAACATCTTGGATGGCTCAATAGTTCCTTTCGCGAAAGCCTATCTAATATATAGTCAAACCCTTAATCCGGCTAAGACGCTTAATGAGATGAAGGCCCTCAGGGCAATTGAAAAAGTGATGGTGAGGGCGCACGGAAAGGTTGATATATGCACTCTTAATTCGACAATGCTTGATCAAGCGGCTCAAGAAATTCGTGAGTCTTATTCTACTCAGGCGGCTTATCATGGTGGAATTCACCTTGAGAAACTTCAGCGCTTTCTCGTTGTAAAAAAAATCATCAAGTCATTCACTTGGTTGAACCCAATAAAACGTGGTGAAGATACAATCGAAAAAGTTGGGAAGAAGGGTGTTGAGAATAGAAATAAAAAACTACCTGATGAAAATGGGCTTCAGGCTTTGGCCGAGATGTTTGCACTGGGTGAAGAGCACCTTGCTCCAAGAGATATATTTACGACATCTGCTATGGCAATACTTATGGCTGCCCCAGCAAGAGCGAGTGAGTTATTCTATCTAAAGGAAGACTGTCTTCATGAAGATGTTGACCGAAATGGTAATAAGGCTCTTGGTATAAAATGGTATTCCGGTAAAGGTTATGGGCACGAGGTTGAATGGGTTCCCAGCGTAATGGAGGAAACTGTAAGGGAGGCTGTCAAAAGGCTTCAAAAGTTGTCCGCTGGAGCACGCAAGTTTGCGTTGTATTTAGAAGCAGGCAGAGATAGTGAAAAATTATTGGTTGGCCAGAAACTGCCACTACCATATATAAAATATAAACGAGGAAAAGACGTTAAGGTTCGCTGGTCTGAGGGGCTATTTACTCTTTTCGAGCATCAGTTAAGTGCGAAAATCCAGACAAAGACGAATAAGTTATGGATGCCTGACATTAATACGCTAAATGAAGATTTGGCCCCAACAAAGAAAAAGAAAAGAGGGACTGATGAACTGAGTAACGTTAAGAGTGTATTTGAACGATATAAATACCCATCGTATAAAGTTACTTCTCACCAAATGCGTCATTTGCTAACAACGATTGCGAAAGTTAATGGTATGGAAACGGAGCTTTTAACTAAGTGGGCAGGGCGAGCAAATGAAAAACATAACCGAGTTTATAATCACACTTTGCCAGAGCACTACAACCAGCAATATTCACTCATTGCAGGGCGTGAGAAAGGCAGTAACAACCTCTCAACCATAGAGATTATTAAGCCTGAAACCATTCAAGAGATTAACACGAGTGCCTCACTGACGCTGCATCAGACAGAGTTTGGTGTGTGCATACACGATTATATTATTTCTCCCTGCTCAAAACACAGAAACTGTGTCACCTGTACAGAGCAGGTTTGCATTAAAGGCGATGAGGTAAAGGTGGAGAGGTTAAAGATGCGCCTTGCTAGTGAGCAGTCATTGCTTGAATCTGATAAAGCAGCCATGGATGAGGGCTCGATTGGGGCTGATCGTCATTACAACAAGCGCCTTGAAACAATAAAGTATTGCTCAGAACTTATTGACCGACTTACTGATGATAATTTACCTGATGGAACCTTAATCAAGCTTTCCTCTGCGTTGGATATGAGCCATTTAGATAAGGCCCTGGATATTAACCATAAAAAACGCCTTCCAAAAATTGAAAAGAATCGTAAATCTGGTGCACAACCGCTTAACAGGCCGCCTCATGCACTAGCTAAACTAAAGATGTTGAGAGGTTCCTGATGGCAAAGCATGTCACCGACCAAGATATAGAAAAAATCGTATCACTTATCGATCAATGGAATGATGAGGTGAAATTCACATGGGATAATCTTTGTGGCTTAGCTCTCAAAAGATATTCAATTACAGCTACCAGGCAGACACTTCAGAGCTATTCGAGAATCAAATCGGCATATGGTGAAAAGAAGAAGGATTTACGAGATAATGGTAAACGCAAAGAAAAGATCCCCCCGTCGCTCAAAATTGCAGCAAGGCGTATAGCAACGCTTGAAGCCGAGAATAGTCGGCTGAAAAAAGAACAGGAGGGGCTGTTAGCTCAGTTTGTGGTATGGCAATACAACGCCTATGCACATGGCATTAGCATGGAAAAATTGAATAACCCACTACCAAAAAAAAATAGCCGTTAGTCATGGTAGGCTTCACCTTCCGGCATCAATGTTCAGACATTCCGTCGTTGATTCCTTCTCCGTTTCGCACAGATTGAATATTTAAACACCTTTCTCACAAAGGTTGTGTTACCCAAAAGCTGGAATCATCAAATATCCAGTAATCGCAAGCGATTTAGCGTGAACATACTGTTATACCTTGGTCGTGAACTAACATTCTTCATTTGATTACCTATATCCAAGAACACAGCCACTTCATAGGCGTGTTTGAGGAGAATAGCTATGGCAAAACGAAGAAGTACACGTATCAATACCATGTTCAGTGAGAATACATTTGATTGGTTGAAGGCCGAGGCTGATGAGCGAGGCCAGTCTTTAGCTCAGGTCGTCAGAGATAAAGTTTCACTAGCGAAGAGGGAAAGTGCATCGCTGGAACAGCTCACTCGACTAGAGAAAATCATCAAGAAATCTCACAGCCTTATCATTGATAAGCTTGCAGGAAATGATGATGTTGAATGATCCGGAGCGTCAGCTCAGACGATATATCAACATAAGAAGTGAGCATCTATTCAAAGTTGCAGCACTGGGATTTGTAGCTACATCAGCAATCGCGTTCCTTCTTTTTTGGGATAGTAAATCACTTGGACCACTCGCAGTTCATCTTAGTTATTTGAGTAAGATCATGGATGGCTCACGGAGCATTGAACAATATCTCAATGCGTTAGAGATGCGGAAACTGGTGTTGCCGATAGTTCAACACATCACCTTTTCATTATCTTTCGGATTGATTGGGGCCGTCGCAAGCATCATACCCTGGATTAGGCGACCAGATCGGATGAGCTGGATCTACATCAAAGATGGCGTTGAAGTTTTTGAACAAGCCAGAGCAGGCATCAAAGCTTTCAGAAAGAAAGTGGGTATATGGAAGAAGCGCGGCATTAAAATTTATCAAGGAGTTGGTGGCAACTTCAGGCTTCCATATGAGTTCGAGTCAAAGCACTTGCTCTACCTCGGCTCAGTCGGTTCAGGAAAAACTGCATCCATGCTTCATGCAATTCAGTCTATTATTAAGCGTGGCGATAAAGCTGTGGTTTATGACTACAAAGGAGACATGACCGAATGGCTTCTTGGTCGTGATGAAGTTTCACTGATTGGCTTTGCAGATAAGCGATCTGAGGCATGGCACATTGCTAAAGACATTCATGATCCTTTACTCGCGAGGGAACTTGCTAAAACCATTATCAAAGAAACATCCGAACCTGTATGGAGTGACAGTGCACGTGATGTACTATCCGGTGTCATTGAATATCTCATTACAACCAAGCCTGGTAGCTGGGGCTTTCAGGATGTGTCTGATCTTCTTAACCAGGACAGACAAGAGATGGCAAAGCTTCTGAGGTCTATTGGACATGGTGCAGCTAATACGATTGATAAGCCTAATGAAGATCGTGGTGCAAACTCAATAATGACTACCGTTAGGTCTGGCGCATGGATATTCGACGTGCTTGGCAAAGCCTGGGGTAATCCATCATCAGGTTTTTCAGTGCGTGATTGGATACATGATAAAAGTCCGGACAATCGAATTGTCATCCTAAGAAATTATCCTGGCCTCTCGGCAGTCTCAAACTGGCTACTATATATCATATTCAACCAGCTATTCGGTGAAGTCCTATCTCTGAAGGACGATGGTAAGCGAAGGATTTGGGCTGTCATAGATGAGTTAGCAACTCTGCCATCTATCCCGAGATTAGAAGAGTGCCTGATCGCTTCAAGAAGTAGGGGATTCAGGTTCATGTGTGGTATCCAGAACTTCAGCTCGATGCGTGAGAAGTATGGGGCTGATATTGCTCAGACCATCTTCTCACAGTTTGCGACCCGAATTATCTGTCGAGTGTCTGATGCTGATACAGCTTCAGCTCTTGCCGCTGATATGGGAGGAGACAGGCGCATCATCCGAGCTGATGTGCGACTGATAAAGAGCCTTGATGACAAAGGACGTGAGAAAATGGAGTGGGATACTCAATGGGTTGAGAAGATTGAACCTACCATGCTTAACAGCTCTATCATGAACTTGCCTGACCCGACTGAGAAAGGCGGTGTTCCAGCATGGCTCTATATTTCAAGCTTCCCCATTGCAAAGCTGCAATGGCACTTCTTAAAGATTAAACCTACAGCCTCCGTTGATGAGCCAGTTGATTGGATGAATGAGGTTGAACCACCCCAAGCCCCAGAGGAAAAGATATTTAAGCCAAAACCATTTCCTACGAGAGGGAAGCTTGCAAAGCCTTTAGAGGATGACTTTGAAGACCTGGATGGTGTGGATACTCCCGAGCTGGATGGTGATGAATAATGCTCAGTATCACTCAGATTGGAGGAATGAAGCGAACAAAGTCAGGCAACAAAGAAATGAATGGTGCGCAATATTATGCAGAGTATCTATCAAGCCAAGCTGAATCAGGTGAGCCGAAAGGTATATTTATTGGCGATGGTTTAGCTGATTTCGGTCTTGAAAATAAAGAACCTGACCTGGATACACTTAATCACCTGTTCCGGGGTGAAGACCAGGATGGCAAGAAGCTGATCAAGGGAACCAAGCACCGAAAGCATGCATATGACCTGACATTCAACTGCGGTAAGGATGTCTCTATCCTCTTTGCTCTGGCTAGTGAGGAGGAGAGAAGTCTTATCCAGCAGGCTCAGCAGAATGCCGTTGAAAAGGCTATTGAATATATCCAAAACAATGCGACCTATTCACGGACTGGCAAAGCTGGTGAGGAGAAGGTTCAGGTTAAGCGCCTGATAGCCGCCACCTTTGAGCACTCCACTGCAAGGCAGGCCAAGTCAGAGACAAGACCTTCCGTTCATCTCCATACCCATGCAGTCATCCCCAATATGGTGAGGTGCGACGATGGTGTGGTCCGAACCTTGCAATGTGATTTCTATCGGCATCAGATGTCTGCCTCAGCCATTCACTCAGCTGAATTATCCAGCGCCCTTCAAAAGCTGGGCTATGCCATTGAGCCGGACAAGAATGGCTTTCGAGTTGCTGGGGTGCCGGAAGAGCTAAAGAAGTCTTGGTCAGGAAGACGTTCAGAGCTGCTTGCGGCTGAGAAAGAGTTGAAGCTCGACCACGCGACCAATGTCCATACACGACGAAAGTTAGCGGCACTGGGCTCCAGAGGGAGGAAGACCGAAATAAATCGAGATGATCTATTCAAGGTTTGGCAACAAGAAGCCAAGGAGATGGGCGTTGAGCTTGAAAGTATCCGTACCACCAGGGCACAAGAGAAACCTGAGCCTTGGTCGGTAGAAAAGACACTGGAGAGCATCACAGAGCAGCAGTCCACCTTCGATGAGATTGGGCTATACAAGCACATTGCTCTGACATCGATTGTGGATGGGGATGCCAAAATCATTGAGGGACGTTTCCAGCAGACGCGAAACTCTCCTGAACTGATAAATTTAGGTGCTGGTGCTGACGGCGAGCACCGCTTCACAACAAAGGAAGTATTAGAGATTGAGCAAGGTATTCAATCATATGCCAAAGGCAGAAAATCAGAATCTAGTCATGCCGTGAAAAGCAGTGCAATTGATAAAGCCATTAGATCGCGCTCACTATCAGAGGAGCAGGAGCAGATGCTTCTTCACTGTTGCAAGGCTGATGGTGTCATTGCGGTGCAAGGGTCTGCGGGTTCAGGCAAGAGCTACTCTCTAGGTGCTGTGAAAGATGCTTACCAAGCCAGTGGATACAAAGTTATGGGCTGTGCTCTCTCTGCTGTGGCAGCTCAGAACCTTCAGGAAGGCTCTGGCATTCAGTCTGGAACCATCCATCGCTTACTCATCGACATGGAAATCGGGTCTAAATCTTTGGATGACAAGTCTGTGGTCATTATTGATGAGGCTGGCACTGCTGATAGCAGGCTCATTAATAAGCTGATGATGAGAGCCAATGGAGCAAAACTCATCTTTGTTGGCGACACCCATCAGCTTGAGGCGATTGGTTTATCCTTTTTCAGGAACTTGCAGCAGAACATCGGTTATATAGAACTCTCTGAGAACAGAAGGCAGCAAGGCGAAGCAGACAAGCAGGCTGTATCAGACTTCAGAGGAGGCAAGATATCTGAAGCCCTGATGAGCTATGCCAAGCGAGGTCTGTTATCTATTTCAGATCATGTGTTGGCTAGTCAGGACAAGCTCATCAGTGACTGGGATGCGGACAGACAAAAACATGGAGATAACGGCATCATCCTTGCCAGTACCAACGCCGAGTGCCGAGAGCTCAATAACCTGGCCAGAGCCAAGCTTAGAGAGGCTGGAGAGCTTGGTGTTGAGAACCAATACGAAAGTGAATATGGCTATATCGATATAGCTGAGGATGATCGGATCATGTTTACCAAGAATGATATCCGACTTGGTGTTAAAAACGGCATTCAGGCAACTGTTCTGAATGTGTCAGAAGATGCCTATCAGGCTCGGCTGGATGATGGAGAGGTCATCTCAGTGAATGTGGATGAGTATGGCTACTTCAAGCATTCCTATGCTATCTCAACCCACAAGTCTCAAGGTCAATCTGTCAGTCGTTCTTATATCTTTTCATCAGGTAAAATGATTTCCAAGGAGATGGGTTATGTTCAGCTCACTCGGGCCAAGAACCAAACCAAAATTTATGCTGATAAAGAGATGCTAGGTGACTTGGCTTTAGACGAACTCAGCAAGCAGATGAGTAAATCTCAGCAGAAGGAAACAGTTTTGGATATGCTATAAATCATGTGTGAGTTTAGAATGGTTAGTTATTGTTGATTGGCAAATAACGGCCGTGAGTCGCCCGTCGTGACTGGCAGCAGTCGGCCAGTTATGGACATTCAGATTCTGCCTACCGATAGTTGTATTGAAGCCAATAAACTTTGCGTTATTTCTATTCCGCTCTTTCCTTATGTTCAGGTGTACTCTCTTCCTGTTCAGGAGGATGGCGCTCTGGGTGATGATGAACATGCTTTCCGTTTCTGTAGAGATGCCCTGAAATATGCTTTTCACGGGGCTCATAATATTTCTTTGCATTATCCGCCCGATGTACTGGTGCGCAGGCAGTCAATAACCCAAATGCGATACTCACCAAAATCAAATTAAAAGAGGTATTCCGTAGGTTCATTCTATTCGCCCTTCCTGGTTGAGATGCGGCTGCCACTAAAACGCTCAAATAGACATGGTAAAACAAACAGTGTTAATAGTGTGGAAGACACAAGCCCGCCTACTACCACTGTTGCGAGCGGCCTCTGAATTTCTGAACCAATACCTGTAGCCAAAAGCAATGGAATCAAACCAAGTGCTGCAATCATGGCAGTCATTAACACCGGTCTTAGACGGCTCTCCGCACCATGTCGAATGGCGTCACCCAAATTATGTTCACCAAGATGACGATTGATCGCATCGACCAGCACAACCCCGTTAAGCACGGCTACCCCGAACAGTGCAATAAAGCCGATACTGGATGGCACGGAGAGGTATTGCCCCGAAACTAACAAGGCTAGAATTCCGCCAATTAGAGCCATCGGTACGTTCAGCATAATCAGCGCCGCTTGCCCGACGGAATGGAATGCAAAATAGAGCAACAGGAAGATCATGAGCAGTGACAGTGGCACAACCACCATCAACTTGGCCTGAGCACGCTGTTGATTCTCAAACTGACCACCAAATACCACCGTATAGCCTGGTGGAAGATCAACCTCACTTTGGATGCGTTGATCCAGTTCAGCTACAAGGCTGCCCATGTCACGCCCTTCAACATTGCTCTGAATAACTACGCGTCGCTGCACATCGTCACGTTTGATCATAGGAGGCCCTTGCTCCACCCCAATAGAGGCTACATCTTCAAGACGAACCCATGCACCGCTTGGAGACTGTAAAATCAGACTGCCAATTGATTCACTGTTGTGGCGATAATCTTTAGCCAGTCGCACATAGATATCATATCGCTCATTCCCTTGAATCACCTGTCCGGCAGATGCTCCACCAATGGCATCCGCAACCAGACTCATTACATCATTTACAGGGATACCATATCGATCCAACTTGTTGCGATCAGGACGAACTACCAACTGAGCCTCTCCCTCAATTTGCTCCATCTCCACATCGCGGGTGCCTTCCACACTTTTCGCCACGGTTTCGATTTTCTTACCCATTTCAGCAAGCACTTTCAGATCAGGTCCGAACAGCTTAATCGCAAGTGCCGCTTTCACACCTGACAGCAGTTCATCCACGCGCATGGCAATCGGTTGGGTGAAGGAGACCAGAATGCCGGGCACCACCTCCATCTCTTCACGCATCAAATTTTGCAGCGCTTTCCTGTCGCTTGCACTGGTCCAATCAGAGACCGGTTTCAGGCCAACGAAAAGTTCCACATTGGACACCGGTTCCGGATCTCCACCAATTTCTGAACGGCCCGTTCTGGCAGAAACATAAGTAATCTCCGGGAACTTCTCGATCAGTACCCGCTCCAGTTTTTCACCAACCCCCTTGGCATAACCAAGCGAGGACGATGGTGCCAATGTAATGCGAATAGCCAGCGTTCCTTCTTCCAGTTCAGGTACAAACTCAGTGCCCAGAAATGGAACTGTGGCAAGCGTAAGTACAAAGGCAGCAGCTGCGCCGCCAACCACTGCTTTACGCGCCTTCAGGGCGGATTTAAGCAGTCCATGATAAGCCCGAGCAATCGGTGCCAATACAGGACTGTCTTTGTGAACCACCCCTTTCGTGAATAGAAAGGTTGCCAATACAGGCATTACAAACAGAGCCACCAGTAGTGATGCAAACATGGCAAAGCAAATGGAAAGGGCCATCGGCGTAAACATCTTTCCTTCCACACCCTCAAGAGAGAACAGAGGCGTAAAAACCAGCAAGATAATGAGCACAGCAAACAGCACGGGGCGCGCCACCTCTTTCGAGGCTTCAGTAATGCGCAGTGCTACACCACGTTTCTCATCAGGCAGTTTTTCCAAGTGTTTGAAGATATTTTCTACCATCACCACAGAACCATCGACCATCATACCGATAGCAATAGCCAAGCCACCAAGACTCATCAGGTTGGCTGATATACCGTAATATTGCATAACGCCTAATGCAGCCAGAATCGAGATTGGGACCGATAGCAGTACCAGCGTTGCCGCTCGCATATTCATCAAGAACAGGAATAGCACGATAATGATCAGGACAAAGGCTTCCAACAGGGCTTTTTCAACTGTCCATACTGCCTTATTGATCAAATCAGACTGATCATAAAAAGGTTGAATGGTAACACCCTTTGGCAATGCCTTCTGAACGATATCCAATCTTGATTTAACATCATCAATGGTGTTTTTGGTGTTAGCACCAAAGCGTTTAAGGGTAATGCCTACGACGACTTCACCGAGCGAGGTGATCTTTCCATCTTCAGCTCGCTCAGTCATGGTAACTGCGCCCTGACGAATTTCACCACCAAAGGCCACAGCCGCGACATCGGATACGCGAATAGATGTGCCATTCACTGTTTTGACCGGAATCGCCGCAATGGCTTTCAAACCCTCTTCACCGCCGGGAACCCAGCCAACACCTCGAATCACCAGCTGCTCATCGCCCTGTGGCAGATACCATCCACCGGCATTGCGATTGTTGGCTTCAATGGCTCTTGCTACATCATCAACATGCAGATTGTAGGAGAGCAATTGTTCAGGGTTCAGTTGCACCTGATACTGACGCGTTTCTCCACCATAAGAGAGGATGTCTGTCACGCCTTCAACTGGCATCAGCATCAACTTCACTACCCAATCGTTGAGAGCCCTGAGTGTCATCGCATCATAGCCGGCGTCCGGAGCCGACTTGATAATATACTGGAACACCTGACCAAGCCCTGATGTGTTCGGCCCGATTTTGGGGACTCCTGCCCACGCAGGAACAGTCTGACTGGCATCCTGAAGCTTTTGGAATACCAACTGCCTGGCGAAATAAATATCAGTGCCTTCCTTAAACACGACAGTAATCACTGATAGTCCCGTTTTGGAAATCGAGCGCACCTCTTCAACATCCGGCAGTGCATACATCACCGCTTCAATCGGGTAGGTAATCAACTGCTCCACTTCTTCAGAGGCCAAACCCTCAGCTTCAGTATTGATCTGCACCTGCACATTGGTCACATCGGGGAATGCATCGAGATTCAATTTCGGCACAACGAACAGTGCATAAGCCATTGAACCCAGCAATAACAATAGAATCAGAAGGCGGTTATTAACCGCCGCATCAATTAATTTGCTAAACATGGATGCACCTCAATGGTTGTGTGCTTCAAAGCCGGATTTCGCCAGTTCTGAAGCAAGGACAAATGCGCCCTTAACAACAACAGATTCACCCTCTTTCACGCCTTCAATAATTGGAACAAGTCCCATGCTCGCTTTACCAACACGGACCTCTCTACGCTCAAAACTCCCTGGCTCTTCCTCAACAAAAACAATTAACTCACTGCCTTGTCGTTGAATGGCCCCCTCAGGCAACAGCAATGACTCTTCACCAGAGCCTGCTTCAATCTCAGCACTCACAAACATGCCAGGATGCAAAGCATCTTCAGGATTCTGCACTTCAAGGCGCACACCCACGGTACGTGTCGTCTTGTCTAACTGATGATGTACGTTGATAACCTTGGCTTTGAAATGCTTTGTATTGTCTTTAGTAGATACAACTGCTGATCGTCCTGTTGTTATACCACTCATCTGAGACTGAGACAGTTTAACCTCAACCCAGACGGTTGATTCATCAACGATCTGCATCAGCTGAGTGCCAGCAGCAATGTGCTGACCTATACGGAAATCATCTGCCACAATCGTCCCTGAACTTGGGGCATAAAGGGTTAACTGACCATATTGGTTCGAACTAATCAGCGCGTCGATTCTCTTACCTGACAGGCCATAAGAAGCTAACCCGGCCCGTGCTGCTGCAAGGTTCGCATGAGCTGCCTGATGAATGCTAGTTGCCTGCTGCAGGCGCGCCTGCGAAACAATTTTTTCTTTCGCCAAGGTTTCAATGCGTTTCAAATCAAGTTTGCTCTTTCGATGCTCCGCTTCTGACCTCAGATAATTAGCCTCGGCCTGAGCTAAGGATGAACTTGTGAGTGTCACAAGCTTTTGCCCCTTTGTTACTTCCTCGCCCAAACGCACATGGCGAGCATGAATAGCGCCATCAACCAATGTGGTGATATCCGAAAGTTTATAGGCATTGAAATCCACACTTCCTGGCGCATTGATGGCCTGAACTTCAGGACGGTGTTTAATCACTTCACTTTCTATACCTGCTTGTTTGATCTGGGCTGGAGTTAACTTAATAGCTCCACCTTCTTCTGCATGAGCATCGGGCTTTTCACTTCCGTGACCATCTTCTTTATGGTCATCAATGCTTGCATGAGCATGGCCGGCCTCTTCATGATCATGATCTTCTGCGATGGCAGGAAAACTCATAAATAATATAAGTGTCGTTATTAATGCTATTAATGTTTTCATTCTTTGATTCCCTGGAGGATATATTCCGGGTGACCCAGCACTTCAGCCAGACGAATACGGGCTAACCAGCCCTGTTTAACAATTGCTGCGGAGTTGATACGCGACTCAAGGATCTGGTTGATATGCACGACAAGCTCTTCGATATTCAACTCGCCTGCATCGAAAGCCATCCTGGCCAGTTCGATGTTGTCTGGAGATGAGGGCTTCCCTTCGACTTTGCTCAAGGCTAATAGTGATTGCATAGCTGTGGTGTGGCTAAAGAGTGCTTCCTGAACTTCGAGCTTCACTCGCTGCTCAAACCATTCCAGTTCAGTTTTATAGGCCGATGCCTGAGACAGTGCAGCACGATATGCGCCACTGTGGCTGTTGAGTACCGGGATAGGCATTGTAAAGCCAAGTGAGATGAGTTGATCACCGGCCTCTCTACCAGCCATCAGTCCAACAGTTACATCTGGAATTCGTTTAGCATTAGCAAGATCAGCCTGCGCTGTGTGCTGAGCCAACCGTTGCCGTTTGGCTGTGATATCAGGTCGGGAGTTCATAGCTATATCAACAGGATCGGATAGTGGCTGCCAACCCACGAGCAGTTTAGGCAACTCCGGTTGAATCTCTTTAATCTCACCACCGGCACCGACTGCCATCACATACCTGGACACATTCATGGCATGTTGTTTCTTAGCCTGAGCTTCAGCATTGATAGCTTGGGTCAATGAAGCTTGAGAGAGATTTACATCCAGTTGGTTGGCCTCACCAAGCTCCATCTGTCTGAAAATAGCTTTGTGCAACTGCAAGAGTGTACCTGCTTGTTGGTTTCGCCATACAAGTTCTCGCTTGGAGAAGTGCAGCTCCACAAACGCCCTGGCCGCATTTGTAGACACTTGTTGATACATGCTGTCTGATTCCAGTCTAACGGCCTCTAAGCCAGCCTGAGCAGACAACTCGCGATACTTTTGCTTGCCACCAAGCTCAATCCCTTGTGATAACGTAACGTAGTAATCGTTTGATGAGCCGCCGCCATTCAGCCTTCGTCGTTGAGGCTCAACAGATAACTCCGGATTATACGCATAGGAACCTTGCTCCTGAAGCTCACCTTGAGCACCGTCAACCTGCATTTTGGATATCTTTAACATTGGGTGTTGCTCTACAGCAGCATCCATTGCTGCCTTCAGCGTTACAGCATTGGCATAGAATGGGTGAATGCATAATAGCATTCCGATCATTAAATATCGTATTCGCACAGTTTCCCCCTGTGGTAAGAATTAGTGTGTGAGGGGAAGCTGATTTCCTGAAATAAATAGCAACAAGCGCAACCTTAAAAAGGTTGTCTAATGTTAGATTATTGGAAAATCAGCTGTGTAGTGCTTTTGGAGGATGTTCTATCAGGGAGGGCAGATTTTTGAGGTTCATATCTGCCAGAATGAACTGATGTACGGATGAAACTAATGGAGCTGTTTCATGTTGCTCCACTTCAGATGCCGCGAAAGTGTGCGATGCGTGAACATGGCAACCATGATCAGTCGAACCCTGTTCATGATCGTTCTTCTCACCATGAAGGTGCCCTGCAACATGACCTACATCAGCATCCATTGCATGCACATGGATATCAAATCCGCATGTGAATACAGAAAGCTGTAAGGCAAAGAAAGCCATGAGGGCCAAAGCGCGCATGGGAATAAGCTAGTAACTAATATTCATTGTAGCAAGGTGTCATTTTTGTTCATACCTCTCGTGAATCGCAACAATTCGGGCTTAGACAACTGTCATCACAGCCTTATGAGCAAAGTATCCAACTATTAAAAGTAATAACCCCAGCCCATAACATCCCCAAAAACTAATGCTCAATTTATCAGCCAGTAAAAATGGAATGAAGAACAATAATGAAAAAGGAATCCCAATCATAATGCTTTTGGCGAACCTGATTGTATTAGCAGAGTTTTCCCACTCAAGGTGTGAAAACACTAATACAACAAGCGTTGCAATTGGCAGTGCCACAATAAACCCTGCAAGCTCTGGGCGTTTGCCGGACAGCCAAGAGCCGAATGAAATTACTACTGCAGCAATAAATACTTTTACAAAGGCCAAACTCATGGGTGTCTCTCTTATGGGGCTGCTAAAAATAGCAATGCTGTTGAGCTTATCCAGTGCGCACTATTTGCCAGTAAAGTTTGCTGCAATATAGTCACCTGTAGAGCTTAGGAAGATATAAAGCGTGTCCTTAGCTGAGTCTGATGAGTGGCTATTTTTGAATGTGATCAACCACTCAGCTTGATCGCCATTCATTTTCTTTTCTGCAGAAGCAATTGTTGCTGCCCCCCAGCTTTTATCAACTTTCTCTTGTTCGACCAGCATCATGACGCGTCCTGCTGCAACCGATTCTGCTTGGCTTTGGCTAATTAGAGCTGGCCCATGAGAATGGCCGTGACCATGGTCATGACCACCGCCTGCCAAAGCAGTCAGCGGTGACAATATTAACGAAAGTGCAAAAATAAATGTTTTTATGTTCATATATTTCTCCTGTTATTAATCAAGATTATCGTGAGTAGTTGGATTTGGTGCTGTCTGTTGTGTGTCAGACTGTTCTGTCACTGGGTCATGGCTATGACCATGGTCTGAACATGCTATTAAAGACAACGAAAACAGCCCAATAATGAAGCTCATCAATAGTGCTTTTATACGCATAAATATACCTTCCTATCCTTAATCAAAGACTATCATGGTTTGTTGGAATCTGGGTTTCTTCTGGCAAAACTGGTGCCGGTTTCTGCTTGAGTAGATAAGACCCTTTGATTTCCAATAGGACACGAACAGGTGACTGGGTATTGTTTTTCCAATACCAGCCGTGTGTGCCCGTAAAAGGTGCGCTCAAAGAGCCATTAGAGCTGCTCTTGGTATCCTTTTCGTAGCTTTTGAAGTAACCAGTCGTATCGCCCTTGGGTTCACCATGGAAATCATAAAACAGCTCATCTCCATCCGTTTTCCATGCATATTGAAGCACCGCATCTTTGGCAACGATGATTTTATATTCTATGTCACCTCTGGCAGGAACAATGACTGTAATTGAATCATTTGAGGATGCTTGTTGAGGCATTGCAGAACTACCTGCAACATTGCCTTCATTACTTTGTGTGAGTTCAGCAGCAACAGCGACATTGCCCTTCTCACCATCATGCGAGAAATCATGCATTTGCATAAGGAAAAGCAGTCCACCAGCCATGATGAGGCTATAGTTTGCAATCAGACTGAATGCTTTGAATGAATGCCTCTTTCGCCATGCAGCAATAAGTAGCAACATCAAAGCAAGAGCAGTGATTTGTCCTAACTCAATACCTACGTTGAACGAAATGATATTTAGTAAAAGGCTATCTGGATTAAGTGGCAACTCCTGCAAACGGGTGGACAATCCGAAGCCGTGAATCAAGCCCAGACCAACAATCATGAGCATCATATTTGGTGGATTGATATTCAGGTATTTACGGAAGCCATCAATATTGGCGAAGGCAATATAACAGACGCTTAAAGCAATCACCGCATCGATGAGAAAGTAGTTAAGCTGAACTCCATTAAATGTGGCATAGATTAAAGTGATGCTGTGACCAATAGTGAAGGCTGAGACATATTTAACGATGTCTCGAAATTTACTCAGGAAAAAGATGATACCAAATACAAATGCGAGGTGGTCATAGCCTGAAAGCATGTGTGTTGCACCAATCCACATATAAAGCAGGTTACCACCATCAACAATGGCCTGCTTGTCAGCTTCGGACATTCCATGAGCGTATGCCACTTGTGATAGCAATCCGGCAATAAACACCCCTATGACAAGAGCCATGAGTTTGGGTTTAAAAAACATATTTCTGACTTCCTTATTTATGATGTAAGAGACCATTATAGATGCCCATCTTGTTCTACGGCGGTGACCCAATAATAAGCCCCTTTCATTTGACCACTGGCTCTGGCATTCCGCAGAGTATTGAGCACCACATCTAAATCACTGTCTTGCAGCACAATATCTGCCCTCACTCGAGGAATGGCTCCAACCACTGAGTCTCTAGCCGAGAGAAAAGAATCTTGTTCGGGCTCAATTCCATGGCCTTCTACGTGGTTCATTGTAAATCCTTGTACTTGTCCAATCGTTCGTAGTTGATTGGTCAGTTCCTGCTGGTCATCGGTGTGAATTATTATTGTTAAGCACTTCATGCAAATTTCTCCGTAGGCTGAGAGTTAAGTTCGCCGTTGATTGGTAATGTGTATCTGATCATGGCACTACATATGCCCAGTCATAAGTTGGAGAATTGATTCAGTAAAATGATGGAGGTCATCAATCACGGCAACGACGGCAACCAGAACGCCTATACCAAAGAGGTTTATATAGCCTCTTGATATAGGCTCAGAAATAGGAGGCTGAGCAACGAGGGATTCAACACGTGCAGAAATGTTGCTGCCCGAAATTGACATCACCATAGAAGGAACTCGCTGCATGATGAATAGCCGCTCAACAGCAAGAATAGTGTCAGCAACGTGCAGCCTTCCCCCAGTTTGAGCTGCTGCCACCTCATCGCACGCTTGTTCTGTCGCAAGGTCAAAATCCTTCAGAAGGTCTTTTCGAAGCCATGGGATATGTGCGAAGGAGAACGCATGCGCAATAAAATGCCGTAATGGGTCTCTACGGCTTACATGGGCCTGTTCATGGGCAATCACCACATCCAACTGCTGTGGAGATAAGGTTTGCATCAATTGAGAAGATATAAATACCCTCATACGACGAAAGCCCACTGATAAGGCAAGAGGCATATCCCAATCTACTATACGAACAGGATCTGTTTCATGAGGACGGCTTGCCATCATCAATGTCCGTTGAAACTTATGAGCACGTAATAGATCAAAGACAGGAGTACCAATAAAGAAAATGCTTATTCCAACCAATGCGGCTAGAAGGAGCTGCAGGATGCTGTTTTCTACTGGTAAAGGTGGGTGAATCAGGCAAAGGTGTAAGTGCCCACCGTGGACGCTGCAATGATCAGGAACAAAACCAAACAGGCTTATGATTGAGGGCATGAAGCTGAGAAGGCTGAGCACTGCCCCTATAAGAGCAGGTGCAATCAACCAGGCGAGCAAAGTCGTTGAACGTAATTTAGGTGATAGCTTAGCCATACGCTGCCGGACAAATGGGTAAACAATTGCACTAACAAGCGCGGCTAGAATCGCGAACCCTAAACTGGCAAGAAGTCCAAGTTGGATCACTCCAAAGTAGTTATTCATTCGTTTTTATCCGAAGGTTCATCAGCTCGACGTTGTGCAATCAGTTGTTCCAAGCGATCAAGGCTGGATTCATCTTCTCGTGCAGCATAATCAATAAAGGCAGACAATAAGTAATCAGTCTTTCCACCTGAAAGTGTTTTAACCACATCATCGATTAGTTGAGTCATCAGTTCCCCTCGTTGAACGGATGGAGAATAAACATATGAATGACTAATCTTTTCACGCTTCAGGAGCTGTTTTCTGAATAATCGCTCTAAAGTAGACTGAATTGTATTTAGAGAAATCCCACGCTGAGTGCCGATGCTTTTATGCACCCCCTTTGCATCTCCGGATGCCGAAGTCCAAAGGTGCTCTAGAACAGCCATTTCTAATTCACCTAGGTTTTGTCGTTTCACAGGAAGCACTGATGGATTCTCCTTCTAGGACAACATGTCTTGCTAGTGGCCTATAATGAGAAAATAAAACCGACCGTCAATCGGTTTTTATATTGTGAGGTTAACCGGGTGTTCAGAACAAAGCGTATTTTATGCAAACGAATGTCCGAGATTGGCCGACTGCTGCCGATCACGACAGGCGACTCACGGCCAAAACCGGGCATTGACCTATTCCAATTCATCCCAATACTTATCCAGTCGAATACAGGGGTAATTAATGGAGGCAAACAAAAGACATCAGGAGCAGAATAACACACCTATAAAATTTTACTTAGGTAGCATTCTTCTTGCACTTGGAATATTTTTTATCGACCTAAATCTGCCATTGGGCATTGCTGGCGGTGTCCCTTATGTGGCACTTGTTTTGATTGCAATATGGGCTCCAAAAGTTCATCACATCTATTTAATGGCGATAATTGGTACAATCCTTACAATATTGGGTTTTTATCTCTCACCATCTGGCGGTGAGCTATGGAAGGTCTTAGCAAACAGAGCTTTGGCACTTTTCGCTATATGGGTAGCTGCAAGCTTTGCCATTAAGTCCAAATTAGAATTCAACCGAACCTTGATGGCTAAAGAGCAACTAATAAAGTCTCTTTCAGAACTGGAAACTCGAAACAGAGAGTTAAATAAAGCAATGGGCACTATCAAAACCATAAGTGGTATAGTTCCAATATGTGCCTGGTGCAGCAATCAGATCAAGGATGATGATGGAGAGTGGATCAAACTTGAAAAGTATTTTGAGGGGCATACTAATGCGCAACTTTCTCACGGAATGTGCCCCAATTGTTCAGGAAAGTTCTCCAAGCAAGAAAAAGCAAAGTCATGACGAATCAATAGAGTTAAAGCCACATTCTCTTCTAATATTATGCGAAACCAGATGCTGTCCAAATGTCCGGTTTTGGCCGCATTAAGACAGTCGAACCTCACTTGCTTTCAATAAGATAAAATTAAAACTCTACATATATAAGCCTATCTAAACCTATGAGCAAACGCTCATAGGAGACACGCGATGAGTTCAATTGAAGAGATCAAAGCAACAGCTATATCAGAATTGGAAGAAAGGTTTAATTCAGATCCAGAGATGCAATATCCAGAAGATATGGTATCTGAAATTGCCGATAGCAGTGTGCCGATTTATACCTATGAACTGGCACTGGTAGCGCAGTCTTCAATGGATGTGATGCTGCATGAGAATGAGCTTCCCCCAGCCTTTGACGGCACGCCAACCATCACCAACCAAATTGCTACGGCGATTTATGAGATTGTTCAGGAAGAACTTTATGAAAGATTATATGAACTTCAGCAGGAGCATGAAGTACAGCAAGATAATGGTACTGAAATGGAAGTGGGCTGATTAGAGCAGCCCACCCATCTATGCCCTTAGCATGGTTACCCAGGCAATTCTGGCATTACCAGTTTGTGGTGAACCTTGGCGGAATAATCATGATTGACCATTAGACCGAGAGAACCACTTTTCAGCTTCTTCAAAGCTTTGCTCAACGCCATCTCCATTGTAATACATTCCACCTAAATGCTCACATGCTGAAATGCGGGTAGTCCATAATTTATAACTTTGGAGCAGGCACGATGACACCTCCTACAAATAAATGCGGGCTTAATACCATGTATGCTTCTGCGCATACTGCAATTACTAAGCTCTAGCCATAAGCCCCCCCCTGAGTGCATCTATCACTCGTGTTCTCATGTATGTAATAAATATAATGAGAATATCAAATATGACCTTTCCAAGGGTGTATGCGGATACAAATTGACTTGCGATAGCGTTATCACTCTTTTACATTATCAGAATTGATTAAATATGGCTGTGCAATGTGGAGGGTTTTCCCCCGGGGGTATGATATTTATTACTTACCATTTATTGGACTAGATGCCTGTTAGTTAGATAAATGTAGATACTGTGCACGCACGATATTGGGAACGCTGCCTGGATCAATCAATCCTAGAAGCTCTTTAAAGTTGCTGCGGTATGAGCCACCAAAAGAGAGACGCTTACCCAATGGGTTTTCCTTGGAGGTTGCAGACTGAATTAGGGTCGCAATTTCTCTGGGGGAGAAGTTTTTTACCATTTGATCATAATAGCTTGCTGCTGCATTTGAAAAGCCGTAGCCGTTGCCAACTCTACAGCAGCCTATGGTTTGAACGTATTCTTCTAAAACTGTTTCTGGTGCAGCACTCTGTAAACTCAGCTCAAGCAACCGCTCAGCAAATGCTGGTTCGTTATAAAAGTTGTTCATTCCATTATGTACGTTCCACAAGCGCTCCACAGCCCGAGAAAATATCACATGCTGTTCGGATTCATTCAGAAGATGAAGAAGGCCAAGTTTTTCAAAGAACTGTAATGAAGCTGCATGTTTTTCTTCATATCCTTTTGCCACATATTCGGAATGATTATTAATAAGCTCTGACCGCATAGCGGCGTTTAAGCTTTCAAGTAGACCATTGCAAATATCTAAAGAGTTTAACCGCGCTTGCTCCGGTGTGTTTGGATCGCAATAAACACCATGCACCATTATCACAAGCATCTGCCTCTGAGAGTCATGTGTTTCGATTAATCTTTGAATCCATATGCTACATTGGTTGTCATTAAACCGTGGGCCTTTAACGGCAGATATAAAAGCCCCTATGTCGACACCCTTGGGAGATGATGAATCGGCTAATGCATAGCGCACGCAGCGGTTCAGAAAAGTCGAGAACTCTCTATCATTCACTTTGCCCAGTGTTGGATGAGCTGCTGAAAAATTATTGCGTACACCTCTTGACTGGTCTAAAAAGAAATAACCGTCTTCATCTATAATATTGAGTTTCAAGCAAAGTTCTAATAACTGACTATCCTGAAGCTCCAGCAAATGTTTTTCTTCGAAATCTTTTTGCCTAATCTGAGCAACAACGGGTAATCCAAACACTCTGATTTTACTGCGCAGGTGGAGAACTGCTGCATTCCAAATATAATTCATTGCTCCATCAAACAGGCCAGCGCTTACTGCTACACACATTCGTGCGACTAGCTCCCCTCGCAGTGCCTCAGGTATTTCTCGGATTTCACGGGGGAGGTCTCGCCATGCGTATTCAATTTCTTCGGCACTCGCCAACATTTCTCTTGGGATTCCAAGAGATTGCGTTAACTCAGTAATGGCAGGTAAAAACGTTGTAGGTAGTGCAGGCAATGTTGGCTCTGTTTTGACAATGATATCGTTCATGGATGCCTCTTTCCTTGCTTGGCATCTGTGCTTGCCGCCAATTCTATGTATTTATAATACGCAAGCTTACAGCCTACCTCCATGACTTACTTCAGACAAATATATCTCCTATTATATAGCTCGATCGGATTGAACTGACTAGAAATTGATTGCGGTTCCGTAATCGCTCTTTTACATTATCAGTGTTGATTTAATATTGCAGTGCAACGTGTAGGAGTTCTCCTCAGCGTATGATATTAATCAGTTACCGTTTGTCGGACTAGATCAATTCGGGGAAATGTTAAATTTACCTCTAAGATAAGTGATTTCTTGCTTTAAATTTAACAAAATATGATATCACTGCGTGATTTTATTATGTTTATTTGTTTGTATATAGTATTTTATGGTATGTATATATTTAACAAAAGCATATACAGGTGCGTATAACCGTTCTGAGACTTACCATAGACCTTATTTGTAAGGTTATGTTGTAGAAATGTAGTAACTTTAGGAAGAATAAAAAAGGGCTCCATCGGAGCCCTTTTTTAATGCCTCTTTTAAGGTGCTTGATACTGTGGGAATTTAAGCATTCCCCAATAACATGACTACCCTGTTCCTTCCGGACTCCTTAGCCTGATAGAGTGCTTTGTCTGCAACCTTTAACATATCTTCAACACTTAACCGTTGTTTTTTTCCCTCAAGGGTGCAGAGCCCAATACTGGCTGTAACAGTAATGCTGGTTCCTTCATAGTCGACGGGAGAGATTTCGATTGCACGACGAAGCCTTTCTGCCACTTCATGCGCAGCTGCAGCAGAGGTCTCTAGCAGTAGAATGCCGAACTCCTCGCCTCCCAGCCGTCCAATAATATCTGTCTCCCTCTTTATGGAATTACAGGTGGAGACAAGATGCTTGAGAACCTGATCACCGGCATCATGGCCGTAGGTATCGTTGACAGCTTTGAAGTGATCAATATCCAGCATGATCACAGCAATAGGGCGGTTATAGCGACTGGCAATTTTAAGGTCATGCATACCCCGTTCCAGAAAGTGGCGGCGGTTAAAAATTTCGGTCAGCCCATCGGTAGTGGCTAGCAGGTGCAATTTGGCATTGGCCTTCTCCAGATCAATGGTGCGCTCTTCCACCTTCATCTCCAGCTCTTCCTGATGTTTTTCCTGCACCCGAATGACATGTTCTTGTGCCTGAATGCGCTGTTGCTTTTCACTGTTAATCCGGTCGCCCAGTGCAAGTGAGAGCAGGATTACCTCCAGCGCCATGCCGATCGGCAGAAAGGTTTCCCCCCAGAATGTTCGAGGCAGAACACCGAGCTTCTCCAGAGAGGCCAGTATCACGGCAATCAGGAAGGCGCTCCAGGCAATGGTGAAATAGCGCGCCATCGCTTCTCCGTTCCGCCACAGCATTGCTCCACAGTAGAGTGCGGTCAGGGAGGTCACGATGATCATAACCAGCGCCCCCTGAACGATGAGGTGGTAGGAGGTGAAGGGGAGGAGGGCGAGCAAGGCAATAAGGATAAGCACGATACCGGTCAGCAGCTGTCCGGCTCGAGGCGCATTGTTTTTCAGGTCAAGAAAATAGTGAACAAAACGACAGACAAAGATACCGCCCGTGGTGATAAATATTGCCAGGCCATACTGCTGAAATGCTGCCGCCTCAGGCCATAGGAATTTGTAGCCCCAGCCGGTCAGCCCGGCAATAAAGAGGCCGAACATCAGCACATAGAGGACATAATAGATGTAGGCCGGTTCATACACCCTGATGAAAAGAAACAGGTTGTAGAGAAGCAGAGAGAGGATAACACCAAAATAGATTCCAATGGCGCTCATTACGATTTCGTCGCGCGCGTGATATGCCTCTTCACTCCACAGGGTCATCGGCACCTGTACAGCCCCTGAACTCTTCACGCGCAGGTAGAGGTTTAGCTGCCCAGCTGGTGATACCGTTAACGGAAAAACAAAGCCCCGGTGCTTGAGCGGGCGCTCAACATAGGGCCTGGAGTCACCTGTTTGAAATTCCTGCAAAAGCTGCTCTCCTGCAAACAGGTAGAGCGAGACCTCATCAAGCAGTGGATGGTCGATTTCCAGCAGTCGATCCTGAAGTTCAGAAGCTTCAAGGTTGATGCGGAACCAGTAAGCCGACTGGCTGAAGCCGAAGCTGGGAACTGTCTGGGAATGTTTCTGCCATGCCATTTCAGGCTGCTGTCTGATCGAGCTGATATCAAGTTGTCCCGATCTGTCTTCAAGATATTCGACACGGTTCCCCAGAGGATAGGAGTGCTGGGTTGTCTCCAGCTGCAGTGTGGGCGTTGCCTGAGCCTCGGAAGAGCAGATAAGCGAGAGCATTGCGAAAACAAAGGATAGCAGCACTGGAAGTGAGAGAGCGTTCTTCTGCGCTTTAGAAGAGGGTTCCATCCATGGGGCAGATCGAGTGATCATATAAACTGCACCTCTTACTGACTTTTATTCCTTCATTCTAACGTAATGGCTAGTTATAACCGAAAAATAGTCCAAATAAAAGACCGGGCCTTTCATTATCAATCTGCTTTACCCCCGAGTCGTTAACAGAGTAGGTCAAAACAGAGGTGTAGAGATAACAGTGGCTGTTAAGGTGCGATCTCTTTAAGCCAGTTGTTAACCATATTTCTACAGAAGTTCTGCATCGATCCGAGATAGAGTGAACTCTCCCTGTGCAGCAGGCTGATGCCTTCGGTGCCGAGAAAAGCACGTTCGCTTTTACCATATTCAATCCACGGCCTGATGGTTGATTCGTCGACCTCGACATGGAACTGCAGGCCGTACTGCGCTTTACCCAAACGGAATGCCTGTGAGGGAACATCGAAGTGGGTGGCGAGCAGTGTCATGGCATCGGTTAATGAGAAGGTTTCACCATGCCACTGGAAAACGGGCAGGCCGTCCACCATATCTTTGAACAGAGGGTCGTTCCCAGTTTCAACTGTGTGATAGACCGGATGCCAGCCCAGTTCGCGAATTGGTGATGCAATAATTTCAGCGCCGGAAGCTTTGGCCATGATCTGTGCACCAAGGCATACGCCGAGCATCGGCAAGCCTCTATCCAGTGTCTCTCTAACCCATGCCAGTTCACTCAGGATATAGTCGATTTCATCATTGGCCGATTGCGGGCCGCCCATAATGATGATGCCGTTAAAACCAGTGGAATCAGGGAGGGGGGCGCCCTGATCCAGATGAATTGTAATCAGTGTGTGACCCGCCGATTGAATGACCTCGCCAATCAGTGCGGGCGGCTCAATGTCCAGATGTTGAATCACAAGAAAGCGCATCCGACTAGCATAGTCACCAGATGATGTGGTACAAGTCGGATATGGATATATCACCCCTGATCAGTCGCGTGGCGCGCGGCAAAAACGGTTCGGAAAACCTCACTCAGGAGGAGGCCAGGGCTGTCTTCTTGCAGCTCTTAACGCCCGATGCGGATGCGTTGCAGCTGGGGGCATTCCTGATCGCCCAGCGCATGAAGGGGGAGACCTCGAATGAACTGGCTGGATTTGTTGAGGCGGCGCGTTCACGTATGGGTGGTTTTGGCGCCACTGTTAGCCCTGCTGGGGCAGTTGATCTTCCCTGTTATGCGGGCAAGCGACGGGCAGCTCACGCCTATCTGGCCGCGGCACTGAAGGCCCGCGATGCCGGAGTTCCTGTGTTTGTGCATGGCGTCGAGCAGATTGAAGGACGTGTGACCGCATGGCAGGTGTTGCAGGCTGCGGGGGTGAAGCGGGCGGTTACGCTTGCAGAGGCTGCCAGCCTGCTGGGTCACGAAGGTATTGTTTATGTCGACCTGGCCGATCTCTGCCCCGACCTGTTTCGCATCTACCATCTGCGGCCCCGCCTCGGTGTACGCTCATTCGCCAACAGTGTGGCACGGCTGCTCAATCCCCTGCAGTGCGAAGGGCAGCTGAATGGTTTTTTTCACACTCCTTACGCCGATTATATGAGCGGGGCCAATATGCTGCTGGGGCAGGAACGCTCACTGATTTTTATGGGGGCTGAAGGGGAACCGGAGCTCTACGCCGATCGCCAGAAGATCATCGCCAAACAGCAGGGTGATAAAACAACCCGTGTTCGCTACCGGGAGGCGGGGCTAGATCCCTATCCGCGTGAAGCGTTGGATTTATCACTTCTGCAGCAACAAAACTCGGCTATCATGACCGGTGTGTTGTCCGGGCGTGAAGCCGCGGTTATGCAACGCATGGGGCAGGCATTTACATGGGCTTCGAAGGGTGTTTTTCCCGAAGATTGGAGTGAGGAGGTTTAGCTATGGCAAAGGTGCTGGTTCCGTTCACCAATGGTGTGGAAGAGGTTGAATTCGTGGCTGTGGTTGATCTGCTCAGGCGAGCAGGTGTGGAGGTCTGTACGGCAAGCCTCGATGGCGAGCCGGTTACAGGGCGTTCCAATATCACCATTGAGGCTGATGCGGCGCTCGCCGAGGTGATGAATCAGGAATGGGATATGGTGGTGCTGCCGGGCGGACTTCCGAATGCACACCTGCTGCGCGACGATGCCAATGTGAAGGCGGTTGTGACACGGATGCGCAGTGAAAGAAAATCAATTGCCGCGATCTGTGCCGCACCTACAGCACTAGCCGCGTACGGCATTACCGCAGGAATGAGGGTAACCTCTTACCCCTCATTTCAGTCTGAGATGGAGCAACTGCAACCCTCATCCGTCTATGTTGATGATGTGGTGGTTGAGGATGACTTCCTTATTACCAGCCGCGGGGCGGGTACGGCCGTTGAGTTTTCCCTGCGCCTGATTGCCCGGCTCTGTGGAGAACAGAAAGCAGAAGAGATAAAGCTCTCCATCGTTGGTTGAGCTAGGGGCGCATATGCGGCCCCGATTATTTAACCAAGAGTAACAGCAGTGCCGCTGACACTGACCATCATCATGCTGCCATCCTTGCCGATCACTTCGTAGTCAATGTCGATACCGACAATAGCATTGGCACCCAGTTCGGTTGCACGAGTCTGCATTTCCTCAAATGCGATGGTACGCGCGTTGGCCATTTCTTTCTCGTAAGCGCCGGAGCGGCCACCGACAATATCGCGGATGTTTGCAAACATATCGCGGAAGATATTGGCGCCGAGAATTGCTTCGCCGACCACTACACCTCTGTAGTCGCTGATCGGTTTACCTTCGATGGTTGGGGTGGTACTTAACAGCATATTGAACTCCCTGATTCCATTAACGTTTCAACTGTCCCGACGATGCTTGCACATCGCGGTGGTGTCATTTGTTTGATTGCGGTGATGTCTCTGCTGATGGATCGGGTTGTCTGTTAAAACAGCCCTTCACCTTTGCGCTTAACCTTCGCAGTTACACCTTCAGCGGAGCAGGAGAGGTGAATGGTGGTCAAATCAAGCGGCAGTGAGAGTGGTTTGCTGAGATTCATCTCACCTGAAAGCGATTTCACACCATCGGTAATGACTTCGAATGGGATTTTGGAGCAGTCACCCGAACCAACCAGAACGATACGGGCCATTTTGCTTTCACTGGAGATCACACCCGGTGTGCCGTGATCAATGGTATATGCATATTCACCAGCATTTGCGGCGCCAGAGGTGAATAGCAGCGCTGTAGCTGCAATAATAGTTTTTTTCAGCATGGACATTCTCCCTGAGGTTTTATCGCATGATACACAGACAGGCGTTTAGACCAAGTCAGTTTTCTGTTGGCTAACGGTGTCGAAGCCGTACCATGCGGCGCATGCGATTGTCCAAAGAGTTCCGTGATCAATTTATTCAACATGAAATGCGCACGCACGGGCGCAAAAATGGTTTTGTTACCGATGGGCAGGAGGCGCGCCTGCTGAAGTGGCTGCCTGTGATTGGGTTACCAAAAGAGAAAACGCTGGCTGATGCTAATCTGCCTGAAGGTACGCCGCTGGTGATGGAAATCGGTTTTGGGAACGGTGATTTCCTCGTGCATCTGGCCCAAACCCATCCTGACTGGCTGCTGATTGGTGTCGAGATTTACCTGCCGGGTGTCGCCAAGGCGGTATGCCGCATGGATGATGCAGGTTTGATCGAACGTTGCCGCATTACACAACTGCCGGCCCAGTTTGTACTGACCAATCAGGTGGCTGAAGAGCAGCTCGATGGTATTTTTGTCAATCATCCCGATCCATGGCCTAAAGTCCGTCATCATAAGCGCCGTATCATCCAGAAAGATTTTGCAGCATTGATGGTTAGCCGACTCAAGAAGGGCGGTTTTATCAAGCTTGCGACCGACAAACCCGATCTGGCTGAGTGGATGCGTGATATTCTTGATGTCACGCCAGGGCTCACCAATGTGGCGGGTGTCGGTGGGTTCATCGAACGCGATGCTGATCGTCCTGAGACCAAGTTTGAACAGCGCGGTATTAAAGCCGGTCGCATCAGCCAGTTTCTGCACTATATTAAAGCGTAGCCAACCAGGCTGTGGATAATACACCCAGTGGTGGAAAACTGCTGCTGACGCGGGGTGACGGTTTTCGCTAGTGTCGGCTTGCAGGAGAGATTTATTGGTCCTGAATTGGGCTTAAGGAGAGAAATATGAAATATCTGGTAGCAATGATTGCGATGGTCTTCGCAATAAGCGTCAACGCAGCGCCATCTATGGCCGGTTCTGACAAGGAACGTTCCGTAAAAAGTGAAAAGCACAAGAGTGGTGATCGCTATGAGAAAGGCGAAAAACACAAAGAAAAGAACAAGGATCGCCGTAAGGACAAGGATTCCGATAAGGATAAAGATAAGGATCAGGCGCGTGACAAGGATCAGGATAAAGAGCGGGATAAGGATGCTGTTCAGGAGCGGGATAAGGAGAGGGAACGAACCCATCGCGGCGAGCCATCGCCTAAAGCTTCGGATAATCCATCCAAGCGCTGGTGGCAGTTTTAAGGGTCAAGCGGTATTGAATCAAAGGGGCCTTCTAGCGAAGGCCCCTTTTTTATTGTTTTCTTAAAACGGGACTGGTTTCCTCTATCTTCGGGGTTATAGTTGCCTGATGCGTTTTGAACTTGCCGGAGACTTTGAACCACGTGGTGACCAGCCACAGGCGATAGCCGAACTTGTTGCGGGTGTCGAAGCTGGCAGCCGCCATCAAACCCTGCTGGGTGTGACCGGCTCGGGTAAGACCTACACGATGGCCTGCGTCATAGAGCAGACCCAAAAACCGACCCTGATCATGGCTCCGAACAAGACGCTGGCAGCCCAGCTCTATGGCGAGTTTAAGCAGTTCTTCCCCAATAATGCGGTGGAGTATTTTGTCTCCTATTACGACTACTACCAGCCGGAAGCCTACGTGCCGTCGAGTGATACCTATATCGAGAAGGACAGTGCGATCAATGAGCAGATCGACCGCATGCGTCATGCCGCTACGCGCGCACTGCTGGAGCGCGAGGATGTGATTATTGTTGCCTCTGTCTCCTGCATCTACGGCCTGGGCAGCCCCGAAGCCTATGCCGGCATGCTGCTCTATTTCGAGGTGGGGCGGGAAGTCGATCAGAGAGTCGCGATCAATAAACTCGTTGAGCTGCAGTACCAGCGTAACGATACCGATTTTCATCGCGGCACCTTCCGGTTGCGCGGTGATGTGCTCGAAATATTTCCGGCCCATGCCGAGGATTTTGCGCTGCGCGTTGAATTTTTTGGTGATGAGGTGGATGCGATCAGCAGCTTTGATCCACTCACCGGCAGGCGCAATGAAAGCCTGCATAAATATACCGTTTTCCCCAAAAGCCATTTTGTCACACCGCGCGATCAACTGGTCAAAGCGATGGATGCGATTCGTGATGAGCTGGCCGAGCGACTGGCCGAGCTATATGACCAGAACAAGCTGGTGGAGGCGCAAAGGCTGGAGCAACGCACCATCTTTGATCTGGAGATGATCCAGGAGGTGGGCTACTGCACTGGTGTTGAGAACTACTCACGACATCTGACCGGCAGCCCCCAGGGCAAGGCGCCACCGACCCTGCTTGATTACCTGCCCAACAATGCGCTGGTGATGCTGGATGAGTCGCATGTCACGGTGCCGCAGATTGGTGGCATGTTCAAAGGCGACCGTTCGCGCAAGCAGACGCTGGTTGATTTTGGATTCCGCTTGCCATCTGCATTGGATAACAGGCCGCTGCAGTTTCACGAATTTGAGGCGGTGGTACCGCAGGCGATCTATGTCTCGGCTACACCCAGTAATTACGAGATGGAGAAGTGCGAAGGCGTGATTGTTGAGCAGATCATCCGACCGACAGGTCTTGTCGATCCTGAGATCGAGGTTCGTCCGGCGACCAGACAGGTTGACGACTTCATCTCTGTTGCAAACGAGACCATTGCTTCCGGTTTCCGCGTATTAGCGACCTGCCTGACCAAGCGGATGGCCGAGGATCTGACCGAATACCTGAACAATCTCGATATGAAGGTGCGCTATCTTCACTCCGATATTAATACGGTGGAGCGCATGGAGATCCTGCGCGACCTCAGGCTCGGGGTATTTGATGTGTTGATCGGTATCAACCTGTTGCGTGAGGGGCTCGACCTGCCGGAAGTCGCTCTGGTCACGATCTTCGATGCCGATAAGGAGGGGTTCCTGCGCTCTGAAAGGTCGCTGACCCAGACCATTGGACGTGCGGCCCGTAATATCGAGGGGCGGGTGATCCTTTATGCCGATAAGGTGACCGATTCAATGCAGCGGGCTATGGATGAGACGGCACGCAGGCGTGAAAAGCAGCTGGCTTATAATGCTGCGCACGGCATTACACCGACGACCGTGAAGTCATCGATTAAGGATATTCTCGGTTCAGTTTATGAGATGGATTACGGTCAGATTCCCGAGGTTGCCGAGTCAAAACCGGCTACAGAGGCTGACAAAAAACAGCGCATGCTGGAGTTGGAGCGGCTGATGACTGAAGCCGCCGCTGACCTGCGCTTTGAAGATGCAGCTAAATATCGCGATGAGTTTTTATGGATAAAGGAGCAACATGTCTATGGCTGAGATGCCGGAAATGACCGAAGCACAGATCCGAAAATGGGTTGGAAAAGCGACTGCTGCAAAGGGCAAAGAGCTTTTCGAAAAGGGTCGAATTAATGATTTCGATCTGAATGAGGGTGGAAAGAGCGTGGTGGCCAGTGTGCGTGGCGATGATCGCGTACCTCTCCAGGTACAGGTCTCCCGTTCTGATGAAGCCTTGACCCATAGCCGGTGCAGCTGCCCTTTGGGCGAGAAGTGCAAACATGTTGCAGCCGTACTCTATGAGTGGATGGATGAGCTGGAAGGTGGTGAAGCAGAAGCGTCGTCGCCTCCAGTCGGCCCTTTTGCCTTTGGCCAATGGCTGGGAGCCCTAGAGAATGTCAAAGATGGAAGTGCACCGACTACCGAGTACTCCGATGGCATCAAGCAGCGGCTGATCTATATTCTTGAGCCGGACGGGGATCAGGATGTGCGCCTACACTTTGTGACTGCCAGACTTCTTAAATCCGGCGGTTACGGTAAAGCGGTGCCCTATGATGCGGCCAATATCCTGCAGTACAGCGTGCCACAATATATCCTCTCATCAGATGAGAAGATTCTCAGGGAAGTGGCTACGGATCGCTCGCTATCTTCCTTGCGTGGCTACCGAATTAAGGGTGAAGAGGGGCTGGGCATCCTCAAACGGGTGCTCTCAACCGGGCGCTGCCACTGGAAGGATAAGGATCATCAGGCCATGAAGCGCGATGACAAGCGAAGAGGCGAATGGCAGTGGAAGCTCAACAGTCGAGGTGACCAGCATTTGTCACTGCAGATGTCGCAGGATGAGATGATCGTGCCGACTTCTCCTCCCTGGTATATCGATGTGCATGCAAACCTATCAGGCCCGATCGAGACCGGGCAGCCGTCGACTGTGGCCGAGATTCTGCTCAATATGCCTGCGGTGGAGCTGGACTGTGACGATGATGTGATAGCCAAAGTGACTGCGCAACTGCCAGTTGGTGTGCCGGGGCCAGTTCGCCTGACACATGAGCAGCGACAGGTCAGGCCACTGCCGCTGGTTAAGCTTTATACGAAAAAGTTGGCCCAGCGTTGGGGGCACCGGACGCCGGATCTGTGCCATGTAGTTGAACTATGGTTCGATTATGACGGTAAAAAGACACCTTATTGCACCGATCCGGAGGCCATCCGGGCTATCCGCGGAGAGAGGGTGATTGACTATCATCGCGATATGGATGTTGAAAGGGAGGCGTTCGAAGCCTTTGAGGTGGCCGGACTTCTGCCGTTAGCGGAACAGGAACTGGCTGAACTTTTCGATTTCGAAGCTCAGATGTTTACGCTTGATAATGAGAGCTACTGGCCGGAATGGATGCTCTATGAGGCGCCAGAGTTAGAGGAGAAGGGCTTTACGCTTGAAGTGGCCGACAATTTTGCATTTCAGATTGAGCATGCTACGGGCTGGCAGCTCGATATTAACCAGAGAACCGGAGGGCAGGGCAGCGGCTTGATGGGACAGGCGAGCCTTACGGTCACGCTTTCGGATGGAGAAGAGGTTGACCTGATCTCTGCCATGGGAAGCTGGGTAGGAAAGCAGCCTGAACTGCTGAGCAATGAGTCGCTGGCGTTGTTGAAAGAGAAAGAGCAGGTGCCACTGCCACTGCCAGACGGACGATTGCTTTCGGCGCCGGGTGAGATGGTCGCAAATATCCTGCGTTTCATGCTCGACGTATTTGCCGGCGATAAAAAAACAGAGGAGGTGGTGCTCAGTGCGCCACAGCTGTTGGCGCTGGAGGAGAGCATCAGTAACTCTGATGTGCCGGTGCAGATCAGCAGCAGCGCATGGCTCAAGCATATGAAACAGCTCTCCGATATCAGCACGATACCCGAGTGCGATGTGCCGAAGGGGCTTAAAGCTGACTTGCGCGATTATCAGCTGGCTGGATTAAGCTGGATGCAGTTTCTGCGTGAGATGCAGTTGGGTGGCATTCTTGCCGATGATATGGGGCTTGGTAAGACGGTGCAGGCGCTGGCCCATATTCTCAAAGAGAAGGAGGATGGGCGCCTTGAGTCTCCGGCGCTGGTCATTGCGCCGACCAGCCTGATGCATAACTGGCGGCGAGAGGCGAAAAAGTTTGCCCCATCCCTTTCAGTGCTGGTGGTGCATGGACCGACGCGTGCCCTGCACTTTGACCAGTTGGATTCATTTGACCTAGTGCTAACGACCTATCCGCTTCTGGCCCGTGATTTCGATACGCTGGTAGAGCAGCAGTGGCACCTGCTGATTCTCGATGAGGCTCAGAATATAAAGAACCCACGAGCCAAGGGCTCACAGCTGGTGCGCAAACTGCATGCCAATCACAAGATCTGTATGACCGGCACCCCGATGGAAAATCATCTCGGTGAGTTATGGGCTCAGTTTGATTTTCTGATGCCTGGTTATCTGCATGATCAGCGTAATTTCACCCGCCTGTTCAGAAAACCGATTGAAATTCAGGGTGATATAGCAAGGCAGGATGCGCTGAATGTTCGTCTTCGCCCATTCATGCTGCGTCGAACCAAGGAGCAGGTGGCGCTGGAGTTACCTCCGAAGACGGAGATGATCCGTAGTATCGAAATAGAGGGCGCGCAGCGCGAACTCTACGAGAGTGTGCGGCTGGCGATGCAGAAGCGGGTGCGCGATGCTGTGGCATCGATGGGGTTGGCGAAGAGCCAGATTGTGGTGCTAGATGCCCTATTGAAAATGCGGCAGGTCTGCTGTGATCCACGTCTGGTCTCCGGTATCAGTCATGATGAGGCACCGCCATCGGCCAAGCTGGAGATGCTACTCGATATGCTTCCTGAGATGATTGAAGAGGGGCGCAAAGTGCTGCTTTTCTCTCAGTTTACTACCATGCTCGCATTGATCGAAAAGGAGATGATCAAGCGCAAGATTGGTTATGTGAAGCTGACCGGGCAGACGCGTGACCGAGAAACGCCGATTGAGTCGTTCCAGAACGGAGAAGTGCCACTGTTTCTGATCAGCCTGAAGGCGGGTGGAGTGGGACTGAACCTGACAGCTGCCGATACCGTGATTCATTACGACCCCTGGTGGAATCCGGCGGCTGAGG
The DNA here is from genome assembly GCF_002795805.1 of Mariprofundus aestuarium. Classification (NCBI taxonomy): domain Bacteria; kingdom Pseudomonadati; phylum Pseudomonadota; class Candidatius Mariprofundia; order Mariprofundales; family Mariprofundaceae; genus Mariprofundus; species Mariprofundus aestuarium. Next base: position 1,755,057 of record NZ_CP018799.1, on the reverse strand, counting down.
CTCAGGCGACTGACCGTGCCCATCGTATCGGTCAGGACAAGGCTGTATTTGTCTATAAACTGATTACCGAAGGAACGGTGGAGGAGAAAATCCTCGAATTGCAGGAGCGTAAACGACAACTGGCTGAAGGTGTCGTTCATAGCAGAGAGGGGGCTCAGAATTCATTGTGGTCTCCTGAGGATTTCGACATGCTCTTCTCCCCGCTGACGTAAGGTGATGGCTTTTTGGGTTTGCAGCTATTTCTATCGCTCAAGTTAAAAGCAACCCCATTGCTTGGTTGTGGATCAAATCCTATCGCGCCCGCTAAAAGCAACACCCATTGCTTTTAGCGGGCTTGCTCCATTTGACTCGACTTAGGCTTCGTTTTTTCGTACCCTGCGCCGGGTTTAACAGTGAGGTGTTTTAGCGATGGCAAAGGCGATTTTGGCACTGGCGGACGGCCGGGTTTTTCACGGCGAAGCATTCGGTGCGACAGGTAATACGGTTGGAGAGGTCTGTTTCAACACCTCGTTGACTGGCTATCAGGAGATTCTTACCGACCCATCGTATACCGATCAGATTATTACCTTCACCTATCCGCACATCGGTAATGTCGGTGTCAACGATACAGATATGGAGTCCGATGGTGTCTCTGTTCGTGGCTGCATTGTGCGCGCACCTTCCCGCACTACCTCCAACTACCGTGCCGAGTCCGATCTGAACAGTTGGCTTGTTGACAAGGGCATCGTAGGTATCTCCGGTATTGATACACGTGCACTGGTTCGGCACCTGCGTGATAACGGCGCACAGAACGGTGTGGTCGCATCCGACGGCATGAGTGAGGCTGATGCAGTGGCCATGGCTAATGGTTGGCAAGGTCTGGAAGGACGTGACCTCGTGGGCCAGGTCAGCTGCAATGAGGTTGGTGAGTGGAAGCAGGGCGGAAGCTACGACTTGGATGCCGCTGCGTTTACCTCTCCTGAAGCGAACAAACATGTGGTTGCTTTCGATTTTGGCTGCAAACGCAACATTTTCCGTAAACTCGCCGACCGTGGCATGAAGGTTACCATTGTGCCGGCACAGACCACCGCAACTGAGATTCTTTCGATGAATCCTGACGGTGTTTTTCTCTCCAACGGACCTGGTGATCCGGCAGCTGTTGGTTATGCAGTTGAGGAGATTCGCAAGCTTCTGGATTCCGATGTTCCTATCTTCGGCATCTGCATGGGGCATCAGCTATTGAGTCAGGCGCTGGGCATGTCTACCTTCAAACTGAAATTCGGACACCGTGGCGGCAACCATCCGGTTAAGGATGAGACTACGGGCAAGATCGAGATTACCAGCCAGAACCATGGCTTTGCTGTGGCCGATGATAATATCCCCGATTCTGTTGAGATTACCCATCGCTCACTTTTCGACGGTACTGTTGAGGGGTTAAGGGTGAAGGGGCGTCCGATCTTTTCAGTGCAGTATCATCCTGAGGCGAGTCCTGGGCCACAGGATGCAGACTACCTGTTCGACCGCTTCTCCTCTTTCATCAACAGCTGATTTGTAGCAGAAAACCCGGTGGGCAATCATCAGGGGCTGGAAGGTTTTCCGTATAGCTCCTGAAAGCGGGGTTCCGGCATCACTATCGGCATGATTTCACCGCTGTCGTTAAGCTGTTTCCACAATTTATCCGCTTCTCCCTTCTCCATTGGCGGGAAGGTAAAGCGCCATGAGGGGATAGGGACGGTACGCTGCTGATAGCGGAATTCCCTGCCAATCTCCCTCAATCGTGCTTGCATCCCTTCAGCAAAGTGCGTTTGATAGAAGCGTCCGAGGCCGATGAGGTATGTGTTTTCTTCTGCTTTAATCACTGTGGTTTCAATGCCGTGGTTGCGCCAGATTGCGCTTGCCGTTGATGCCTCTGCACTTGATTTGTAAAGCGTGGCATCGTCGAAGGCATGCAGGGTCACATCCTCCTGATTGCGAATCGTGATCGGCTCCAGGCCCATCGATTTAAGCAGTTTTGTCAGCGAGTTGACCGCTTCCCGGGATATCACCCTGCGCGTTATCACCCGCCACACTGTTTCGACACCCTCAGGCTGAAATGCACCGCTATGCGGTTGCGCAGGCATGGGGATGCGTGCCGCTGCAGGTGCCGGTGCAGGTGCCGGCTTCAGCCAGGCCAGCCAGGCCAGCAGCACGAACAGCAGCAGGAGGAATATGCGAACCACTTTTTTCATGGCATGGATACTATAGGCAATAACGAAAAATTCTCTGCCGGGCTGAAACGCATGAATCAGGAGATGAATTTACCGCTGTTTTCTGGTCTACTGCCTGCTCGAAATGTAAGAGGTGATAACGAGAATGGATATCGATGGGATCATTCAGAAAATCAGTATCTGGGCGCTGCCGGTGTTGCTGGCCATTATTCTGCATGAGGTGGCGCACGGCTGGGTGGCTGAGAAGCTGGGCGATAATACCGCCCGCTGGATGGGCCGCCTGACACTCAATCCGATCAAACATATTGATCCGGTAGGCACTATTTTGATTCCTCTCGGGCTTGTACTGCTCGGCTCGCCGTTTCTGTTCGGATATGCCAAGCCAGTGCCGATCGATTTCCGCAAGCTTCACAACCCCAAGCGGGACATGATCTGGGTGGCGTTGGCAGGACCTGCAACCAACCTGATCCTTGCACTGCTCTCAACTGCACTTCTGGCGCTGGTAATGACACTGCCGACATCGCTGTTCTGGATCATTGAACCGCTGGCATTGATGTGTCAGGCCTCGATTATCATCAATATGGTGCTCTGTATCTTCAATCTTATTCCATTGCCACCCCTGGATGGAGGCCGCATTGCCGTAGGGTTACTGCCTGGGCCAATGGCCTGGCAGCTCTCGCGTCTGGAGCCCTATGGTTTTATGATCATTATCGCACTACTTGTTTTTGGCGTACTGCAGAATGTCATCGGTCCGATGGTGATGGGCAGCTCTTTCTGGCTGATTAACCTAGTTCTACCGGTGTGAATTGAAAACGCACTATCGGTTAGGAGGTGCGCTCCGATGGTGCGTATCTGGCTTGGTTGCTACTGTCCCTGAATCGAGCGCATGCTATAAACCTTTACGGGCACGAAGGAAGGGGTGCTGCTTACAGTTGCTCCAGTCGTGTCAGTTGTTGAAGCTTCACTCGGGGGGCAATAACCTAGTATGTCACCATGTGCCAGGTGCGCTTCGACAGCGGGTTCTCCAATCTCGATGTTCTGCACGTTCTCAGGATTTCCTGGAGGAAGGTGGCAAATCGCCACTTTTTCAGTATGTCCACTAGCATAGGCATTGCTGACTGTGAGTGCTGCAATTGCGGCAACAGTAAAGATACGTGATATAAATCTGATACTATTACTATTAACGTTTTTCATTTGCATCCTCCTTGGTTATAGAAGTCACTTTCCGTGACTGCATACATGTTGCTGACAGTGGCCGGCATTCAGGAATGCTGCTGTGTTTTAAATCACATCTCACATGACTATTTTCACAGAGTAATAGGCTCGTGCCTTGCTTGCAGGTTCACGCCATGTAGGCTAAACATAGGGTATGGTTTGCAGGAGATAGTATGGCAAAACGAAGCGTGATGCAGGGCAATCCAACCGAAGTGGTGGTGGTTGCCGGCATCCGAACGCCGATGGGTAAAGCCGGTGGTGCTTTCAACCTTTTGAGTGCAGTCGATCTCGGGGCGATGGCGGTTCGCGAGGTTTTGGCCCGTTCTCCGGTGCGCAGTGACGATGTCGATCAGGTTATAATCGGCAATGTGATTCAACCCTCCGATGCGGCCAATATCTCCCGTGTGATCGCACTTACTGCAGGTATTCCTCGTGCCACACCAGCCCATACCGTGCACCGCAACTGTGCCTCAGGCATGCAGGCGGTGACCGATGCAGCAGAGAAGATTCAGTCAGGGCGTGCCGATGTGGTGCTGGCCGGTGGCGTGGAGTCAATGACGCATGCACCGCTTCTGTTTCACGATCAATTCAGGGCAGCGATGGCCAAGCTTCCCAAGGCAAAATCCATACAGCATAAACTTGCCGTATTTGCCGAGATCGCCCGTGCACCATGGAAGCCGCGCATTGCCCTGCTTGAGGGGTTGAATGATCCGACCGTCAATATGGGGATGGGGCAGACCGCAGAGCTGTTGGCCCGTGAGTTCGCCATCTCCCGCCGTGAGCAGGATGAGTTCGCACTGCAAAGTCATCAGCGGGCTGCTGCAGCCTGGGATAGTGGCTGGTACGATGATGAGGTGATGCGCCTGTTTGCACCGCCATCCTATGCTTCGATACATCGCGATGAAGGGATACGCAACCAGAGCATGCAGGCACTGGCAAAACTTAAACCCGTATTCGACAGGCCACTTGGCACCGTGACCGCAGGTAACAGCTCACAAATCACCGATGGGGCGGCGATGCTGATTCTTGCCAGCCGTGCAAAAGCAGAGGCGGAGGGATGGCCGATCATGGGCTATCTGCATGACTGGGCCTACGCAGGCTGCGACCCCGAGCGCATGGGGCTGGGGCCGGTATACGCTACCCACAAACTGCTCTCCAAATATAACCTATCTATCAGCGACCTGACCCGCATGGAGATCAATGAAGCCTTTGCCGTACAGGTACTGGCCTGCCTGAAAGCGATGGACTCGGAGAGCTTTGCTTCTGAAAAACTGGGGCTAAGCAAGCCGATGGGAGTGCCCGATATGGGGCAGCTGAATGTCAATGGTGGTGCGGTGGCATTGGGCCATCCGGTTGGTATGAGCGGTGCAAGACTAATTCTGACGATGCTCAGGCAGCTGAAAAAGGATGCCGATGGTGGATTGGGTGTTGCCACGCTCTGCATTGGTGGTGGGCAGGGCGGTGCGATTTTGGTCAGGAGCGAACCATGGAAGTCGTAAAGCTGATTCAACAGAAGGATGAGGCGCGGCTCCGTTTTGAGCGCACCGACAAATCGGTCAATGTGCTTGATGAGTTCTGCATTGCCCAGCTTGAGCAACATCTCGACACACTGGAGAAGAATCCACCAAAAACGCTTGTGCTGGAGAGCAGCCTGAAAGGCTGTTTCATCGCCGGAGCCGATCTGGAGATCATAGCCGCCGTCACCGACAGGGCAGAAGCGACCCGGCTGGCCGAGCGTGGTCAGTCACTCTGCCGTCGCATCGAAGTGCTACCATCGGTTTCTATTGCACTGGTCAATGGCGCCTGCATGGGCGGTGGCCTAGAGGTGGCGCTGGCATGTGACTATATCGTGGCTGTGGAGGGGAAAAAGACACAACTTGCTCTGCCAGAAATCAAGATCGGTATCCATCCGGGATTTGGTGGCTGTGTACGGCTACCCAAACGGGTTGGCTGGATGAGGGCGGTGGAGATGATCCTCAGCGGTTCGGCAGTGGATGCGAAACGGGCACACAGGATCGGTCTTGCCGCACTTAATAGTCAGCCAGAGCAGTTGGATGAAGCGGTTCGTTATCTGGCCGCCAAAGGCAAGGTGAAGGTACGCAAATTCAACCCGTGGTGGTTGAAGCTCTGGCCTGCAAAGGAGCTGTTTTTTCAGCAGGTGGAGAAACGCGCTTATGCCCGCCTCAAACATCTTGATGTGGAGTCGGCCTATCCGGCGGTTCCTGCTGCGATTGCGTTGCTCAAAGAGATTGTTGATATGTCTGATGGGTTGGCATTGGCTCGCGAGGCTGAATCGCTGGGCGAACTTGCTGTTACGCCGACCTGTAAGAACCTGATTCGGGTATTCCATCTCGGAGAGTCCCTGAGAAAACAGCAGGCAGCATCACGCGGTCGTAAAGCGGTAGCCGGATTTAAGAAGACGGCTGTGTACGGTGCGGGTGTGATGGGTGGGGGTATCGCTTGGGTGGCATCAAAAACGATGAGTGTCGACCTGCATGAGGTGGCGGCAGAACCTCTGGCGCGTGGCATGAAAGGGATTGGCAGACTTGCAATTCGCAGGGGAAGGATCGATCAGAAGAGACTATCCCGAATCCGTCCGGTGCTTGATGCCAGTGGCCTTACCGATGCCGATGTGGTGATTGAGGCGGTAGTTGAGGATATCAAGGTCAAACGCAAGCTCTGGATGGCAGTGGGTAAAGAGGTGCCGAAGCAAGCGCTGCTACTCTCCAATACCTCCTCACTCTCTATTTCCGAGATGCAGTACCGACGCGCCAATGCAGGGCGCATCGCCGGGCTACACTTCTTCAATCCGGCACCGAAGATGCCTTTGGTTGAGGTGATTGCGGGCGAAAAAACATCTGAGGAAACCATTGATAAAACCTGCGCACTGGCGGCTTCATGGGGGAAATACCCGGTCATCGTAGCAGACCGTCCGGGGTTTCTTGTTAACCGATGCCTGATGCCCTTTATGGTGGCTGCGCTTAAACTGGTTGAGGCCGGCCAGAAGCCTGAACATGTGGATGGAGCCCTGAAGAACTTCGGCATGCCGATGGGGGCAATTGAACTTGCTGATCGGGTGGGGCTGGATATCTGCCACCACGTAGGCGCCCATCTGGCTGAAATGCTGGAGATCGAACACTCCGAACGCTTTAGCATGCCTGAATGGTTTGCTCGTATGGTTGTTGACGGCCTGCTTGGGGAGAAATCGGGTAAAGGCTTCTTTGTCTATGAGAATGGTAAGCAGGGAGGCCTCAACCCAGCTCTCGTCACCTACCTTCCGGCTGCGAAGGTGGTCGAACATGAGGGCGACGCTGATATTAGCATCAATGGCTCGCCAATGAAAAACAGCGATATTATTGATGCCTGCCTGATTCCAATGCTCATCGAGGCACTGAATTGTCTGGCTGAAAGGGTGGTGGATGATCCGGTTCATCTGGATGCGGCCTTTATCTACGGTGTCGGTTTCCCGCCATTCAGGGGGGGGCTGCTACGTTATTTTGCAGCTCGTGAAAGCTCTGAACTAAAAGAGAAAATAGAGCAGCAGGGGTATGTGGTACCCGTGAACTTGAAGGTGCTTGATGGTTTCAGGTGATCACAATGCTCCCAAATGTTCAGGTCTTGCGCAGGCGGAGAAGGCGCAATCGCTCTCCGACCTGCTGTTCGCCTCACCCCCTGACTGGCTCGATAAACCGATGCTTCGTTTTCGCCAGCCCGATGGCAGATGGAAACAGTGGAGCCGGATCAGGGTGCAGCATGCAGTGCTGCGTGTCGCCGCATGGCTAGAATCGAAGGGGGTAAAAGCGGGCGACCGGGTTGGTATTCTTGGCCACAACTGCCCGGAGTGGTTTGTCGCCGATTTTGCTATACTGAGGTTGGGAGCAGTGACTGTGCCTGCCTATTTTACCGATCCGCCCGAGGCGGTGCAGTACGTCTTCAATGATGCCGATGTTTCCGCCATATTTGTGGAGGAGGGGGCACAGCTGGAGAAGCTGGAGGGGGTGGATAAACCGCTTCTGCCATTTCACGGTGAATCCAACTCTATCAGTGCGGTTGCCCTGGATGAGAACTGGGATAATCATCTGCAGGCTTCAAGCCCCAATCGTAAGCAGTTGGCAACCCTTATTTATACCTCAGGTACGACCGGCTTCCCCAAAGGGGTGATGCTGACCCATGACAACCTGCTCGCCGATGTCTCCGCAGCCCTTGGTGGTGTCGCAGTGTTCCCGGAGGATCTCTTTCTCTCTTTTCTACCCACATCGCACGCTTTTGAGCGGACTGTTGGCCATTTTCTGCCAACTGCCTGCGGCTCTGAGATTGCCTATGCCGAAGCTGTGACGACGCTGCTGCGTGATATGCCAGATGTGAAACCGACGATTATGATCTCAGTGCCTCGGCTCTATGAGAAGATCTATACGGGTGTACAGACCAAGCTGGCAGAAGGGCCAGCGATCAAACGCAAGCTGTTTAATCTTGCGCAGAAGCTTGGAATGGAGCGCTTCGAGCTGAAACAGCAGGGGGAAGACCTAAGCGGTGGCAAAGCGTTGCTCTGGAGCCTTCTCGATAAGCTGGTCAATGCCAAGCTGCGCGAAAAGATGGGTGGGAATATTCGCGGTTTTATCTCCGGTGGAGCGGCGCTGCATCCGGATATCGCCCGCTTTCTTCTGGCTGCTGATATCATGGTGTTGCCGGGCTACGGGCTGACTGAAACCTCACCAGTGCTTTCGGTTAACCGTTATGGCGCGATCAAACCGGAAACTGTGGGTCCTGCGCTTCCCAGAGTGGAGTTCAGAGTGGCCGAGGATGGTGAGCTTCTGGTCAAAGGCCCGATGGTGATGCAGGGCTACTGGAAGAAACCGGAGGCGACTGCAGAGGTGCTGGATGTCGGTGGGTGGCTGCATACCGGCGATATTGTCGAGATCGATGACGATGGTTATGTGAAGATAGTCGATCGCAAGAAGGAGATTATGGTGCTCTCCAATGGCGAGAATGTGCCACCTGCGGTGATCGAGCAGCACCTGACACAATCCCCAGCCATACTGCAGGCGATGGTGGTGGCCGATAACCGACCCGATGTAGTGGCGCTGGTCGTGCCTGATGTCGATGGTGTGCGCAGGCTTTGGCAGAAGACAATGAATGAAACGTTACCGGAGAACTGGCGTCAAAATGAAAGGGTACACCACTGGATGCTGATTCAGATGCGCAATGAAGAGCATGATCTTTCAAGTTTTATGCAGGTGAAACGTTTTGCGTTTCTTGATGGGGAGTGGACACAGGATGCAGGTCTTCTGACGCCGACCTTGAAGTTGAAGCGGCGCAAGATTGCAGAACTCCATGCTGACCTGATTGCAGGCTTGTACCCCAAAGAGAAGTGACCCACACTATGATTACCACGGTTTGAAGGTGTTCGCTTCTCAGCATTATATTGCTAGAAATGGATATACAGCTGAAATGCCCTTTGTAGTATGCGAAAATGAGTGATTGGGGACTTGCATACAAGTGGCTGGGGCGTCGGGCCTATGAACCTGTCTGGCAGGATCTCTCAGCGTGCGCTGATGCGGTTGCCAGAGGTGTTGGTGAAGAAGTCATCTTCGCCTGCGAGCACGAACCTGTTTATACCACTGGGCGTCGCGGTATCGATAATCGTCTGGGTGAAGCTCTTCCCGCACCTGTCGTGCATACGGATCGGGGCGGAGAGATGACCTTTCATGGCCCCGGCCAGATCATGCTCTATCCGATCATCAATCTCCGTAGTAGGGAGATCGGGGTAAAAAAGTATGTTTCTCTGCTTGAGGAGTCCTGCATCCAGCTGCTCAACGAGTTTGGCATCGGAGCAAAACGCAACTGCGGCTTTCCCGGTGTCTGGACCGAACGCGGCAAGATTGCAGCGCTCGGTGTGCGTGTAACACGCGGCGTGGCCTTTCACGGCATGGCTCTGAATGTGAATGTCGATCCCAAATGGTTTGCTGCCATCAGTCCCTGTGGGCTTCAACTCGGAGTGGCCAGCATCTCCGACTTCACCGCGCCACTGCCGCCAATCGAGCTGGCGGATCGCTGGCAGTTTCACTTGCAACCACTGTTGTAGAGATACCCGCCCCAAAGGACTGCTTCCACCAAAAGTGGCTAGCCGACCATGAGATAGTCAATTTGAAATATTTGATTGAACTGTTATTGTCTCTAGCAATGCTTACCGGAAACAAATTGGAAACAAAGGTAGCAGGCCGTTCCTCAATTGTAGCGCCTGTTGAAAGGGATGCGCTTCGGCAGTTCGCCCTTCCGTTCCTTCTTTCTGTTGCACTCATCGGTAAGTCAATGTTAACGGAGTCTAATTACCGATGAACACCTCTTTCACCAAACTCTATATTGTGCTGATCAGTCCTCATGGCCTTATTCGTGGAGAGGATCTTGAACTAGGGCGGGATGCCGATACCGGTGGCCAGACCAAGTATGTGGTTGAGCTGGCAAGGGCGCTGGCTGAGAGGTCTGAGGTGGAACGTGTCGACCTGTTGACGCGAAAGGTGGTCGATCCACAGCTAAGCTCTGATTACGGAGAGCCGTTCGAGGCACTCTCCGATAAGGCGCAGATTGCCCGTATTGAGTGCGGCGAAGAAGGATATATTCCTAAAGAGCAACTATGGGACAGCCTAGAAACCTTTGCTGACAATGCATTGGCCTACCTGCGGGAGCAACCACGTCTGCCCCATATTATTCACAGTCACTATGCCGATGCCGGCCATGTGGGCACACAGATTTCAAGTCTTCTGGGGATTCCGTTGGTGCATACGGGGCACTCTCTGGGACGCAGTAAGCGCAAGCGGCTGTTAGCCGGCGGGGCAACACGAGACGAGATTGAGATAACCTATAACATGAGTCGCCGCATTGATGCCGAAGAGCGGACATTGGGGGCTGCCTCCAGGATTGTGGTCAGCACCAATCAGGAGGTTGAGGAGCAGTACGGCCTTTACGACTATTACCAGCCGGATCAGATGCGTGTTGTGCCACCCGGCACCGATCTTAAGAAGTTCTTTCCTCCCGCCGGCGATGAGCGTGAAAGTGCTATTGCTAGTGAAGTTAATCGGTTTCTGGTTGATACTGATAAGCCGATCATTCTTGCACTCTCCAGACCCGACCCACGAAAAAACATCACCACCCTTGTCGAGGCATATGGGCAGTCAGCACAACTTCAAGAGCTGGCTAATCTGGTAGTTATTGCCGGTAACCGCGACGATATCAGTGATATGGATGCGGGGGCGCAGGAGGTGCTAACCAGTATTCTGATGACCATTGACCAGTACGACCTCTATGGCAAGGTCGCTTTTCCCAAGCATCATAAAGCTGATGAGGTGCCGCTGCTCTACAGGCTGACCGCCCTCTCCAAGGGCATTTTTATCAATCCGGCACTAACTGAACCATTCGGTCTGACTCTGATCGAAGCTGCTGCCTGTGGCGTACCACTTGTTGCCACCGAGGATGGTGGCCCGATAGATATTATCGGTAACTGTGAGAACGGCCTGCTTGTTGATCCTCTCGACACAGAAGCGATCGCCGGCGCATTGATTGAAACTCTGGAGGATGAAAAGGATTGGCAGCGCTATGCAGAAAACGGCATTAAAGGGGTTACCCATCACTATTCATGGAAAGCGCATGTTGAGAAGTATCTTGATGTGATTCGACCGCTGGTTGAACAGACTGAACCGGTCAAACGGATGGAGCTCAGTCGCAGGCCGATACTCTATCGTAATGCGGCTATTATCACTGATCTGGATCAGAATCTTCTGGGAGAACCTGATGCTATTCCTGAATTCACAGCCATGCTGAAACAGCACCGCAAGATGGTCAGTTTTGGCGTTGCCACTGGGCGCAATCTCGAAAGCGCACTGAGCGTAATGCGAAAGCACCGTATTCCTCAACCCGATCTATTGATCACCAGCCTGGGTACGGAAATTTACTATGCACCGAATCTCACCCGTGACGCGGTCTGGGACCGGCATATCAACCATCGCTGGCATCGGCGAGACCTTGTTGAACTACTGCAGGAGATTCCTGGCCTTGAGATGCAGCCGAAAAAGTTTCAGACGCCGTTCAAGGTCAGTTTTTATATCGACCCGGACGTGGCTCCAGACGTACAGGAGATCAATCGATTTTTATCCCAGCATGAGCATACGGTGAACGTCATATTCTCGCATGGCCAGTTTCTTGATGTGCTGCCATACCGCGCCTCCAAGGGCTATGCCTTGCGCTGGGCCGCAGAACAGCTTGATATTCCTCTGGAGAACCTGCTGGTGGCAGGTGGGTCGGGAGCCGACGAAGATATGATGCGCGGCAATATGCTTGGGGTGGTGGTAGCCAATCGTCATGAGGAAGAGCTCTCCGAGTTGGCCGAGGCTGACCGGATCTATTTTTCAGAAAAAAGCTACGCGGCTGGTATTATCGAGGCCATCAACCATTTCGATTTTTTTAATAAAGATCGGCAGCCATCATCGTGAGCAATATTCTCATCTGTACCGATCTGGATCGGACATTGATCCCCAATGGTCATCAACCTGAATCTGATGGGGCGAGGCTATGTTTCTCACGCTTTGCCGGTAATGAAGGGGTTTCGCTGGCCTATGTCTCAGGACGTCACAGGCAGCTGATCGAACAGGCTATTGATCAGTATCAACTGCCTGTGCCGGACTATGTCATTGCCGATGTCGGTTCGACAATTTACCGAACCGGAGTTGACGGCTGGTCTGTGTGGCAGGCGTGGAGTGATGAGATTGCCGATGACTGGCAGGGGCAGAATCGTCAGGCGCTGCAAGGCATGTTGTCGGATATCAATGCCCTCAGGTTGCAGGAGTCTGAGAAGCAGAATGTCCACAAGCTCAGTTTCTACCTTTCCCTAACAGCCGACAGGGGTTCGATTGTTGAAGCGATTCAGTTACGTCTGCGAGCAAAACTGATTCAGGCCAATGTTATCTGGAGTATTGATGAGCTGGCGAATATTGGTTTGATCGACATACTGCCTGTTAGTGCCAACAAGCTGCACGCTATCCGCTTTCTAATGCAGCAGGAACGCATAGGTGAGACCGAGACGATCTTTGCCGGCGATAGCGGTAACGACCTTGATGTGCTTCTCAGCTCCATACCATCGGTACTGGTGGCCAACGCTGACGATGAGGTTCGGTTGGCTACCCAAACAGCATCATCCCTGTATCTGGCACATGGTGGTTTTCTCGGCATGAACGGAAACTACAGTGCCGGTATTCTTGAAGGTGTTGCTCACTTTCACCCTGATATGGTGGCCGACATCGAGAGCAGTGCGTATGAGTAATGTAGCGATGCGGCCACTTATCTTCGGTGAGGTTCTTTTTGACCATTTCCCCGACGGCTCGGCTATTCTTGGTGGTGCGCCATTCAATGTTGCCTGGCATCTTCACGCCTTCGGGCTGAAGCCATTGATGATCTCCAGTATCGGTGATGATGCATTGGGACAGAAGGTTGAGCATGCCATGCTCGATTGGGGTATGGATTGCAGCGGTATTCAAGTCGATTTCGATCACCCGACCGGTACTGTCGAGGTTCAGTTTGATCATGGTGAGCCCGTTTACGAGATCGTCGATGGTGTTGCTTACGATTATATCGATGCATCCAAGGTGCCGCAGCTTGATGGCGCATGGCTGCTCTATCACGGATCGTTGGCGTTGCGCCATGCAGTTTCAGCGAATGCTCTGAAAAAACTGAAAGAGGATTGTACGGCTGCTCGCATGGTCGATATCAATCTGCGTTCACCCTGGTGGAAGCGGGAAGATATTCTCTTCCTAGTGCAGGGGGCAGAGTGGGTGAAACTCAATGAAGATGAACTCTTTGAGATCTATCCGGAGCAGGCCGATCAGGCCGGGAGAATCGCACGACTTTCAGCAGCAGTTACCAGAGAGATTGTTTTGACCGGCGGTGAAAACGGCGCAACATCGATATCAGCGGTTGATGGCAGGGGGTGTTCGGTTGTCCCGGAAAAGGCTTCTCAGGTCGTCGATACGGTTGGGGCAGGGGATGCATTCTGTAGCGTATTCCTTGCCGGGCAGTTGCTTGAGTGGCCGCTTGAACTGACCATGCAGCGTGCTCAGGCATTTGCCAGCGCCGTGGTCAGCATCCGCGGGGCGACCTCGCAGGATAGAGGCTTCTATCGACAATTTATCCGACAATGGGACATAAAGGATCACGAAGATGTATGAGCAGGTTTCACACTCCCTACTGAACGAAATTCTTATCAAGCTTGATCCGGAAATCATCAAACAGCCGAAGATGCGCTACTTCTATACGCGTCTGGGTGCGAATTTTTATGCCATCCACTCGCTCTTCGAGAAGCTTTATGGTGGTAGAGCCGATTTCACGGAGCAGATGCAGAAGCTGGTTGAGACGTTGGCCTATCAGTACATCGCTCGCTCTGATGCTCTGAGAGAGACCGACCTTGAGCGGGAAAGTGATCATAACTGGTTTTTGAGTCAGAAGTGGGTCGGTATGGCACTCTACAGTGATGGCTTTGCCGGTGATCTGAAAGGGCTCAAGGAGAGGCTTCATTATTTACAGGAACTTGGCATCAATATGGTGCATGTGATGCCGGTGCTTGACTGCCCACCGGGCAGGAGTGATGGCGGTTATGCCGTTCGTGATTTCCGCCGCATTGATGAACGGATCGGTTCTCTTGAGGATGTCGATGCACTCTCCGGTTCGATGCACAGGCGTGAGATGCTTCTTACCCTTGATGTGGTGCTTAATCACACCTCCGATGAACATGAATGGGCTAAACGCGCTCGCAGTGGTGAGAAACGTTATCAGGAGTACTACTACGTCTTCGATAATCGCGACATACCGGACATGTTCGAGGAAACGATGCCCGAAATCTTTCCTGAAACCTCGCCAGGAAGCTTCACCTGGGATGAGGCGATGGGCAAATGGGTGATGACATCATTTAATGATTATCAGTGGGATCTCAACTACAGTAACCCTTCCGTGCTCATCGAGATGATCGACATCATTCTCTACTGGGCCAATCACGGTGCCGATATTCTGCGTCTTGATGCGGTTGCTTTCCTCTGGAAGAAGATTGGCAGCACCTGCCAGAACGAGCGCGAGGCGCATCTAATTCTACAGCTTCTCAAGGACTGCTGCCAAGTCACCGCACCGGGAGTGCTATTCATCGCCGAGGCGATTGTGGCTCCGGTCGAGGTTACCAAATATTTCGGTGAAGATGCGATCAATGCCAAAGAGTGTGAGATCGCCTACAACGCCACGTTTATGGCTTTGCTCTGGGATGCGGTTGCCACCAGAAAGGCGGAACTGCTCTATCGCGGCATCAAGAGTCTTCCGGACAAGCTGGAGCGAGCCACATGGCTGAACTATATCCGGTGTCATGACGATATCGGACTGGGATTTGATGATAACGATATCCGACTTGCCGGTTACGAACCGGCAGCGCATCGACGTTTTCTGGTTGACTACTTTACCGGCAAATATGAGGACTCTCCTGCCCGCGGGCGCCCCTTTGCGGCCAATGAAAAGACTGGGGATGCCCGTATCTCAGGGACGCTCGCTTCACTAGCCGGGCTGGAGAGCGCACTGGAGTCGGGTGACGAACATGCCATCGATAGCGCCATTAATATCATCCTGCTGCTTAATGCGATGATCCTTTCCTTCGGTGGTATTCCACTGCTCTACTATGGCGATGAGCTTGGTACATTGAACAATTACGATTACCAGCAGGATGAGAGCAAACTAAACGATAGTCGATGGATTCACCGTCCGGTGATTGATTGGCAGAAGGCGGAGCTCAGAAGTCAGCCTGGTTCGATTGAGTACCGGATATTCACGGCATTGAAGAAGTTGATTGCTGTGCGCAAGGAGATTCCCTCCTTTGCCGATTTCAACAACCGCGAAATGCTCGATTTGGGCAATGCCCATCTTCTGGCCTATGCCCATTTCGATCACCGATATAGCACCTCGGGCGTGGTTGTGGTCGGAAATTTCGATGCCATGCCGCAATATCTCGATCTGGAGCAGCTGCGTCGAATGGGCCATTTCAAGCACGATAACATCAGGGACCTCTGCAGTGGTGAATCCCCACCGGTTTTCAATGACCAGCTGGCCATTCCGGGCTACGGATTCTACTGGTTGAGCGAGTAATGAGTATAGGAGAAGAAATGCATGATTAAGAAATGTCTATTCCCCGTGGCCGGTTACGGTACACGGTTCTTACCGGCAACCAAAGCGCAACCTAAGGAGATGCTGCCGATCCTGACCAAACCTCTGATCCAATATGGTGTCGAGGAGGCTGCTGAGGCTGGAATGATGGATATCGCCATGGTGACAGGTCGAAATAAACGCGCCATTGAGGATCATTTTGACATCGTCTATGAACTGGAGGATCAGCTCAAAGGCACAAGTCGTGAGGAACGACTTGAATCGATCCGTGGTCTCATTAATGAGTGTACCTACTCCTATACTCGACAGGTTCATATGCGCGGACTGGGAGATGCCATTCTTACCGGAAGCACCATTATTGGAAATGACCCCTTTGGTGTGATTCTTGCCGATGACCTTTGTGTCGGAGAGGAGGGGATCATGTCGCAGATGCTGAAGGTATATGAGAAGTACCAGTGCAGTGTTGTTGCCGTGGAGGAGGTGCCTCATGAGGAGGTGAACAAGTACGGTATTGTCAGTGGGCAGCAAATTGATGAGCGGCATACTCGTGTCGAAACGATGGTAGAGAAGCCTGATCCTAAAGATGCGCCATCGAACCTTGCTATTATCGGGCGTTATATCCTCACGCCCGACATTTTCGACATTATAAGGAACACTCCGCCGGGTGCGGGTGGTGAAGTGCAGATTACCGATGCACTTCAGGCACAGGCGTCACAGGGGAACGTGATCGCCTATCGGTTCAATGGCAGGCGTTTCGACTGTGGCAGTATTGATGGTTTTGTAGCCGCTACTAATTTCTTTTACGACCGGCTGAAAGAGAGCGAATAGTTCATTCAGAAAGCGTTGAGGGCGATATAGCTATTAGTTCAGGCTTCAAAACTGAATGATCGGTTGAGTCGGCATGCGAAATGGTCATTTAGCAATAGCGTTGATTTCAATCCACTCTGGAGATGAGCCACCACTGTTTTCCGGCTCATGAATTCGTGCATCAAATGTTGCAGGAAGATGTTTCGCCCAGGTTTTGACAGCTTCGGCCTCTTCTCGACCACCGGGATGACCGGGGTAAGCGAGAATGGAGATGTGGCCGCGGCTGGAGAGCAGTTTTAGGGAGCTGTTAAGCGCCTGCAGTGTTGTGGGCTCATGCGTGATTACGGACTTATCTGTTCTGGGCAGGTATCCGAGATTGAAGACGATGATATCAACCTTGCCATGATCAGTTTCAGGTACATGCTCCAGCATGGATTCATGGCCAGCATGGATTAATGTCACCCGGTCCAGAAGGTCAGCTTCAGCCAGTCGTTTTTTTGTATTGTCGATGGCCTGCTGCTGGATGTCGAAAGCGTAAGTGTGGCCCGCCTCTCCAGTATGGGAGGCGAGAAACAGGGTGTCAAAACCGTTGCCTGCTGTGGCATCAATGCAGGTTGCACCATCTTTTATGCGGGCAAGCAGGCTTTTATGCACCTGACCGGTCAAAGAGACTCTAGCCATGTTGAATCCTGCAGATATCCGCTTCTACTGGTATTGGCGAACCATCGATCAGATGCATCGCAAAAGCTTTGCTGTAGTAGGGGATCAGCATCGAACCTTTGGAGCCGAAGCCGTTGAAAATACCTATTTCTGGCTGCCTGGGATGAAGTCCGATAAAGGGCTGCTTATCTAGAGTGTTGGGGCGTACACCTGCTTTATGATCCAGTAGTTCGAATTCGATCGCTGAACTAAAAAGCTTTTGCATGCCATCAATCAGTTCAGCCTTGCCTGCCTCGCTAGGCGTTATGGAGGAGAGATCGTGGTCGTAGGTAGCGCCTGTTTTATAACTGCCATCATGAACCGGCAGCAGCCATTTGCCTCCGTTGATGATCTGATCAGGTAAGGAGTGATCGGTTCTCAAGCTAAGGATCTCTCCTTTTGCAGGCTGGAAGGGGAGCCAGTTAAACCATGGGTTATTTTTGCCCATAAAGCCTTCGCAGAAGATGATCCGCTGGGTTTTAATTCCGCTCCACGAGATGGTTTTATCTGTTATTGTAAGATCATTATAATTGCACAGGGCTGACCGATAGCTCTCCTGTGCAATAAAATAGTCCCTTAAGCAGTCGAGCAGCCTGTTGGTATCAAGGTAACCCGTACTGTGTTGTTCGAAAACTTCATTTGAACTGATCAGAGAAGCAGGCGGATCACAAATCTCGCCCAGATACTGGGCGTAGGCCGGATCTTTCGACCGTTTTTCAAATGATTTGTGCTCCTTCGCATCCTTGATAACCCGTAACATCGATTTCTCATGAAAAAAACGTTGGTCGAAGTGCGCTTCCAGCTCACGATAAAGCTCTTTTGCAGCAGGAATAATGGTCTCTGCATGCGTTTGTAGTACCAGCCGTTTTCCTGTTACCGGATTGAACAACCCTGCAGCCACACGTGATGCTGATGGTGGTGCATCATCGGAGATTACCATGGTCTTTTGGCCGGATTTCATCAGTTGCCATGCAAGTATCGAACCGGCCAACCCCTGGCCGATGATCAGTGTATCGATCGTGCTGTAGTTAACGGGCATGGCGGCATGATAGGTCGAATCGGTGAGTATGTCAGAATCATAATTGTACGAGGGTAGTGAGCAGCAGTTTAAGGTCGTCATTCAGAGGAATTGTTGCTATAATCTAGTTATGGGCAGGCTTTATTTACACCATTAGAAAGAATAGCTATCTTTCGCGCCCTTTTGGAAAACCCTCTTTGGAGTTTTCCTTTTGCTGGAGGAATTAGAATGGCACTGACCAAGAAACAATTGGCTGAATTTGAAACGCAACTGACTGAGTGGAAAGGTGAGCTTGAAATCGGGCAGAGCGACAATGTGCAGTCCATGACCGGGCAGGAGCAGACCGCTTTTCCTGATCCGACTGATCAGGCCACTATGGAAACCGACCGTAATTTCGATCTGCGTATCAAGGATCGTGAGCGCAAGTTGATCAAGAAGATTGATCAGGCGATCACCCGTATTCATGACGGCGAGTTTGGTGAGTGTGAATCGTGCGGCGGGGACATCAGTGTTAAGCGCCTGCATGCGCGTCCGGTGACTACGCTTTGCATCGAGTGCAAAACTGCTCAGGAGCAGGAAGAGCGTACTCGCCTCGACTGATTGATTTAATATAAGATGTATTAAAAAAGCCCGCTTAATAGCGGGCTTTTTTCGTTGTTGCCTGAGTTGTTCTGGTTACCAGATAATATCTACCAGTTCGATCTCGCAGATCAGCGTTTCATTCGGACCAACATACTCGCTGCCCCGGCTGCTGAATGCCATGTGGGGTGGGATATAAGCAATCCATTTGCTGCCAACACTCATTTTCGTCAATACCTTTTTCCAGCCTCCTAACGTGTTCTTGATGTAAATCTCTGCTGCTTTACCAGATGGGTAGGTGTTGGTGATAACAGTGCCATCGACAAGTAACGTACGAATGTGAATATGTACGCTGTCTGTCAGCTTTGGAATTTTCCCCTCTGGGTTATCGCTGATGACTTTGTACTGTATGCCGCTTGGCAGTGTGATAACGCCCTCTTTGGTTGCGTTTTCTTCAAGGAATGCCTTGCCTCGCGCAAAGTTTTCAGCCGCCACACCTTCTGCCTTGGTTTCCTGTTCGGAACTGCCACAGCCAGCAAGGGTGAGCAGGGCTACAAATGCGATAAAAAAGAGTGTTGGTCGATTGGCGCTGTTAAATTTCATATTCATACCCCTGTCAGTAATATTAGCAAATGCTAAAGTAATAAACCCTAGTGTCAATGGGTTTATTGATCATGCAGCAATAAACATGTCTATTCGAAGAGCATCTGCGCCTTAACAGCCATTGCAGAGCGGTAAGCAAGCCGTAGAGTGCCCTCATGTCCTATCTTGTACTGGCACGCCGCTGGCGACCGCAAAAGTTTTCCGATCTTGTCGGTCAGGATGTCGTCGTGCGTACTCTGAAGAATGCACTTTCCAGTGGCAACCTTGCCCATGCCTATCTGTTGTGCGGGATTCGCGGGGTTGGTAAAACTACGATTGCCCGGTTAATGGCGATGGCTGTTAATTGCGAAAACCCTGTTGCTGGCGAGCCGTGCGGTAGTTGCGTCTCATGTCAGGGTATTTCTGATGGTTCCAATCTGGATGTGCAGGAGATGGACGCTGCCAGCCATACAGGCGTAGATGATGTGCGCGAGATTCTCGATGGTGTGCGCTATCCACCGAGCACCTTGAAATGCAAGGTCTATATTATTGATGAGGCACACATGCTTTCCAAGAGCGCCTTCAATGCGCTGCTTAAAACACTGGAAGAGCCGCCAGAACGGGTGCTGTTTATTCTGGCAACCACTGAGTCGGATAAGCTGCCGATCACAGTGCGATCACGCTGCCAGCGCTTTGACCTGCGCAGGCTCGGTCAGGGTGAGATTGCTGCTTATCTTGAGCATGTCTTCGCATCTGAAAAGATTATGGCGGACCAGAATGCCCTTGCAGCGATCGCCACGGCCGCTGACGGCAGTGTCCGCGACGCCCTTTCACTGGCAGAGCGTGTGCTTGCATATAGCAGTGAGAAGCTCTCCATCGCTGATGTTCAGTCTGCCCTCGGCCTGGTGGGTTCGGAGCTGGTATGCAGGCTTTCTCAAACCCTGTTTGCAGGCGATGCTTCAGCGGCTATTGAGGTGTTGCGCGCTGCAGTAAGTCGCGGCCATGGGCCACGGACACTGCTTCTTGAACTGAGTCGTTTGTGGCATCAACTGTCGTGCCTTAAAGTGGATATCAGCCTGCTTGGTGAAGAGGTGGATGCCGGCTATCGCGACTGGCTTGAGCGGCATGCAGGGGTGTTGGAACTACAGGCACTGGATCTGCGTTATCAGGTGCTGCTCAGTGGCATTCGTGACCTGGCGGTTGTGGATGAACGCATGGGTTCTGAAATGGTATTGATGCGCCTTTGCGGCCTGAACAGTATCTCGCCGGTTACTGAGGTGATCGTTGAGCCATTGCCGAAACAGCAAAAAGCCGAATCAGAAAAGCCGCTGTCGACAGCTCTGCCTGCTGAGACAGAAAGAGCACATATGATGTTCGAAGCAGTGCAGGAAGATGAGGAGCCGGTGGCGGTTCAGCCGGCTGCCGTTGAAGTGGAAGTAGAGAGACCAGAGCCCGACCTGCCATTGCAGGATCAATCGGCCGGGAAAAAGTTTAATGACTGGCAGCAGGTGGTTGATGCTTTCCATGAGGTCAAGCCTGGGGTGGCAGCCATGCTCGATCATGTGGTCTGTGTCGAGTTCGGCAGTAAAGTGAGGCTGGCGCTGGATAAACATCAGGAGCGTGCGCTTGCTACTCCTGATCGGCTCGCATTTGCTGAATGGCTGGGGCGAGAGGTGTTCTGGGAATCACAGAAAGATCACCAGGGTGAGTCGCTTTCGCAGGAACGTGATCGTCAGGCCAGAGCTGAAACCGCACGACTGCGTAAGGCTGCTGAAGATGACCCGCATATTCACGCGCTGATGCGTGAGATGGATGCGCAGCTGGTCAGGGTTCTACCTGCCGGAGTGCAGCCTGACGAAACTGCCTAAACAGTCGCAGGCCTTATTTTCTAATTTTTGAATTGAACGGAGAAGTGTCAGATGAATATTGCTAAAATGATGCAGCAGGCGAAAAAGATGCAGGATAACATGAAGGTCATGCAGGAAGAGCTGGCTGCAATGGAGATCAGCGGCGAAGCTGGCGGTGGCATGGTGCAGGTTCAGATGGGTGGCGACCGCATGGTGCGACGCATTACGATCGACCCTTCGCTCTGGGAGGAGCAGGACAAGGATCTGATCGAAGACCTGATGGTGGCTGCATTCAATAATGCAGCTCAGAAAGTGGAGGAAGTTGCCAAGCAGAAGCAGCAGGGATTAATGGCGGGAATGCCATTGCCTCCAGGTTTCTCACTATAATTTCAAACAGGCTGGTGTTGAGTTGATACATTTTCCGGGTATGCCTGCCCCTCTGGGTAGAGTGGTCGAGATGCTTTCGACACTGCCTGGCGTGGGTCCGAAAACAGCCTTGCGTCTGGGGCTTAATCTGCTCTCACGACCTGCCGGAGAGACGGCAGCGCTTGCCGCTTCCCTGAAATCGCTGCATGAACTAGTCGGTTTTTGTGAAGTGTGCGGCTGTTTTGCCGAGCAGGGCTTTTGCCAGTATTGCGATGACCCTAAGCGAGAGGCCCGGACGGTATGTCTTGTTGAACAGCCGGTGGATGTGCTGATGATGGAACGCAGTCACAGTTATCGTGGCCATTATCATGTCTTGCACGGTCGTTTGAGTCCGGTTGATGGTGTTGGCCCCGAGCAGTTAAACCTGGCTGCACTGGATGCACGTGTGAAGGCGGGCCTCAAAGAGCTGATTCTTGCCACCAGTGCCACGGTGGATGGCGAAGCCACAGCCCACTATTTTGCCCGCCGTTACCGCGATGCAGGGCTTGTTATATCCCGTATTGCGCGCGGTGTTCCAGAGGGCGGTGAGTTGGAATATCTGGACGAACATACCCTGAGCAGGGCGCTGGATCAGCGCATCTCATGGGACAGCGCTTCTCTCTAACAGATGTCTAACGAACCAGAGCTGATTCAACGCTGGAAAGAGCTGACCTCTGAACTTGGCGAGGTGAAATTGCTTGCGGTCAGCAAGTATGCGCCGGATGACCAGGTACAGGAGCTGATTGGGGCAGGGGAGACAGACTTTGGCGAATCGCGCCCCCAGTCACTGCGTGATCGCGCTGAGCAGTGGCCTGAATGCAACTGGCATATGATTGGACCGCTGCAGAAGAATAAAGCTAAATATATTGGCCGTCATGCTGCTATGTGGCACAGCTGCGACGATATCGAGACTGCCGCTGCTGTGGCGCGATATGTGGAGGGTAGAGAGCTTCCCGTTCTGATTCAGGTGAATGTTTCCAACAATCCGGCGCAGCGTGGGGTAGCTACTGATGCGGTCGGTGAATTGGCCGATGCGCTTTCCCGTATTGATGGGCTCAAGCTGGCAGGTCTGATGGGCATGGCCCCGAGGGATAACAATGTACGACAGGCATTTCAGAATTTGAGATGCTTGCGGGATAATCTCTTCGGTGGGAGCTTTGCCGAGTTGTGTATGGGCATGAGCAATGATTATCGGATTGCTGTGGAAGAGGGTGCAACGATTGTGCGACTGGGCTCGACGCTGTTTGGCTCCAGATGAGAGATACAGGATCTGAGGAATGACCATGCAGAATTTAACAATAGGGTTTATCGGCGGCGGCAATATGGCCGAGGCATTGATCGCAGGCTTGCGTCGTGCAGGCCATGCAGGCGAGCATATTATTGTAGCCGATCCGCAGCCGGCGCGCCGCGAGTTTCTGACGACCAGTTACCAGGTGATTAGCGTCGAGGATAATGTGGTGGCCACAAAGCGTGCTGACCTGCTGGTGTTGGCAATGAAGCCGCAGCAGATGAAGGCCGCTGTTGCAGGCTTAAATGTTCATCTGAAAACCGATGCCAGTGTCATCAGTATTGCAGCCGGTGTAAGCACGGCAGCTATGCATGAGTGGCTGGGGGAAGCTGCCAATATTGTACGCGTGATGCCCAATACGCCTGCACTGGTGGCAGCCGGTATGTCGGTGCTGTTCAGCGATGCAGGTGAGATACATAAGGTGCGTACTGAATACCTTCTTAATGCCTGTGGTGAGTCAGTACGGGTGGAGAGAGAGGGGCAGATGCATGCCGTGACTGCACTCTCCGGCAGTGGTCCAGCCTATTTCTTCCTGCTGGCCGAGGTGCTGCAGGCGACTGGTGAAAAGCTGGGCTTGCCTGCAGATCTGGCTGCCAAGCTGGCTGCACAGACTGCGCTTGGCGCCGGCAAGATGCTGGTGGAGAGTGATCGAACTGCAGCAGAGCTCAGACATCAGGTGACCAGTCCCGGTGGCACGACACAGGCAGCGCTGGATATGATGTATGAGATGGGACTTCCCGATGCGGTGCGTAAGGGTGTGATCGCTGCGAGCAAGCGATCAGAGGAGTTAGCAGGATAATGTATGTATTTGGCTATTTTTTGCAGGCATTGGCAACAGTTTTGGATGTGGTTCTTACACTTGCGATGATTGTGGTGATTGCCCGTGCAGTTCTCTCATGGGTTTCACCCGATCCCTACAACCCGATTGTCCGGATCATTAACCAGTTTTCTGAACCCATGCTTTTTCAGGTTCGGAAAAGAGTACCGTATATTGGCGGTATCGATCTCTCTCCACTGATCGTGCTACTGATTATCATGTTTCTGAATAACTTCCTCGTTGCTACGCTCGAGCGGCTTGCCCATCAGATGATTCAGGGCGGCTAATACGCCTTGACCCTCAAACACGAATCGTTCCTGCAGCAGCCACTTTTCTGGCTGTTGCTCATCTGCGCAGTCAATTTCTTCGCCTTCCTTGGTGGCCATACGCTGTGGGACGTCGATGAACCGAATAATGCAGTCTGTGCGAGTGAGATGTGGCTGGACGGTAACTGGTGGGTGCCGATGTTCAACGGCGACTACCGCTTTGATAAACCGATCCTGATCTACTGGCTGATGATTCCGCTTAATGCGTTGTTTGGGGTCAATGAGTGGACGGCGCGCCTGCCATCGGCCATGGCGATGACCTCTCTGGTGGTGGTGGTCTGGTTTATGAGCCGCAGGCTTATCACGGCTGCAGGCTTCCATGTCAGAAAGATCGAGCACGAGATTATCCCGCTGATGGCAGCAGGATTCTTTGCAACGGCGCTTCATATTTCTGTTATCGCACGCGCAGCCGTTCCCGATCCGCTGTTGATGCTCTCCCTCGGCTTTACGCTGCCGGCATTGCTGATCGTTTACCTTGAGCAGAAACAGAATCCTGCTGCAGGTATGCCAAAGCTGCTGATTGCGGCCTATGTGGCGATCGGGTTAGGTATTCTAGCCAAGGGGCCGGTTGCGGGGCTGATGCCGCTGCTGATCATGGCCTCCTTCCTGACACTGATGAATGATTGGAAAAACTGGCATCTGTTTCGCCCGTTCAAAGGGGTGGCAGTGGCTCTGCTTGTGGCTGCTCCCTGGTACCTTGCGGTGGGCGTGCTGACTGATGGTGTCTGGCTGGAGGGTTTTATCTTCCGTCACAACATCGAGCGATTTACCGATCCCCTGCAGGGGCATAAAGGTTTCCCTGGGCTCTATGTTTTTACAGTTCTGCTTGGTTGGTTTCCGTGGAGCGGTTTGCTGGCCGCTATGATTGCATTTGGGACGTGGCGGATTGAGGCACTGCGCAGGGACCCGGTTCGCCTCTTTATGCTCTGCTGGATCGGCGTCTATATTCTCTTTTTCAGTATCGCACGAACCCAGCTGCCCAACTATGTACTGCCACTGTTTCCCGCTGCAGCTATGCTGATGGCCTTTGGCTGGGCGGAAACCTCAGACAAGCTTCGCAAACGGGCGCGCCTCTGGCTTGCCTGGGGTGCGTTGGCCATCGCGCTAGCTCTGGTTGTTGGCGGTGGCGTTGCGCTTGAGAAGATGTGGCCAGGGGAGGGTTATTATACCTTGGCGCTGCTTCCGGTTGTGCTTGCCTCTGGCTGGTGGCTTGTTAACAAGCGAGGCGAGCTGTGGGTGCCACTGGCAGCTGCAATGCTGTTCTCTATCCTGCTGCTCACCGGCTGGTCGCTGCCAAATATTGAACATCATAAGGTCAGTAAAACATTGGCAGCCAAAGCTGATGCGGCGGGTTTTGATGGTGAGAGCCTGGCGACATTCCAATATTTCCAGCCATCCCTGCTCTACTATCACGGCGGTCGCCTGCCGGTGCTGGCAAGTGTGGATGAAGTCGGGGCATGGCTGACCCGGGGCAGGGGGGTTGTGATGACCCAACAAGCACTGGAACTGTTGCCACAAGAGATTATGCCCTATCTTGTCGTGCATGCTCGCCTTTACGGCATGTATGCGCGCAGGTGGCTGCTGCTGGTGAGTCTGGAGCCGGTTGTTGAAGGAGAGGAGATACCATGGCGGAAATGATTTCGATTGTCGTGCCGGTTTACCGCGAAGAGGATAATGTTCCGCTGCTGGTGGCCGAGGTGGCTGCAAAGCTGAGTGATTGCGATTTCGATTATGAGCTGATTCTGGTCGATGATGGATCTGATGACGGTACCGTTGAAGCTGTGAAAAAAGCACGTGCGACGGATGAACGTGTTGTGCTGGTGCAGTTGCGTCGCAACTACGGCCAGACCGCCGCCATGAGCGCAGGCTTTGAGCGGGCTCGCGGTCAGTATGTGGTCTACATGGATGGCGATCTGCAGACCGACCCGGCCGATATCCCCAAGCTTCTGGCCCGTCTGAAGATGGACAAGCTAGATATGGTCAATGGTTGGCGCAAGGACAGGCAGGACGCCAGCCTATCGCGTAATTTTCCGTCCAAGATTGCCAACGCGCTGATTCGACGCTCCACAAATGTGCGCATGCACGATTACGGTTGCCCGATGAAACTGATGCGCGTGGATGTGGCAAAGAACCTGCGCATTTACGGTGAACAGCACCGCTTTTTGCCAGCACTGGCGAGCCAGTATGGTGCCAAGCTCGGTGAAGAGGTGGTGACCCACAGGCCACGGCAGTTTGGGGAGAGTAAATACGGCATCGGGCGCACGGTTCGCGTGGTGGTGGATCTTCTGCTGATTCTATTTTTCCAGCGTTTTACCGACAGACCATTGCAGCTGTTCGGTCCGGCAGGCCTTATCTCACTTGCATCCGGGCTGTTTATCGATCTCTGGCTGACCATGGATAAGATTATTTTCGGCGCTGATCTGGCGGCAAGGCCGATGTTGCAACTGGGGTCACTGCTGATTGTTACAGGTATCCTGCTGTTTGGTATCGGTCTGATGCTTGAGATGCAGGCGCGCACCTACTACGAAGCAACCGGACGTCGTCATTACAGCGTTAGGAGCGAGGACGAGTAGCAGGTTGTTTAGCTACTTCGGGCGATAAGTTGATGCTTTGGATTAAATTGCTCCTTTCGGCTTTGTTGCTGGCTTATCTGGTATGGTCACTCGACCTTGCCGCCATCGGTGAGTTGCTTAAAACGGCCGACTGGTCACTGGTGATTGCTGCCTGCCTCTGCCTGATCATCGGACAAGTTTTCTCCGCCATTCGCTGGGCATGGCTGGCCCGTGGATTGGGGCTTTCAGTACTGATCTCCAGAAAGATTCAGCTCTATTTCCTCGGCATGTTTTTAAGCCTCTTCCTGCCATCAATTATCGGCGGCGATGTAGCGCGCGGTTATCTGCTGGCAAAGGGGCGCGAGAATGCAGGCTGGCCTGCTGCCGCCAGTGTCATCCTTGAGCGCCTGAACGGTGTTGCCGGCCTAGCGCTGGTTGTCTCCTTCTGCATGTTTTTTCTTGATGTGCCTTCGTTGTGGATGTGGCTCTGGAATGCAGGCCTGCTGTTCGGTTTTATCGTCTTAATTACGACCAAACTGTGGTGGCCCAAACTTCAGCAGTCAGCGTGGCAGGGAAAACTCTCAGGGTGGAAATCATTGCCACTAACAAGTGGTGAATTCTCCAGTGCATGGTGGAAAAGCCTTCCAGTGTCGTTGGTTTTTCAGGTGCTGGTTGTGCAGGCACATGTGTTTCTAGGGCTTGCAGTGGGGCTGGAGCTTTCCTGGTTTGTCTACGGCTTCATGGTTTGCCTGATTGCGCTGGCATCGGCTCTGCCGCTCTCATTTAACGGCTTTGGTATTCGTGAGGCTGGTTATGTTGGTATTGCCGTCTGGTTTGGTGCTTCATCAGAAGCCGCAGGTGCGATGGCTGCGCTCTGGGTGGTTGTTCTAATCATAGCAGCCATCCCCGGTGGCATCGTTCTCTGGCGGCTCGGTGGCACGAAAATCCTGCAAAAGAATCAATCGCAAAGCTTACTCTGATCCATGACTGTCACTCACATATTCTGCTACAGCTTCCCATAGGGGTTTGGCGGAACAGGGGGCTTCTTACAAATTGGCGATCTTTGGAAGATTAGGTTTTAATATCCAGTAGGTGTCGACCCTCTTCCAGAAAGGACATGAAACGATCCATGTCATCATCACTGTAATGGAAAAACTTTACATGCATGCCAACCGCGTACTCCGATCCGTCGCTTATGTCAGTGACTTCAGCACTGAATTTAGCAAGCAGCCTCTCATCCGGAGGAACGTAAAAGTGGAGCGTGATGATTGTCTCTGGTGGGTAGGGGGCATCGCACTGAATAAATACGCCACCTTCGCTAGCATTGAGCACAAAGTCCTGAATCATCTGCGGCTGTTCCTTTCCATGGCGCACCGCCAAGCAAACCGGGAAACGCACATGTTTGCGCCTCTCACTATCCGGGGGAAATTCATCAGTATCACCACTGTGGCTGATAACTATTTTTGCACCAGCCTTTTTGGCAGAAGGGAAAAGGTCGTCGACCAGATTGCCCAGCAGGAAAGCCTGCCTGTTCAGGAATCCCATTGCGTTCTCCTGAAGCTTATGGGATGAGTATTTCTCACACTGGCGGGGTGATTAAAACAGATATGTATACCTGTTGTTCTGATAGCCGACCCTCCTTGAGAGTTTATCTTTTGAAGCCAACCACATCGCTAACGATATCACTAGAGAATGCTTGCAGTTCTATTATAGATTAAAAATAAGTTTTTGGGTGAATCGCCCTGATTTTCTTAAACACTGTTACATTGAGTGTCTGGGTAGTCATATATCGATTCAATCTGAGCCGAAGGTTTGGGTGAAACGGTGTGTTTGAAAGGCCACTCTTTGCTGTTGTCGCAACGCTACATGGGTTATTCGATCTCGAGTTTTCGCTTGTGGCGGGTGAGGTTGTCACAGCCGTTATCGCGGACAACAACCATATCCTCGATGCGGACACCACCCAGTCCCGGGTAGTAGAGACCGGGTTCTACTGTAACGACCTGTCCGGATTTTAAGATGACTGGTCGGGTGGAGATGCCCGGGGCTTCGTGAATCTGCAGGCCGACGCCGTGGCCGGTACCGTGGAAGAATCCGGTCTGCTTACCACGCACCATTTTGGTCGGGTAACCTTGGCTTTCAAAATGATGGGTGATGGCCTGGTGAATGAGTGTGCCATCAGCTCCATCTTTGACCATCGAAAGGCCGATATCCTGCCCTGCAGACACGGTGTTATAGATTTTTTTGACCTCTGCTGTGGCTTTACCTTTGACGTAGGTGCGCGTCATATCACCCCAGTAGCCGGTCGCAAGTACACGCGGGAAGATATCAATAATGATCGGCTGATGGGCGCGGATGAGGCCGCTGCCGATGTTGTGGGGGTCAGCCCCCTCTTTTCCGCAGGCGACAATGGTGTGGGCGGGCATGGCACCGTTTCCAATCAGGAAGGTTTCAATGGCACGACGCACATCGGCTGCTTTTACCTTTTTGCAGGATTTACCATCACGCAGGATACCATCATCACCGATATCGCATGCGGCCAGATAACCTTCCGCCTGTATCATGGCTTGTCTGGTCAGTTTCTCCGCATGGGCAAGGTATTTAATCTCTTGTTCTGTTTTGATGACTCGTGTCGGAAAGAAGGCTCCTTCGCTGGCGCTGATTTCAAAACCCCATGATTTAAGTTGCTCGGCATAAGCAAACGGGAAGTGGTCCGGCACCTCTACATTTTTGATGGCGCGGTTTTCAAGAAAGGCGGCGGCTACAGAAGCCAGTCCACTGCGGCCTGAATTTTCTGCTGCTGCTCTCAACGGGGAGTCGAGATGCACATGGGCGAACTTCGAGTTTTTGCGAGCACGATCCACCTCAAGCGGGGAGAAGAGGCCATGCCACGTGCCTTTGACCTCAATCGCTATAAATGCATCGGGTACGAAGATGCCGCTGGCATAGAGCATGTCTGCATTGTGTTCTGAATCTGCAATGATGAGTCGGGCTTTAGTCATGTGTCGTATTCTTTCAGAACTTCTTCCCTGGCGTCATCCCTTTCCTGCTCCTTCTCCATAATCTCTCTGATGTTCATGCTTTTAAGCAGGCCAGAACGTTCGCGCCCCAGGCGGAAGTAGAGCCCTGCAAGCTGCCTTCCAATTGAGGTTCCCTGCCACTCTTCCGGGACCTCCATTGGTGTTTCATTCAGGCGAACGAATATTTCATACAGGCTCATCTGTTCGGCATCAAAACCGGGAACCCAGCCGGGCTCTTCATCGCTGGACTCGGTGTAACGTAACAGCTTGATATTGCAGAGTTGGTCAAGCCACTCCTGCAGAATATTGCTGGGAAGACCGGTATCATCAATCAGGTCATCCATGTTCAGCGTATTTCCTTGATGCAGGGCCTGAGCTGAACGCAGTAATATCAGATGCGAATAGAATTGCCGGATGCCAGGCTTCTGAAAACTGCTGGTCTGCCTGTGTGACTGCTCCGGGTGCTGCATGCAGAAAGCAATTTCAGAGCCGAGCAATACGATGACCCAGATCAGGTAGATCCAGATCAGGAAGATCGGCAGGGTAGAAAGCGCTCCGTACAAGCGTTCGTAGTTGGCCACTTCGGTAACATAAAAGGCAAAGCCGAATTTGGCCCATTCAAACAGAGCGCCTGCAACCAAGCCGCCGACTGCTGCATAACGGAATGGAACTGATGTGTTTGGCAGTACGCTATACAACGTTGCCATAGCCAGTGAGGACATTAACCAGGGCACAAGGAATGGGGCCTCACTGATGTAGGATGCACCCTCGGCCACCTCTTTGATCACCGGTAGTGCGGTGAAGTAGGAGGTGATGGTGATGGATGCACCGATCAGAATCGGGGCAAGGGTCAGTGTAGCCCAGAAGGTGATGAACTTGGAGAGCCAGGCACGTGCTCGCGTGATGCGCCAGATGTCGTTAAAGGCCTCCTCAATAGTGTTCAGCAACGCTGTTGCGGTGAAGAGCAGGCCGATGACACCGAATACGGAGATGGCAGTGGTTTTGTCAGCCACAGTGCCGAGATAATCCTGTACCGCCTTCTGGCTGGTGGGTAGCAGGTAACTCAGGAGTGAGTCACTGACACTGCCAGCCATGGCATCAAAGGCCTGAAAGCTGGTGAATACGGAAAAGCCGAGCGCAACCATTGGTACGATGGCCAGCAGGGATGCGTAAGCGAGGGCCGAGGCTCTCTGGATGCAGCGATCATCTATAAAGCGCATGACCACCCGGTAGGCGAAACGAAACAGGTGGGTGGCATGGCGATAGAGTGAAGGAAGGCTGGCTATATCGGCCACATCCATTTCCAGAAGTTTGGAAAGCTGCTGTGCGATTGTCGGTTTTTTGGAACCGGCCATAGTCACTCCTTGGCGTTGCTGCTCAGTTCACTATCTTAGTGAACTGCAAAGAGAATAAAAGGGGGAAGATGGATAGATAGCTTCGGTCAGCCTGATGGCAGAGTGAACTCCTGTATGAACTAGGAGGGGGCGACGCTGAGAATAGGTCGAGTTAAGGAAACACATGTTCCGACCTGTCCCTTTCTCCAATGAGTGCTATTATAATAACTATAAGCAAGTCTAACGCTAGGAGACTAAGGAACGAACCAAGTCTCTGCCGGGTAATCACTTCGGGGGAGCTGTATGCCGATTGAACGCATCTATTTTGAAGATCAGAACTTTGTGCTCACACTGATTTATGGAAAATTAACCAACAGTGAGCTGAGCAATCACGTGCTTGAAATGAATAGCGAATACAGTGGCATTGAGGGCGTGCGTGAAGTGGCAGACTGTCGCTATATCAACGACGTCAGTGAACTCTCTGGGCGAGGCTTGCTAACAAGTGCTGAACTGGAAGAGGGTAGCTCAAGAGTGGTTCATGGAAAGGGGGCGATAGTTGTTGCCAGTGAGCATATATATGGCCTTGCCCGCATGTATGCCGCTATTGCTTCCCGAATCAGGGACGATTCACGGGTTTTTTACTCCATGGGCGAAGCTTTGCAGTGGATGGAGGTTGAGCCGATTCAAGACAAGATTCAGGCAGAGATCAGTGAAGAAGCCTATCGTACCAGAGGGTTAGAGCTTTAAGGTAGAGGTGTTTTCGCGGACAAAGCGCTCAAATTCACCGGCAGCTAGAGGTTTGCTGAAGTAGTACCCTTGAATTTCATTGCACTTGTGTTTCCGCAGCCAGTTGTGCTGATCGGAATCTTCAACACCCTCACAGATCACCTTCAGGCTAAGGTTATGTGACAACCCGATAATGGCCGCAACGATCTTTGCATCATTCGTACTTTTGATCACATCATCGATAAAGGATTTGTCAATTTTGAGTTTATTAATAGGAAAACGTTTCAAGTAATTGAGCGATGAATAACCAGTGCCAAAGTCATCAATAGCCAGATCCAGCCCCATCTCCGAAAGGTGTTCCATTTGGCTAATGGTGCTTTCAATATCATTCATGATAATGCTTTCGGTGATTTCCATCTCTAGAAAACTTGAGTGTAGTCCGGTTTGATCCAGTACCTTGTCGACTTTTCCGAGCAGCTGCCTATCGGAGAACTGGCGTGCCGAGAGATTGACTGCAACCTTCAGCCCGGTTAGTCCCGTATCTTGCCACGCCTTGTTCTGGCGGCATGCTTCATGCATCACCCATTCGCCTATCGGGCCAATCATGCCGGTATCTTCGGCCAATGGAATGAAATGGAAGGGTGGTACCATACCTTTATCCGGATGTTGCCAGCGGATCAGCGCCTCCATACCAAGCACTCTGCCCGTTTCAGTATCAACCTGTGGCTGGTAGTGGAGGACGAACTCTTCGCGTTCGATCGCTTTCCTCATCTCACTTTCCATGCTTAACCGGTTGATGGCAGAGCTCTGGATCGATGGCTTGAAAAACTGATAGCCATTTCGCCCCTCGCTCTTGACGTTGTACATCGATTTTTCTGCATTCTGTAACAGTGATTCGCTGTCCTCGCCATCGCCAGGGAAGATGACAATTCCAGTGCTGGTTGTAATGAAAACCTCCTGGCCGTCGAGATCGAAAGCGGGTTCGAGAGATCTCATCAGTTTCAGGGTGACGATGCTTGCATCTTCCGGATGGGCCAGATCGGGTAGCAGTACGGCAAACTGATTGCTTCCAAAGCTGGCAATCATATCGTTGCCCCGCAGCTGGCTTTCCAGCCGTTCAGCAACCATGCGCAGTAACTCATCGCCTTTGGTATAACCCAAGGAGTCATTGATGAGCTTGAAGTGATCGATGTCGATCAAAAGCACGCCCAGCTGGAAACCCTTCCTTTTAGCATTCTCCTGCTCCTGCGCCAGAATTCCCTTAAACAGATGGCGGTTTGGCAGTTGCGTATTTTGATCGTAGGAGTTCGCTTCCTTCTCTGTTTCCAGTGGCTCCACAATATGAATGTAGTGAGAGATTTTATCCTGATTGTCTGTAGCAGAAATTGTGGTCTGGAAGCCTTTGATTATATCACCATTTTCTTTCTTGATGCTTATATGGGATGTCCAGATACCTTTATGCTCCATAATATCCAGTTCTGAACTCTCTATAAATGTCACTTGCTGTGGCTTTGCATACAGCTGACTGGAGAGTTGCCCGCATATACTCTCATGTGAATAACCGGTTAAGGCGCTGAATGCAGAATTGATGCGAACAATTCGCTGCTCTGAGTCGGTGACCATAACAGCACCTGAAATTGATGAGTGATCAATGCTCATGCCGGCTGTTACTCCTTCCTTTGCCTTGTGGTGTTAATCATATCGATACCCTTACTATCGGTTGGTGTTGCTGATTCTTGAGCAGGTCATATCGACTCAGCAATATATTGGAAACATAGAGTATGAACTTTTACTAGTTTAACCCATGTTCGCGGAATAACAAGGCGACCGGGAATGGTTTGAAGAGGTGATTTTGATCAGCCATATGCAGGGCGAGGGGCCTCAAGCTGGCAGTGATATTTATCCGTGATCTCTATTTTGGAGCTGGAGGCTATGGTGCAGTTGCACCGTAATTACAAAAAAAGAGCCTCTGATAAATCAGAGGCTCTTGCTAGTTGTAGCGTATCCGATCAGTTGAAGATCGGGAAGTGGGCGCTCGATGTCATAAAGAAGAGCATGGGAAGGGAAAACATTGTATTGATGCGCGATGCGATCAGGGCACGTTTACCAGCCGCTACTTTTTCATCGGGATCTGCGTTGACGATGCCGATCACCTTTTTCTGGGCAGGCCAGATAATGAACCAGACATTGAACCACATGATGATGCCGAAGGCTGCGCCGATGCGGATATCCCATCCGGCGGCCGTACCAAGGTTGTGATACAGTGCAAGTCCGAAGAGAACGGTGAACAGCGCGCTCCAACGGAACCACCACAGCGCACGTCGAACGATACTTCCCTGTTTGAACAGCTCCGTCTTTGTTTCTGCAGTAACAGCACCCAGTGAGGGTACTTGTACAAAATTGAAATAATAGAGCAGTCCGATCCAGGTGATGCCAGCCAAAATATGACCGTATCGGGCCAAGCCGAATGGATCTAGGCCATCATATGCGCCGCCGCCAGCAATCGTACTCTTGATGCCGATAGCCACCAGAATGAGGGTGAGAAGCACACCTGCAATGATGGTTAATTTGTGGTTTTGTAAGATTTTCATTTGATCTCCAGAGGATAGTGGTATGCCAGTTAACTAAAATAATTGACATGAGACACGAACAATACCCGATTGTTTTACTCGGGTAATCAACATGGAAAGTGCGGGTTTGTTTTCATCCTGTTGCCAAGGCAAAAAAAAGCCGCCTTTTCAGGCGGCTTTTCGATACTCTAGAAATGACGGGTTACTTTTCAGTCGAGCAGACCAGTTCCTCTTCAACCTTGCCATTTTCAACTTCATCGATGATTTTCTGGTAGTGCTCGTTGGCAGGGCAGCCACAGCTATGCTGTGATGTAGCGTGCAGACGGGCCTGTTCGATGTGCCACTGTGCGACTTTCAAATGTTGATCAACGTTCATGTCATATCCTCTACTTAAAAACTTTGGTCTGTGCATTAACGTGCACTATATGCGATAGCCTAGCAGTATGGGCTATAAATAAAAAGTTGATGCTACTGTTTTTTTGTCCCTTTCAATTTTGCGGCGATTGAGCTCGGGGATCGAACTGGTTGTGACGGGGTAAAATTGTTGGTGGAATCGCTGTTGCAGATGGTTAAGTATTGCTATCGTGTTGCCTTAGCGTCTAACACAGTACAAATCGGTGCTTCCACAGGGAGTTGGAATGGCGAATCAGCAAAAGAATGCTTGGAAACCTGGTAAAAGAGACATGCTGTTTCTCGGTGTCGTGGCTGCAGTGGTCTTGACGCTGGTGTTGGGCAGTGGCGAACGCAAAACCACACCTGTTCCGAGTGATTCGACACATCGGACGTCTTCTTCAAAGGCGCAGTGTTTGACTTGCCACGGACAGGAGGGGGTGCGCCCCCAGCCGAAAGGGCACATCCAGAGCGGCCAGTGCTTCCAGTGCCACCTTCAACCAGATGGCTGGAGTGGGGCGGCGCCTAAGTGAATCGTATAGGCATCAGCATCAAGCCCAATGATGCACGTGCTTGTGCACTTCTCTGCGAGCTGCAGGGCTGGCTGATCGAACGTCAATGCACGGTTTATGTGGATCATAAGCTGGAGTCCTGCATGGGGTGCCCCAGCGGTTGTGAACGGTTGCCGGTTTCTGAAATGGCTGAGAAAGTGGAGCTGATGATTGTGCTTGGCGGTGACGGAACTCTGTTGCATGCCGCACGCGATTTCATTGGATCGGATACACCTATTCTCGGCATCAACTTGGGGCGGCTCGGTTTCCTGACCGACACTCCCGTTGGTAACATGTTTAATGTGGTGGAGAACATTCTTGCCGGTAACCTGAAGACTAAGCGTCACTTTAGCCTTGATGCTGAGGTGTGGCGGGGTGAGGAGAGGCTGGCCGGTGGCTGCGCCATGAACGATGTCGTGCTTGAGCGCAGAGGTAAAATGATCGGGTTTGAGATGTATATCCATGATCGTTTCGTGTTCAAAATGCGTGGTGATGGGTTGATTCTTGCCACGCCTGCGGGATCAACTGCCTATGCGCTTTCTGCTGGCGGGCCGATTCTACATCCTGCGGTAGATGCGATCAGTGTGGTGCCTGTCTGTCCGCATACGCTCTCCAATCGCCCTGTAGTGATTCCTGCCGATGAGCAGATCGAGTTGCGTCTAGTTGAATCTTCGGAGGGTGGGGCCTTACTTAACCTTGATGGTATAGAGCTTCTGCAGTTGGAGCAGGGTGACCGTGTAGTGGTGAGGAAGAACGGATCCATCTCACTGGTCTACCTCCCGGATCGTCACTACTACGAAGTACTTAGAACCAAACTAAAATGGGCCGGGCAGGTCGAAGCTACCTGATGCTCACATCGCTAACGGTTAAACAATTTGCATTGATTGAGAAGGCCCAGCTTGAGCTGGCACCTGGCATGACTGTTTTTACCGGTGAGACAGGTGCGGGAAAGTCGATGCTGGTGGATGCGCTTGGAGCGGCTTTTGGCGCACGGGCCAGTGCTGAATGGGTACGTCACGGCGCCGAACGGGCGGAGGTGGTCGCCATCTGGGATGGTGACGATTCAAGAATCGCAGGGCTGCTTACTGAACAGGATATTGAGCTTGAGGATGAGTTAATCCTGAGAAGGGTGATCGGGCAGGATGGCCGATCGCGTGCATATATCAATGGAACTCCTGTCGCTTTAAAGGTGCTGCAAAAATTAGGACAAATCTGCCTTGATCTGCACGGGCAGCATGAGCATCAAATATTGATGCAGCCGGGATTTCAGTGTGCGCTGCTGGACGCACGGATCAATATTGAGGACAGGAGTGCTGTCGGCGAGGCGTTTAGGCAGTGGCGACAGGTCAGGGGATCCCTTGATGCCCTGAAATCCGAACGTGGTGAGACTGAGCAGCAGGCAACGTGGATGCGTGAGGAGCTGGCTCGCTTACAGTCCCTGGATGTTGAACCGGGGTTGTCTGATCTGCTACAGGCTGAAGTGGAGTCGGGGCGTCACCATGCCCAGATCCAGCAGTCAGCCTCAGAAGCGCTGATGCTGCTGGATGAGGCAGAGCCCAGTGCGCGTGAGTTGATTGCCAGAGCCGGCCATATTATTGGGGTGGCATCATCCTACCATGATGGCTTGAAAGCGAGTGGTGAGTTAATCGAGCAGATGGATGCCTTGCTGGGTGAGTTGACACCTGAGTTGCGCACCGTGCTGGAAGAGCCGTTTGATGAGCAGCTGTTGCGTTTTCAAGAAGAGCGCCTGATACAGCTACATGATGCTATGCGCCGTCATGACAGGGATGAAGATGGATTGCTTCTGCTTATTGATGAGTGGGCAGAGCGGTTGTCTGCCCTCGACACGGCTGGCTGGGATGAGGCGTCGTTAGCCAAGGCTCTGGAAGCGGCGGAAGGTCGATTCTCTGAGGTTGCCGGCAGGTTAACAGAAGCTCGAAAGAAGTGTGGTGAGGAACTTAGTGGTGCGCTGAGACCATTTATGGACCGGTTGTCCCTTGGTGGTATGCAGATTCGTTTTGATGTTTCTGAAAGGCAAGACCAGACCGCATGGGGTGCCAATGGCTGGGATAGTGTGACTATGCAGGTGATGTCCAATCCGGGCGAACCATGGCGTGAACTCTCGGTTGTTGCTTCCGGTGGTGAGCTTTCCAGACTTGTTCTGGCATTGAAAGGGTGTGGGGCCCTGTCACAAATGCCCCATATCGCAGTGTTTGATGAAGTTGATACCGGAATCGGTGGCGAAACAGCATGGTGTGTGGGTGAGTTGCTGGCGTTAATGGGGGGCGAAAGGCAGGTGCTGGTCATATCTCACCTGCCACAGGTTGCTTCCTGTGCGGATCATCAGGTTGTGATCAGCAAATACGAGCACGAAGGGCGGACATTAACCACGCTGAATCAGGTGAATGCTGATCAGCGGATGCAGGAGATTGCCCGCATGCTGGGAGGGCTGGATGAAGAGTCATGCCGTCATGCTGAAACCATGCTTGATCGCGGCAGGGTGGTAAGGTCTCAATGAGTCACACTGTCCGCGTGCGCAGTGCTGCTGCAGGGGATGTCGAGGCGATTCTCCGCTTACTCAAACCGTTTGCTGAAAAGAACATTATTCTGGAGCGCGACAAAGATAATGTTTTTCAGCATCTGCAGGAGTTCCTCGTGGCCGAATACGATGAGGATCTGGCCGGTGTAGTCTGTGTGCACATCTATGGTGAAAACCTTGCGGAGGTGCGTTCGCTGGTGGTTTCCCCTGAATACCAGAAGCACGGGGTAGGACGCCTTCTGGTGGAAGGTTGTGAGCAGTGGGCGGCAAGTCTCGGTGTGGCCAAACTGTTTGCGTTGACCTATGTCACCGGTTTTTTTCAGAAGCTCGGATACCGCATTGTTTCCAAGGAGAGCTTGCCTCATAAGGTATGGACGGTATGTGTGCACTGCGCCCGTTTTGCCGACTGTGATGAGATTGCTGTTGAGAAGACGCTCTCAGACACCCCTATCCGGCCCATGGCAGTCGTGCCGATTATCGAAATAGACAACCTTTGACTGCTCGTGCCCGGTGGCTGCAAGGGATTGTCTGATGGCCAGGTGGATAGTGTGATTCAGTTTTTTGCCATAAATCTCTTTCTGAATTGATGGAGATGAAGGGGTATGGGAGATGGATGAGTATGGAAGTGTTGATTATAGATGACCTCGAAAAATCAAGGGTTTCGTTAGCCAGAATCATTGCGCATTTTGGATGTACTCCTGTTGAAGCGATCAGTGCTGAACATGCGCTTCAGATGATCGGCAAAAGGCCCGGTATCGGTTTGGTGATGCTCAGATCTAGAAAGTCAGTTGTGAATGGCTGTGGTTTTATTGCTGAAGTAAAAGCGATGTATCCGGATTCGACCGCTCCAAAGGTGGTGGCTGTCGGTAAAGAGGCTGATATGCCCTCCATGTTGAAAATGCTGGCAGAGGGAGCTGATGAGTACATTATAAAGCCATATGACAGTGAGGCTATTGGTAGAAAACTCAGAGCTATGGGAGCCTCCTGCTGAGTCCGAGGTGGTTTCTTTGTGCGCAAAACGCGCAGTTGCGGAGTTAAATTTCGTTCACTAATTATCATTCACTGCGCTGTGCAGCGCTCCAGTTGCTATCTTAGCCGTTGCTCTGTGAGTGAGGCGATTTCGGTAACTGTCTGGATTCCCACATGTTTATTGCGTTCATCCTGGAAATGCGGGTTGCATGGCGATTTTTTCTGATGAAGTCAACATTAATTAAGATTAAATTTTATTTAAAATTGTGCTTGATATGCCCATTTCAGATATGCAGAATGCCGACCACTTATGTTACGACTATTATGTGAGGCATGTAACTTAAGCTTTGGCTTAACAACACGAGGAGGGTATAAATGAGTGAAGAAATAAAACATTATACGGCCCATTGGCATACCAGTCCTAATCCGTTACTTGTAGGTTTCGGTGCAGGTCTGTTCTTACCATTGGCGTTTATGGCGCAGTTTGTTTATGAAATGCAAACTGTTGCACTAGTTGTCCTGGCAGTAGGTGCCGGCATGACCATTATGGGTGGTCTTGGCTGGGCAGCTGAAACCATCGGCGTAATTGACGACGAAAACTGGTCACCATCGGCCATGTTCATGTTCATCGGTACTGAAATCATGACTATCGGTGGCGTTCTTGCTGGTTACTGGGTTGCCCGTCTGGGCGCACCTGTTTGGCCACCAGAAGGTACACCTGCTGATCTGGGTGCGAACGGAGCGGTGATTTCTACACTGATCCTGATCCTGTCCAGCTTTACAATTGGTATTGCTCGTAAGAAAGAGCTCAACGGTGATGCTTCCGGCTTCGCAACGTTTACTCTGATCTCCGTTGCGATCTGGGTTGTATTTATGTATATGACTATTGCTGGCTGGTCTGAACTTCAGGCTCAGGGCTTTACCATTGGCGTAAATGCATTCGCAACTGCACTGTACGGTTTTACCGGTATTCACTTTGCACATCTGGTGATGGGTATCCTGGTCATGCTGACCTGTGTTCCATCTGCCTTTAAAGGCCGCCTGAGCTTCTCATACACCCGTGCGATGTCCATGTATGTTCACTTCGTGAACGTTCTTGGCGTATGGGTGCTGCTCCAGGTTTATTTCTGGTAAGCACGCGTAGATATAGGCTGTAATAAATTGAAACAAACCTCCTCACACTCAGTGAAATCGTCATGGTCCAGTCTGCGCAAGCTGGCTGCAGCCATGGCGGTTTCCGCTGTTGTGATGTTGGGGTTCGCAAATGGTGCGCATGCCGCTTACGGTAATGTCACCAAGACCTCAGTGGTTGATCCAAGCATACTCAAGATTGAAGAGATGAAATACTTGGGTGAAAAGGCTGATTACGATTTTGTCCTGCAGGATGAGACCGGAGCAGACTTTAAGCTTGGTTCGATGACGGGTAAGCCGCTGGTGTTGGCATTCAGCTACTACACCTGCGACGGAGCCTGTTCGGTAATTAATAAAAATCTTGCCGAGACACTGAAGGGTGTGGAGCGCTGGAAGATTGGTCAGGACTACAATGTTCTTACCGTTTCCTTCGACCAGAACGATACGCCTGCAACACTTGCGAACTTCATGAAAGAGGCCGGGTTTGCTGATGGTTTGCCAGACGGTTGGAAGATGACCACCATGCTGAAAAAGGAAGATATCCTGAAGCTTACGGGTTCCATGGGTTTTAAGTTCTTCTGGTCGCCGCGTGATGCCATGTTCCTGCATCCGAATGTATATATCATGCTGTCACCGAAAGGACGGGTAACACGTTACCTGTATGGCGGTACGATTACTCCGACGGATATGGAGCTGGCCATTACCAAGGCAAAGGGTGGCGAGATCGCTGCCGCCAACGTGATCGATTTCGTTGTTGGTGCCTGTTACAGCTATAACTATAAAGATGGTAAATACTCAATCAACATTCCGCTCTTCGTCGCCGCTGGCGCACTGATCTTCGGGCTGACACTGATTGTTGGAAGTTTTTCGTATATGAAATTTAGGAGGGTAAAACATGAAAGTTAAATCACTTATGCACAAAGTGATGGGGGCAATGCTTGCACTGCCTTTGATTCCGTCACTCGCGCATGCATTCCAAGCAGCACCAGCAACACGTGCTGACTACAACGGCTGGACTCCGCACGAGCACTGGGACGAAGTTTGGCATGAAACCATGTGGGATATCACCATTCTCGGTGTTGTCTTCGCTATTATTACTATTGCATTCATGGTTATCTATGTACGCAAAGGCCACGGCGAGCGCGGCAAACTGCCTCAGCTCAGCCCTCAGGCTAAACTCGGCTGGGTTGTTATCCCTTGTATGCTGTTCCTGGGCGATGACCTCTTCCTCTACGTGAAGGGTTTTGACCTGCACAACCACATGCGCAATGTTCCAACCAACGCTGTGGAAGTGAAGGTTACTGGTTCTATGTGGAACTGGAACTATGTAGACGCCAATGGCATCGACACTGACAACGAACTGGTTGTTAAGGTTGGTACCCCTGTCGTACTGCGCATGGTTTCTGACGATGTACTGCACTCTCACTACATGAACCGTTACCGTGTAACAGAGGATCTGATGCCAGGTCGTATTACCTGGGAGTGGTTCATGCCTAATGAAGAGGGCGAGTCTGTTGTTACCTGTCGTGAGTACTGCGGTACCATGCACTCAGGCATGTATGGCACAGTTAAAGCGCTTTCTGAAGCTGACTACGACGCGTACGTAGCTGAGCAGGCTGCATCTGTACCATCTGTAACCGGTGTTGCATCAGCTGCTACTACCGCTGACAAGATTTAATTTTAAAATAATAGAGGAGGAAAACTTATGAGTGGTTTTATGGGACATGAGCCGGACGGTAAACCGGGTCAGCCAAAAACAGTAAAAGAATGGGTGTTCACCCTTGACCATAAGGTCATCGGTGTATGGTACCTGATTGGTGCGATTGCATCATTCGTTGTAGCAGGTCTTGCTGCATCCGCAATGCGTCTCGAGCTTGGCTCCGTAGGTCCGGACATCACCGACAATGGTGATATCTACAACCTGTGGCTGACAATGCACGGTGCCGTAATGATTCTGGGCTTCCAGATTCCTGCCCTGTTGGGCTTCGTAGCTAACTGGGCTGTGCCTATCATGGTTGGCGGCAAGGACATGGCGTTCCCACGTGTTAACGCAATGTCAGTATGGCTGCTGTGGTCTGGTATCCTGCTTGCACTGATGAACCTGGTGATTCCAGATTCATATAACGGTATGTGGACAGGCTACCCGCCTTACTCACTGACTGACGCTGTTGGTAACACTGCACTGTACTCTTCAGTAGTTGTTATCCTCGGTATGTCTTCTGTATTCGGTGCTGTTAACCTGGCTTGTACTGTTGCATTCATGCGCTGCAAGGGCATGGGCTGGTTCCAGATGCCTTTGACTGTATGGTGTGTATTCACTGCAAACGTTATTCAGCTGATCTTCGTACCAGTACTGGCTGCATCTGTACTGCTTCTGAGCTTGGACAAATACCTCGGCTTTGGTTTCTACAATCCTGAAGTTGGTGGCGACGTACTGCTGTATCAGAACCTTTTCTGGTTCTACTCACATCCAGCTGTATACGTGATTCTGCTGCCGTTCATGGGTATTCTGTTTGAAATCTTCGCAGTATCTGCTCGTAACGACGTATTCAACTACAAAGCTACTGTTTGGTCCGTTATCGCGTTCATTCCAGTATCTTCTGACGTTTGGGTACATCACGCGTACGTTGCAGGTCTTCCTGACTGGCTTCGTCTGCTGCAGACGTTCACCACACTGCTGATTTCACTGCCATTCGGCCTGTTGATGCTGTCACTGACTGGTACCATGTACCGTGGCGCAATCCGCTACACTGGTCCAATGTACTGGGCAGTTGGCGCATTCTTCATGCTGATCATCGGCGCATTGACCGGTATTCCAAACGCACTCTCTGCTATCGATTATGGTATCTCCGATTCCTACGTGATCATGTCTCACTTCCACTATGTGATGGCAGTATCCGGCGGTATGGCGATCTTCGCTGGCGTATTCTTCTGGTTCCCTAAACTGACCGGACGTATGTGCAACACCTTCATGACTAAGCTGACTGCTGTTGGCTTCTTCATCGGCATGAACATCGTGATGGGTCCACTGTACTTCGCAGGTATGGAAGGCATGCCACGTCGTTACATGGACTACCAGATGTTTGCTGATAATGCGACCATCGTTTCTGCACAGCACTGGTCTACCATCGGCCTCTACATCACCTTCGTAAGCGCACTGCTGATGATCGTGGTATGGCTGCATGGTGCAATTGCTGGCGAGAAGTGCACCAATGCGAACCCATGGGGTTCAGAGTCTCTGGAATTCACTGCTACTGCAATTATTCCAGGTCAGGGTAACTTCCCGACTCCTGTGATTTGTCCTGAAGGTTGGCATCCATACAACTTCATCGACAATCCTAAGCCTGAGTTTGAGCCGCATCCTGGCCATACTGGTGGGCATCACTAAGTAGAAAGATGAGCGGTGGCCTCCTTCGGGAGGCCACTTTTCATTTGCTTAAACGCGGTAAGCTCGTCGGCAACGGCTTGCTTATCAGGTTTAAACAGACGTAGAGAGGGTTTAAATACCAATGAGTCATTCATTAGCAGAACAGCAGGTCTCCGCCCGTTCCGTTATTTCGGATTACATTGCGCTGTCCAAACCGGGCATCGTTGGTCTTACGCTGGTAGCTGCCCTGACCGGCATCTATTTTGGTAACCATGGTATTATGCCGCACTGGCATCTGATTGGCTGGACCTTCCTGACTCTGGGGCTGGCCACA
Source organism: Mariprofundus aestuarium (assembly GCF_002795805.1). NCBI lineage: Bacteria > Pseudomonadati > Pseudomonadota > Candidatius Mariprofundia > Mariprofundales > Mariprofundaceae > Mariprofundus > Mariprofundus aestuarium. The sequence continues at coordinate 1,711,631 of NZ_CP018799.1, read as the reverse complement.
GCGGGCTCCTGCATGCTCAATAACCATTACGATCGCGATATTGATCAGTTGATGAAGCGGACTAGTAATCGCGCCCTTGCTGCTGGTGCTGTTTCTGCGAATCGTGTGCTCATTGTTTCACTTCTTCTTACAATACCTTCTCTGGCTCTGATGGCATGGGTTGTTAACCCACTGACTGCTATTGTCACAAGCGTCGGAGTGGTGGGTTATGTTGGTGTTTACACCATGTGGATGAAGCGCAGGACGCCATGGGCCAACCAGTTTGGTGGTATCGCTGGTGCTGTGCCTCCGATGGTTGGTTATGCCGCTGTCACCAATGAACTTGGCGCAGCCGCCTGGATCCTATTTGCTATCATGGTTGTATGGCAGCAGCCACACGCTCTGGCTCTGGCACTGAAATACCGCGAAGATTATGCGCGTGCTAACGTACCTGTAATTCCGGTTGCCTGCGGAGTTCAAGCCACCAAGCTGCGGATTCTTCTTTATACGATTGCACTGGTTCCTGTTGCGATGATGCCGTGGCTGTTTGATATCTCTGGTTCTATTTACCTGGCCGCTTCAGTTGTTCTCAGCGCTATTTTCCTGTTTATGGCCGTCCGCTTCTACCGCTCTGATCGGGATTGTGACATGCGCGTTTTCGCCTTTTCTATTGTTTATCTGATTCTACTTTTCGGAATCATGATATTCGACTCTATCTGACTAGAATTGTCCTGACGGAGGTTTCATAAACCTCTCCCACTCTAATCCTGTTGTGATAGTATTTTCTGCGTGGATAATTTACTGATTTTTAAGCGACCAACAGCTCTTCTTACTGCTTTTCTATTTATGTTGATGCTGCTCTCTTCGTGTAGTTCAGAGCCACATAATGCGAAAGATTTTACACTTCAGTCGGTACTTGGCCCTGTATCTCTACATGATTTCAAGGGTAAAACTGTGCTGCTCTTCTTCGGCTATACGCACTGTCCTGATATCTGTCCTGCTACAATGAACAATGTAGCTATGGCTCTGAAGTCACTCGGCTCTCTGTCTGATCAAATTCAGGTTCTGTTTGTCACGGTAGACCCGGATCGAGATACAGCCGAACATCTGGCTAAATATGTGGCCTTCTTTCATCCCAGCATCATCGGCCTCACCGGAACATCTGACCAGATTAAGCAGACCACAGCGGCTTATGATGCGGAGTTCTTTAAGCAGGGTGGAGATGCTGAGACTGGTCGCTATGAAGTGATTCATACCAGTATGCTGTTTATGATTAACAGCGAAGGTGAGCTTCTTGATATCATGAGCCACCATACTGCGCCTGATGATATTGCTATTGCCCTTCGTAAGTGGCTTAATTCTGACGTAGCCCATTAACTGCTTCTGACATCTTGCACCGATCCATGGAGAAATTATGTTAAAAAAGATTGCACTCATGTTTGTCTGTGTGGGACTTATTTCATGTGGATCTGATGCCCCATCGAGCAATTCACCCCTGCCAGTGACAGGCATAAGCGACCCTGCAGAGATCGTCGCTGATAAGGCTCTTCAATTGGCAAGCACTGGTGACCACAGTAAAGCAGCTGAGCTGTTCTTGCAGGCTGCTGAACAGGGAAACAGGCCTGCTCAATATTTTATTGGTCTGTATTACGCACGCGGCGAAGGTGGTGTGGCACAGGATTTCGGCAAGTCTTTTGAGTGGCTGGAAAAAGCCTCCATGGGTGGACACCCTAAGGCGATGTATCACCTTGGCGAGATGTATGTTCATGGTGATGGGGTTGCAGTTGACCATGTTAAAGCGATGGCATGGTTCTGGGTCGCAACCACGCTGGGTGAACGCTATGCAGAGAAGCGCCTGAGGGCGGTATCACCCCGCCTGACAACGGATGAAATTGGTGATGCAAAGCTGCTTTCCCAAGAGTTGTACAGTAAAATACCGCATGATATGAAGATTGAACGCATACAGCTTCACTGAGTAACCATTTCAGGATGATGTGATTTATAGGAGATTTGAAAATGAACGACCTGAGTAAAGAAGAGAAGGCCAAAGAGAAGAAGAAGGTATTGACTGGCCTGTTACTGACAGCTGTGGTTTTCGGCTGGTTCCTCTACTATCTGATTTCCCATATTCCGGGTTGATTGCAGAGAATTCATGCGCACATAGGCAGTCTGGGCTCCTATGTGCTGATTCCTGTGCTGGCTAATCAGATGCTATAATTACCTCTTCATGTGCCTTACAGGCGAGGATGGTGGGTCAATGAGAGTAGCTTTGACTCAGCAGAGGCAGAACTTCTCTGCACGCAAGATTGATGTTTATATGAGGGTATAAGGGAGCAGTTAGTACTGCTTCTTGTGAATCGGCAGCTGATATTCCACTTTGCTGTCGGGGTGGTAGATTTCAAAGGCAGGAAGTGAGAGCTGATAGCCGTTGGCCCGCGACCAATCCCGCATGGCTGAGTATGCCTTATGCGACCCAAGCAGTGTTCCACCTTCAAATGTGGCCACGACAACCTCGCGAGAGGGGATAGTCATCTGTTCCAGAGGCGCGGGGATGTAATCATTACGTTTGATCAGATAACCGATTTTACTCTGACGATCGGCCTCCTCAACCTCCGACACACTATCCATGAAAAGGGCGCATGCAGTTACAGTCTCGATGTTTGCTTCTTTCAGGTTCCTGGCTACCTCTTCTAGGATTGGGTCGATATTGGTGTAGGCTCCTTTATGGTTGATGTATGCGAAGTGATATTCCTGCGTTACTGAGCGATAGACTTCAGGGTCTTTAAATGCACCGAGGTAGAGCATGACAGAAGCGCCACCGCCCAGAGTGATTACCAGGGCAATCAATGCCAGAATCAGCATCTTAGGGGATATTTGAGAGTTCTGGGTTGTTTCTGCCATGCGAAGTCACGTCCTGTTTTGAATATGGGTCAGACACTGTAGAGTTGCGTATGTTATGTAGGAAGTACGCATCGGTAAAGAATCATCGGTTTGTACTTCTCTTACATCACATAACTGTTTTAAATAGTCCATATGGGCGATTTCGAAAGGATTTTTAATGAGCGAGCAACCCGTAAAGAAAGGTCTTAATTATAAGCTGCTGTTGGTGACGGTTGTATTTGCTGTGGCAATTGTTGTTCCGGTATTTATGAACATGAAGGCCCAGCAGCCGGACATTAAGGTCACCAAAGAGAAGATCACCCGTGAAGATCTGGTCGGCTTTCAGGACAAGGTAAAACAGATGGTGGAGAAGTACACCGTGCGTGTTGAAGGTGAGTTGCCTGTGGTTCATCCACCGGCAGACTCAGATATCTACCTGTTGGCCCAGAATTATGATTGGGGCAAGTTCACCCTGGAGCTTGATAAGGGGGTTACCTATCGCCTGCACCTGGCCACGTTGGATATGCGTCATGCAATCGTCGTTCGTGAACTGAAATTGATGAACAGGATCAAGGTCGGTGAATTCAAGACCATCGAATTCGCGCCAATTAAGGCGGGTACATTTGATCTGCTCTGCGGAGAGTTCTGCGGCAGTGGACATGCATCCATGATAGGAAAAATCATTGTCGTTGATACTCCAGTCCCCGCTGTGCCAGTTCATCCCGGCCAGTAATGGTTGTGCTAGGGCTCACTGTCATGACAGTTGTATCAGGCGAGGTTAGGTTGCCATGATGGATCTACTTTCAAAGGAACATGTATCAGGTGCCTCCAAGCATGACTGGAAGCTGTTTATCAAGCTGGTCTTGAGCGGAGCTTTTACCGCGCTCGGTGCCTATGACCTCGGTTATAATTTGGAGCTGGCATTTGCAGCCCTTATTTTCATTCCGGCTGGCGGCATGTTTTTCACCTACCTGAAGCACGAGGCCGATTCCAATATTCTGCGCTGGATTAGTATTTTTGTATTCGCGCTGCTGTTCGGTACGTTAATTGACTCACTATACCTTGCTGTAGCCGTATTCCTTATTATGGAGGGGGCAACCCACAGCGCTTCTCTTGTGCGCTTTGAAGACACAAAATGGATGAGGATTGTTCGGGCTGAAACCTCTATGGATGAACTGCATAAGCTTGTTTCAGGACATACGTTTTTCCATTCACTGCCTGAGGAGGCTCGGATACATCTGGCTGAGAAGTCGGTTGTCATGGAGGTCGAACCCGGAGCTGCATTGATTAAACATGGCGAGTTTAACTACTACCTGTTTCTTCTGGCCAAGGGTGAAGTGGAAGTGATCAGGAATGGTGAATTCATCGAAAAGCTACAGGCAGGCAATATCTTTGGTGAGGTGTCTGCTGCTGGTTTAAGCCTGCCCGTTGCCGATGTGATTGCAAAAAGTGATGTGCTGGCTTTTGCTTTTCCGATTGATTTGATTTCAGAAACGGCTGAGGCATACCCGAAGTTTGCCGAGCAGCTGCGTGAAATCGGTATGCAGATCGCCAGCAAGTATGAAAAGGAAGATTAAAGAACCTTCTGCCTGACTTCACAGAATGCAACGTTGTCAGAGCGATCCACAATCGCAGAAATTGTCGTGAGTGAACGGTAGTTCTTGCCATGCTTGTCTTTGCAACTGATCTCACGTTGCCACTTTTTCTTCAGCTGAATATCTGGCAGGCCATCACCCATTATGGTCCCATCATCCAGCACAGATAGCTTTTGTGACATGATTTCATCACTGCTATACCCTGTTATTTCAACAAAACGCTGGTTTACATAGTCGATTACGCCATTGGAATCGGCAATAATGACGACATCATCTGATTGTTCGGTGGCTTGCAGTGTCAGGTAGAGGTTGGCCAATGAGCTGTTATGTCTGTCTTTCAGTTTTTTCCATTTCGTAAAGAAGAATACGGTCATCAGGGCAAAGAAAACCATAGAGAGCAGGAAAACCCTGCGCTGCATCGTCAGTCTTTCCCCAATGATTTCATGCACGCGGTCATCAGCGGCTTGCGCAAACTCCAGAGCAACATCAAACATCATGTCGTTTTCCGAGTCATAGATGAACGTCTGGTAGTTATCACCTTTTATTCTGGGAAGCATATAATCGCTAAGTGTTATAATCGCTGCCTGCAGGGCTTCAAGGCGCCAATTCAGTTCTGCATCGCTACTCTTTTTCACCTGGAGGTGGCTGAGGGTCACATCACCCATGCTGCTTGTGCCAGAAAGCAGCTGGCCAATATGGGTGTTCAGGTTACCTAGTGATTCGATGGTGTGGTCAACATTGAAAATGACCTGGTCATGGACTTCATCAAGGGCAACCGGATCTTTGATGTCACGCATGATGATCAGGCCACGTTCGAATTCATGAAGATGCATATGGGTGCGTTCCAGCTCCACCTTGATCTCCATGACCACATCAAGCATGGGTGCCTCTTCAATCATCTGCCTGTTCCATGAGAAATAACTGAAGGCCATGATGCCAATGGCCAGAATAGAGGGAGCCATCAGCATGGCTCCTGCATGGCTGCCCAGATTCATCCAGTTGGAAAATAGTTTTCTCATTGATGCTCCTTTATCAATGCATGATAGCTTTCAAAGAGTCAAAAGTTAACCGGGCTTTATTCTCTGCTGCTGGTAAACATATCCTGCAGAACACGGTGGCCTTTGGTCTGGTGCATGATTGCCATGAGAATATGGCCGATGACAAATATCCACATCACTGTTCCGAGAAGTTCGTGGATCTCCCTGAGGGTGTGAATCCCTGCACCCATGCTTCCATCATGTTTCATGCCGAGATAGATGATCACGCCGGTCATTCCCATTCCTGTCGCCAGCATCAGCCCCAGCCCATGCACTGTACCGGCAATCAGGTGAGCCTGGTCAGGGGGCGGGAGATTGCCTTTGAACCACCCCGGGATATCCCGTTTGGCCTCTGATATCAGGGAGGCTCGCAATGTCCCGTCCAGCCACGGGAATAGACGATTCCGGTGTGCCAGATTGTCCATAACCACCATCAGGTAGGTGATGGCTATAATCATGACAGCAAAGCCAATAAGCTGATGAATTGAGAAAAGAAAGAGGGCAAATGCTTCAAACTGTTCCCCCGGTTTTGGAACCTTCATGAACTGCTCAGTCAGTAGCTGGCCAAGCACGGTGAACATCAGGAGAAGGTGGATAATACGTATGCTTTTTTCATGTTTCATCATCCCAACTCTTTACATTATCCGGGACAATTGCAAAGCGATAAATAATGTGGTTTTACTTCGCCATGAACCGATAAATCTGCTGCGCCCGATGGCCCCCAGTGTTAGGATCCGCGCCCAAAAATGTACTGTAGTCAATAAAGTTGAACAGGATTCCCAATGACGACTAAGTTCTCCCTTCCCATTACTGAATCTGACCAGAGTAAGCTGGCCGTTGGCTGGCTCTATGTTGCGGTTGGTTTTCTACTGGCATCCGGCATCTATCCGCTGCTTCTGGCGCTGGCTAGGACCACCTATGAGATGCCCTGGAAGGACTTCTTTTATACTGCACTGGTGCTGCATGTGGATTTCACCGTGTTGTGGTGGCTGATTGCCATTGCCGGTGTCTTCTGGACGTTAAACACCAGTAACAGACAGGTCATGACCGGTTGGCTCTCTCTGATCCTGGTTGTATTTGGTGGTATTGTGATTGGGGTCTCTCCGCTGACCGGTGATGCCAATCCTTTAACCAACAACTATGTTCCGATGCTTGAAAATCGTATGTTTATCAAGGGAATGATAGTTTTTGGTGGTGGTGTTCTTCTGCTGGTGCTGCGCAGCCTCTGGTCGCTTGAATGTACTAAATCGCGACAGGCAACTGGAGAAGGTACAATTCGTTTCGGTACGCTTACCGCAGCAATTGCCACCCTGATTGCACTGATTGCACTGGTCTGGACTTTTCTTGACAGTCCGCTTACCAGTGGTGGTCGCTCTTATTACGAGAGTCTCTACTGGGCAGGCGGCCATGTTCTTCAGTTTGCCCATACCGCACTGCTTTGCGTAAGCTGGCTCTGGGTCGCTCAGGCCTGTGGACTGAAGATCAATGCTAAACCAGCCTATCTTATGGCTGCATTTGCTGTCGGTATTGCTCCGGTATTGATGATGCCCTGGCCTTTTTTGAGTTTTGATGTCGGTGGCCCGGAATTCATGAACTGGTATGTATGGCTGATGCGTGATGGTAATGGTGTTGCGCCACTACTGATCGGTCTGCCTGTAGTCTGGGCACTGCTTACCCAGCCTGCTGCGGATAAGGAGTCACGCCACCTCTATGCTGCACTTATCTTCTCTATCATCCTGTTTGGCATGGGTGGTGTGCTGGGGCTTTTTATTGGTGAAAGCAGCACCCTGATTACCGCGCATTACCATGGTTCCATTGTGGCTGTAACCATGGCCTTTATGGCGATGACCTATTACTGGCTGCCGCAATTTGGTTTTGCTACGCCAAACCTGAAATGGGCCCGAATTCAGGTTTATGCCTATGCTGTGGGTCAGATCATGCATATCGTCGGCCTTGCCTGGGGGGGTGGTCACGGCATGAAACGTAAGGTGGTTGGAACCACTCAGGATATCGGCTTGCAGACTATGATTACGCCACAGGATCTGGTGGGTATTGGTGGCGTGATTGCTGTTCTTAGTGGCCTTCTGTTTGCCATCGTTGTGCTGCCTGTGATGCTCAAAGGGCGCAATAAACTTGTTAATGGAGCGGAGCAGTCATGAGTACAGTCGATCAGGTAAAGTACGACAGACAGATCGCCTACTGGCTACTTTTCGTCTGCGCTGCGATTTTCATTATGCTGGTGATTGGTGGTGCAACAAGATTGACCCACTCTGGGCTCTCCATGATGACATGGGATCCACTGATGGGCTGGATTCCACCGATGAGCGAATCCGCCTGGCTGGAGTCGTTCAAGCACTACAAGCTTATCCCTGAGTTTACCGAACTGAATCCGGATATGGATCTGGAAGGATATAAGGGCATCTTCATGCTTGAGTACATCCACCGTGTATGGGGCCGGATGATCGGCATCTTCTTCCTGTTGCCATTCCTCTACTTCCTGTTTGCAGGAAAGATCAGCAAACCGCTTCGCCCGCAACTGGTCATCATGTTCCTGCTTGGTGGTATGCAGGGCGTGCTGGGCTGGTACATGGTGAGCAGTGGTTTCGATCAGACGCATGTGAGCCAGTATCGCCTGACTGCGCATCTGATGGCGGCATTCGCGATCTTTGCCTATATCCTCTGGGTGGCTGCGGGGCTCCTCTTTCCCAAGCGTGAACCTTCGCTATATGACGTTAGACCGCTATTTAAGATTGTAGCTGGGATTACCCTGCTGATTGCCATTACAGTGGCTGCAGGAGGCTTTGTGGCGGGCCTGAAGGCTGGTTTTGCCTACAACACCTTCCCATTGATGGGCGGTAGCTTTATACCTGAAGGTTACGGCATGTTGCAGCCCTATTACCTGAACTGGTTTGAGAATATTGCAGCGGTTCAGTTCAACCACCGTATGCTGGCTGAAACAGTACTGCTGCTGGTGATCGGTACATTTCTCTACTCCAGAAGGTTTGAGCTGGTCGGGCCTGCGAAGCTTGGCATGCACCTGATGCTGGGCATGGTTGTGATCCAGTTCTGCCTCGGTGTGGCAACCTTGCTTTCCGTGGTACAGCTGCATCTCGGTGTTGCACATCAGGGTGGTGCGATGCTGCTCTTCGCCTTCACGCTGTTTACCCTGCGAATGCTGCAGACCACTGAAAACAAATAGCTTCAGCCAGCCCTGTTCATGAATAGCTTCGAGCGTCGCAGCGTTTTTTCGCTGGCAGGTATCTATGGCCTGCGCATGCTGGGACTGTTTATGATCCTGCCGGTTTTTTCGCTATATGCGGAAGGACTGGAAGGGGTAACCCCGATGCTGATTGGTCTGGCCCTTGGTGTTTACGGGCTGACCATGGCGATCTTCCAGATTCCCTTCGGCATGCTCTCCGATCGTTTTGGTCGCAAGCCGATCATTACCCTTGGATTGTTACTGTTTGCCATCGGCAGTGTGATTGCTGCGATGTCAGACTCAATATGGGGCGTGATCATCGGCCGAGCCATTCAGGGCTCAGGTGCCATCGCCGCGGCAATGATGGCGCTGATGGCTGACCTGACTAAGGAGGAGGAGCGCACCAAGGCGATGGCTATCATGGGTGTCTCCATCGGCATGTCGTTCACGCTGGCACTGATGATCGGTCCGCTTCTCAACGCCGGCATTGGTGTCGATGGCATCTTCTGGATGACAGCTGTGCTGGCAGCAGCCGGTATTGCTATCCTCTATCTTCTCGTTCCCGACCCTCTACACCTGAATTTTCACCGCGAGGTGGAGACCGTTCCCGCCCAGCTCAAACAGATATTTTTCGATGCCCAGCTGTTCCGGCTCGATGTCGGAATTTTGATTCAACACGGCATCATGATGGCGATGTTCAGCGCACTTCCCTTCGTTCTCAGGGACAAGCTTGGACTGCCGACGGATGAGCATGCGTGGTTCTATCTGCCTGTATTGATGTTATCCGTGCTTGGCATGGCACCACTGGTGATGATTGCCGAGAAGAAGCAGAAGATGAAGCAGGTATTCATCGGTTCAATTCTTCTGATGATGGTTTCCGAGGTGATGCTGGGAACTGATCAGCGTTCGCTTATAGCAGTGGGTATTGGCCTGCTGCTCTTCTTCATCGCCTTCAATGTGCTGGAGGCGAGCCTACCCTCCCTGATCTCGCGCATGGCTCCTGTAGAGAGTAAGGGTACAGCCATGGGTGTCTACTCAACCTCCCAATTCCTCGGTGCTTTTGTCGGCGGGGCAGGGGGTGGCTGGCTCTCCGGCGAATTCGGTATTCAGGCCGTATTTTACGCCTGCGCTATCGCGGCCCTTGGCTGGCTGCTGCTTTCACTGGGTATGAAGGTTCCTGCCTACCTCTCCTCATTCATGATGCAGGTGAATGTGGCTGATGAAGCTGAAGCAGATCAGCTTGCAGAGAAGATCAAACAGCTCGATGGCGTACACGAAGCCAAAGTGATTCTGGAAGATGGCGTGGCCTACCTTAAAGTGGATAAAAAGAAGTTCGATCAACAGCAGTTGATGGCCTTAGTTGGAGGGGGATCTAACTAATAATACCAGATTTCGAATGTCCGCCTCCGGCGGTGATCTCAACCGGTGGATGCAACACTTAGTCTAGAATGAACAGATGGAGTGTTGGATATGAGTTACAGAACCAGAATAAAATATACCCCTGAACAGAAGTCCGAGATATGGGATCGCTGGAAGCGTGGGGAGTCATTAAAAGCTATCGGCCAAGTCTTTGATAGAGGCTCTTCCTCAATTTATGGGCAACTGTCACCGACAGGCGGTATTCGACCTACACCACGGCGACGAGCAACTATAGCTCTAAGCCTTTCTGAACGAGAAGAAATATCTAGAGGCATTGCTGCCAAGCAATCGATGCGCTGGATTGCATCTCGCTTAGACCGTCCACCCTCGACCATCTGCCGAGAGATTTAGCGTAACGGTGGCTTGAATTCCTATCGTGCCAGTCGAGCGAGCCACTGGAATAAAAAAACAGCGCCGGTAATTAAACCCAGACAGATGCTGCAGGCTAGCAGCAGTTTTAGCGCTGTGGCTTCACCCATGACTGACTCAGTAATTGCTGGCGATCAGGTTGAAGCTGCCATCCGGGTTTTCCTGAAGCTGGGTGATTTTTCCGTTCGATAATTTGTTGTTCCCTTCTGGATAGAGGCGCTGCAATAGCTCAATCAGGCGTCCGCCGGAGTGGTAGTGGCCGACTATCAGGATGGCTTTACCGCTACCGCTGTAATTTTTTACAACCCGTTCAAAGGCAGTGGTGACCATAAATATACCATCGGCATAATCGCGTGCCTTGAACTCACGAGAGTCAGATTTGTCAGCAAAGATGAAGTAGGGCTGCATATCCGCCTCCACCTTGATGCTGCTTCCTCTGGAGAGGTGTGATGCCTTGCCGTTCCGCTCTTTCTGCCAGCAGCATTCGGCCAGTTCGGGCCAGATCTCCGCTTTCAGATTGTGCTTTCTGAGATAGGGAAAAACAGTGTTCATGGCCCGGTATACCGGGCTAACCAGAATATGATCGAACTTGATCTCACCTAGCTTGGCGGTCAGCTCTTCAACCTGCCGGACCCCATCATCAGAGAATGTGCGGTCATTGAAGTGGGTGTGTTTGTGGGTGAGATTACCCAGCGTTTCACCGTGGCGGGCGAAATAGATATTCAGCGGAGAGAAATCCCCGGCATAAGCCGGAATGGAGAAGAGGCTGCTGATAAGCACAATCATGATAGCTATTCTGGAAATCATCGGTTCTCCTCAATCTGCCGTCGTTACTTTTTCAGTAAGGTTACCCTGCTGAAACCAGCTCTGCAAAAAAAGTGCAAATTTTCCTCACTACTCCCCATCGGATAGCGGTTCTGATGAAAAGATGGCCAGCCAGATTGTCTCCTCATCGGGGGCGGTCCAGCGGACACGGTGCTTTGTGTGTGCCGGGATCAGCATGTGATCGCCGGGTGATAGGGCTACCTCTTCGGCATTATTCTCAAGCTGCAGCCGTGCTGCCCCTTTGAGAATGGTCACCCACTCATCTTCGTTCTGATCGTACCAGAATCCATCTGCGGACTTGTGCCCCTTTGAAATGATGCGCTCGATTCGAACGCTTCTGTTATGGGCGATGAGCTCGGTTAGCTCCCCGGTAAGTCCGGTAGGAATGGTCGAAAAGATGTTGTCCCTTCTCATTACGTTACTCGCTGTAGAGCTCGACACCGGAGCATTTATCGGGATACCCCTCACACACCCAGAATAGCATCCCCTTGTGCGGGCCGTTGTTGGCCCGTTTCAGTGCCATTTCTGAATGGCACTTCTTACACAGGCGGAAGGCTCTCATTGAGAGCGTGGCAAGCATTTCGTCTGGCGATGGCGGTGGTGCTTCAATGTGTGCATGAAGTAGGTCACGCATGTCGGTAATGGAGTAGCTGCTTCTGCGTGGTAGCCGGTACAGAGCGATATTGGCCTGTTCAAGAGCCTGCTCCATGGCGCTTGCTTCATTACCTGCAGGCGATTTGAGTTGAATCACGCATGCTGGTTTGCCGCTCTTTTTGCTGAACAGGGCAAAATCCAATACCTGATTGCTGTTTCCTGCATCACTGCTTGAGAGTCTGTTAAGCGCAACCTTATTACGGATATCAAACTCGGCTCCTGCCACCTGCTGCAGGGTCTGCAGACAGCACTGTTCAACAATGCTGAGCTGAACCACGGTAGGCTGAATGATGGGCTGTTCATCCTGGGGTGCCACTTTGCGCCGCTTTTCCAGTAGTTTGATCACCACGACGGCGACAATCAGCGTGAGGATGATGGCGATCCAGGCTAGAGGGCTTAGCAAAATATCACTCCTTAAAGTTGATGGGCATCGAACCAGTTGCTGCCCATGCCAATATCCACAATCAGCGGCACATGCAGCTGGACGGCAGACTCCATTGTCTCTTTCATGATTATCGCCGCTTTTTCAGCCTGCGCAGCTGGTGCCTCAACAATCAACTCATCATGAACCTGCAGCGTAATCGTTGCTTGCGGCAGCTCTTCATGCAGGCGCCGATGCAGGTGAATCATCGCTACCTTGATAATGTCAGCGGCCGAGCCCTGCAGTGGTGCATTGATCGCTGTGCGTTCCGCATAGGCACGACGCATGCCATTTTTGCTCGTAATTTCAGGCACATAGACACGGTGGCCGAGCAGCGTCTCGACATAGCCCAGCTCACGTGCCCGCTCCAATGTGTTATCCATAAAGGCACGTACGGTTGGGTAACGCTCAAAATAGGTTTCAATGAAGGCTTGGGACTCGCTACGGCTGATGCCAAGCTGTTTAGCCAGGCCAAAGGCGCTCATGCCATAGAGGATACCGAAGTTGATCACCTTGGCGCGCCTGCGCATCTCACCGGTTACCTCATCCAGATCAACACCATTCACAGCAGCTGCGGTTGCTGCATGGATATCTTCGCCGTTTTCAAAAGCTTGGCACAGGGCTACATCTTCGGAGTAGTGGGCCATCAGCCTGAGTTCGATCTGTGAGTAGTCGGCCGCAATCAGCACGTTGCCAGCCTCAGCAATAAAGGCTTTGCGAATTTCACGCCCCTCACTACTGCGGATGGGGATATTCTGTAGATTCGGATCGGAAGAGGAGAGGCGGCCTGTGGTAGTGATCGCCTGATTAAATGAGGTGTGAACACGGCCCGTATCACGATGTATCAGTTTTGGCAGGGCATCGGAGTAAGTCGATTTGAGTTTGGAGAGCTGGCGCACTTCAAGAATCAGGCGCGGCACCTCATGTTCGTCAGCAAGTCCTTCCAGCACCTCCTGACCTGTGGCCCACTGGCCCGACTTGGTTTTCTTGCCACCGGCAATGCCGAGTTTGTCGAACAGAAGTTCACCCAGCTGTTTGGGTGACTGGATGTTGAATTCCTCGCCTGCAGCGGCATGGATTTCAGTTTGCAGTTCGTTGATGCGATCTCCGAAACGGGTCGAGAGTTCGGCAAGTTTGACCGCATCGATGCGTGTGCCACGCCACTCCATATCTGCCAGCGCAAACGAGAGCGGCAATTCAATCTCATCATGTCGGTTCAGGCGCGACTCTTTTTCCAGCCGCTCTCTCAGTAGCCCGGTTAGCCTGAATGCGATCTCGGCATCTTCGCAGGCATAGGGAATGGCTGTTGCCAATGGCACCTGATCAAAGCAGACCTGTTTGGCTCCTTTTCCTACAACATCCGCGTAACTGATACAGGTGTGTCCCAGATAATCCTCTGCGACACTATCCATCTTCGGCGGGTATTTGGCAGGGTAGAGGCAGTAGGCGAGCAGCATCGAATCGGCCTTGATGCCAGCCAGCTCAATGCCTGCCCGGCGCAGCACCTGCGCGTCGTATTTCAGGTTATGGCCGCATTTGGCTTTGCTGGCATCCTCAAGAATCGGCCTCAGGGTTTTAAGTGCCAGATCCAGTGACAGCTGGACCGGTGCCGGCTCCAGCAGGTCTGCTGCACGGTGGCCGACCGGCAGATACCACGCTTCCCCTGCTCTGACGGCAAACGAGAGGCCGACAAGTTCGGCATCGTGGGTGGCAAGGGATGTGGTTTCTGTGTCCATGGCGATCAATTTGGCACTGTTCAGTGCCTCTAACAGCGCAGTCAGGGATGCCTCGTCATTAACCAGACGATCTTCGCGCGGACTGTTGTCGACTTCCGGTCTTGCCTCTTCCACAGCTGCAGCTTGTGGCGCTGTGGCAGCAGGTGCCTGTTCATCATCACTGAATTCAGCGATAAGGCGGCGGAATTCAAGTCGGGTGAATAGCTCATTAAGGCGTTCTCGATCAGGCCCATCCACTTCCAGGTCATCCAGCTCCACGCCAACTGGTGTTTCATAATCGAGTGCGACCAGCCGGTAAGAGAGACGCGCATCCTCTGCAAATTCGATCAGGTTTTCACGACGTTTGTTCTGTTTTATTTCAGGCGCATGGGTGAGCACACCTTCCAGGTCCCCGTATGCTTCCAGCAGTTGCACTGCTGTTTTCGGGCCTATGCCCGGAATGCCCGGAATGTTATCTGCCGAGTCACCGGCCAGTGCCAGCAGGTCCTGAATGCGATCAGGGCCAACGCCCCATTTCTCCTTCACCTCATCAGCGCCGTACTCCACCCGCTTCATGGTATCAAGCATCCACACCTTATCGCTGACCAGCTGCATCAGATCCTTGTCTGTGGATACAATGGTGACATCCCAGCCTCTGGTCTCCGCCTGTTTGGCCAGCGTGGCAATCACATCATCCGCCTCGTAATTCTGGATGCAGATACGGTTAAGTTTGAAGGCATCGGTAACATCGTGAACCCACGGCCATTGAGAGGCCAGTTCCTCAGGCATCGGTGGCCGGTGTGCTTTGTACTCCTTGTACATCTCATTGCGGAAGGTGCCGCCCTTGGGGTCGAAAGCGACCGCTACATGGGTGGGGCCAAGGTCCTTAAGGATGCTGCGCAGCATCTGCACATAACCGAATACGGCATTGGTCGGTTCACCTTTGGAGTTGGTAAGGTTATGGCGCACCGCATGAAAGGCGCGGAATACGTAATTGGGTCCGTCGATCAGAACTAAATGGGGCATCCACACAGCCTGCCTTTCAAATTGCTACGGTCAATTTGTGTTTTGCTTATAACCTTCCCCGAGCATCCATCACCTGTCACCAAGTACCATTTCATTATCATCGGAAAAGCTGGCAGCGATCTCTTTGATACGCTCCTCTATGTTGAAAAATGCATCGAGTACAACGGTATCAAAGGAGCTACCTCTTCCCTCGCGCAAAATTCCGCATGCTTTCTCATGTGAGAAAGGGGGTTTGTAGCAGCGTTTGCTGATCAGGGCATCGTATACATCGGCAACAGCCATGATCCTGCCTGAGAGCGGAATATCTTCAGCGGCCAGTCCATTAGGGTAACCGCTGCCATCCCATTTTTCATGATGCGTTGAAGCAATCTCTCCTGCAAGCATGAGGAAATTATTGCCTTCAATCTTTTCTGCCGTGCTGTAAATAATCTTTTTGCCGTACTCCGCATGTTTTTTCATCAACACAAACTCTTCATCGGTCAGTTTGCCCGCTTTCATCAGGATGTTATCAGGGACACCAACCTTGCCAAGGTCATGCAGCGGTGCGGAAACAAAAAGAAGGTCAATAAAGTCAGGCGTCAGGGTTTCCGAGAAAAAACCGGACTGCACTAGCTCATCGGCAATGGCCTTAACATAATGCTGTGTGCGTTTGATATGTGCTCCGGTCTCGGGGTCGCGTGACTCTGCTACTGCGGCCATGGACTCCATGGTTACCTGCCGAGCATTAGCCAGCTGCCGGAACCAGATGTGGGAGTGCCTTTTTTCAATCGCAAAGCGTGTGATCACAAATATCGAGAAGAGTATGAGTGCAATAGCAGCAGGGGTGCCGGTAGCCAGAAATATGCCGGTATATTCAAATGCGATAAAACTTCCGATCAGCATAAAGGCAATCCACAGCGTCGTAATGGCAAAGACAAGAAAAGCGCTGTGCACGAAAATAAACAGCAGAGAGATGAAAATACCTGTCAATACGCAGAGGGCAAAGATAGTGGTTCTGCCCCATGTCGGATCGATGATGACATTGCCATCATTGATGTTTTCGACCATCACAGCATGCGTTTTTACACCGGGAAACTGGGCATCAAAAACCGTATGGTAGAGGTCCTTCAGCCCCGCTGCCGATGAACCTACAAAGACCACCTTATCACGAATGTTATCTTCGCTGACCGTGCCGTTTAAAATATCTACGGCAGAAACAGAATGATAGAGGTGGGATGGCCCGTTAAATCGCAACTGCGCAAACCCTTTTTTTGAAACAGGGATGTAATGCCTCCCGACTCGGATCACCGGGCCGTATTCACCCTCTTCAATAGTTGCGCTGTTTTCTCCCTGCGACCGCATAAATGTAGCCAGCGACAGGTGGGGGTAGATGATGCCTTTATACTGAATCAAAAGGGGCAGCTTTCTTAGCATGCCGTCATTGTCAGGCTGATTGTTGAGGAAACCTGCATATTTCAACTGCGAGGCTATTTTGTATGTGTTGTCCAGCATGCCTGGCGCATCGTGCAGTGTTAACAGATCGGTCTTTCCGATGATCTCAAATGCAGAGCTGCCGGATATCTCAACGCTGCTGCTATGATCAAAATAAAAATATTTCGCCCCGACCACACCTGTTTCCGACAGGACAGAGCCAAGGTACCCATCGTTGTCGGTCAGCGCGGCAGGCACGCCGGCAAGGCTGATGTCCAGATTGAAGTCATCCATAAAGGCTTTCTGGATGTTTATTAAAGCCGTTCGATCAGGCTCGGCGAAGATGATATCCAAGCCAATCGCCGCAGGTTGCATTTGGGCAACGGCATGGATTAGTGAAGCCACCCTGTAGCGGGGCCATGGCCACTGCCCGACAGCCTCCAGACTGACATCATCGATATCAACAATAACTGTTTTTGATGATGCCGCGCCCGAGCTTGAGTTTTTCTGATAGGCATCATAAAACATGTTGTTAACATGATTGATGATCGAGAAGCCTGAATAGCCAAGAGCGCCTATTGCGGATGAGACCAAAATCCCGGTCAGCAGAATCAGGGCTATCCATTTTATCGAGAGCTTGTTTATAAAGGAGAGTGCGTGCAAAGCTTTGCCCGTAACCTAGAGAACCATGATCTCGACCCGTCGGTTTCTGGGCTCCGGAACATTATCAGGGGTAGGGATAAGCGGATCATTCTCACCGTGAAATCTCAGATAGATCGAACCAGGAGCTGAGTCGGACGCCCTTAACAGCGCCTCCACAGCCTTTGCCCGTGCTGATGAGATTCGCAAGTTTAATTTTTCCGAACCTGTGGAGTCCGAGTGGCCGACTATACTTACCTCAGCAGGCTCGCGCTCTTTTGATGCTTTGAGCACCTGCGGAATCAGGGCTATGGACTCTTCAGTCAGCTCACTGGTTCCGGAAACGAAATAGAGGATAAAGCGAGCAGGCTTTGGTGGCTGTGCCTTGAGGATCGCCGAAAACTGTTTTTTCACCTGTTCTTCATCCATAGCCATGACCGGCCCGGGCGCTGATCCGCTGCCCATCACTGAGCTGGCGTGAAAAGCCTGATCGACGGTTTGTGATTTGCCGCCTGCATTTACCGAGATAGCCCCTACGTTTCCATCTTCATCCGGTATTAAGATCACAGTTGTTATCTCTCTGCAATTCTCAAAAGCCAGTTCCCGAGCCTGCCTAGCATAATCCTCTGCCTGAGCTGTCAGGGCGGCAACCTCAGCCTGATGACTACGGTTAATCTGAGGTTCCCTCAGTTCGTGGGCCGCCCAGTACAGTCTGGACTCGGCCATCGCTAAAAGCTTCGGCGCACACCGCTCGGCCTTGGCCATCCTGGCCTGTTCTATGGCAGTTCGTGCTGCAGAGAATTTGTCATCTTCAACTGAAAGCGGCGAAGAGGCACAGGCTACCAGCATCAGGGAAGCCATTGCGACCAGAGCTCTTAAACAGGTACCCATAATTAATCCACCTTAACGATGAAACGGGTGCCTCGGATTCCAACGGTTGCTCTGGGGGTTTCCAGGTTCACTGCATCCGGTGCCAGTTTGCCAAGCTTTCCGGAAGAGTAGATTGCCTCTCCCTTCTTAACATAAAGTGCGAAATCATATTTCGCCTTTTTGGGCTCAAACAGATATTTCCTGACCTCTATTTCAGTGGATGAACCAACAGTGATCAGTGTCCCGTCTATAAAGACGATACCAGCCTGAGACTCCTGACCTGAAATGATTTTGTCCGAGCGCACCAGCTGCATGCCGGGGATGGCCGAAAGTTTTTCATCTTTGCGCAATACGTCAACACTGCCTGAAACATTTTTGATAATGGCTACATGGGTATCCTGAGCAATTGCAGTGCAGGAAAAACTGATGATTGCCATCATTAATCCCATTATTCCGTTTTTTACCATGCTGCCCCTCCAAGCTTAAGAACGTTTCCCCAAGCATTACGCGACCATGTTCTTAATATAGATGGTTATTCAGGAAGATACAATTTAGATCGCTGTTCTGCCGGTCCGGAGCAGAGGCCTGCTGATGGCGATAGAGCCACAAACAAAAGAACCCCGCTTTTCAGCAGGGTTCTTGCTCAGTCTAGGTTGCTGTTTCGAATCAGCTGGCGAGCTGGCGCAGCACGTACTGCAGAATGCCGCCATGCTGGTAATACTCGACCTCCTTCGGTGTATCGATGCGGACATCGACCGTGAAGGACTTGATCGAACCATCCGTTGCAGTTGCCGTGACACTCAACTCTTTGGCGGAGCCATCACCGAGACCTGAGAAGTCATATGACTCCTGACCGGTCAGTCCCAGCGATTCAGCAGATTCACCCGCTTTAAACTGCAGTGGAAGAATACCCATGCCGACCAGGTTGGAGCGGTGGATGCGCTCGTAGGTCTCGGCAATCACAGCCTGAACACCCTGCAGACGCGGCCCTTTGGCTGCCCAGTCGCGTGAGGAGCCGGAACCGTACTCTTTACCTGCCAGAATGATGCTCGCAACACCCTCATCCTTATACATCATGGCTGCGTCATAGATACTCATCTGCAGACCTGATGGCTGATGGATAGTGACGCCACCCTCAGTTCCAGGTGCCAGCTTGTTGCGCAGACGGATGTTGGCGAAGGTGCCGCGCATCATGATCTCGTGGTTACCACGACGTGAGCCGTAGGAGTTGAAGTCTTTGGCTTCAACGCCGCGCTCCTGCAGGAATCGACCGGCCGGAGAGTCAGCCTTGATCGCGCCTGCTGGTGAGATGTGGTCGGTGGTGACTGAATCGCCCAGCAGTGCCAGTACGCGTGCACCCTTGATGTCGGTGATCGGATCAAGATCGAAGGTCATGCCTTCGAAATAGGGTGGATGCTGGATGTAGGTGGAGTCAGCATCCCAGGCAAAGCGGTCACCGGTCGGGGCTTCAAGGTTCTGCCAGTTGGCATCACCTGCATAGACGTTGCCGTAAGAGGCCTCGAACTGCTCTGCGGTCACACAGGATGCGACCACATCGGCCACCTCCTTCTGGGTCGGCCAGATATCTTTCAGGAAGACGTTGTTGCCATCCTTGTCCTGCCCGATCGGGTCGTTATAGAGATCGATATTCATTGTGCCGGCTATCGCATAGGCCACCACCAGTGGCGGGCTTGCCAGGTAGTTCATGCGAACCTCTGCATGTACCCGGCCTTCGAAGTTGCGGTTGCCTGAGAGTACCGAGGTTACAGCCAGATCACCTTCGGCAATGGCTGCGGAAACCGCTGCAGGCAGTGGGCCGGAGTTGCCGATGCAGGTGGTGCAGCCGTAGCCGACGGTGTTAAAACCGAGCGCATTCAGGTCGTCCGAAAGGCCGGCTTTATCGAGATATTCGGTGACTACGAGCGAGCCGGGGCCGAGAGAGGTTTTTACCCATGGTGCTGCAGTCAGGCCAAGAGCCACCGCTTTTCTGGCGACAAGGCCGGCACCCAGCATCACCGATGGATTAGAGGTGTTGGTGCAGGAGGTGATGGCGGCAATAACCACTGCGCCGTCATCGATGGTGACCTCTTTACCGTTAATGACTGTGTTTACAGCTTTGGTGCTGATGCCCGCCTCTGCTTTCACCGCTTCCACTGTCTTCTGGTAAATCGCTTTTGATTCGGTCAGTGCGATACGATCCTGCGGACGTTTATGGCCTGCCAGTGACGGCACAACGGTGGACATATCAAGGCCGAGGCTCTCGCTGTAGGTTGCTTCTGGGCTACCTGCTTCGCGGAACATGCCCTGCGCTTTGGCATAGGCTTTAACCAGTGCGATATTCTCCTCCGGACGATTGGAGAGGCGCAGGTAGTTCAGGGTCTCTTCATCAATCGGGAAGATGCCGCAGGTTGCACCATATTCAGGCGCCATGTTGGCGATGGTGGCGCGATCTGCCAGCGGCAGGCTATCAAGCCCTTCACCGAAGAATTCTACGAATTTTCCTACCACGCCGTGTTTACGCAGCATCTCAACAATGGTGAGTACCAGGTCGGTAGCCGTTGCACCTTCCGGAAGCTGGCCGGTCAGTTTGAAACCAACCACCTTAGGCACCAGCATGGAGACCGGCTGACCAAGCATGGCCGCTTCGGCTTCGATGCCACCAACACCCCAGCCGAGCACGCCAAGGCCATTGATCATGGTGGTATGTGAATCGGTGCCGACCAGTGTGTCCGGATAGGCTACGCCCTCATCATTGACGAACACAGTACGTGCTAGGAACTCGAGGTTTACCTGATGTACAATGCCGCAGCCCGGTGGCACAGCCTTGAATGTTTCAAAGGCATTCTGTCCCCATTTGAGGAAGTTGTAACGTTCGCGGTTACGCTGGAACTCAATCTCGGTGTTTTTTGCAGCGGAATCCGCAGCGCCAAAATTATCCACTTGGACTGAGTGATCGATCACCAGTTCGGCAGGAGCAAGGGGCTCAATCTTGCGGGTGTCGCCACCAAGGGCAGCCATGGCATCGCGCATCGCAGCAAGGTCAACCACAGCAGGAACACCGGTGAAATCCTGCATCAGCACTCGTGCAGGCATGTAGGCGATCTCGTGATTGGGCTCAGCCTTCTCATCCCAGTTGACCAGAAAGTTGATGTCATCAGCGGTGACGTTCAGGCCATCCTCGCGGCGCAACTGGTTCTCCAGCAGTACTTTCATCGAATAGGGCAGGCGGCTTACATCGCCTGCGGCATCCAGTCGGTAGTAGGTGTAGGTCTTGTCGCCGACCTGAAGTGTCTGTCTTGCATTAAAGCTATTGCTCACGGGGCTCTCCTGAAGGTTGATCGCGTCACTCGAAAAAGAGGGCGCAATATAGCCTTAGTTGACCAATTTCTAAAGTGGATTGGTATTTTCGCTGCAATCGGTGACAATGCCCGCATCGCAGAGATGCTGGAGGGGAGCGTGGACGTACTGATTGCCTATCATTCCGATTACGGGAATACGAAAAAGATGGCTGATGCCATCGCCGCAGGTTTGAAGGTTGCCAACCCTGCTGTTTCAGTAAAATTGCAGGTGGCGGAAAACACATCACTGGATGATCTGCTTGCTGCTGATGTGATCGTGTTCGGCACACCTGTGCACATGGGGTCGATGGCATGGCAGATGAAACAGCTGATCGACCAGGCCGGAAAACTCTGGATGGAGGGTGGTCTGGAAGGCAAGGTGGGCGGCGTTTTTGCGACCGGCGGCGGTTTTGGTGGCGCAGGTGGCGGCGTTGAAACCACGATGATTTCTCTGCATTCGCATTTTCTTGAGCAGGGGCTTGTTACGGTCGGATTCCCCAAGTCACTGCCCGGTTATGCCGATGGTGGACTGCAGTGGGGGCCATACGGGCGTAGTGGTAATCACGAGGGTATGCCGGGCTCGGTCTCCGAGGGAGCACTTGCTGCAGCGCGCAGCTACGGTGCGCATCTGGCAGAGATCGCTGGTAAACTGATCGATTAATTTTTTCGCCGGAAGGCGGAACGTTTAACGCTTTCCCTTCGCCTCGTAGATGCGCACGGGGATTGTCTCTCCGAAGACTCTGGCAGGCATGCCAACAGCCACCATTTTGTATCCTTTGGCACGATAGAGCTTTGTAATGCCCTGTTTGGCGCTGATCAGGTCGGCGTAGGATTTATCGCTTCCGGTATAGGCAGCGAGCAGCTTCTGGATCTCCGCTGTTGTGACCAGAGAGTTGCCGTATACCTCAAAGCTTTCGATATTAAACGCTCCTTCTGTTGTATCTATAGCTTGAGTAGAGGCAGATGCCTTTGCCGTTTCAACTGGCGCCTTCTGTTTGGCCTTTACAGCCTTCTTGGGGGGGCTCACATGTTTTGCTGATGCCTGCTCAGCATGTTTTTTGGCAACAGATTTCTTTTCTTTCGCAGTAACTTTCGCAATGGTTGGCTTTTTGGTCGCGACTGCTGCTTCTTTCACTGTTGGTTTGGCTGCTTTTTTGATGCGTTTTTCTGCCTTCTTAGGCGCGACAGGGGTTGTTGGTTTCTGCTCTGCTGCCTTCCGGACGGGCGCTTCCGCTGTGGCGGACTCTGTATTGCTTGCAACAGTTTCGGGCTGAATAGGCTTGCTTTCAGTTTGAGCAGTTGCTTCTGCCGTTTCGTCCTGTTGCAAGGTGGTTGCGACATCAGGCGCTTGCACAGCGACTGTCTTTGCTGGGGCCTCCTCTGCGACTTCCGTTTTTGCAATCTCAGGCAGTTGCGCCTCAGCTTCGAGAGAAGCGCTTTCTGGTGCCTGAGCAGGAGCGGTTGTGGAGTCTAGCGCTACATCTGCCGAGCCTGCAGTTGCAGGATCCACCTTTGCAGGTTTTTTGCTCTGCTGGGGATAGACGCCGGGAATATCATCCTCGAAGATCTTCACAAGAACCACGCCCCCTTCAGCAGCGGTGGGTATAGAGACCGAAACCCCCTTCAGCCTGGCTTTACGATAGATTTTGATAACCGCATTCCTGATTCTGAACAGGTCATTACGGCTTTTATTTTCACCAATATATTGCTGCAGTTTTTTCTCAATCGTCTCGGTTGGAACCAGCAGGTTACCTTCGATCTCATATGTTGCGATGCTGAAGGTGCCATCGTTTTTCGCTTCTTCTACAACAGCAGCAGCCTCGTTTTCAGCTGCTGGTGCTACCACTACTTCGTTTTGTGGCACATCAGTGGCCGGCTGGCTCTCTTCTGTTACTGGAGTATCTGTCGAAGCAGTCTCATCAGCGGCAGCTTCGGATATCGATGCACTGTTTTCAGTGCTTTCCGGCACAGCCTGTGTCATGGCTGCAGGCTCCTGCATGTCGGTAGGAGCCGCTTCGGCTGCCAGCAGGCTAAAAGGCAGGGTGAGGCTCAGCAGGGCTGGAATCATTCGATACAGTAATCTGTTCATATTTCACACTCCGGCCGGCGTTCTTCTGCTTTCAGGGCAGGAACACCGAGTTCATCATATAGTGCGAAATAGTGCTGTTTTAAGGGGTGACTTCCGTGTTGCGGGTCACGTTGTCAGCGTGGCTCCCTGTTGTGGAAGAGCAGTTGCGAGCTGCTGTTCTGATAAGATATGCGGCTCCAGCAACCGTAGGGCATCGACAGATTACGGGTGCTGGCGATCGGGGCGCTTAGGGTATGGGCAAGCAGCATGCGCATACTTCCTGAGTGGGTGACCAACAACAGGTGTCTGTTTTGATGGCTTTCGCAGACCTCCTGCCACCAGTTATTCAGTCGTGCCCGGTGCTCCTCCGGCGATTCGCCACCTGGTGGGCGCATGCCTTCGGGGTTTTTCCGCCACCTCTCAAGCAGGCCGGGATATTCAGCCTGGATCTCGGGGATGGTTTTGCCCTCCCATTTGCCGTAGTGAATCTCAGCTACGCGCGGCTCGATGATGCACTCAATACCTACCTCTTTTGCCCATGCAGAGGCTGGCTCTGCGCAGCGTGAAAGGGGGGAGGTGACGATGGTATCGACATCTCCTGCGACCATTGACCAGACACGATCCATATCCATCCGGCCAGCGCTGGTTAGTGGATCATCCACCTGGCCTCTGTATTTTATGCCGCCTTCGAGCGCCCCGTGGCGCAGCAGATCCATCGTTAGCATCTTCTCTTCCTTAACCATACCCTAATAACCTGAATTCCATTACAGGTGTTTCTTCAGTTCATAATGCGCTATGGTGCCCCTCAGAAAGAGAAAAGGAAGGATGTGCTGTGAGCGATGATTTCGACCTGAATGATCCCAATAATGTTGAAGGCATGAAACATGTGCGTGGCCTTCTCGATTACATCGGCGAAGATGTGAATCGTGAGGGGCTGCAGGAGACCCCGGCACGTGTGCTGGCGGCGATGCATGAGCATTTTTCCGGTTACAAAGAAGATCCACGCGATCACTTGGAGAAAACCTTTGAAGAGGTTGAAGGTTACGACGAGGTGGTTCTGGTCTCCGATATTGATGTACACAGCCACTGTGAGCACCACATGGTACCATTCGTTGGCAAAGCGCATGTCGCTTATATTCCGCGCGGTCGTGTCGTAGGGCTATCCAAGCTTGCACGCGTGGTCGATGGTTATGCCAAGCGACTGCAGGTGCAGGAGAAGCTCACCATGCAGATCGCCAATGCCATTGAAGAGGTGCTGGACCCGAAGGGCGTAGCCGTTATCATCCAGTGCCAGCACTTCTGCATGTGCCATCGCGGTATTCACAAACCCAACTCTTGGACGACCACCTCCAAGCTGACGGGTGCATTCATGAACAACCCATCCTCGCGCCTTGAGCTGTTCCAGTTGATCGGTATGAATAAAACTACAGGCTAAATCCACTTACCCTGTGTTGAATTAGAAACTGTCTTTCCGAAGTAGAGGCTTGCCTGCTTGCGCACCGCTTTCCAACAAAGGTAAAAAAATCTAGGCTGTCATGTTGTTTTTCCTCAGTTGCGGGAGAACAGGGGGGCTTCAGGTTTATGCCACTGGTCGCGCATACATCGTTACCTGCATTCGAGAAGCTGCGTCAGCGCGGCGAAAAGGTGCTGACGCTGAAGCAGGCGCTGCATCAGGATATTCGCGAGCTGCATGTAGGGTTGTTGAATATGATGCCGGATGCCGCCCTGATCGCCACCGAAATACAGTTCATGCGGCTGGTCGGCAGTTGCAATCAGATTGCCCAGTTTTTCGTCCACCCTTTCACTGTTGAGGGGTTGCCCAGAAGTGCTGAAACCCAGGATTATATCGATCACTACTACCAGAACTTTGAAGAGATCAAGGTGATGGGGCTGGATGCGCTGATTGTTACTGGTGCCAATGTCTCCAATCCGTCCCTTGATCAGGAACCATTCTGGGAACCGCTTAAGGAAGTAATCGGATGGGCGCAGGAGAATGTCACCTCGGTACTCTGTTCCTGCCTGGCCACTCACGCGCTGGTCAAACAGCTCTATCATATTGAGCGCGAACCGATGCCTGCCAAGCTGTGGGGCGTTTATCCCCATCGTATTGTTCACCAGGAGCACCCGCTGCTGCGCGATATCAACACGCGTTTTGATGTGCCGCATTCTCGATTCAACGCAGTGCACCGGGAGCCGATGGAGCGTGCCGGACTTACCATCCTGATCGAAAGCGATGTTGCGGGTGTGCATATGGCGGTCAGCCCCGATCAGTACAGCCTCGTCTATTTTCAAGGCCACCCCGAATACGATACCAACAGCCTGCTAAAGGAGTACAAGCGTGAGGTGTGCCGTTTCACTATAGGTGTGCGGGAGGATTACCCGCCACTGCCGCAGCATTACTTTTGCGCTGATGCAGCCGCCATTGCCAAACAGCACAAGCAGGCCGTACTTGAAGCCATGAAGCAGGGCGCCGAGATACCTGCCTTTCCGGAGTCCCATATCGAGCCGCTACTGGATAACACCTGGCGCGATACAGCCAAGTCCATCGTCAATAACTGGCTGGGTCTGGTTTACGAAAAAACGAATTTCGAGCGAGATCGCTCGCAAAACAGATCCACCTGATTCAGGCAAACATTACAAGGAGAGTACGATGAAAACAGAGACTATTGCCATCCATGCCGGTTACGAAACCGACCCGACCACCAAATCGGTGGCTGTGCCGATCTATCAGACCGTGGCCTACGAATTTGATAATGCCCAGCATGGCGCGGACCTGTTTAACCTTGCCGTACCTGGCAATATCTACACCCGTATTATGAATCCTACCGCTGATGTGCTGGAAAAACGCTGTGCAGCTCTGGATGGCGGCATCGCCGGCCTTGCCGTCAGCTCAGGCAGCGCTGCGATCACCTATGCGATTCAAACCATTGCTACGATGGGCAACAATATTGTGACTGTGCCAATGCTTTATGGTGGCACCTACACACTGTTTGCGCATATGCTGCCTAGTCAGGGCGTTGATGTGCGCTTTGCCGAGAATGACACGCCTGCGGCACTGGAAGCCCTGATTGATGACAAAACCTCAGCCATCTACTGCGAGTCGATTGGTAATCCGGCTGGAAACATTGTTGATCTTGAGGGTATCTGTGCCATGGCGGCACGCCACGGTATTCCGGTGATTGTCGATAATACGGTTGCACCGTCACTGATTCGCCCGATTGATCATGGCGCATCTATTGTTGTCTATTCACTGACCAAATATATGGGCGGACATGGCAACTCGCTCGGCGGCATGATTGTCGATTCCGGTAAATTTCCATGGGCTGAACATGCAGATCGCTTTCCGATGTTGAACCAGCCTGAAGCTGCTTATCACGGTGTTGTTTATACCGAGGCGCTGGGAGAGGCTGCATTTATTGGCCGTGCCCGCACCGTACCACTGCGTAATACCGGCTCAGCAATCAGTCCGTTTAACTCATTCCTGATTCTGCAGGGTATCGAGACGTTGACGTTGCGTATGGAACGCCACTGCGACAATGCGATTGCCGTCGCCAAACATCTTCAAAGCCATCCGGCAGTGGCGTGGGTGCAGTATGGTGGGTTACCTGATTCACCCTATTATGATCTGGCAAAGAAATACTGCGACGGCCGCCCGTCCGGTCTGCTCACCTTTGGTGTCAAAGGTGGTTTTGAAGTGGCTGAGAAATTCTACGATGCGCTGGGTCTGTTCAAACGGCTGGTCAATATCGGTGACACAAAATCGCTGGCTGCGCATCCCGCTTCAACCACGCACCGTCAGCTGACCGAAGAGGAGTTGGTTACGGCAGGTGTAACGCCAGATATGATTCGCCTTTGCATCGGCATTGAACATATCGACGACATTCTTGCCGATATCGATCAGGCGCTGGCAGCAGCTACTGCATAAGTAGCCGTGTGAGCATTAAAACAGAGGGTGTGGCGAAAGCTGCGCCCTTTTTTATGAGGGGCATGCAAGAAAGGAGAGAGAACCAACTATATATACACATCCATGGAAGCATCTCAAATTCCAGTTTGCTTCTATGGCTAGGCAGCTATCAGCGCGTAAAGACAAACTCGCTGGATGATGAGAGGTCGGCATTGAAGGCATAATCAGCGACATCGAATGCCTTGAGCTCCTCGGGGTTTGTTAGCCTGTTTTCAATCATATACCTGCTCATATAGCCGCGCGCCTTTTTGGCGTTGAAGCTGATGATACGGTATGCACCTTTGCGCAGCTCTTTGAACACAGGTGTGATGATGGTCCCGTTGATGTTGGCTGTTTTGATCGAGCTGAAATATTCGCTGGAGGCGAGGTTGATCAGGATATCATCACCCTGTTCAGCCAGCGCGCTGTTCACGCTGTCGGTGATGATGTCGCCCCAGAACTCGTAAAGATTGCGACCGCGATCATTGGCAAGCCTTGTGCCCATCTCAAGGCGGTAGGGTTGCATCAAGTCAAGCGGGCGCAACGTGCCGTAGAGCCCCGAGAGGATGCGCAGGTGCTGCTGCATGAATGCAACTGCCTCAGCGTCCAGAGAGCTTGCATCCAGTCCCTGGTAGACATCGCCGCTGAAGGCAAAGATCGCCTGTTTGGCGTTCTCTGATGTGAACGGGGTATGCCACTGTTGAAACCGCTCCATATTCAGGTCGGCTAGATTCATTGAGAGCTTCATCAAGTCGCCAATCTCAAAGCTGTCCTTCTCCTGCATGAGAGTAATCAGCTCGGCAGCATGGATCAGGAGATCCGGCTGGGTGAAATCGGCAACGGGCGCAGGCGCTTTGAAATCGAGTTTTTTGGCAGGTGAAATAACGATCAGCATGGGGGAAACCTAAGCACTATTGGAAATTGTTGCATCCCCTCTCAACCAGAGGTTTTTCGACTTGATTTGGAAAATGGAAACCGCCATGCTGATCGCATGTTGACTGAGCCTGAGCGGAAACATCACGAACCCTTTATGCAGCGTGCCATTGAGCTCGCCAAGCGAGGCATTGGTTCGACGCATCCGAATCCGCGCGTGGGTGCTGTGGTGGTAGGCAAAAGCGGCGAGGTTGTGGGCGAGGGATGGCACGCATATCCGGGCGGATTGCATGCCGAAGCGATGGCGATTGAGAAGGCCGGTGAAAATGCGCAGGGTGCGACACTCTATGTGACACTGGAGCCTTGTGCTGCCCATGGCCGGACCCCCGCCTGTACCGATGCCATCCGAAGCTCCGGCATAACAGATGTTATATACGCATCATCTGATCCAAACCCGAAAATGGCGGGAGGAGCCAAGGTGTTAGTCGCTGCCCGTATCAATGTGATCGGCGGCTTTATGAAGGATGAGGCTGACAAGCTGAATCTGCCATTTTTCCATTATATGAAGACAGGGCGTCCCTATGTGACAGCCAAGGCCGCCATTTCGCTAGATGGTAAGCTTGCCACGCACAGCCAGCATTCGCAGTGGATCAGTGGGCCAGAGTCACGCCTGCATGCGCAGGCAATAAGAGCTCAGGTTGATGCGATTGTTGTTGGCGCTGGAACACTCCATTTTGACAACCCTTCACTGACGGTGCGCGATGTCGAGGTGAAGGGGAGTGTCCCTCTCAGGGTGGTGCTCTGCTTTGAGACGCCGCATTTTTCTCAGGAGAGTAAACTGCTCTCTGATGATGCCCCAACACGTTTTTATGTGCGCAGTTTCAACGAACATACCGAAAAATGGCGAGAGGCGGGCGTCCAGATCGAGAAGTTGAATTCGCTCGACGCAATCCTCAAACATCTGGCTCAGGACGGATATCTTCACCTGCTTCTGGAGGGTGGTGGTTGTTTGCACGCCTCATTTTTCGACGCTCATTTCACCAGTGAGGTGGTGCTCTATCAGGCGCCAATCCTGATCGGCGGCCGTGATGCAGTTTCACTCTGGAATGGTACAGGGGTGGAGACGCTGGATCATGCGCTTCGACTGGCAGATATCAAATATCGTAAGCTGGGTAATGATGTGATGATTCGAGGTAATGTGATCTACCCCGATTGAACAAGATCCCCGCTACTTTCTTGCCAACCTGAATGACTGCACCACCCCTTGAGACCACCGCCGGAAGCGGCGAGGGGTATGCCTCTTGAAGATATAAGGCTTCAAAAGAAGCAGGTTAACTCCCAGAGATTATTCAGCCCACTTGATCCATTTGCGCAGGGAGGCCACGATCTTTTCCGCGCTGTCCTGGTGGCTGGCTAACTCACCCAGTTTGCCGTCAGGGCGGACCACGTAGAGATAGGTGCCGTGGTTCATGGTGTAGTTACCCTTGGCATTTGGTGCATTCTTTTCGCTGGGAACCATGAATGCTTTGGCTGCAGCGGCAACCTCTGCTTCGTTACCGGTCAGGCCGATGATCTCAGGATGAAAGAAGCGGGTGTATTTTGAAACCATTTCAGGCGTATCACGCTCGTGATCCAGCGAGATGAAAACTGCACGCACCTTGCTGCGCTCCTCATCACCCAGCATCTTCAATGCATGGCCGAAATTGACCAGTGTGGCTGGGCAGACATCGGGGCAGTGGGTGTAACCGAAGAATACCACGCTGACCTTGCCGGCAAGATCATTGAATGAGACCGAACCACTGCCACTGTGCAGCGAGAATTCGGCATTGAACATTGGGTACTTCGTTTCCGGCATCTTGTTCAGGTTATAAGCACCGAACGCAACCATGCCTATTGCTGCAATCAGAAGAAAGATCGGAAATAGACCGAATTTTTTGATCATCAGATGGGTTCTCCACACACTACTTTATAAGTTTCCGTTTACTGGCTTCGAAGCATAGCATCAGCAAACAGGTCAATACAGGAGGGAGCTTGCCTGCATGAACGATTATCTTGTCTCTTTTCTTTTCTATCTGGTGCCAGCCAACTTGATCGCCATTGCGATCATCTTTCTGGGACGACGTAAAGATGTGCAGATCAGCTTTATCGAATACCTTTTTATCTATCTACCGTGGGTGGGGTTTGTGGCACTGACGCTGGTGATATTCGGTAGCCTGGATGCAGTGCCATCAATACCTGCCATTAAAGTTTTTCTGGTGATTTTACAGTCGATCGGTTCCGGCGTTATGGGTGGCGCAATACTGATGCCACGACTGGTAATGAAAAATTCAACGATGCATCCGTTGTCGATCACGGCCATAAGCGCCACGCTGATCACGGTGCTCTATGTTAAATTCAGGATGATGTTGTTTATTATGATTGAAGGCCTCTCATCAGCGATCGATTGAAAAGCAGAAGCCTTAAATCTGTTTCAGGTACTCGATGATAAGTGCACGTTTTTCTGCATCCTTGATGCCAGGGATCTTCATGCGTGTTTCAGGGTGTACAGCAGTCGGGTTTTCAATCCATGCATCCAGTGAAGCCTCATCCCATTTTTCAAAGGGGATGCCCTTGGTTCTGGGAGCTTGACCATAGATACCCATGAGTGATGGGCCGACCTTGCGGACAGTTTTGTCGAGGTAATGACATGAACCGCACTCCGTGCGGACAATATCGGCCCCGGGAAGAGACTCATTTGCAATGTTCTGCATTGTTTTGCCGACAATGCCATCGCCACTATCGCCACAGGAGATGAGTCCAATAGCTAGAAAAATGGATAGTGCCGGAGTGAGGATGCGTTTCATGATGAACCTCTCATGGTTGAATGGTGATTATTCTAACACAAATGGCGCAAATAAATGAATGTTATACTACCCTGTTATTGGCAGATAACATCGCGAAGAAGCCGGAAGAGAACGCGGGAAGATTTATGCGGTTTGTTCTGCGCGATCTCTTTGTTGATATTGCGAACCAACTGCCTGATCTGGCTAGCATCAGCTTGCGGGTAGATATCCATAAACTCAGTCATTGCACCCTGACCCTCTGCGATCAGACGATCGCGCCATCGTTCGGTGCGGTGAAAGTTTTTATCCTGCTCCTCTTTCTTTGCATCAAGTTCTGCAATGGTTTCATGGAATGATTCGGTTTCAATCTGGCGTAGAAGTTTAACAATAAACTTGAACTGCCGCTTTTCAGCGGTGTGTTTCATGCCTTGCACCGCAATCAGAGCCTGGAGCAGCTCTTTAGGCAGATCCATTTTTTCAAGAGCTACAGGATCCAGCTTGGAGAGGCTCTTGGCCAGATCATGAAGTTCTGCAATTTCGCGCTTTTGCTGGGTCTTGTTCAGCCGCCCGATGTTTTCGTGTTCTTCATCATATGTATCATACATGCGGCAAGTGTAGCGAGCCTGTTCCAAGCTGTCCTATGCAATTTTTTAGACACTGATTTACGCCGATCCCCCAGGGCAACCTCTCTTGCGCAAGCGCAATTCACCTTGCGGGCATAGATAAAGATAAGCATAAGAAATGCAGGGAAGATCAGTGAACGATACCCACTGTTTTCAAAGTTTCTATCTGCGAATATCTGCGTCCATCAGTGTCTGATTTATATGTGCTCTCGCGTCTTATGGAAGGTGATCTCAGGCCACTGCTCTTCGGTGTAGTTGAGTTTCCAAGCACTTGGTGCCAGATAGGCGAGGAAGCCATCTGCATCTTCTGCCAATGCTGAGTCAAACAGTCGGGTGAATTCGGCTAGTTTCTTCTCGTCATCACAGGTGATCCAGCGCGCGATCTGGAAATCGGTGCCGACATAATCGGCATCCACCTTATATTCCGCATTCAGCCGTGCAACGGTCACATCGAACTGCAGTACGCCTACAGCGCCTAAGATGTAGTCGCCACCAAGATTGGTTTTGAATACCTGCACGGCACCCTCTTCGGAAAGCTGGATCAACCCCTTGTGCAGCTGCTTGCGCTTCATCGGATCTTTCAGGCGCACGCGACGGAACAGTTCCGGTGCAAAATTCGGAATGCCGGTAAATTTCAGTTGCTCCTTCGTGGTGAAGGTATCACCAATCTTGATCGTGCCGTGGTTGTGAATGCCGATGATGTCACCTGCATATGCCTCTTCGACATGAGCGCGATCCTGTGACATGAAGATCACTGCATTGGCGATTTTGACATCCTTATTAATGCGATGGTGACGCACGCTCATGCCTTTCTCGAATTTTCCGGAGCAGATTCGGAAGAATGCGATGCGGTCGCGATGCGCCGGATCCATGTTTGCCTGAATCTTAAAGCAGAAGCCGGAGAAATCCTTTTCATCAGGATTCACGGCTCGTTCCACCGCCTTGCGCGGGCCAGGGTGGGGGGCAAATTCACAGAAGGCATCGAGCAGCTCTTTAACACCGAAGTTGTTAACGGCAGAGCCGAAGAATACCGGTGACTGACTGCCAGCCAGAAAGTGTTCGAGATCAAATGGGTCGGCAGCCCCTTCAAGCAGTTCAATGTTGTCGCGCAGTTCATCAGCCTGAGGCCCTAGTAGTTCATCTAGCTTGGGGTCGTTCAGGTCTTCGATATGAACCACCTTGATATCAGCGGTTTCAGAACCAGCCTTGAAGAGGTTCAGCTCCTTCTTATAGAGGTTATAAACCCCCTTGAATGATTTCCCCATGCCAATGGGCCAGGTCATCGGGGCGCACTCGATCTGCAGCTTCTCCTCAATATCGGCGAGGATATCGAGTGGCTCCAGACCTTCGCGGTCGAGTTTGTTGATAAAGGTGACGATAGGGGTGTTACGCATGCGGCACACCTCCATCAGCTTTTCAGTCTGTGGTTCTACGCCCTTACCTGAATCGATCACCATCATGGCTGAATCAACAGCGGTGAGAACACGATAGGTATCCTCGGAAAAATCCTGATGGCCCGGCGTATCAAGCAGATTGATCTCAAAGTCTTTTTTATCGATCTTATAATTGAACTTCATAACGGAAGAGGCGACCGAGATGCCACGCTCCTGCTCAATCTTCATCCAGTCTGAGGTGGCATGGCGAGTGGCTTTACGGGCTTTGACGGCACCGGCCATCTGAATCGCGCCACCGAACATCAGCAGCTTTTCAGTCAGCGTGGTTTTACCGGCATCCGGGTGTGAAATGATACCGAAGGTGCGACGTTTCTCGATTTCTGACTGCAAACTCATGTGGGCTACTCCTGCAAAGGGGCGCAGTGTAGCGAACTCGTTACAGCTTGTGGAATATCTGTTTCGATTTATGTGTAATCTCGGACGTGTTTGTTCGACCAAGAGGATGATGAAAATAGATATGAAGAAGAGAGAGAGTGATTTGCTGAGACGTATATTTCCCCTGTTGGCTATTGGCGTAGTGCTGGCATTGTCCCTCTATTTCGATCTGGGCCGACACCTCAGCTTTGATGTTTTAAGTGAGCATCGTGCGCTGTTGCTGGAGTGGGTGTCGGCCTATGCAGTAGCAGCCCCTCTGATCTTCATCCTTGCCTACATTGCTGTTGTCGCTTTTTCACTGCCTGGTGGTTTGGTGATGACAGTTAGTGGTGGATTTCTCTTTGGAGCACTTCCCGGAGGTCTGTATTCAGTGACCGGAGCGACGATTGGGGCGGTGGCACTTTTTCTGGTCGCCAAAACCTCGATTGGTGATTATCTGCTGGCCAGAGCAGGCCAAAGCGTAAAAAAAATGCAGGCGGGTTTTGCAGAGAATGCATTGAGCTATATGTTTGTCTTAAGGCTGGTTCCGATCTTCCCGTTTTTTCTGGTCAATCTCGTTCCGGCCTTTCTTGGTGTGCCACTGCGAGTTTATTTCATTGCTACCTTCTTCGGCATCATACCAGCGACATTTGTCTATGCGCTGGCCGGATCGGGGCTCGGAAGTGTGCTTGACCGGGGGGAGGGGATCACGATGCGAGGTGTGATGACACCGGAGGTTGTGGGCGCCCTGCTTGGATTGGCACTGTTGAGTCTGACTCCAGTTATCTATAAACATTTTCGTAAGCCGGCAATTGAGGAGATTCAGTAATGGATCTAATCAAGGTTGATATCTGTGTCATTGGAGCCGGTTCCGGTGGCCTGAGTGTTGCCGCCGGCGCATCCCAAATGGGGGCAAATGTCGTGCTCATCGAGAAGGGTGAGATGGGGGGAGATTGCCTGAACACAGGCTGTGTTCCTTCCAAGGCACTACTTGCCGCTGCGCATGCGGCGCAGACTATTCGTGAAGCCGGTCAGTTTGGTCTGAAGGCGGGTGAGCCTTCTACAGACTGGCAGGATGTCCATCGTCACCTCCATGAGGTGATCGACGCAATTGCTCCGAATGATTCGCAGGAGCGCTTTGAAGGGTTGGGGGTCAACGTGATTCGTGCGACGGCCTCATTTGAAGATGAGCAGACTGTGCGTGCGGGCGATCAGTTGATTCGTGCGAAATACTTTGTACTGGCAACCGGCTCTTCACCGTTTGTGCCTCCAATCGATGGGTTGGATCAGGTCTCTTACTTCACCAATGAAAACATCTTCGAAAACAGGGATGCTGTTGAGCATCTGATTGTAGTTGGTGGTGGCCCCATAGGGATTGAGATGGCCCAGGCATTTCGTCGTCTGGGTGCTAAAGTCACAGTTGTGGAGATGGCGAGACTGCTGGTGAAAGATGATCCAGAGTTGGCCCGGGTCGTGATTGACAGGCTCAGTGAAGAAGGCGTGCTATTTTATGAGGGTGGGCGCAACCTGAAGCTCGGCAGAACCCAGGAGGGTCAGGTCGCTATTCACTGTGAAACCGATGCGGGAGCGCAGTGCGCTACTGGTTCTCATCTGTTGATAGCTACGGGCCGCCGGGCAAATGTTAACGGGCTGAACCTTGAAGCTGCAGCCATTTCATACACGCCTCATGGTGTTGAAGTAGATGCGCGTCTACGGACGAGCAACAGACGGGTGTTTGCTATCGGCGATGTTGCAGGTCCTTATCAGTTTACCCACATGGCGTCTTATCAGGCAGGTGTTGTGCTTCGCAACATGCTGTTCAAGTTGCCGGCCAAGGTGGATTACTCAGCGGTTCCCTGGGTGACCTACAGTGATCCTGAGTTGGCTCACGTAGGTGTGAGTGAGGCCGATGCGACCAAGGAAGGAAAGGTAGTTCGCGTGCTTCGCTGGAGTTTTTCCGAAAATGATCGTGCGCAGGCGGAAAGGCGCACCGAAGGGATGATCAAGGTGATCACAACACCGAAAGGGTTGATACTTGGTGCAAGTATTGTCGGCCCTCATGCCGGTGAGTTGATTCAGCCTTGGGTGCTGGCGATAAGCCAGAAGATGAAGGTCGGGGCTATGGCTTCGATGATTGCTCCTTATCCAACCCTTGCCGAAGCCAACAAACGTATTGCCGGAAGTTTTTACAGCGACAAACTATTTTCCAGTACGGTCAGGCGACTGGTCAGACTATTGATGGAATTTTGACGCTCCCTCGAGATCCGGTTTGCAAGCCATAGAAATAGTGTCTATCCTCTATGCACTTACACGATTTCTAGGAGGAGGGAGTGTTCATGAAGCGAAATATACTATTGGTTTCGATGCTGTTTGCCGGCATCTCAACTGCTCAGGCTGGTGGTTATATGGTTGGCGAGATGTCTTCCCGGGCAACAGGTATGGCCAGTGCATTTACAGCCGTGGCGGATGATGCATCTGCAGCATGGCATAACCCGGCAGGTGTAGCGTTCACAACGGGAAAACAGTTGATGCTTGGCAGTAATGTGATCCTTACCAGCAATGACTTTACCACCAATACATCCAATCCGTTACATCCCGCGGCAACGAAAGCAAAGAATGGGACATTCTTTGTTCCTCATGCCTACTTCACCTACTGGGATGAGGGGTCGAGCCTTGGAGCCTCCCTGAGTATTAACTCCCCATTTGGACTGGAGACAAGTTGGCCCTCTACAGCCGTTTTTTCGAGCAAGAATACCTTTTCACGAATCAATATGGTGATGGTCAATCCGAGTGTTATTTTCAAGGCATCGGACAGACTCTCTTTTGCAGCAGGCGTAGATTACGCCTATGTAAATAAAGTAGATTTGAATAATACTGCACAGCTTCTGAGCGGCAAAGGCGATGGTTGGGGTGGCAATGCATCCATCTTCTATAAAGGTGACGGTTTCAACTTCGGCGTTACTTACCGCAGCAGGATCAAGGTTGATATTAAAAATGGATTAATTACTGGCGGGCCTGCTCTGGCTGCTGTTCCTGTTATTGGTCCATTGCTGGTTGGTGCAACGACTACAGGTAACACCTCCCTTACCCTTCCTGATCAGGTGAATGTTGGTTTTGCCTTCATGCCGAACGAACAGTGGACGTTGAGTTTTGATGCCGATTGGGTGAACTGGAAGACGTTTAAAGAGATTCGTATCCAGTATACTCCTTCTACATTGTCGACTGTTCTGACTGGCGGAACCAATGTGAATACGATTCCTGAAAACTGGAAGGCAACCGTCGATCTCAGGGTGGGTGCGGAATGGAAGTACCTGCCCAATATGCGCGCCCGTTTTGGCTACATCTTTTCACCTACACCGATCAAGGATGTTGATTTCTCACCTTCCATTCCAGGAAATGACCGTCATATTGTATCGATCGGCCATGGCTACGACTTCACACCTGATACAACACTTGATCTCGCTTACGCCTATGTTCATATCAACAAGAGAGAGCAGACACAGTCAACTGGCGGAACAAATGCTTTGAAAAACGGCACCTATAAAGGAAATGCCCATATTCTTATGGCATCGATCAATCACAGTTTCTAATTTGTTTCATAACCAGCTTGGAAGGGGGGCCTCTGGGCCCCCCCCTTTTTATTGGGGGAATGAAAGATTCACGGCTATACTAGAATCAAATGCTTTGATTCCATTTGATAACCCCTAGGAGGTTAGTATGTTCTGGATACTGCTTTTGGCCCTGTTCTTCGGTGTTCTTCTCCTTCTGGTGCACACAAAACTTTCCCTGCATATCTGGCTGGCTCTGCTTGTCATTGTCGACTTTCTGCTGATTGGCGCAGGTATGGATTTTACCATCGGGGCGCTTTTCCTGTTTCTGATTGGTGTCACTTTTCTGGCCCTTGGACTTGATGACAACCGAAGAAAAAGGGTAAGCAGTCCGATTCTCGAATATATTCGCAGGGCACTGCCACCGATGTCACAGACTGAGCGTGATGCTGTCGAAGCTGGAACAGTCTGGTGGGACGCACAGCTTTTTCAGGGTAATCCCAGTTGGGACATTCTGCTTAAAACACCGAAGCCGGAACTCAGTGAGGAGGAGCGGGCTTTTCTCGATGGGCCTGTAAATGAGCTCTGTTCCATGCTTGATGACTGGCAGATTAACCATGAACTGCGCGACCTGCCGCCAGAGGTGTGGAACTATATCCGGGGCAAAGGTTTCTTCGCGATGATCATTCCGAAATCCTACGGTGGTCTGGAGTTCTCAGCCTATGCACATGCCTGTGTGATTCAGAAGATAGCCAGCCGTAGTGTTACTGCTGCGGTGACTGTGATGGTACCCAACTCACTTGGCCCTGCAGAACTGCTGCTGGCCTACGGAACTGAAGAGCAGAAAGACCACTATCTACCACGCCTGGCAAGCGGTGAAGAGGTTCCCTGCTTTGCCCTCACTGGCCCTGATGCAGGCTCCGATGCGGGGGCGATATCCGATACCGGTATTGTCTGTAAAGTTGAGTTTGAAGGCAAAGAGGTGCTGGGACTCAGGCTGAACTGGGAGAAGCGCTATATCACCCTTGGCCCAATCGCGACGGTGTTGGGGCTGGCATTTCACGCCTACGATCCCGACCACCTTCTGGGTGACAAAGAGGACCTCGGTATTACCTGTGCACTGGTGCCGACCAATTTTCCAGGTGTGGAGATCGGTGCACGTCATGATCCGCTGAACATTGCATTTCTCAATGGTCCGAATAGCGGTGTGGATGTGTTTATCCCGCTTGAGTGGGTCATCGGTGGAGAGAAGATGATTGGCAAGGGGTGGCGCATGCTGGTGGAACGCCTCTCCATCGGACGGGGCATCTCGCTTCCTTCGCTCAGTGCTGCAGCAGGAAAAATGGCCAGTGATACCACCGGAGCATATGCCCGCTTGCGTAAGCAGTTCAGGACCTCCATCGGGCGTTTCGAAGGGGTGGAAGAGGCATTGGGGCGGATTGGTGGCCTTACCTATATGATGGACGCCACGGTACGGCTGACCACATCAGCACTTGATCAGGGTGAGAAGCCGGCGGTGCTTACTGCAATCGCCAAGCGCTACCTAACTGAAAGCATGCGACAGGTGATCAACGATGCGATGGATGTACATGGGGGGCGTGGTATCTGCCTCGGTCCATCCAACTACCTTGGCCGCACCTACCAGTCGATTCCGGTAGCCATCACGGTGGAGGGAGCCAATATCCTGACCCGCAGCATGATGGTCTTCGGACAGGGCGCAATGCGCTGCCACCCCTATCTGCAGCAGGAGATCGAAGCAGCCTCACTGGAAGATGCGGATGAGGCGCTTATTCGCTTTGATGAGGCGCTGATGTCTCATGTCGGTTACACCATATCCAATGCGGCGAGAGCTGTGCTCTATGGGTTAACAGGTGGGTTGGCGGCTCACTCCCCGGTATCCGGGGCTACAGCAACCTATTATCGTCAGGTTGGACGTTATAGTGCTGCAATGTCGGCAATGGCAGATCTGGCTTTGCTGACGCTGGGCGGAGCGCTGAAACGCAAGGAGGCAATTTCCGGACGTTTTGCCGATGCGTTGGCCTATCTCTATCTGACCTCTGCTGTACTCAAACGATTTGAGGATGAGGGGCGTATGGAAGAGGATCTTCCACTGGTGCACTGGTCATGCCAGTTCGCGCTTTATCAGGTTCAACAGGCACTTGATGGTGTGATACGTAATTTCCCGATTCGCCCTGTGGCATGGAAGATGCGGGCTTGGGCATTTCCGCTTGGCAAACATCGGAGCCTTCCGGGTGATCGCCTGTCACACCAGATAGCCAAGTTGTTGATTGAGCCATCGCAAACGCGTGAACGGCTTGTGGATGGAATCTATAGCTCCGATGACAAAGAGGACCTGACCGGACGACTTCATTATGCCATGAATCTCACCATTCAAGTCGAACCGGTTGAAGCGAAACTTCGCAAGAGTGGATTCATTTACACACCCGATCACTCCTATAGCGAGTGGCTTGATATGCTTGTGAAGGATCAGGAGATCAACAGGGAAGAGGCTGACCTGCTCATTGCCTCAAAAGAGGCGGTTAGGAGTGCAATCATGGTCGATGACTTCCCGGTCGATATGTGGACCAATAAGTCAGAGAACAATATTATTTAGAGTCCGCCACTGATTTTCCAGCCATCAGGTGACTTGGTCAGTTCGATGCGTTCACGCCGGTTAATCTCTCGCCACCTGTTATCGGCCTTTACCCTGAGCCTGTAGCTCTGCTCGCACTGGGCATGGGTGTCATCGACAAAATAGATAGTTCGATCTCTGGAATGCATCTCCATCATATCAAATTGTGAAAACAGCTGTTTAACCCTTTCGATAACATCAGAACTGTTTTGCTTCAGGTGGTTGTAATTCGGGTGAAGAAGGGCACTGTAGGCGGCAGTGTCATGGGCAGTGAACGCAATATCACGTGCATCAAGAACCTCATGAATCTCCTGTTTTTCACTACTGCAGGAGGCGAGTATGAGGGTGATAAGCAGTATGATCGAAACTGGCAGTTTCTTCAGGTAATTTAGCAATGAAAAGTCTCTTTCGAGATCAGAGGAACTCTTTCACCTTGCTGCTCCAGTCGCTTTTCGGGTAATTGTGCCTGAGCAGTATGGCCATCTGCCTGGCATCTTTTGACATGCCCATTTCCGCATAACTGGCGGCAAGGTAGTAGAGCGACTCTTCGATGGCCGATGTGGTCTGGTACTCTTTAACAACCTTCTGGAAGCGGTTGGCAGCTGCCACATATCGTTCGCGGTCAAAATAGTATTTACCGACGACTAATTCGTGTTCGGCAACCGTATTGTAGAGCTTTTGCAGTCGGGATTTTCCATCTTTGGCATACTGGCTTCCCGGGTGCTCTTTGATCAGCTGTTCAAAGCCCTCAATGGCCAGTTTATTATGTGTCGGATCATGCTCCTCGGATCCTTTCTGCATGTAGTGGCTCATAGCCAGCATATACTTGGCGTAGTCAACATGGACGTGTGTCGGGTGCCGCTCGACAAAGCTATTGCTCAATGTTTCGGTAAGAATGAACTCCTTTCCCTTGTATGAGGCGAAGATTCGAAGCAGCTCTCCTTTGGTCGCATAACTGCTGTAAGGAAAGTTAGCACTGAACTTATCAAGATCGGCAGCGGCCTCATTATAATTCCCTTTGTTAACCTGTTCTTTGGCTGCTGCGTACTCATCTTTTGCCTCGGTATATTTGACATCGTCGGAGGCGCAGGAGGAAAGGAGCGCCAGGATGGAGAGCATGGATAAGTGGAGGAGGAAGGGAATCTTCATAGTTGCGGAGTTTACGTATTCGCGGGCAGTGCGACAACGCCCAGATGCCTGCCACTTTTGTCACCGTCTCTGCGATAGGAATAATAATGTTTCGGATGGCATGCCGTACATGCATCAAAGCTCTCAATGTGAGACTCATGTAGTCCGCACTGGAGCAATTGCAGTCGGTTAATGGACCTAATATCTGCATGCAGATCACTACTGCGTGAAATACAGGTTTCAGCACCTTTGCAGCAGTTGGAGAGTTGATCTGCTGCTTCCTCTCCAACCTTAAAACAGCATGGACCAATACATGGGCCGAGTGAGGCAATAATCTTTCCCTTACTCGCTCCCAGTTTGATCATCTCCGCCACGCCACGGCAGACGACAGAAGCTGCTGTGCCGCGCCAGCCGGCATGGACTGCAGCAATGATGCCAGCCTCAGGATCTGCCAGCAAAACCGGCAGGCAGTCTGCTGTGCGGGCGCCCAGAGCTGTTCCCTGCTGATTGCTTATCAGGATATCCGCTTCATCAGGGTGTATGCAGCCAGGGCCGACAAACAGCTGACTGTTTGTACCATGAACCTGTTTTGCCTGATGGGGGCGGTTGGGGAGCCCGCAGATTTCTACAAGTACCTTCAGGTTTTTCTCGATATTACATTCCGAATCACCGAGCCCGCTACCGAAGTTGAAACTGTCAAAAGGTTGAGGGCTGACCCCGCCAGACCGTTGTGTGAACAGTCCGATGATGTTGTGCTGCTCAAACAGTCTGGAGCGTAGCAGTGCCTCTTCAGCCATAATTCTGTTTTAGGGCGAGAGAGAGCTTGCGCAGGTCATCGGGTAGCGGTGCACTAAAATGCAGCGCTTCTCCTGTGACCGGATGCGTGAACGCCAATATCTCAGCATGCAGAGCCTGTCTGGTCAGTGACCGGATCAGGCTGCGCGATGGTTCAGGGATATTGGAACCGGGATTATAGCTTCGTCCATAAACCGGGTCGCCGAGAATCGGTAGTTTTTCATGTGTGAGATGAACACGAATCTGATGGGTGCGTCCTGTATGCAGCTTCAGACGCATCTGGCTGAATGGCCCATAAGTATGTTCGACGCATGCATCAGTGATTGCCTCTCGGCCGCCGGGAACTACCGCCATCTTTTGTCGTTGCTGGGGATGCCTGCCAAGCGGAAGGTCAATGCGTTTTACCCGCCAGTTTACCGTGCCTCGGCACCAAGCGACGTACTGCCGATCCAGATCGTGAGTGGCAAACATTTCAGTGAGTCTGCGATGGCTGATTTCGGTTTTGGCAACCAGCAGGCTGCCGGAGGTATCCTTGTCCAGCCTGTGCACAATACCCGGCCTCTCCTTGCCGTTTATACCGGGAAGGTTGGGGCAGTGATGGAGAAGGGCATGAACCAAGGTTCCCTTGTCGTGGCCGTGCGAAGGGTGAACGACCATTCCTGCCGGTTTATTAATCACCAGAAGATGTTCATCCTCAAACAGGACATCCAAGGGAATATCTTCACCACACATTTCAAGCGACTGGATGGGCGGCAGCTTTATGGTAAAAACATCGCCCTCATGAACGCGTCTGGAGGGCTGTGTGAATGGCTCCCCATTGCTATCAAGAATATGATTATCCTTAAGTAGTTGCTGGATATGGTTCCGGCTCAGGCCACTGCCTGAAGCCAGAACCGCATCTGCTCGCTTACCATCCTGATCACTGCTTGCGCAGATGATCATGGGATCGGGTGAATCACTCTTGCTCACTCGCCTTGAGATGAAACGGATTCAGGTTTTTTTTCCTGAATGTTTGCAGGTCTCTGTTCTTTAGCTGGGGTGGAGCTCTGTTCATTGGACTGAGAAGGCTGTGCAGTTGCACCAGAATCTTGCCCCTGGTTTTGTGTTGCCCCACCTTCACTTCCGGCAGGACGCCTACGCCTGCGCCTGCGCCTGCGTGGTTTGCCCTCAGTAGCCTCACCGCCATCACTGGCCGTAATTTTTTCGGCTTCAGGTTTTTCTGTCTTGGGTTTAGGCGTGCGTTTGCGTTTCGGCTTCTGGGCTTCACCTTTCTGCTGGCCGCTTTGGGCTGAAGTGCTCTCTTCATTGCTCTTGTCAGGCGAAGGGCGACGACGGTTTCTGCCACCACCACTGCCACCACGGCGCCTGCGTGTACTTTCAGCTTCCTTTTTCAGGCGAAGCTCTTCCTCTTCAGCCTGTTTCTGCAGCTTCTCCTTGCGCTTTGCGCCGGTGAGCATATTGATTAATGTCTTAAGCGGCCCATCCTTCTTCTCTTCCGGCTCAGGTGGAGGCGGAGTAGGGATGCCCACAACTGGTTTCACAGGCTTGAGCTTGCGACCGGAGCGCGGTGGCTTGATACGCTTGGTTGTGTCTTCAAGCACCTCAACGCGCTGCTGGTTATTTTCACTCCACTGACGCTCGATGCGGTAATGCGGAATATCCAAGTCCGGACGGATCTGAAGGGTGATCTGAACCTCATACACCTCTTCAATGCGTGCGATATTGGCCCGCTTGTTGTTCATCAGGTATTCGCCGGTGTCCGATGGTACCTGTACGATCAGCGTCGGTTTCTTACCCACTTCGGCCCAATCTTCCATGCGTGTAAGCATCTGTAATGCCATTGATTCGACAACACGGATCGAGCCGCGCCCCTGACAGCGAGGGCAGGGCTCGGTGGTCGACTCACGCACCGACGGATGCAGTCGCTGACGTGACATCTCGAGAAGCCCAAAGCGGGAGATGCGGGCAAACTGGATGCGGGCCTTATCTCCCTTGCATGCCTTGCGCAGTGTCTCTTCAACCTGCTGGCCGTGTTTGCGGCTGGCCATGTCGATAAAGTCAATCACGATCAGGCCACCAATATCGCGGATGCGCAGTTGGCGGGCAATCTCTTCTGCAGCCTCCAGGTTGATTGCAAGTGCGGTATCATCGATATGTTTGCCTTTGGTGGCACGTGCTGAGTTGATGTCGATCGCAGTTAGTGCTTCGGTTGGGTCGAGTACGATGGAGCCGCCAGTTGGCAGACGAATTTCGCGCTCATGTACCTCTTCGCACTGCTGTTCAATACCGTAGCTACGGAACAGTGGTTTCTTGCCACGATAGAGTTTAACCAGCTTCTCCTTACCCGGGAGTACGGCATGCACAAATGCTTTGGTGTGGGTATAAACTTCATGGTTATCAACCCAGATCTCCTGCACATCATCGGAAAAGTGGTCACGAATAGCGCGGGTGGCCAGATCACCTTCGAGGTAGATAAGGGCAGGGGAAGGTGTGGTTTCGCTCTTGATGCGGATTTCGTCCCACAATCGGCGCAGGTAAGAGTAGTCACGCTGCAGAGCCTCAAGGTTCTGATCCTTGCCAGCGGTGCGGATGATAAGCCCCATATTATCTGGAACTTCCAGTTGTGATAGAATCTCTTTCATTGAGCGGCGATCTTCATCAGATAGTTTGCGGGAAATGCCGCCGCGTGTGGTGTTAGGGCTCAGTACCAGATAGCGGCCGGCCAGTGAAATCTGGGTGGTTAGTGCAGCGCCTTTATTGCCCCGCTCTTCTTTGACCACCTGAACCAGGATCTCCTGTTTCGGTTGCAGTATGTCCTGAATCGAGAGGTTCCGTGGATTGGCATTTTTATCAACGCCATCCTTCCAGTAATCAGGGTGGATCTCGTTCAGTGACAGGAAACCCTGACGGGCAGAGCCGTATTCGACAAAAGCTGCCTGCAGGCTTGCCTCTACCTTGGTGATTTTACCCTTGTAAATGTTACTTTTAGTCAGTGCCTTGCTGGCTGATTCTATATCCAGTTCGTGCAGGTAACCGTCCTCAACAATGGCGACACGACTCTCTTCGTCGTGAACAGCACTGATGAGCATGAGTTTTTTTGATTCAGTCACGCCATCATCCTTTT
The DNA here is from genome assembly GCF_002795805.1 of Mariprofundus aestuarium. NCBI lineage: Bacteria > Pseudomonadati > Pseudomonadota > Candidatius Mariprofundia > Mariprofundales > Mariprofundaceae > Mariprofundus > Mariprofundus aestuarium. The sequence continues at coordinate 1,666,891 of NZ_CP018799.1, read as the reverse complement.
GGCGTTTGAGAGACCTGTCTTCTACAGATCGGCAGTATGCCAGTTCACACGAACAGCCCTGCCAAACGGCGGAATAGCCCGCTGTATTTGGTATAGAGAAACCCTTACAGCTATTGAAATTATGGTCTATTCAGTCACATCTATGTTCGCTTCCATCCTCGCTAAATCGGGTTGGTAAGCTTCAAGTCTTTCAAACACTTTCTTTAATTTATGCAGGCTCAACGTTGGCAAACGATCACATAACATCTTTACGCTCAGAGCAATACCGGGATGAAAAGTGACCCTGCCATCTACTAAGTCGGAGGCTGGGATTCCCGAGTACAAATCACTACTATTGCCTGTGCGTTGGTGATTGTCGTGTGATGCAGGATAACACGGAGCTCGCTGCATTCCGACGCGACTCTATAGCCCAAAGGCGGTTTGGCAAGAAAAATGCACGAAAACGGTACCTTAACAGTAGATCAAAACGAAGATGGAAGCCGCCTGGATCGGGTGCTGATCCGTCATCTGGGGGCATCGCGTCGCTCACTGATCCTGCGGCTTATTCGCAAGGGCAATGTGCGCGTAAACAAAAAACGGGTGAAACCGGAGGTGCATGTTGCATGCGGTGACCTCATTTTTCTGCCTGTCAGTCTGCGCGAACCTGAGCAGCAGCTTGAAAAAGCAGCGATCCCTGCATCCCTTTTGAGAAAGGTAGAGGCGATGCCTGTGCTTTTTGAGGATGATTGGCTTCTGGTGGTGAATAAAACGGCGGGACTCGTTGTGCATGGGGGATCCGGTCACGAAGGCGGACTGATTGAAGCACTGAAGGAGTTACGCGGTCTATCCGACCTCAGGCTTGCTCACCGGCTTGATCGCGATACCTCAGGCGTGCTTTTAATGGCAAAGAATCTCGAGGCGTTGCGCCGGTTAACCGAATCATTCCGCGAACGCGATATGCAGAAAACCTATTTCGCCCTGATTGCCGGTCACCCGTTCGCCCATGCCGGGCGGATGACCTCCAAGCTTGCCAAGGGCGTGGTGCAAGGCGGTGAGCGGATGGTGATTGATAGTGAGGAGGGGAAGGAGTCAGTCACCGACTATCAGGTGATGATTGAGTATGAGTCTGATGATTTTGATTACGCGATGGTTGCACTCAATCCTCACAGCGGTCGCACCCATCAACTGCGCGTACAACTACAGAACGAAGGTCACTCCATTCTTGGCGACACTAAATATGCTGGAAAGGAAGAGTTAGCTTCTTATAAATCCCTTGGTGGTCGCGGACTGATGCTGCACGCCTGGCGGCTGCGTTTTAACCATCCGGTTACAGGCAAACCCCTCGAGCTTAAAGCTCTCTGGCCGGATAATTGGAACCAGCTTCTTTAACACCAGGAGAGTGCTTATGAAGAAGATCGTTAAAATATTTGAGGATTTCGCACGCGATTTTGAGGCAACTCTGCGCGATGATGATTGGTCGAGGCTAGAAGATTACTTTGCAGAGGATGCTACGTACCAAAACGTTGGATCTCCCGATCCCAAATGCAAAGGGCGCAAAGCCATTCTGGATTACCTGAAAGCAGATGTTTCAAACACAGATCGACGATTCGATAACCGCACCCTCATTGCGCTGTCGCCTCCTGTTACGGATGGCGATCGTTTAACCAGGCGATGGCGAATGACTTATACGTTAAAAGGAGCCCCTGATCTTGTGGTTGATGGAGAGGCCAGGTATCTGTTTGAGGGTGATCTCATTAAGGCGCTGGAGGAGGAGCCAACTGCTTCTTCCAAGCGAAATCTGGAATCGTGGATGAGCCAGCATGGGAGCAGGTTGTAACCTGTTTTAGTCATATGCTTCTAAAGGGGGCGTGAATCCAGTTCCAGGTCAACCAACTCATAAACAACAACAGGCTTCTGTTTACCCTTAACCTTAACCTCGTCCAAACGCCTGGGTTGCAGGTGTCCCAGACCACCCTCTTTTCCTTTGCCATTTTCATCAGGCAACAGGTGGCTGATCTCGGCTAAGGTGAACTCGGTGATCATCAGATGGACATTGAAGTTGCGGGTTAAGGCCTCAACGCGTGCACCCAGGTTTACCGCATCGCCAATGATCGTGTAATCCATCTTCTTGGATTCGGAGCCGATATTGCCGACAACTACCTCACCACTGTTCAGACCAATACCAATATCCAGTTTCTCCTTACCCTCAGATTCCCACTTCTCCTGTAGCTCATAGAGGCGATGCAGCATATGCATCGCGCAGTGCGTGGCCAGTTCAGCATGGTTTTCCTGTTCCCCCGGAGCGCCCCAGAAAGCCATAATTTCGTCACCGACAAATTTATCGAGCGTTCCATTCCAGTGCATAATCACATCGGTCATTGCCGCCAGGAATTCGTTCAATACCTCTACTACCTCTTCGGGCGTATGATTCTCCGAAAAGGTGGTGAAACCGCGCACATCAGAAAAAAGTACGGTTACATTTTTACGCACGCCGCCAAGCTTCAGCATTTCTGGATGTTCAATCATCTCATCAACTACCTTCTCAGTGGTATAACTGGAAAAAATCGAGCGAATATGCCTTGCTCTGTTCTCTTCAGTAAAGAAGCGGTAGGTCGTCAAGGTTGTATAAAGAATGCTCAAGGTGAGTGCTGGCACAACCACATGCACCCAGATGTTATGGGCCACAAATGCGTACTGAGTGAGTCCGAGATAGACAATAAGAAGAAATCCGAAGAAGAGGCCGCTTGCGAATGCACCGAAGTAGGGGACGACCAGCGCCATAACGAAGGCAAAACAGATGATCGCGCCTATATCAATCAGCGTAGTCATCTCCTCTTTCACCATGTAATTGAGACTGAGAATGTTTTCAACCACAGTGGCCTGCTTCTCAACACCGGCTAGTTCGGTAAATGGCGTGACATGGATATCGCCAGTGCCAAGCGCTGTGGCACCGATCAATACAATTTTCTCTTTCAGTTCAGATACGGGAATGGTTCCTTCAAGGATATTGATGGCCGAATAGGTGGTGAACCTTTTGCGCTTGCCCGGATAGTTGATCAGGATACGGCCGGAAATATCCGTTGGCAGGTCAATCTTCTCTCCCAGAATGATCCGGTCACCAGTGATTACCTTCACATCCTGCTGTCTCAGTTCTTTGAATATTCTTGCGATTTCAAGTCCAAACGAAGGATAAATATCCGGACCGATTTTGACGTAAAGAGGCTCCCAGCGAATGGCTCCATCCTGATCGTAAAGGGAGTAGACGTGGCCGATAGATGCAGCCGCCTCTGCCAGTCCTTCAAATGGGGTCAGGGCTGTTTGAGCCACTACTGGTTTGTAGGCTGGGCCAGGCTTGGTCAGCATGAATGCATACCATGGCATGTACTCCGGAAGCTGAGATACCTGCTTGCTGTCAACCGATGACATGGCTTCGAATACATGCGGAGCAAAGGCCAGAACAACATTTCCTGCCTTTTTGACAGCCCTAATCAAAGCCGCATCAACATCGTTGAGCTGCTCCAGTGTTTGCAGCTTTCCAAGAAAAGCCTTATCCGCCTGTGGCAAGGCTTGGTAAGCCAGATTGAGTTCGCGGACTGATTGCAGCCCTTTGTTCATCTCCGGAAGCTGGTAGAGGTAATCAATGCCGATCACCTTCGGTTGCATTAATGCAAGTTTATCGACCAGTGCGGCCATATATTCCCGAGTCCAGATATTCAGGTCGAGTTGCTCCAGTGTCTTGTCATCGATGGCAACGATGGCAATGTCAGGCCTGACTGACCGTTCACCGCGCAGCAAGGTGCGGATGTCGAACGTCTTGGACTCCAGGTAGTCGACAAACATGGGCGGACTGACCGTTACAAAGATGGCAACGGCAACAATCATCGAGGCCAGCAGGAAGTAGGGGCTTTTTTGCTTAACTGCCCGCATATTACTCCAGCCTCATGAAGACAAGAAGCAGGTCAGTGGGTGTTTCATTGCTGTTGTTTCCGGCCATAACGCCACCCCTCAGGGCAGGAGATAATTTGCCCGATTAACAAAATAGAGATCAAAAATCGCGTACAAATGATACCTTGCCATATGTTCTCTGATACCGATACAGATCAATGTTACACCGATTTTTCACATGACCAAGCATGATTCTAGGTGCAAAGCCGCCCACGCTTAACGCCAGCGTGGTAATGGCAAGCTCTACCGATTGCTTCTTTTCCTGCCTTTTTTTACCAAAGAAGGGGTCAGCCAACGAATAACGGGTTTCCAGATAATCAAGCATCAACGAGGCATTCAGTTTCAAAGGTAGCTCTGCGGAAACGCCCGCTTTTGCTCCGGATGAGATGAAATTATAAATATCATCGCGTGCGCTATTGCGCCCGATGCTTGCGCCAGCATTCCACACAATACCACTCGCGGTAGCCTTGGAGGTATCCAGTGTCAGCCAGTGCTGCCAGCCATCGCGAAGTGGGTAATCGGGATAACGCAGTTGTTTGCTCTCGATGGCAGGATTCACGGTCCAGCCGCCAATCGTGCGATAGAGGTCAGAGATGCGGAATGCTGCGCCGTCGAACAGGTCGCGGCCGCCATAGAATGAAGCATGCCAGCCGGCTTCAAAGGATGTTGAGTGGCCCGGACTCCACTGCATCGTCCAGCCCGTAAATCCCATCAGATAGGTCAGGTTGTACTGGTTGGTAGATGGGTAGTTCTGGTGCTGTACGATACCGCGCAGGCTGAATTGCCGCGATTCACCAAAGCGGTACTGTCCCTGCCAGTTGATACCAATGCCTTTGCCGCTCTGCTGTCTTGCAGTGGGACTGAGGACAAAGCGACGGCCGCCAATGATGACAGCTTCACTTGCCGTAGCCTGATTAACGTTACTGTCGCCAAGGATTTCAAATGAGAGCATCTGGCTGAAGGTGAGGCGTTCGATCTGGTTGATAAACAGAAGCACATTTTTGCGTACGCCTTCAGGTAGTCCCGGCTCGCCGAGTACACGCTGGAAATGGTGCTGGGATGCCTCGGTATCGCCTATCATGAGCAGCGCGCGGGCCAGATCCAGTCGCACGCGCAGAACAGATGAATCACGTTCAAGCATGGTGCGGTAGAACTTGATGGCTGTTTTCCAGTCACCGCGCAGTTCAGCCAGTTTTCCTGCGATGAACAATGCCTGCATAGGTGGGCTCGGTTTCTTTAGCAGCTCTGCCACTACAATGCCTGCCAGTTCAGGATTTCCCTCTACCAGCAGCTGTGTGGCGACCTGTGCAAGCTCCTCAGGGGTGGCTTGGGAGTAGTTATTAAGATGAGTTTTCTCGGGGGACGATGCAACACCTGCTGTCGGGATGGATGTAGATACGGACTCTTCGGCATAACCAGAAAAAGGAATGGCGCATATCACCAGTGTCCCCAACATCCGAACAAGCATTTTCCCCTCCCTAGAAAAGCGGCCTCCTTACAAGGCCGCTCCCTCAATGTTCAGTCGTTGCAGCTTATTGACCGACGAATACACCCACCATTGAAGCTCCGCCACCCGTAAGGGTAAGGCTGCCACCGATATTGGCTGGTACATTGTTAGCTCCTGTTAGAGGTGCCTTGGTGGCTGGCCCAAAGAACCCCCCCTGAATAGTACCTGCCATGCCTGCTGGATTTGTAACAGTTTCTATGGCTGTAAATGTGTTGCGATTGGCTCCGGCGTTAAGAAGCACTACTGGCGCGGCCAGATTCAGGTTTGGAGCCGCGGTGTATGCTAGAGGACCACCAACTGGTGATGTTTGTGAGTTTATAGTGGTGATTGCCATCTCCCCTAAAGCAAAGTCTACATTGGCGGTCAGGTCAGCTGTGAAGAGTGATTCTACTGTAGGAAGACCTGCTGGTGGCGTGGCTGCGGGCGGATAGTACCAACCTTGGGCAAGGCCGGCATAGGTGGCAGTGCCTACAGCAGGAACCGAAGCTACAGGTGTCAGTGTGCCGAATACGCCGATACCTGCCAGCCAGTTTCCTGGCGTAGCGGTTGTCTCGACACCCCAGTGGAATAGTGAGGCATATTGATAACCTGTTACAGCGGGTAGGTTTCCAATCTGGTTGATGACGACCGAGTTGGGACCTGCTCCCACTGCAGCGGGGCTATCTGTAGCGGCACCACCGAGTGCAAGCTCATTGGTGGCCACCGCAGTGTTGAAGGTGTAGTCGAATGCTCCCGTAGCTGTTGCGAAAGGTAAGTTAGTTGCATGCGTACCCTGAATTCTGACGCTTGTGATATTGCCACCTGCATTGCGTGTGACAGTCATGACATTGCCGGCATCAGAACCTGAAGGAACACCATAGGTCATTGTGATTGCTCCCCCTGCAGGAGGTGGCATCCATGCCTGCATCACATAGATGGAGTCCTCAACAGTAACTGTGACAGCACCCGGAATTGCACCTGTTGGCACTCCGCCAGTAGAGACACTACCTACTGCAACTGCACCTATGGCTGCAACGCCCAGAGCTGTTGCAGCTGCGCCGACACCCGTTCCTTCAGTTGCCGCTACGACTTCCTCCACTCCTCCAGGACCCTGTGGAGGGGAGGGATCACCCGCTGTTGGCGTAGCTATGTCTGTAGCCTTAATCAGCTGATCAAGAAGCTTTGGGTCGGTAGGGCTTGGCGGTGTTGGGGGCTGGCCCTGACTGACATCCACGGTTTGTCCGATAGCACACATCTGCGCGCCAGCCACGCCGGGATTGATATTCCTGATCTCAACCTGTCCCTGATTGCAGACAAATCGGGTGATGTTTCCCATCACAATAGTAAAAAAATCCGTTCCTCGAACTGCTGCTACCGCCGTAGGGGTTCTCACTTCAAACTGGGCATCTCCAGCATCGGTATGGTGAACGATTGAGCGCAGTGTGCCACGTATCATTTTGATGGAGCCACTCTGCAGCTTACTGTTGTCAAACATGAATTCGGTAACTTCAACCTGAGAGGAGGAGGCAATCCTGAGCACTGTCTCGTCCACGAAGGTAACCTGTGCCCGGGATCGCTCCAGTGTTGTGACGAGATCCTTAAGTTCCACACCACTGCCGACCTTTGCCTCTACCGCTTCGGTTGCACCTGTTCGGAGATGATCAACCTTGTTTAGGGTTGCGGAGAACTGGCCGACAGCTTCTGCTTGAGCTGAAGCGGGCAAGCAAAGAACTGCAGCAACAAGCAGGGGCGTTGCCTGAGAAATGAAAGTCTGGATGCGTCGTAAGTTGAACACCTTACCCTCCTTGAATCAAACAGTTATTATTGAATAAGTTACAGCCACACCTTTACTTTAGCAGATTGGAGAAAATATCTCTATTGCCTGTCAGGTTTTTTATTGCCACCGTCAGCAAAATCATGGTGCAGCTGCTATAATAATATGTACAGGAGGATTGAATTATGAGTCCTGATCCTAACGAGAAAGTTCCCCCGGTAAGCGAACAAAGCGATTTTGAGAAATTCTGCGCGTCATGCGGCGAGAAAGTGGATGCCGTAAAAGAGGCCTGTGAGACATGTGGCGAGAAGATGGGCCCAGTGAAAGAGGTCTGCTCTAGATGCGGCAAGAAGATGGGCAGCATGATGAAGCATTGTATGGATTGCTGCGAGAAGAGCGGCATGATGAAAACGTGCATTGAAAAAGGCGGCTGGGCTCTGCTTATTCCCTATAGTATTGGAGTTATCCTGTTTCTGGTGGGCTGGTTCCTCAGTGCTGAGGCTTTAAGGCTCATATGGCTGATCCTTTCAAGCTTGATTGCCACTGTCGGGTTTATCGGCCTGGTTATGGTTAATCTGATGATACGGAAGAGCCCCAAAGAGGGAGACAACTCCGATGAGGTGAATGACCCAAAAGAATGATCAGAGTTTGAGATGAATAAAAAAGGCTGGTCGGGATTCCCCGCCAGCCTTTTTACTTGAGTTTGAGCTGCCTGATTAGTGGGCTTGCTGAATCCCAGCCAGATACCAGGTTGGATCATCCGAATTCGGGGTGTGCTGGAAAATCCAAACTTCGTTGACCTCAGCCGTCTGGTCTTCAACCGTGGCTCCGGTGTGATCCACTGTCTGCTCACGCAGCATGGCGGAGTAGTTTACTGCTACCCACTCCATATCCGACTCAATCCAGCTGTCAGCAATCTCGGCATTGAGCGTAGCAACCTCAGTGCGGTTCTCGCTGTTTGGACTCATATCGCGGGATATGCGATCGGCAATTTCAGGGGTGCAGAACTTACGGATATCCTCGATGTCACCGGAGTCCCATGCTTTCTGCATACGTATGTATATCTCTTTGGCTGCAGGAACAAAATGGTTCGCATCAACCTCAGGACGCACAGCACTGCCGACTGGCTCGCGGCTCTGATCCTGAAAATCGAACTCCTCCTGTACGGCATCAGCATCGCTGTTGCTGCCCGGAAAAGAGCTGACGGAAGGCTCACTATATCTCGCGCCGCCTGAATAAGCGGATTGTTGTGCAGCTGCTGCACGTTTTCGCAGGAAGAACATCAGCAGCATGATGCCGGCGCCGATTAACAGGATGTCGAACATGTTGATGCCTTCAAATGCGCCGCCAAAGAACATGGCGCCGAGCAGGCCACCAAGGGCCAGGCCGCCAATCATTCCCATCATGCCTGTACGGGCGCTACCACGCTGCCCAGCAGCGGCAGACTGCTTCTGCGGTGCTGCTTTCTGCTGTGAAAAGCTGTTCGACTTAGGCTGGCTCATGCGCTGTTTGCCAAAGCTTGAACCCATGCCGAAGCGTTTGGCATCAGCCATATCTACGCCTGAAATCATGATGCCGAAGATGGCGATCATCGCCATTGTAATCAGTTTTTTCATCTATTCTCCTCGTTCATCCCGTATGCGACTTCAGCGATATGAGCCTGATATGCAGCTCTTCGCAGGTCGCGATTCTTAATGGCTGCGACATCCTGTGCAACCCTGCGTTTTTCACTAAAGCTCAGAGGCCTGCCCTTAGGTTTTGGCGCTTTGGGTTTGATGCCTGCTCCCGGCTGTAGGCGGGTGCTGATTTTATGCAGGTTGGCGATCTTCGCATGTTTGAAGCAAGCCTTGCGAATATCATCGCGCAGGAATCGAATCTGCTGTGCCATAATCGAGTGATCAACCGCAACCCAGAGGCAGAAGCCATCATCGGCAATAGGTTCGATCACAATCGGTTCAGTTCGAGTGGCCATCATGGGACCGACAATATCGGGCCATGCCCGGCGCAGGCGTGCCATACCCATCAGTTTTCCCAGCGATTCCTCACCGAGAATTTCGGACAGATCTCCATGTATTCCCTTGAGTTTAGAGCGGGGGCGTTTAGGGCGAAAGCTCAAAGTGGCAGATTTTTCAAAATGGAAGTTTCTTGCCGCCCAGAATATGGACATGGATGTGATCTACTTCCTGGCCGCCACCTTCACGCACATTGATGACAACACGGTAGCCAACACCAAGCTTCAATTCGGCATCGGCAATGTGGCGCACACGATCCATCATCAGACCGAGCAGCGCGGTATCCTGCTCTGTAGCATCGGCCAGGCTTTGCAGATGGAGTTTCGGAATGACCAGCACATGGATCGGCGATTTGGGGTGGATGTCGTGAAAGGCGAAGAAATTCTCATCCTCGTAGACCTTGTTCGAGGGGATATCCCCGGCAGCAATTTTACAAAATAGGCAGTCAGTCATGATGTTCTCCCTTTTTGCGACAGTAATAAATCCGGCATGTTCTGAAATGTAACAAGGGAGCAGTGATAATCAAAGATGGTTTGCTTGAATGCATCTATCCGCCCCGCAGCCTGCAGGACAGCGGGGCGGATGTGCGTACTTGTGGTTAGAAGTTTGTTCAGCTCTATTTCTTCACGAACTTGGTCAGAATCACGATCTGCTGGCCATCAACGCGTCCTTCGATCTGTTCTGCGTTATCCTGAACAAGGCGGATATTACGTACTGCCGTGCCGCGCTTGGCCGTAATGGTTGAACCTTTTACATCAAGATCCTTAGTCAGTGTTACTGTGTCGCCGGCTTCAAGCACTGCACCGTTGCTGTCGCGATGAATAATCTTCTCTTCAACAGCCTCGGCGCTACCTGCTTCAGCCCAGGCACGGGTTTCATCTTCCAGATACATCATATCGAGAAGATCCTGAGGCCAGCCCTCAGCACGCAGGCGCGTAAGCATGCGCCACGCCATAACCTGCACCGCAGGCACCTGGCTCCACATGGAATCATTCAGGCAGCGCCAGTGGTTTGCATCTACCGTGTCCGGGTTCTCAATCTGCCCACGACAGATTTCGCAAGCCAAGATACACTGATCCGCACTGCCATCAGAGGTAGGGGGCACTTCGTAGACACCCAGTTCATCGGTAGCACCACACAATTCACATTTGGATTCGCTACGTGTCTGCAGTTCTTTTTCTATGCTCATGATTAATGTTCCTTCGGATGAAGCCACCACATCGGTTGCATCAGGTGATAAATTTAGCAGGCGATGCTTGGTTCTGTGCATGCTGAAGTCAATCGTGCCATTGCCGGTATTCTTGCGCTCATCTGTAAATGACCACCAAGGCAGTGGCTCGCCGCCTTCCATAAAGTGGATGGCCGACATAAGCACATCAATTACACAGGGGTCATGCTTTTTTCCTGATATGCGGCAAAGCTGATCATAAAGTTGAAAAGGGTTTTTCGCGATCAGTTCTTTGGGATGGTTAATTCCAATAGAGTGGAGGTCACGAGCAATGGCCCTTCCTATATTCGGAAGTTCCTCAAGATTGGACGCCGTCTCTCTGTTTGGGTTCTTCATTTGATCGTTATCTTGCAGTGAACTTAAGCGGGTATCAAATCATAGGGAGTACGGTGGAGCTAGCGCTGGTAGCGCAGTACCTGTCCTTTTGGGAGTGGTTTTTCCAGATACCCTTCGGTGTTTTCTGGCCTGCCCTGACTATGCGAATAACCAAGCTTCACCATCTGTTTGCTGAAGCGGGCATGATGCCCACGTCCTTGATCAACAATGATTATTTCACATTGTGGTTTGGCATGATGATCAATAAATTCTGACAGCATTTCAGCATGGCCTCGCTCATAGAGCAGGTCACTGCCGATAATGAGATCGAATTCACCTAAACCATCATCTTTATCTTCCCATCCAGTGCGAATAAAGGGGATGTCTTTATCATCGTTGAGTTCAGTGTTTGCCTGAAGAAAGTTTCCGGCTTCAGGGTGGTAATCTGTAGCGGTAATATCGGCATTTCGTTGATTGAGCACCAGAGATGAGAGCGCAATGCCACAGCCGACCTCCAGAATTCGTTTTCCTGCAATTTGATAATCGGACATGAGATGTGCGAGCACCTGCCCTGAAGGCCAGATGATACCGAACAGTGGCCATGTAGAGGACGAAATCCCTAACTTTTCGGCAATGCCGGTATCGTCAGAGAACTCCTGCTTGTCCCTTAAAGTTCGGACGTGGATGTCCGCAGGGCCAAACTCCATGGTTTGGTAGCGAACGCGTAGTGAAGACATGAAACTCCTGTATAAATCAGTTAAACGCAGCATGCGTGAGTCAACTAATTCACTACGAGGATCGGCATCCTACAGGAATAGGTATGAATTGACGAATCAGGAACCTGAATGACCTCTAATGGAGAGGCTTGAAGTGATTACTTTCAGGGTGCCTCTTCATCAAGACGAGCTTCTAAAAGCACTTTAGGTGCGCACTCTGGGCAGATGGAATGACTGAACCTGGCGTCTGAATGGTTTGATAAATATGTTTCTAACCTATGCCATGTTTCTTTGTCATCCCGAATACTGTGACAATAAGAGCAGATTGGGATGATTCCGCGCAGGATTTTTATCTCCTTGAGTGCATTGCCAAGTTCAATGTTTGCAGTTGAGAGTTCTTCTGTTCGGGCTTTCACCTTCATGTTTAATCTTCGGTTATTGATGATTAGAAATATAATGACAATAAACAGGGTAGCAGCAATCTGAAGCAGGAGTTTCCAGTCAGTATGGTGTTCAGTAGATATCTCTGTCCATTTGTTGAAAATATCATTCAGCTCTTCCTCACTGATGCGAGCCAGTGACTTATCTAAAATTGATATGATCTCAGCTGGTAAATCCTTACGCAGGGCAATTTTCAGGTGATAGAGGTAATCAAGTTTCAGGGCAATTTTCAGATCATCAAATCCCTGCTTTTCTATATAATATTTGGCTGTAACTGTATTGATGGCAAACAGATCAACCTTACCGTCTTGTACGGATGAAAATCCATCATGTGTGGCAGGAAGTTCTACGAATTCAAGCTCAGGGTATTTCTCTTTGATGTATTGCCCCAGACCACTGCCTTTAACAACACCAATCGTTTTTCCTTTAAAGTCTTTTGCAGGGTCGAGATAAACACCTTTATCATCAAAGTTGGTAATAAGAACAGCAGGGTATGAGTAGATATCCCTAGATGTGAAATAAAGGTGCTCCTCCCTGGCGCTGTTTTGGGTTATAGCACTGAACATATCTGCTTTATCGCTTTTAACGAGTTCTACTGACTCTTCCCATGTATCAGTGTTAACAGCTATGAATTCGATACCTGTGTTCTGCTTAATAAGGTTTAAAACATCAGAGATAATACCGGTGTGATTGCCAATATCATTTTTCCATTCAAATGGAGCCCAGTCCGGGTCATAAACATAAGTAATAGGTTGTTTGCTCTCTAGCCACTTCATTTCTTTGGGTGTGAACAGCGATTTGGTCTGGGATGAATAGCTGGTTTTACCCGATACTAGTAAAGCCGATTCATCTGCATGCAGCAGGAGAGGAAACAGTGTGAAATATGTGATTGAGAGAAGAGATAATATCCAATATTTCACTCTCGCCTCCGGCAGATTAAGTCATAGTGCTGATTATACTGCACTGGTTAGCGTTCCTGCAATATGTATGCCAGACATGGAATAATTGTCTATCTGTGATCAATAATGGTTGGGTATATGGGCGGTGCTGTGAATTCCTGTTATTGAGTCGGTTCAATACCTATTTACCCACGAAAGTCTGTAGTTCATTGGCGAACCCCAAGCCAGCTTCGGTGTAGATATTGAAAGTGTGGTCGACGCCAATAGCCTTCAAAGCATCTTCCTCATCCCGGAATTTTGTCGTAGCAGCGATACGCCCCTGATATCCCATCTCTTTAAGTCGCAATGCGGCATCCATATTTGCCTTTTGTGATGGTAAGGTCAGCAATACCCACTCCAGTTTGTCGAGCAATTCCGGTGCGCGAGTCCAGAAATCTGGATTGGTCGCATCCCCGCTAACGACATTTCGCCCCTCTGCAGAGTGCTTAATAGCCTTCTCCTGCTCTATCTCCACACCGATTAGGCTAGCAGCATAGTCCGGCTCTAATACGTTGTAGGCCGCAGTTCCCATCCGCCCCATGCCGAACACCACCACCTTAATGCTCGCCAACTCCAGGTTCTCTTCTCCGGGAAGACGCTCTGAGCGTTCGAACCGTTTGAGCCATGGGCGCCATACCTGATATAGCCTATCCCGGACATTCACCAATGGTGCTGAAACGATAAATGAGATCGACATCACGACAGCAAAAACAGCGAGCCACTCTGTTGGTAACCATCCTGCCGAGACAGCTATAGCACCGACAATCAGACCAAACTCACTGTAGTTTGCAAGGTTGAGTGAGGCGCGCAATGAGGTGCTGGACCTGAGGCGAAACAGGTTAAAGAGCCCGAAATAGATCGCTATTTTTAGTGGCAAGATCAGGACGAACAGCAACGCAATGAGCGCTTCACTCCAACCCGGCAGGGTAGTCATGCCGACGCTGAGGAAGAACCCCACCAGAAACAACTCCTTGAGGCCAAGCAGAGCTTTCGACAGCTCGTTGGCTTTAGGGTGGTTTGCAAGCATCATCCCGAATACCAGCGCTCCGACATCTGCCTTGATACCGACCAATTCAAAGATATCCGCGCCGACCAGTGCTAGTGCAATACCGAACAGAATCAGCAGCTCACCATGTCCGACTCTGTCGAGTATCCTGTAAATCAGGAAGCGCAGGGGAATCAGCCCAATCAACGCCATCGCCCATGGCGTAGGTAACTTACCCATTGAGGCAGCAATAAATACGACTGCCGCGATGTCCTGCACCACCAACAGACCAATCGCGACCTGCCCATGTCTGGCATTCGTCGCACCCATCTCGTCGAGGATCTTTACCGCGAATACTGTGCTGGAGAAAGACATGGCGAAACCGATGAGTAGGGCTGTCCCTATATCAACGCCGGAAATAAGCGGCAGGCTGGTATATGAGAGTACCATTATTATGGCGGCGACCAGAAGCGTGATCATGCCCATATGTAGTGTCGCGACACCCCACACCTCGGGCCTGACTAACGACTTTATCTTGAGCTTGAGACCAATGGAGAATAGCAGCAGAGTGATGCCAAGATCTGCCATGACATTGAGGAAATCACCACCTTCCACCCCCAGAGCGTTGAGCAAAAATCCTGCTGCCAGAAAGCCGACCATCGGCGGCAGACCCACCCGGCTGATCACTAACCCACACAGAAAAGCGGTAGCTATCCAGAGCGGGTCACTGTAATGAATGGAGAGGAGTTGCGGTTCCAAAATTTATCGTGGGATGTTCAGTGACATACAATCAGGCGCAATCGGGCAGCGAGTGAACTAAAGATCTCGGAGGTATGGTTTTAGAACAGGTATTGTCCATGCTTTCTCCTTGGCTGAATTTCTTTAACTCCATCCCATTGTTTGTCGTCAGGCTATTTTCTAGATGCCTTTTCATCGTGCCCCGAAACGCCAAAGCGGCGGGCCAGTTCATTGAGAACATCATCCGGTGATAACCCTTTCTGGGCCAGCATCACCATAGAGTGGAACCAGAGATCTGCGGTTTCATAGATGATCTGTTCACGATCCTCATTCTTAGCAGCAATGATCGTTTCCACTGCTTCTTCACCGATCTTCTCCAGCATTTTATCCGGTTTGGCGTAGAGGGAGGCTACATAAGAGGAGTCAGGTGATTCGGACTTGCGCGCTTCCAGTATGGCCGCTAACTCTTTCAGAATATCACTCATATGATGGGCTCCTCAATGGTAATCCACTCGCCATCCTGACGCTGTTTGTAAAAGCAGGATTTACGGTTGGTGTGGCAGGCGGGGCCGGTCTGCTCGATGATAAGCAGCAGGGTATCGCCATCACAGTCGAGAAACATATCAATCACCTTCTGCACGTGTCCCGAGGATTCACCTTTTTTCCACTGCTTGCTACGGGAGCGGGAGTAGTAGTGGGCAAAGCCTGTTGCCAGAGTCTGCTCAAGTGCCTCTTCATTCATCCAGGCCATCATCAACACGCGGCCAGTGGCTGCATCCTGTGCGATAGCAGGAACGAGTCCTGCTTCGTTGAACTTGATTTTTTCGAGCAGGCTCATGCTGTCAGCTTCGCGAGTGCACGAGAGGCTGCGGCGATGGTGTTTTCTACATCTGCATCGGTGTGGGCTGCCGACATAAATGCGGCTTCATACTGGGATGGGGCGAGGTAAACGCCCTCATCGAGCATGGCGTTAAAAAACTTACCGAAGAAGGCTAGGTCGCAGTGGTTACTAACATCGGAGCAGCAGGTGACCGCATCAAGCTCGGTAAAGAATACAGTGAACATCGCACCAACCTGATTAGCTACGGCAGGAACACCGGCAGCCTTGCAACCTTCCAGCAGGCCTTCAACCAGACGGGTGGTTTTGCGCTCCAGATCCTCATAGAAGCCCGGTACACGCAGGCGAGAGAGTGTTTCAATGCCCGCACGCATAGCCAGTGGATTGCCGGAAAGTGTACCTGCCTGATAGACAGGGCCATCGGGAGAAATCTTACGCATGATCTCTTCACGACCACCGTAAGCGCCGACCGGCAGGCCACCACCGATAATTTTACCCAGACAGGTGAGGTCAGGCATGATACCGAAACGCTCCTGTGCACCACCGGCAGAGACACGGAAACCACACATCACCTCGTCAAAGATCAATAGAGCGCCTTCAGCATCACAGATGTCACGCAGCTGCTGCAGGAAACCGTTGTCGTTGAGCAGCATTACACCGGTATTGCCCGGTACAGGTTCAACGAAGATGCAGGCAATTTCACCCTTGTTCTCGGCGAAGAGATTTTTCACCGCTTCAATATCATTGAATGGAGCAGTCAGGGTCAGCTTGGCATAATCAGCAGGTACACCTGCAGAGTCAGGTTCGCCAAAGGTCGCTGCGCCGGAACCAGCTTTAACCAGAAAGCCATCGGCATGACCGTGGTAACCGCCGTCAAACTTGATGAACTTATCACGGCCAGTGAAACCACGCGCCAGTCGCAGCGCACTCATGGTTGCTTCAGATCCTGAGTTTACAAAACGGACTACATCAATCGAAGGCACCATATCGATCACAAGCTGTGCCAGATCGATCTCCAGTTCACACGGTGCGCCGAAGCTCATGCCGAGCGCGGCAGTCTCCTGTACGCCTTTGACGACATCGGGGTGGGTGTGGCCAAGAATCATCGGACCCCAGGAACCGACATAATCGATGTACTGGTTGTTATCGACATCCCAGACATAGGCACCACTGGCTTTGGCAAAGAAGCGGGGGGTGCCGCCGACCGACTTGAAGGCGCGAACAGGTGAATTGACGCCACCCGGAAGCAGCTTGCAGGCCTGTTCGAAATCTTTTTGTGACTGGGTAGTGGTTGACATGAGAAATCCTTGTTTCGAAAAGTGACGCGACGTTAGGAAGGGGGGGCTCCGATGTCAATGTTATGGCTACCCTGTTTTATGCCGAGTTTTATTAAATGTGTTTCTCTGCACCTGAATTCTAGTAGTTCTTGAAGGGTTTCTTCTACCCGATAAAATGGCATAGAACGCTCGCCTGACAGTATCGCCTCCCTTGTGTCGAGTTAACTTAATGCGTAAGTTTTGCAACTCTGGTAGCGGCTCTAAGAGGTGCGAACCTGATGATCAATGCGGTATGATTCTTGCTCTGAGGGCACATGACAACGACTAATAGTGGTGAAGATTTAAAACGGCGTTTAACGATCATGGTGGACTCCATGCCTGCGTTTCCCGAAAGCGTGTGCCGGATCATAGAGATTACCACCGACATCAACTGCTCTCCCAAGGATCTTGTGAAGGTGATTGAGCGCGATCCGGTGATGACCATGAAAATCCTGAAGATGGTGAATTCTGCCTTTTTTGCATTGTCCCGGAATGTTTCGTCGGTTCAGCATGCGCTGGTCTATCTTGGCCTGAATACGGTTAAGAACCTTGCTGTCAGTGTCGCCACGATCGATGCACTGCCAAGGCAGAGTATTCCTGAACTAAAGATGTCAGATTTTTTGACGCATTCACTTGCCACTGCGTCAGTTGCCCAGTGGCTGGCGAAGAACAAGCTCCATATCCGTGATGCTTCCGACCATTTTGTCGCTGGCCTGCTGCATGACTTTGGCAAAGCGGTGTTTATCCAGTTTGAACCGGCGACCTATGGAAAGCTCATTCGTGAAGCTAAAGAGAAGGGTTTGCCACTGAAGTTAGTCGAAATGGAGCATCTGGGTATATCCAGTGCGGAGGTGGGGGCTATGCTTGCCGAGAGCTGGAAGTTGCCTGAGCAGCTGGTGAACTGCATCAGAACGCAGTTAGATTGTAACAAGGATTCATCTGACCTGACATTGACCGTGGCAGCTGCAAGCACTGTCGTAAAGGCAATGCAGCTTGGAGATAACGGAGACCCATATGTCGGCGATTTTTCCGAAATCATGAGTCGGCGTCTGGAATGCACTCTTGAGGATGTGGTGGCGCAGATGCAGGGGCTTCCGGATGAGGTTGGCAGGCTTATCAGTGCGGTGCGCGGATGAAGGTCTGTTTCTGGGGTGTGCGCGGTTCGATTCCATCGCCGGGACCTAACACGGTTCGATATGGTGGCAATACGACCTGTATCGAAGTCAGAACCGATGATGGGCACCTAATTATTCTCGATGCCGGAACCGGTATCTTTCCTTTGTCACAGACGCTGTTTGGTGAATTTCCGTTACATGCTCATATCTTCAATACCCATCCTCACTGGGACCATATTCAGGGGCTGCCATTTTTCATCCCTCTGTTTGTACCGAATAATCGTGCCACAATTTATGGTGCTTCTGATCCGATTACCCATAACAGCATCGATGAGATTCTCAGTGTGCAGCTGCAGTATCGATTTTTTCCGATTAGAGAATGTGAGCTGAATGCAAAAATTGATTATGTTTCTCTGAAAGAGGGGGAAAAGGTTACCCTCGGTGAGGTTACCATCACACCTGTACTGCTGAATCATCCGGTGGTCAATTTCGGTTATAGGATCGATTGCCGTGGCAAATCGATGTTTTTTACAGGCGATTATGAGAAGCCGTATAATATTTATGATCCGGAAGATGATGAGTTCGATATGTACCAGTCTCTTCTGGAGCAAAACGAAGCCGATTTCCTTGAACAGATTCAAGGTGTGGATGTTCTGATTGCAGACTCCTCTTATACTGAGGCTGAGTACCCCTCCAAGAAAGGGTGGGGACACGGCACCTTCCAGAGTTGTATGAAGATGGCCGAGAAGGCGCAGGCGAAACGGCTGTTCCTGACCCACCACGAACCGACGCGCAGTGATGATGCGCTGGAGGCGGTTTTCAAGGAGAGTCTGGAGAGTCTCACTGTTGATGTGCCAGAGATCGCACTGGCCAGAGAGGGGTTGAGTATCGAATGGTAGTTGAAGTCTAAGCAAAAGAGGCTCTTACCTTTCTTGTTAATCGTTTTATCTCTTTTTCAGGCTTCGTTTTTCCATATGCATCAACAGCACCTTATGAGTGACCAGCAAGTGAAATGAAGAGGCCCCCTGACTACATCAGGGGGCCTCATTCTTTTGTGGCTGGAAGGAGTTCTGGGGTTTTAGTTTAGCCAGCTTGGTTATGCTGTTTAATCCTCCCACTCATCCCACTCATCATAGTCTCGTTTCTTTTTCTGTTGCTGTTTCAGTTCGAATCGTTGGCTGTGTTTCAGTTTTTCCTGCTTCGGGGTTTCACCCTTTTCCCAAATTGAGTAATCAAATGCGTGATGACCCATATGTGTTGCTCTCCTGACATAATTTCACTGAAAATCAAGGCGGCTTTGTGAAACCGCGAGCGAATTCTTGAGCTGATTGAATCGGCTAGTAAATCAATAAAATTTGATCAGGTTGATCGAAAATTCAGATGGCAGGTAGAAGTGGGCGGAAGAGATAAACCATGGCTGTTACCACGACAATCATAATCAGATTCAATCGAATACCTGCCCTGACCATGGCGTGCATCGGCACAAGGCCGGAGCCGAAGATAATGGCGTTGGGCGGCGTTGCAACCGGCAGCATGAACGCGCATGAGGCGCCGATGGTGGCCACCAGCATCACCGACATCGCATCGAGACCATTGGCAAGGCTGGCAGCTGCAAGGATCGGCAGCATCACCTGCGTGGTTGCGGTGTTGCTGGTGATCTCGGTCAGAAAAATGATCACCACGGCTACAACCAGCATCATCAGTGGAAGCGGCACGGTTTTGAGGAACTCTAACTGTTCGCCGATCCAGAAAGAGAGGCCCGAGTGCTGCATGCCGTAGGCAAGTGCAAAGCCGCCACCGAAGAGCAGTACAATATCCCAAGGCAGCTTGGAAAAGGCTTCGCGCCCGAGAACGGCACTACCCTCTTCACCGCGAAACAGAAAGAGAAGCGAGGCCATGAAAATGGCAACAGTGCCGTCATCTACACCTTTGTATGGAAGCAGGGAGGACCAGCCGGGAATATCCAGTCCCTCGCTCTGGATGCCGGAACGGGTCATCCAGAGCAGTGCTGTAATGGTAAGTACCCATGCAACCAGCTTCTCCTCCAGTCGCATGCGCCCCAAGTCATGCAGGGACTGTTTAAGTTGAGTTCCATCCGATCCTTTCCAGGGCAGCTTCGCCAGCCTCGGGCCGAGAATGACAAAAAGGACGATAAGGCCGACAATCACCATCGGAATGCCGATCATCATCCACTCAAGGAACGAGGGAACAGAGTTGGGCAGGCTTACACGCATGTTTTCAAGGAAAACCAGGTTGGGCGGTGAGCCGACAGGCGTGCCCATACCACCGATGTTAGCCGAGTAAGCGATAATCAACAGGAAGGTGGCAGCCACCGGGGCAATCTCTTCTGCATCATGCTCCTCCATCAGCCGTTTCAGTAGCGGCAGGGCAATGGTTACCATCAGCATGGCGGTAGCAGTATTGGATATCCACATGGAGAGGAATGCCGTTGCTCCGGCAAAGCCCATGGCCAGCTGCAGAGGGCTGGCATGCAGGCGGCTGAGCATATTCAGTGCGATGCGTTTATGCAGGCCGCAGTTCTCCATCGCCTGGGCGATCAGGAAGCCGCCGATAAAGAGAAAAATGATGCTGTTAAAGTAGCGGGGGGCTATCTCCTTGCCTGCTGCAATGCCGAGCAGGGGGAAGGCGACCAACGGGATCATTGCTGTCGCCCCCAGCGGCACACATTCAGAGATCCACCAGATTGCCATCCAGAGCGCAACGGCGAGCATGGCAGATGCGGTGGGATGACCTGTGATATCGACCAGCAGTAGGCAGGCTGTTGCAACTGCAGGGCCGGCGAAGATGGCTGCGTTTTTACTGTTGATACTCAACGCTTTTCCATGTTCAGGCTGCCGTTGCTGTAAGGTGCCGTTTTATTCATGAGAACAGCATAGAAGGAGGCGGGTTTTGCGTCCACCGCTAAATCGGTGACATTCCCCTCCTAGGTATCAGCTCTCCAGAATAAATGTAACCGGGCCATCATTGGTGAGGGAGATTTGCATGTTGGCGCGAAGACGCCGGTCTGCAGGGAGGGGAAACGGTTTGTAAGAGTTTCTGCCAGCTCCAGAAACAGTTTTTCGCCTTCAGAAGGTTCTGCTGCAGTTGAGAATCCTGCTCTGGTTCCCTTTTTGGTGTCGGCCGGCAACGGTGAAGTTGGGAACAAGCAGAATATCACCGCCAATATCGTTGATGCTCAGATTCATGCGCCCCTCTGCATCAGGAAAAACCCTGTAACTGGTCAACCGTTCAGCCATTCTCCTGACCGATGCGGCGTTATCTCCCTTCTGCACACCGATGAGCACAACGATGCCTCTGCTGATCTTTTTCACTTTGGTGTCATCGGTCACAAGCATTGCACTGCTTACCCGTTGTATGATTGCACGCATGAAATCCCCCAGTTTCTTTTTAGATGGCGTTTTTTTCGCTATCTCCTGCCTGTGGCATGGTATGTTACGGGAGTTATCAGGAGGTTAATATGTTTCGAGTCTGGACGCTGATTATCCCTTTTATCTGCGGCTTTCTCTGGTTGAGTCCTGCAGCAGCAGCCGAACATGCTGTCATCCTGCTCTACCACCATGTTGCTGATGATACTCCGGCGGTGACCAGTGTGAACCCGGTCGAGTTTTCCGAACATCTCAATTACCTCGATCGCAACGGATTTCATGTTATGCCGCTCTCACAGCTTCTGGAGTGGGTGGCTACCGGCAAGGCGTTACCGGAAAAAAGCGCTGCTATCACCTTCGATGACGGTTACAAATCTATCTATCAGAACGCTGTTCCGCTGTTGAAGGCACGCGGCTGGCCGTTCGCGATCTTTATTAATCCGCAGGCCATCGATCGTCGTTATGGTGCCTATATGAACTGGGATGAGTTGAGGGAGGTCAGGAAAATGGGTGGGGAGCTACTCAACCATACCAGCAGCCATGGTCACCTTATCCGCAGGTTAGCAGGTGAAAGCACGCAGGAGTGGGAGAAGCGGGTAAGCGCCGATATCACCAAGGCACAGCAGCGCATCGAGGCTGAAACCGGTGCAGCGCCGCGGCTTCTGGCCTACCCCTACGGAGAGTTTAGCCCGGAACTGAAAAGCCTTGTGGTCATGCTTGGTTATACCGGATTGGCGCAACAGTCCGGTGTGGTCTCTCCATTCTCCGACATCGCAGCAATTCCGCGCTTTCCGATGATGGGGAGATATGCCGGCAAAAAGGCATTTGCCCTGCGTGTGAACAGCAGGCCACTGCCGGTAAAGGTGCTGCATGGTGAAGATAATGTGCTTAAGGCTGATCAGCGGCGGCCTCTACTGCGGGCACAGTTGGGCAGTGCCGGTTTTAAAACGCAGGCGCTGCGCTGCTTTCTCTCATCAGGCGAACCGATGGAGATAAAATGGGTGGAGAGGAAAAAGAGGATATTCGAGCTCGTAAGTGAAGCCGATCTTCCTGCCGGACGAACTAAATACACCTGCACGGCCCCGGCAAGAGATAATTACCGCAGCTACTACTGGTTCAGTCATCTCTGGATTATTCCACATGCTGATGGCAGCTGGCCGAAGGAGTAGAGGCTTGGCAAATTGCCTCGCCAAACTCAGGCCTAACACTTAAGTTACACAGATGATCAAAAGTAATCGCAAGACGATTTACTCATGGGCGCTCTACGACTGGGCCAATTCGGCCTATACCACAACGGTCATGGCCGGTTTTTTTCCTGTTTTTTTCAAGCAGTACTGGGCAAGCGACCTTACAGCCAATGAGTCCACCTTCTGGCTTGGCGTAGCTAATGCAGGGGCGGGCCTTGTGATCGCGCTGCTGGCACCGATGCTGGGGGCGATGGCCGATCAGGGCGGATTGAAGAAGCAGATGATGCTCTCCTTTACCTCTCTTGCCGTGGTGATGACTGCAGCCTTGTTCCTGGTCAGCGAGGGGCAGTGGATCATGGCGGTACTGGTCTACCTCTTCGGGGCAATCGCATTTTCAGGCGCCAATGTCTTTTACGATGCCCTGATCGTCGATGTGGCCGAACACAGTGATCTGGATCGGGTCTCCGCGCTGGGTTATGCACTGGGTTATATCGGTGGTGGTATCCTATTTGCCATCAATGTGGTGATGACACTGCATCCCGACTGGTTTTTTCTTGCTGACAAGGCTGAGGCTGTACGCTGGTCATTTCTGTCGGTGGCGATCTGGTGGGGCCTGTTTACGATTCCGGTGGCCCTGTACGTCCATGAAGCTGGTGAGACAGGGCGTATGGGGTGGCTGGCATCAGCCAGGGCAGGCTTCCATCAACTTAGTGACACCATCCATCATCTGCGTTCATTGAAACAGGTATGGCTCTTTCTGATTGCCTACTTCCTCTATATCGACGGGGTTAATACGGTGGCGCATATGGCTGTCGATTATGGCCTCTCACTCGGGTTTGACTCCAATGTGTTGATTTCAGCACTGCTGATGACCCAGTTTATCGCCTTCCCCGCAGCCCTTGCGGCTGGCTGGCTGGGTGGAAGGTTTGGTGCCAAGCGGGTGATTATCGCCAGTATTGCTGTCTATGCGGCTGCCTGCATCTGGAGCTCAACCATGCAAAATGCGAATGATTTCTACTGGCTGGCGGCAGCGATCGGGTTGGTGATGGGCGGCATTCAGGCTTTGAGCCGATCAATGTATGCGCGTATTATTCCTAAAAAGCAGTCGGCAGAGTTTTTCGGCTTCTTCAATATGTTGGGTAAATTCGCTACGGTGTTTGGACCACTGCTAATGGGGGTGGCCAGCTATCTGACGGGCAGTGCCCGTTTCTCGATTCTGGTGATTGTTCTCCTGTTTGCAGCTGGTGCTATCGTCCTCTATTATGTAGAGGATAATGTTCAGAGAGAGGAGGTGTAATTATGGCGACAACACTGTTGGTGGTTCTGGGGGTTGTTCTTTTTCTGATTGTTTACATCGTAATGGTCTATAACCGCCTGGTGAAACTGAAAAACCGTTTCAAGAATGCCTTCTCACAGATCGATGTGCAGCTTAAACGACGTTACGACCTGATTCCCAACTTGGTGGAAACAGCCAAGGCCTATCTCAAGCATGAGCATGAGACCTTACAGGAGGTGATTGAGGCTCGGAACAGTGCGCTGGCGGCGATTAAAGGGGCAGAACGCCATCCGGGTAACCCTGCGGCCATGAAGTCACTGATCGGTGCAGAGGCAGCTCTCGGTGGTGCCATGCTGAATCTCAACGCGGTGATGGAGAATTACCCCGACCTGAAAGCGGACCAGACCATGGCGCAGCTCTCCGAAGAGCTGACCTCGACAGAAAACAAGGTCTCCTTTGCGCGCCAGAGTTATAACGATGAGGTCATGGCCTATAACACCCAGCGTGAAACCTTTCCTGATGTGATGCTGGCTCCGATGTTTGGCTTCATGGAGGCCGCGCTCTGGCGCATCGAATCGCAGGAAGAGAAACAGGCTCCGAAGGTAAGCTTCTAAAGCCGCGGTTTTCTATTCATGATACAAGTCCATTGCATCAATGGCTGTTAACCCAATGAGTGTAATAGTTCAAACAGCGTCGAATGGATTCATTTTGACTGCAGCCGATCCAGGAAAGAGCAACCCATGAGAGATTTTTTTGGACAGCAGGAGCAGGCCCGTCGTAACACCTCTCGCCTGGTGCTGCTGTTTATCTGTTCCGTTACAGTGATCGTGCTGGCCGTCTATGTGGCGGTGACGGCGGGGTTGTTCATTACCCAGATGTTCATTAGTCAGCAGAATGGCTGGCTGATCCGCGAGTTTTGGGATTTTGAACGTTTTCTGTGGGTCATAACCGTTACTGTGGCCATCGTGGCGTCAGGCAGCCTCTACCGTACTTACCAGCTCAGGCAGGGTGGTGGGGCGGCGGTGGCCGAGATGCTGGGCGCAAAGCGGCTGCCTGCGAATAGTGATGACCCGCTCTTGAGGCGGCTGTTGAATGTGGTTGAGGAGATGGCAATCGCATCCGGGGTGCCTGTGCCGCCGGTCTATCTGATGCAGCAGAGCGGCATTAACGCCTTTGCTGCCGGGTTTGGTAGATCCGATGCCGTGATTGCCGTTACCAACGGCGCAGTTGAACTGCTCAGTCGTGACGAGTTGCAGGGGGTGATTGCGCATGAATTCAGCCATATTCTTAATGGCGATACGCGCCTGAAGATGAGTCTGATGGGATTGCTGTTTGGCATAACGTTGATATCCGATGCGGGCATCATGCTGATGACGGCGAGAAACTCGTCTCGCCATTATGGTCGCGGGCGAGGCACGCATCCGGCGGTGATTGTGGTCGGTTTCCTGATCTTTCTTGTGGGTACCATCGGGGCGGTTTTTGCAGATATGATCAAACGTGCGGTGTCCCGACAGCGCGAATTTCTTGCTGATGCGGCAGCTGTGCAGTTCACCCGCAATCCAACCGGTATTGCCGGTGCACTGAAGGTGATCGGAGGGTACAAGGCTGGTTCGCGCATTGATCATGCCGCTAGCCAGCAGGCCAGCCACTTCTTTTTCGGTAATGCGGTAAAATCATGGGAGAACAGGGATTGGTGGGCTACGCATCCGCCGCTGGCCGAGCGTATCCGCAGGCTGGATCCCGGTTTTAAGGGAGAGTTTAAACCTGTTGATTCAGCCAGCCGCAGTGCGTTCGTGATGAATGAGGCGGTGAGTGCATTTGCAGGTGGTGAAGGGGTGCCTGCAGGGCTTACAGCCGGTGTTGATGCGGTGATGGCCTCGATTGGTAATCCCGGTGGCAATGAACTGCAGCAGGCACAAAGTTTATTGGCACGTATGCCGAATCGGTTAGCCACTTTTGCCCATGACCCGTTTACAGCGCGTGCCACGATGTATGCTTTGCTTCTCGATAGTTGCAGTAAAATCAGGACGGTTCAGCTGAGGCGGTTGCAGCAGGAGGCCGATGCCAATGTGTTCCGGGAGATGCTTGAGATTCAGCCCATAGTGGCAAAACTGAGCCCCGAACTTCGCTTGCCACTGCTTGAGATGCTGTTGCCCGCCCTGAAATCACTTTCGGTAGAGCAGTTCAATGCCTTTCGCAGCTGTATCAGCACATTGATCCGGGCTGACCGGAAAATCGGACTGTTCGAATACATGATGCAGCGCATGCTGATGCGCCACCTATACCCCGCGTTCCTGAAATCCAAACCAATGAAGGTGCATTTCGATGCAGCAGGGGAGATCGCCGATGATGTTGCTGAGATCATAACCATCCTGATCGGTAATGGCAGTCACCTGCTGCCTGAGAAGGTGTTTGAGGCTGCAATGCGAATCTTTATCGAAGAGGGGCGTATGCCTGCCATGCCGAAGCTTGGCGGTGACACACTCTCCGTTCTTGATCATGCATTGCGAAAGGCTGAGCGCGCATCGCCTGAGATCAAGCGGGGATTACTGAAGGCATGTGTCTTTACGGTACTTGCGGATGGAAAAACTGCCGTGCCTGAGATTGAACTTCTTAGAACCATCGCCGATGCACTGGATGCGCCGATGCCGCAACTTCGTTTGTCAGGCTTGGAGTAAACATCTATCAACTAGAAGAGCCGGCATAACTCCATAACGTGATACAGATCATTTTTCATGTGTTATTCCTTATTATGGTGGAGATATGATTTTTAACCCCTAACTCAGGGTATGAATATTGAGGGTGCCCGGTGAACATGGCTCCATATGCGAAGGTAAAGAGATGATTCATGAAATAATGGATATGATGCAGGCCATTCCGCTGTTCGATAAAATAGCGGGCTCACAGCTTAATGTTATTGCGGCACATATGAATATTCTCAAGCTTGAGGAAAAAGCGCGACTGTTTTCAGAGGGTGAGAAAAGCGATTACATGTGTTTTGTTGTCTCTGGCAAGCTGGATGTCATTAAAAGAGCAGAAAGCGGAAAGTTGGTTGCTGTATCCACGCTATCCCGGGGCCGCAGTATTGGTGAAATGGCGCTTCTTGATACGTTTCCTCGCTCGGCCACTGTTG
Organism: Mariprofundus aestuarium; assembly: GCF_002795805.1. Taxonomy (NCBI): domain Bacteria; kingdom Pseudomonadati; phylum Pseudomonadota; class Candidatius Mariprofundia; order Mariprofundales; family Mariprofundaceae; genus Mariprofundus; species Mariprofundus aestuarium. The sequence continues at coordinate 1,640,083 of NZ_CP018799.1, read as the reverse complement.
TTGCTAATACACCATGCACCCTGCTAATCATTTCCCGAGAAAAATTTGATGAGATTCTGGTTCAGTATCCGGCTGTAGGCATATCGTTCCTGAAGGGGATAGCAGAGATGTTGAGTCTGCAATTGCGCAAGGCATCCGGGCTGCTTGCCGATGTATCCTAGGTGACTGATCCTGTTTTCTCCTGGCTATTCAGTTGGACTCATTCAGCTGGTAGACGTTGGTGGGTAAACACTCTGCAATCTACTGTTTCTCAGAAATGCTACCTTTGAGTTTTTCCGCACACTCCGGACACATGCCATGTGAGAGCTTGGCATCTGTATGGCCATCAAAATAGGTCGTAAGCTTGACCCAATCGCCACTCTCATCCTTTATTTTTTTGCTGCACCATGCACAAAGCGGAACGATGCCGGTGATAGTTTTGATTGTAGAGAGTGCATCATTGAGTTCACGATTACGTGTTTCAAGTTGTCGAACCACTGGTTCCGTTACGCGTTGAAACAACCAGGATCCGATGGCGACAAGGAGTAGAGTGGCAATAATAGCCCATGCTCCGGCCTGGATAAAAGGCCTTTGAATCTCTTTCAGGTCTATTTTAGCCACTATTCCGAGATTGAGTTCAGATACAGGTTCGTAGGCGGCCAGTACCATTTTTCCTCGGTAATCCTCTCCGATGACTGTTCCTGACTCACCTCGTAAAGCTCGGCGCATGGGCTCCGCCTCGGTTGCTCGGAAGTGGACAGGTTTAGGGTCGTTCAGGTCGAAATGGCGATGATTCAACAGGAATACGATCTGGTCTTCATCCCTTTTTGCCAGTGTGAATTCACCTGTTTTACCGAACCCCTGGAACTGTTCATGCGCCTCCCTGACCTGGCTTAGCGTTGCTTCAAAAGCAGTTGCAAATGAGTTTGATGGGTAGTGCTGTCTGTCAAACCGGGCTACTGACTCTATCAGTCGGGCCTGACTCTGGGCGGTGTCAACGAGTCTTAATCGCTCCTCTTCAATTGCTGTTTCGTAGAGAATGAAAATCGAAAAACAGGCTACCGCCATGGCCACGAAGCCCATGATGATGACGAGCAGCCTTAAACGTTCTTCTGGCTTTTTAAGTAAAATCGTTTCGGAATCCTGCAGTTCAGGAGGGCTGGATTGTGCTATGTCTTCCATGAATAGAGAGCCTCCTTCCAATAGATGTGTTTTAATACTATAGGGGGAAAACAACCAATATTCTAGGAGGGCTGAGATATCCAGTGCGGACTAAAGGTGGAATCAAGGTGCTTTCCGGTTCGGAGTGCTTCTGATTTATCATCAATAATGAGTGACCGCTTTCAGTTAAAGCGATGGCTAGGGAGAAACAAAAAAAGGCGAGCCTTGTGGCCCGCCTTTTCTCGCGAAGATGAATCTTCTTAGCTGTAGTAGCTGATCATGCTCTCAAGAGAACGTGGTTTGATCTTGGAAGCGTTGCCAGCAGAACCGAATGCTTCGAAACGTGCTTTGCAGATATCCTGCATTGCAGCTGTAGAAGCCTTCAGGAACTTACGTGGGTCGAAGTTCGATGGGTTTTCAACCAGGAACTTGCGAACAGCACCGGTAGAAGCCATGCGAAGGTCAGTATCGATGTTCACTTTACGAACGCCGGACTTGATGCCTTCAACGATTTCTTCAACTGGAACACCATAAGTTTCGCCCATATCACCACCGTACTGGTTGATGGTAGCCAACCAGTCCTGAGGAACTGAAGAGGAACCATGCATTACCAGGTGCGTGTTAGGCAGCTTGGCGTGGATTTCCTGAATGCGGTCGATACGCAGAACCGCGCCTGTAGGTGGCTTGGTGAACTTGTAAGCGCCGTGAGAAGTGCCGATTGCGATAGCAAGTGCATCACAGCCAGTCTTTTCTACGAAGTCAGCAGCTTCATCAACACCTGTCAGAAGCTGTTCAATATCCAGCTTGCCTTCAGCGCCGTGGCCGTCTTCTTCACCCATCATGCCGGTTTCCAGAGAACCCAGGCAACCGAGCTCGCCTTCAACAGATACGCCACCGGCGTGAGCCATGTCTACAACAGCCTTGGTTACTGCTACATTGTACTCGTAAGTCGAAGGAGTCTTGGCATCAGCCATCAGAGAACCATCCATCATCACTGATGAGAAGCCTGACTGGATAGAGCGCAGACATACTGCAGGCTCAGAACCGTGATCCTGATGCATCACTACAGGGATGTGTGGATACTGCTCAACTGCAGCTGAGATCAGGTGACGCAGGAATGCTTCGCCAGCGTAACCGCGTGCACCAGCAGAGCCCTGCATGATGACCGGAGAATCGGTTTCATCAGCAGCCTGCATGATTGCATGAACCTGCTCCATGTTATTTACATTAAATGCCGGCATGCCGTAGCTGTTTTCAGCTGCATGATCCAGTAGTTGTCGCAATGAAATGAGTGCCATTTCTTCCTCCTTATGTTTTCAAAGGGCAGTAGCCCAATAAATTTGTTACGCTAAATCTTGACCCTCACGAGTCGTTTAATCAATCAACTTCAATCGTTGAAGACTTCTCCAACGCGGACAATCTTCATTGTATTTGTACCGCCGGCTTTGCCCATAGGGGTACCAAGGGTAACAATAACCAAGTCATCGCTTTCAACCAGTTCGTCATGCAGCATCATAGACATGATATCGCGGGTTGCCTGCGGTGCATCTTTCTCACCGTAGTCGTCACTTACCGGCTTTGGAATCACATTTCTGAACAGCGTTACCCGTCCTGCAGTGCTGGCCAGTGGGGTGAGTGCATAGATCGGCACCTTGGTCAGATGACGTGACATATAAAGAACCGTATTACCACTTTGAGTGAATGAGGCAATTGCAGTGATAGGCATCATGTGTGATGTCTCCATCGCCTGACGCGCCATGCACTCATCAATAGAGTGAGGTGGGAAGCGTGGATCGCGGGTTGCCGAAGAAGGCAGAACCTTCTGCTTTTCAGTCTCCATGCAGGTGCGGTGCATTGCCAGCACTGCCTCTACCGGGTATTTGCCGGCAGCCGTTTCACCGGAGAGCATGATTGCATCTGTGCCATCCAGTACCGCATTGGCTACATCATTTACTTCTGCACGCGTCGGAATCGGGTTTTCACACATTGATTCCATCATCTGTGTCGCCACGATAACCGGGGTATTGTGCTTCGGCGCTTCACGCAGGATACGCTTCTGCACTGGAGGTACGGAAGCATCACCGATCTCAACACCAAGGTCACCACGGGCAACCATGACAACATCGGATGCTTCGAGGATGCTTTCAAGGTTTTCCACGGCTTCCGCACGCTCGACCTTGGCAACCAGACCTGCACTGCTTCCTTCAGCGCGAACCAGTGAACGGGCATACTCCATATCAGCACCGTCACGCGGGAAGGAGATTGCAATGTAGTCTACGCCAATCGAGCAGGCTGTTTTGATATCTTCCTTATCCTTGTCGGTCAGGGCCGCTGCAGAGAGGCCACCACCAGCACGGTTAATGCCTTTATTGTTGGAAAGTACGCCACCAACGACGACGGTACAGTGTATTTCCTGACCTATAATATCGTCTACATCCATGACAATCAGGCCGTCATTGAGCAGCAGGCGTGCACCGGGCACAACATCACCGACAAGCTCTTTGTAGGTGAGTCCTACGCGCTCATCGTCGCCATCATCCAGTCCTAGAGCGCCATCGATGATGAATTTCTGACCGGGAGTGAGGAATGTCTTACCACTCTTGAATTTACCGACTCGGATCTTCGGCCCCTGCATATCAGCCAGAATGCCAACACAGACGCCGTTGTTTTTTGCCGCAGTACGTACGCTTTCAGCACGCATCCTGTGATCATCAGCGGAGCCATGCGAGAAATTAAGGCGCACAACATTTACGCCAGCCTTGATAAGCTGGTCCAGAACCTCCGGAGATTCGGAGGCTGGACCGAGTGTTGCTACAATTTTGGTTCTACGAAATTCGGTCACTTAAGCTGCACGCTCCTGAAGCATTGTAACGGCAGGCAGCTCTTTGCCTTCAAGGAACTCAAGGAAAGCACCACCACCGGTAGAGATATAAGAAACTTTGTCTGCAATGTTGTATTTATCAACTGCAGCCAGCGTGTCGCCGCCACCAGCGATCGAGAATGCTTTAGACTCAGCAATGGCAAGCGAGATCGCTTTGGTGCCCTCGCCGAACTGGTCGAATTCAAATACGCCAACCGGGCCATTCCATACGATGGTGCCGGCATTCATGATGATATCAGCAAGTGCTGCTGCGGAATCTGGACCGATATCAAAAATCATATCGTCATCAAGGCACTCATCAGCTGCTTTCAGCGTTGCAGCAGCAGTAGGGGAGAACTCTTTGGCACAAACGATATCCGTTGGTACAGGAATACTGCCACCATTGGCAACTGCATCGGCAGTGAGACGCTTGCAGGTATCAATCAGATCGGGTTCATAAAGGGACTTGCCTACAGGGTAGCCTGCAGCAGCAATGAAGGTATTGGCGATGCCGCCACCTACAACCAGCTGATCCACTTTTGTGGCCAGTGATTCAAGTACGGTCAGCTTGGTGGAAACCTTGGAACCACCAACGATGGCAACCATTGGGCGTGCAGGATTATCCAGGGCTTTACCGAGTGCTTCCAACTCACCAGCCAGCAGTGGTCCAGCACAGGCAACAGGAGCGTAAACGCCGGCACCGTGGGTTGAGGCCTGAGCACGGTGCGCAGTACCGAAGGCATCCATCACATAGATGTCGCACAGAGCTGCATACTTTTTGGAAAGCTCTTCATTGTTCTTGCCTTCGCCTGCGTTAAAACGCACGTTTTCCAGCAACACAACTTCGCCATCGGCTACATCAAAGCCACCATCAAGGTAATCACGGATTAAACGTACTGGTTTACCCAGCAGGGAGGAGAGGTGGTCAGCAACTGGCTGCAGTGAGTTCTCTTCACTGAACTCACCTTCGGTTGGACGCCCTACATGAGACATCAGCATTACCTTGGCGCCAGCATTTGCAGCATGGGTGATAGTTGGCATGGACGCACGAATACGGGCATCAGAGGTTACCTTGCCATCTTTAATAGGCACATTCAGGTCTTCGCGGATGAGGACGCGTTTTCCAGCCAGATCGAGGTCGGTCATTTTGATTACGGACATTCTCTTTCTCCTTCTTTAGTAGATGTGGCACGGGCTGAACATTGAACAAGTCAGTTGTGCGGCATCAGGTTGATCAAAACGTAATAACGTTTGTCGCTGCCAGCTTGCTGTTACATAGGTAAAAAACAAACGGGCAATGACAAACGTGGGAGCCGAAGCTCCCACGTCTATTTGATTATGCTACGTGACGAACCAGGTTCATCATGTTGCAGGTGTAACCATATTCGTTGTCATACCATGCAACGAGTTTAACGAAGGTGCCGTCAAGTGCGATACCAGCGCCAGCATCAAAGATGGATGAGTTTTTGCAGCCACGGAAGTCGGTGGATACAACCTTCTCGTCGGTGTAACCGAGAGTTGCACTCATTGCGCCTTCAGAAGCTGCCTTCATCGCAGCACAGATCTCTTCATATGTAGCAGATTTCTCAAGCTCACAGGTCAGATCAACAACAGATACGTCAGAAGTTGGTACGCGGAACGCCATACCAGTCAGCTTGCCGTTGAGCTCAGGAAGAACCACGCCTACCGCTTTAGCAGCGCCGGTAGAAGATGGAATGATGTTTTCCAGAATACCACGGCCACCGCGCCAGTCTTTCATGGAAGGACCATCAACAGTCTTCTGGGTAGCAGTTGCAGCATGTACAGTAGTCATCAGACCACGAACGATACCGAAGTTGTCGTTGATGACCTTAGCCATTGGCGCCAGGCAGTTAGTGGTGCATGAAGCAGCAGAAACGATGTTCTGGCCAGCATACTCATCGTGGTTAACACCATATACGAACATAGGGGTGTTATCCTTGGCTGGAGCAGACTGAACAACCTTCTTGGCGCCAGCGTCGATGTGTGCCTGGCAGCTTTCTGTAGTCAGGAAGAAGCCGGTACAGTCGATTACGATGTCTGCGCCAACTTCGTCCCACTTCAGGTCAGCCGGGTTACGCTCTGCAGTCAGGCGGATCTTCTTGCCATCAACAACCAGGTTGTTTCCATCAACAGAAACATCACCGTCAAAACGGCCATGAACTGAGTCAAACTTCAGCATGTATTCGAGGTAATCAGCGTCAAGAAGGTCGTTGATACCTACAACTTCCATGTCCTTGAAGTCCTTTGCAATAGCGCGGAACACCATGCGGCCGATACGGCCGAAACCATTAATACCAATTTTAATTGTCATATTGTTTTCCTCTCCTCTCCGTATTGTTTGTTACATCTTAATAAGAAAGCGTATTGGATTTCTCTGCCTTTCGACAGTGATATATAGTCGAAAGGCAGAAAAAGTCCAATAGGCGTTGATTTATGCTACTTCGTTGACCGCTGCGACTACCGCCTCAGTGGTAATGCCAAACATTTTGAACAGTTCGCCTGCTGGAGCTGACTCGCCAAAGGTGTCGATACCGATCACCTTGCCGTTCAGGCCAACATACTTCGCCCAGAAACCTGTGACGCCAGCTTCAACTGCAACACGTGCAGTCACAGATGATGGCAGTACAGACTCTCTGTAATCAGCATCCTGCGCATCGAATGCGTTAGTCGATGGCATGGATACAACGCGAACGTTCTTATCTGATGCAGCTGCTGCTTCCATAGCCAGAGAGACTTCAGAACCGGTTGCAATGATGATTACATCAGGAGTGCCTGCACAATCTTTCAGGATGTAGCCACCGCGTTCGATCAGTTTGATCTGCTCAGCGGTACGATCCTGATGTGGCAGGTTCTGACGTGAGAAGATCAGAGAGCTTGGGCCAGTTGTGTTCTTGATCGCAACTTTCCAGGCAACAGTCGATTCAACAGCGTCACAAGGGCGCCAAACATCCATGTTCGGAATCATGCGCAGTGTTGCTGTCTGTTCAACTGGCTGATGGGTAGGGCCATCTTCGCCAAGACCGATAGAGTCATGGGTGAATACTTCGATATGACGCACTTTCATCAGTGCAGCCATACGCAGTGCGTTGCGTGCATACTCAGAGAACATCAGGAAGGTTGCACCATAAGGTACGAAGCCGCCGTGCAGGGAGATGCCATTGATCATCGCAGCCATGCCGAACTCACGTACACCGTAGTTCACGTAGTTGCCGGCAGCGTCGTTGATGACTGGTTTAGCACCAGACCACAGTGTCAGGTTTGAACCTGCGAGGTCGGCGGAGCCACCCAGGAATTCAGGGGTGATCTTAGCCAGACCTTCGATGGCGTTCTGAGAAGCCTTACGTGATGCAATGGTTTCACCCTTTGCAGCAACTTCAGCAATGAATGCATCAGCGGCAGCGTCCCAATCAGCAGCCAGTTCGCTGTTAATGCGACGTGTGAACTCTGCTGCCTCAGCAGGGAATTCAGCTGCGTATGCAGCGAAACGTGCATCCCAGTCAGATTCTGCAGCAGCGCCAGCATCTTTGTTGTCCCAGCCAGCATATACATCTGCAGGGATTTCAAATGGTGCGTGATCCCAACCCAGCTCTTTACGAACCAGTGCGATCTCTTCATCACCAAGGGCTGCGCCGTGGCAGTCATGAGTGCCAGCCATGTTTGGAGAACCGAAGCCGATAACTGTTTTGCAGCAGATCATAGTAGGCTTGCCGGTTTCAGCTTTTGCAGTCTCAATAGCCTGTTTGATCTCTTCAGCATCATGGCCATCAACACCACGAATAACCTGCCAGCCATAAGATTCAAAGCGGCCTGGCGTATCATCAGTGAACCAGCCTTCAACGTGGCCATCAATTGAGATGCCATTGTCATCCCAGAATGCAATCAGCTTGCCCAGACCGAGTGTGCCAGCCAGTGAGCATGCTTCATGAGAGATACCTTCCATCAGGCAGCCATCGCCGAGGAATACGTAGGTGTTGTGGTCAACGATTTCGTGACCTGGCTTGTTGAACTGAGCTGCCAGTGTCTTTTCAGCCAAAGCCATGCCGACACCATTGGTAATGCCCTGACCGAGTGGCCCAGTAGTGGTCTCAACGCCTGGAGCATAACCATACTCCGGGTGACCCGGTGTGCGGGAGTGCAGCTGGCGGAACTGCTTAAGATCTTCCATGCCCAGATCGTAGCCGGTCAGGTGCAGGAGAGAGTAGATCAGCATAGAGCCGTGACCATTTGAAAGAATGAAGCGGTCACGATCGGCCCATTTAGGGTTCGTCGGATTGTGCTTCATGTAGTCGTTCCACAGGACTTCGGCGATATCTGCCATGCCCATTGGAGCGCCCGGGTGTCCGGAATTTGCTTTCTGGACGCTATCCATCGCAAGTGCGCGAACGGCATTGGCCAGGTGTCTACGGCTGCTATTACTCATATGCTTATGTTCCCCTTATCTATATTATATAGTGTCGGCTGAATGATCGCAGATGCAACCATTCATGCCAAATCAGTAGTTGTTATTTTTTTCATAAGCTCAGCTTATGAGGTTGGCTTAATCCCTAACTCTTTTTTAGTAATTAAACGTGCAGTGTGGTCTGAACGCGGCGAATATTGCCAACAGATCCGGAGAGCACAACGGTGTCGGTGGTCATGTAGCGACCATCGGCATCAGAGCCAACCTTAACGTGATGACAATATGCACCACTGGTCAAACCAGTAGCAACAAACATGCAGTCATCAGAGGTGACGAGTTCGTCACGGGTGATGATGCGTTTGGTGTCAATTCCTTCTTCTTCACACAGCTTAATCTCAAAATCCTTCTGAGGTGCCATTCGACCAAACATTTCCGCGCCCATCGCACGTGCAGCACAGGCTGTTACGATGCCTTCCGGTGTTCCGCCAATGCCGAACAGGGCATCGGAACCCATATTTAGTACAGCCTGAATTGCGCCGTTTACATCGCCATCAGTAGCCAGGCGAACCTTGGCGCCACAAGCGTAAACTTCCTGAATCATCTCTTTGTGGCGAGGTTTATCGAGAATGAATACACGAATCTCTTTAATGTCTTTGCCGAGTGCTTTGGCAAGTGCATGCAAGCGGTCTGCAACCGGTGCTTCCGGATCAATTTTGCCGCGTGCGGCTTTAGGATAGACCTGCTTGTCCATGTAGAAACAAGCGCCCGGGCGATACATGGAGCCTGCAGGTGCTGCGGCCAGTGTTACAATGGAACCAGGCATGTCTTTAGCAAACAGGTTGGTGCCTTCAATCGGGTCAACGGCGATATCAACGCCAATGCCTTCGCCTGTGCCAACAGGCTCGTCGTCATACAGGGCAGGGGCTTCATCTTTGGCGCCTTCGCCAATGACAACAACACCTTTCATTTTTACCTGATTGATGCGTTCGCGCATGGCATCAACTGCCAGGCCGTCGCCCTCATCCTTCTGACCGGAACCTACAAACGGGGCACAAGCGCGGGCTGCTGCCTCACACACTTCCACCAAATCAATCTTAAGATCGCAAACGCTTCCCATGTTTCCCCCTCATAAAATACAAAGACGCTAAAATTTTAGCAACCGCACTCTAGCTGTTTTGTGCATAAAATGCGACCCCGAATGGAGTGGCTTGAAAAGCACTTTACTTTCAAAGGAATTCAGAATGCCAGTTGTTGTTTTAGTTCATTCTGAACAGCGTGTGTGCACGTGGAGAGAATGGGCGATGAGAGTGATGCGGCTGGAAAGAGAGGGTTGCCGGAAAAATCACCAACGCAGCCACCTGCTTCAGCGACCAGCAAGCTGCCGGCGGCATAGTCCCATAACTTCTCGCCACCGTGGATGATGAACTGACCACGGCCAGCTGCCAGCCATGCCCACTCCAGTGCGCAGCTACCGACATTGCGCTGGCTGCGAAATATTTTTTCAGTGGCAAAGCGGGATGCGGTATCCCTGTTCAGTCGTTTAAAATCAATAAAACCGACGCTGTTGGAGAGTTGGTCCTCCTTTGAACAGTGAATCTTGCTGCCGTTGAGGAATGCGCCACCACCAGCGCTTGCGGTAAATGTCTCTCCGCGAACAGGATCGTGCGTACAGGCCAGCTCTACTTTGCCTTCTCTAATCAGGGCCAGTGAAATGGCGAAGCCCGGGAACGATGTCGCAAAGTTGGTGGTGCCGTCGAGAGGATCAAGGCACCAGAAAGTACCGCTCTTTTGCTTCAGGCAATCCAGTTGCTCATCCAGACTCATCTCTTCGCCAAGAAAGACGATATCACCATCAATCTTTGCCAGTTCATTCTCAATATAGTGCTGGCAGGCCAGATCGGTCTTGGTAACGATAGAACCGTCTGCTTTCTGCATGGTTAATACTGCCGATTCGTATGCGGGTATGATGATCTCATGACCAGCTCTGATCAGGATTCTGGATATCTGCTGCAGTCTGGACTCTAACGTCATGATCTTCATTCCTTGATTGATGTGGCAGCATATCCTGTCTGTACAGATTGGAGATGTCATGTGGCCTGGAAGACGCTATTATGCCGTTCCAATTATAGGAGGGCTAATCATGGCTTTGAAAGGTAAGATGGTGATAGGACAGTCCGGAGGTCCGACCGCAGTCATTAATCAGTCGCTGGTAGGCGCGGTGCTGGCAGCAAGGAAACATGCCGATATTACGGGCATTCTTGGCGCACACCACGGTATTGCAGGGATTATGAAAGAGGATTTCATTGATCTGACGACACAGAGTGATGAAGAGCTTGAGTTGCTTGCTGCTACGCCCGCAGCAGGACTGGGCTCTGTACGCCTGAAGCCAGGCAAAGCCGAATGCGAGCGCGTATTTGAAGTGTTCAAAAAGAATGATGTACGTTACTTCTTTTATATTGGGGGAAATGATTCTGCAGAGACGGCCCATATCATCGCCGAGATGGCCAAAGAGGCCAACTACGATTTCTGTACCATCCATATTCCTAAAACCATTGATAACGATCTGCGTGTGACTGATCACTGCCCGGGTTATGCCTCTGCAGCGAAGTTTGTTGCGCTGGCGTTCATGGGCGATGACCGTGACAACGCCGCCCTTGCCGGCATCAAAATTAATATCGTAATGGGTCGTGATGCAGGTTTCCTTACTGCTGCATCTGCATTGGCGCGTCAGGATGAGGGCGATGGCCCGCATCTGATTTATGTGCCGGAGCGTACCTTTGATGTGGCAAAGTTCCAGGCTGATGTGAAAGCTGTTGTGGCCAAATATGGTCGCTGTGTTGTAGCTGTATCCGAAGGCATTACCAATGCTGCCGGTGAGCCAGTTATGACTTCCGGTGAACGTGACAGCCACGGCAACCTTCAACTCTCCGGTACCGGTGCACTCGGTGACTTCCTTTCCGGTAAGGTGAAAGAGGCTTATGCCGGTGAAACAGTACGCGTACGCGCGGATACCTTCGGTTACCTGCAGCGCAGCTTTCCAGCGGTAGTCTCCGAAGTGGATGCCTCCGAGGCACGTATGGTTGGCGATTTCGGTGTTAACCATGCGGTGGCAACCGCTGAACCCGGTTCTGTCGCGATCCGCAGGATCTCCAGTGTACCATATGCCAGTGAATGTTTTATCACGCCGCTCTCAAGTGTGGCACGTGAGGCAACCGAGATGAAGGATGAGTATATCAATGAGGCTGGTAACGACGTCACACAGGCGTGGCTTGATTATGTTTCTCCGCTGGTCGGCGAGATGCCGAAAATGGGTAAGCTTTTCTGATTTAACTCGATCTTATCTTAAGCAAAAAAAGGGCTGCCGACTGGTGGCCCTTTTTTATGGCATTTTGAACGGATAGCCGGGAATCTCAAAAGGCTCTTCGATATCTATCAGCTTCGGATCCATGTACTCACGGGCGTAGGGGAGATAGACCTTCTCGTGGATAAAGATATCGAAAAGGTCGGGATCGATATGGTTCTGCAGCTTCATCCTGCCGAGGATGGATAGTGCCTCGGAGAGCTTCTTGCCATCTTTGTAGGGGCGATCTTCTGCAGTTAAGGCCTCGAAAACATCGGCAATGGCCATTACTCTGGCTGGCACACTCATCTGCTCGCGCGTTAGGCCCTGTGGATAACCTGTGCCGTCCATGCGTTCGTGATGACCACCGGCATATTCAGGGACCTCTTTCATGTTCTCCGGGAACTTCATCGATTCCAGCATCTTATTAGTGACCACGATGTGGTCGTTGACGATCTTTCGTTCTTCGGCATTGAGGGTGCCGTAGTGAATCAGAAGGTTGTTTAGCTCATCCTCGGAGAAGAAGGGGGCGACCTGACCTTCGCAATTGCGCCAGGTGCGCGTGGCAATTTTTTTCACCCGATCCTTTAGTTCATGCGCCATGGATTCTACTCCCGCATTGCAGTGGCGGATGAAATCACGTTCTTCATTCAGGGCTTGGATCTCTTCTGTGTAGCACTTCTCGATCGCTTCAGCCTCCGGGTTGTCTGAGCCGGACTCCAGCAGCTTTGTCAGCTTGGTGATTTCGGCATCGCGCTTAAGTACCTCAAAGCGGGTGTCGATGAGGTGGATGCGATCATGGATTGTCTCCAGCTTGGTTGCCTTGTCGACTACGTGTACGGGCGTCGAAAGCTTGCCACAGTCGTGCAGCCATGAGGCAACTTCGAGGGTGTAGCGCTTCTGGTTGGTTAATGTGAAAGCCTTCATGCGGTTGTTATCCCGGCTGGCAGCTTCGGCCAGTGCAAGGGTCAGTTCGGGCACACGCCTGCAGTGACCGCCGGTATAGGGCGATTTTTCATCGATACCTGTTGCGATGGTTTTAATAAAGGAGTCAAACAGTTCTTTGAGATCATCGACCAACCGTTTGTTGGTCAGTGCGATGGCTGCCTGGCTGGCCAGCGATTTGACCAGGTGTACGTCATTATTATCGAACTCCATCACAGCGCTATTCTGTTTGTCCTGTTTGTTAATCAACTGAATCACGCCGATCGTTTTGCCATCATGGTTAATCATAGGTACCGAGAGCATTGAGCGTGTGCGGTAGTTCATGCGCTGGTCGAACATGCGAGGGCCGGTAAAATCGAACTCTGTGCCTTGATCGTCATAAACGTCAGGCAGGTTAACTGTTGCGTTGTTCAGGGCCGAGTAGGCTACGACACGTTCGTTGTTGGGCCTGCCGTCGCGGTGATAGAGGGAGATCGCCTTGAATTGAACCCGGCGATTACTGGTGCCCCCCATTGCGATGCCAAGCGAGGTTGTGCGTACGATTTCAAAGGAGAGCTTTTTGTCATCATTGACTGTGTAGAGCGTGCCGCCATCGGCGCGGGTAATAAGCTTTGCCCCGACGAGGATCATCTCCAGAAGACGAGGCATATCCTTCTCAGACGATAGGGCAATGCCGATCGCGTTCAGTTTCTCAATTCTGGAAAGAAGGTCGCGATCCTGATTCTGTTTGCTTGCATCCTCTTTTACAGCAGCGTCTAAGTGTGAAATCGTTCAACCTCCCTGTCATAACAGACCTAACTATATCAGCTGCTGAGTTTTTTCACATCAGGAGCAGCATTCCGGTGTTGCAGAATCCCATCTATCGGCTCCTTTGGCTAAAAGTTTATGCAATAGTGAAATAAACACCCGAATGGTATTTGGATGGCTCCGACGAGCTGTGATAGCAATCACAGTTACTGGTGTCTGCGCCATTAATAGTGATGGTTCAAGTTGACTAAATCCAACGGCGGACGCTGGACTTGTACTCCAGATAGGATTTGCCGAACTGATTTTCCAACGCCTGCTCTTCCGGTTCGATCTGGAAACGGTTCATATAGAGGATGAACAGTACAACAACGAAGAGACCGAATCGGGCGCCCAGCCAGAGGCTCAGTGATGCCAGCATGATGGCAAGCCCGAGATACATCGGGTTCCTGCTGAAACGGTAGATACCGCTGGTCACCATTTTCGATGTTTTGTGCGGATAGCGGGGATCGACAGTGGTTTTCGACCTGAAGAAGGTAATCAGCGCGGTGAGGTCTATCGCCGCAGCTACGGTCAACAAGAGGACAGCTACAGCACGTCGAATCTCGATTCCCATCGAGTGCGTGCCGAGTAGCTCAGCCAGTGACCAGATCATCAACCCGCAGATGAGAGCGAGGGGAATCGGAGGGATCTTAAGATTGAACTTGTCCATGACCGCTATCATGACCTTAAACAGGATAAATCCATAGTGTGTTTTATTTCTAAGTGATGCATAGGTTATTGCGACTGAGCGCTTACACTTGAAACTATCAATTGCTCTGGTTGCGGTTGAAGAGTAGCAGGCGTTATGTGTTTTTCAGCGACAGCCAGTTTCATCGTTGGTGGATCATTGATCTCGGTTGGCGCATTGACGCTGAAGCTGGCGAAAGAGAAGCGTGAGCTGGGCTTTGCCTTGATTCCTCTGCTGTTTGGTATTCAGCAAATCATCGAAGGGACTCTCTGGCTCTCGTTCCATTATGATATGCCGCAACTCAAAACAGTGATGACCTATCTGTTTACGATGTTTTCACATGTGCTGTGGCCTATCTATGTGCCATTTGCGGTAGGGTTGTTGGAAACGGAAAGATGGCGGTTGAAGGCGATGTGGATATTCCGCCTTATCGGTGTTTCGGTAAGTATTCATTTGCTACTGCTGATTACCCTGCAGCCGCTAACGGCAGTGGCAGATCACCATATTATTTATATCTCACCCAGCCTTTACGAATGGCCGATGATGCTGCTCTATATTGCAGCCACATGTCTGGTCTCACTCTTCTCCAGCCACAGGTTGATCCGGGTTTTCGGTGCCCTGGCGATAGTGCTGTTTGTTATTGCTTACCTGTTCTACACAGCCGCATTCTTCTCGGTATGGTGTTTCTTTGCGGCTATCCTCAGTTTGATTGTCTACCTTTTCTTCAAGGGCAGGGGAAGCAAGCAGGTCACTTGAATTAGCAGGTAAAAGGAGCAGGCTGCGCATCCCTCGGGACGGGGTTATTCCCTCGTTCAGATACCTGCGTTATATTAGCTGTTGATAATATAATTATTTAATCTATGATTCGCAGCCAATTTTACTACCTTGGTGGAGGTTACATGCGTATTAATACAGTTACTCGCGTACTTCATATGTCGATGATCATTACGGTTGCATTCCAGCTTATCAGTTCGTTGCTGATGTTTGTGCCTGAGCCCGGAAAACTGGTGACGTATGAAACGGTTCTTTTCTCGCTTCATATCATGCTTTTTGGTTGGGGTGCTTTCCTGATCAGTAGTATTTATGCCATGACTCGATTTGCGGAAAAGGATGCCTGGGGGCGCCTTGTACCATGGTTCTCTAAAAAACATCGTGCGGCATTCTTCAAGTCTGCAAAAGAGGAGCTTCCAGGTGTGTTCACTGGCAACCTTGCACCGCCTGAAAATCGCACAGCACTGGCTGGAGCCATGCACGGCCTCGGATTCCTGACCCTGATAGCGCTCGGCCTTACCGGCGCCTATGTGATGAACGGGGTGCGTTCCGACGGTACGATGACACAGGATATGCTGTTCATGTTTGAAATGCATGAAACGTTTGGCATCGTGATCTGGACCTTCCTGGCCTGTCATGTCTCCATGGTGATATACCACCTGATTCTGGGTCATAAGCATATCCTCGATATTTTCGAGCGTATCAAGATTAAGTGGAAATAAGGGTTTCGGGAGCGACCATATGAATATTCGGAAAACTGGCCTGTTCGGCACCATCCTGTCATTGATTCTGCTGCTGAACCCTCTGCAGGCGCTTTCAGTTGAAGAGGTATCTGTGGTTGATGCTTCTGCCACGCCTGCAATTGAAGAAGCAGCTGAACCAAAACACGGCGATATCATGACCGATGAGCATGGTATCGAATTTATTTATATCGGCCCTGGGAAATTTGTCATGGGTACGCCTGAGGCAGAACCGGGTCGTTATCCGGATGAAGTACAGCACGAAGTGGAGATCAAAAAAGGTTTCTGGATGGGTAAGTACGAAGTCACCTTCGATCAATACGACTATTTTTGTAAGAAGACCGGAAACTCCAAGGCAAGGGATGAACACTGGGGCCGTGGTAATCGCCCGGTGATCCACGTGAAATGGCATGATGCACAGATGTATGCCGACTGGCTCTCCAAACGCAGCGGTTATAAATATCGCCTGCCGACTGAAGCGGAGTGGGAATACGCCGCCCGTGCAGGCACCACGACGGCATTTTCCTGGGGTGATAACCCGGCCGACTTCCCTGAATACGCCTGGAACAGCACCAATGCGGATAAGAAAACCCACCCTGTTGGAGAGAAGAAGCCCAATCCGTGGGGGCTCTACGACATGCACGGTAATGTGTGGGAGTGGACTGGTTCCTTTTACAGTGAGGAGTTCGATGGCACGGAGTTGAAGTACTCCGACAAGAAATCAAACGATAACCGTTCGGTTCGTGGTGGGGCCTGGTACTTCTTTCCCAAAGGACTGCGATCAGGCGACCGTCGCGTTTATCATCCGCGCTACCGTTTGCCATATCTCGGATTCCGTCTGGTTCGCGAGAATTAAATATAGCTGAGTAAGCGATGGAAGGGCTGCCGATAGGCGGCCCTTTTTATTTTCCGAAAGCTGGATTCGATGGGCTTACATTGACTTGAAAGGGCTGTTTCGACAGGCTGCGCCGCCCGCAAGATAAACAATAAAAGCCATAGTTCGGACGGCGTTCTCAAGGTGTATTTGATGACAAAAGAGATCAAAGAAATTCGTGATATTAGAGATGTGCCGCCGGTTGGGAAAACCAGCGACGACCTGGTTAATGGCATACAGCGCCACTATCTGCGCACCTTTGGGCAGCACAAACCAAACAATTCCGTTGATTATAAGTATAAGGCACTGGCCTGCACGATCAGGGATCGACTGATGGAGTGCTGGAAAAATACCAAAGAGGCGCATGAAGAGCAGGATAAGAAACGCGCCTACTATCTTTCACTTGAATTTCTGATGGGGCGTGCGCTTGGTAATGCCGTGCTGAATCTGGGGCTGGATGAGCAGACTGAAGAAGCACTGCACAAGCTTGGTCTGGATGTGGAAGAGATTATTGATCAAGAGTCGGATGCAGGCCTGGGCAATGGTGGCCTTGGCCGGCTGGCAGCCTGTTTTGTCGACAGCTGCGCGACTCTGCAGTTGCCTGTGGTCGGTTACGGTATCCGTTATGAATATGGCATGTTCCGTCAGCAGATTGTCGATGGCAATCAGGTTGAAGAGCCGGATCACTGGTTGAGGAATGGTAATATCTGGGAGCTTGAGCGTCCGGAGCACACCCAGTGTGTTCATTTCGGCGGCCGCTCCGAGTCCTATCATGATGCGAAGGGGACACTGCGTACACGGTGGGTTGATACTGAGGATGTGCTGGCAGTTCCATATGATACCCCGATTCCTGGGTACAAAAATGGTACAGTGAACACGCTACGTCTCTGGAAGTCAGCAGCGACCGACGAATTCAATCTCGGTGAGTTCAATGCCGGCAGTTATCCTGAATCCGTGGCTTCCAAGAATGAGGCGGAACACATATCGATGGTGCTCTACCCGAATGATGCCAGCGAGAACGGTAAAGAGCTGCGTCTGCGCCAGCAGTATTTCCTGGCATCGGCAAGTATCAAGGATGTGCTCAGGCAGTGGGTCGAGGTGCATGGCAACGACTTCTCCGAATTCGCCGAGAAGAACGTATTCCAGCTCAATGATACCCATCCAACCGTATCGGTTGCTGAACTGATGCGTATTCTGATGGATGATTACGCTCTTGAGTGGGATGCGGCGTGGGCTATCACCAGCCAGACCATGGCCTATACCAACCATACACTACTGCCGGAAGCGTTGGAGCGTTGGCCTGTTTATCTGTTTGGCCGCCTGCTGCCACGTCTTCTTGAGATTATTTACGAGATCAATGCCCGTTTCCTCTCTGAGGTGGCCAACCGCTGGCCTGGCGATGTCGAGCGTCAGAGTCGCATGTCAATTATCGAGGAGGGACCTGTTCAGCAGGTTCGCATGGCCTACCTTGCACTGGTTGGCAGCTTCTCGGTCAACGGTGTGGCACAGCTGCATTCCGACCTTCTGGTTGAGGGACTTTTTGCCGACTTCTATGCCATGTGGCCTGAGAAGTTTAACAATAAGACCAATGGTGTGACTCAGCGCCGTTGGATGGCATGGTGTAACAAGCCGATGTCGGAGCTGATTACCGACACCATCGGTGGAGATTGGGTTACCGATCTTGGTGAACTGCGCAAGCTTGTACCTTACGCAGACGATGCCGAGTTCCGCAAGCAGTGGGCGGCCTGTAAGCATCAGAACAAGGAGCGTCTGGCGGCCATCGTCGAAGCTGAGTGTGGTGTTACCTTCAATCCCGATGCGATGTTCGATATTCAGGTGAAGCGTATCCATGAATATAAGCGCCAGCTCCTTAATGTTCTGCACGTGATCCATCTCTATGATCGTATTAAACGTGGCGATACCGATAACTGGACGCCACGTTGTGTGTTGATCGGTGGCAAAGCGGCTCCGGGCTACTATATCGCCAAGCAGATCATCAAACTGGTGAATAACGTAGCCGAGGTGGTCAATAACGACCCTGAAGTGGGTGATAAACTTAAAGTTGTATTCTTCCCGAACTACCGCGTTTCTGCGATGGAGGTGATTGCTCCTGCAGCCGACCTTTCCGAGCAGATCTCAACGGCCGGTAAAGAGGCTTCGGGCACGGGCAACATGAAGTTCATGATGAACGGTGCGATGACCATCGGTACGCTGGATGGCGCAAACATTGAAATACGCGAAGAGGTGGGCGATGAGAACTTCTTCCTATTCGGGCTGACTGCTGAAGAGGTGGAGGCAACACGTGGGCATTACAATCCGGATGCGATCATTGCTGACGATGCGGATTTTTCCCGTGTGATGGAGTTGCTGGAGTGTGGCCACTTCAGCCAGTTCGAGCCGGGCCTTTTTTCAGCGATCTTCCATGCTATTCGTAGTCCACACGATCCGTGGCTGGTTGCGGCGGACTTCCGCGCCTATGTTGATGCACAGCAACTGGCAGCCGAGGCGTTTCTCGATCAGAATCGCTGGCAGAAGATGAGTGTGTTGAATACAGCCTACAGTGGGAAATTTTCTACTGACCGTACCATGCAGGATTACAATCGTGATATCTGGAAGCTGACGCCGATTCCGTCGAAGTGCAGTTGATTATTTAACCAGCTATTCCTGAATGAAAAAAGCGTGGAGTTTTGGCTCTGCGCTTTTTTTATGGATCGGAGAAGGTGAGACTGGCTGTTCCGTGGCTGGAATTGGTAATCGCCTCTTCTAGCTCCTCCGCTTTGATGGACTCAACTGCGATGTGAAAGGCAACATCGTCCCGGTATATCGTCTCTTTGATCTCGATGCCCAGTTTATCCAGCAGTCGACGCAGGCTGCTCTCCAGTGCAAAAGGGGCGTGAAGAGTGGCGTCTGTAGTATCAATGTGTCGTGTAAGGGGCAGGGCATCAACAGCCTGCTGTACCGCGCTTGTGTAGGCTCGCACAAGCCCTCCGGCACCGAGCTTGATGCCGCCGAAATAGCGGCTGACGACAACGACAATCTCACCGATATTTTTGTGTTGAAGCACATTGAGCATCGGTTTTCCAGCTGTTCCCTGTGGCTCTCCTGCATCGGAGCAGCCGCGTTCGATTGATGAGTCAGGATGACCTGCGATATAAGCCCAGCAGTGGTGGCGTGCTTCCGGCTGTTGCAGTTTTATCATCTCTATAAAGGCAAGCGCATCGGTTTTCGATTCTGCATGAGCGATATCGGTGACGAAACGACTGCGTTTGATCTCCTGCTCTACGCAGATATGTTCAGCCGGAATATTGTATGATGAACGCAAAGCGAAATGACAGTTGGTGCCTAGTGGAGAGAGGCGATGGCGGCAGCTCCGAGAAGGCCTGCGTTATCATCCAGCGTAGAGTGAATAACGCTGACTTTGCCCCGCAATGGCGGAATGAGATTATCATTCAATTCTGCCATCAGGGGCGGGTGAATGTGCTGCCAGGCATGGCTTAAGCCGCCACTGATTGTCACTGTTTCAATATCGAGAAGCTTGATTGCTTCGGCAATGGCCTGCCCCAGATAGAGGCCAGTCTCCTTCAGGATTAAAACGGCATCCTTGTTGCCGTCACAGGCCTGTTCGTAAACCATTCGGGCATCTGCATCAATGCCGGTCTTTTCGGTAAAGCGACGGCTAACAGCAGTCGCTGATGCATAGGCCTCAAGACATCCTGAATTGCCGCAGCCACAAACCCGCCCATTGTTGTGTACTACCCGAAGATGGCCGAACTCCATGGCCATGCCTCGCTCTCCGGCATAGGGGGAGTCATTCAGAATCAGGCCGCCACCCACGCCTGTGCCGAGCGTGATATGAAGAAGATTCGCGTGACCTTGACCCGCACCGAAACGCTGTTCGCCAATAGCTGCACAGAGGGCATCATTTTGCACTGCAACACGGATGCCCAGTCTTTCTGACAGGTGTTTCCCCAGCGCGAAGTCTTGCAGTAGTGGAAGGTTGGGGGAGCCAGCCAGGATGCCGCTTGTGCCATGGAAAAAGCCGGGGAAACCGATGCCAATATCGCTGACAGGATGCAGCTTCAGGAAGGGTGAGATTGCATTGCATAGGGCATCAATGACATAACTTTCTGCATCTTCACGGGTACTTTGATTGTGACGACTGAGCTTTGCCTCAACCCTGCACTCATCAATAATCTGGCCATTATCGTCGATCAGTGCGAGGCGAAGGTTGGTGCCCCCGATATCAGCGGCAAGCACTTGCCCCATCAGTTGAGTAGTTTCTCGTAAAGTTCGGCGTAAGCGCTTGCCGAGGCTTCCCATGACGAGTCGCGCTTCAGGGCGTTGCTGCGCATCCGTGCCCAGATGGTTCTGTTTCTGAATAGTGAAATGGCATCTTCCACCGCTTCATCGAAGGCCTCCGGTGTGGCGTCGCTAAAATGAACGCCGGTCGCAGTGCTTTTGTGCACTTTGTGATCGGTAACGGTATCCCTTAGGCCGCCAGTAGCACGTACGACGGGCACGGTGCCGTAACGCATGGCCATCAACTGACCCAAGCCACATGGTTCAAAGCGTGAAGGCATCAGGAATATATCGCCGCCTGCATAGATCTGGCGAGCTAGTTTCTCATTAAATCCGCGCCAGAAATGGAACTGTGTGCGATTGTGATCGGCAATATGGTGCAGTGCCTGTTCACTGTGCGGGTCGCCTGATCCAAGAACGATGACCTGGTAACCGCGATCAATCCAGCGTTGTAGATTTGCCAGGAGCAGGTCGATGCCCTTCTGCTCGGCAAGCCTTGAGATCAGAACCATCAATGGAATCTCTTCAGAGACCTCAAGTCCGCACGACTCCTGTAATTTTGCCTTACATATTTTTTTGCCCGCCGTCTTGCCTGCTTTGAAGTTGGCTGGAAGTGCATCATCGGTTGCAGGATCGAGATCTACGATATCGAGGCCATTGACGATACCGGATAGTTTGTCTGCATGGTTAAGCAGAAAGCCTTCCAACTGGCAGCCGTATTCGGGAGTCATGATCTCTTCGGCATAGGAGGGGCTGACCGTGGTGACGGCGTCAGCTGAAGCAATGCCGCCCTTCATGCAGTTGATCTGGTTGTGGAACTCGAAATCATCAGGGTGGTAGTGATGGCTGGGGAGCCCTAAGCGATGAATCCACTCGGCTGAGAAGTTCCCCTGATAGGCGAGGTTATGAATGGTGTAGACTGTCTTGGCATGCGCAATCATAGGATGGTGCTGGTACTGCGTTTTTAACAACACGGGAATCATGCCGGTCTGCCAGTCATGGCAGTGGATAATATCCACCTTTTTACTCAGCTGGGCTGCAGCTTCCAGCGCCACACGATCGAAGAGCACAAAGCGCAGCAGGTTGTCTTCATAGGCGCCGCCGGCGGGGCCATAGATCCCTTCGCGATCATAAAGGTCATCCTGTTCAACAAGGATGAAGCGTAATCCATTGATGTTGGCCTCATGCAGCGGACAGAGGCGCTGTATGCCGTCAGCCCACATGTCGATGGTGACATTCATCGGCGTTGTATCGATGCCGTTCTTGTCTAGTTGATTGCGGAAGAAGGGGAGGATCACTGTTACCGTGTGCCCGATATGCTGCAGCGCGTGCGGCAGTGACCCGGTTACGTCGGCTAAGCCGCCTGTTTTCGCAAGTGGTGATGCTTCTGATGCGATAAATACGATATTCAGCTTAGCCATTCGCCCTCTCCCCATTGAACAACAACGGCATACTACCATGTGCGTGGCCTGCAACAAACAGTTGCTGATGAGAAACCAGATGATTTGAATCCTGATCATACAAGGTTTAGTCTGTGCAAAAGTGGAGTTTTTTCGCTTCCGGTGTTCAGTAGATCGGTGGCATAGGGAGGGGACGTGTCTGAACTGACGCAAACAGCAGCATGGAAAAAATTAGCGGCGCATGCCGAAGAGATGAAAAAGGTGCACATGCGTGATCTCTTTGCTGATGATACGCAGCGCTTTGATAAATTCTCCACCCACTTCAATGATATACTTGTTGATTACTCCAAAAACATTGTCACCGAAGATACCATGACGATGCTTATGGAGCTTGCTCGTGAACGTGATGTTAGCGGTTGGACACAGCGCATGTTCAATGGTGAGAAGATCAACAATACAGAAAACCGCGCTGTACTGCATACCGCACTGCGTAACCGTTCCAATACGCCGGTGATGGTTGATGGGCATGATGTGATGCCCGATGTGAACAGGGTGCTGCAGCAGATGCGCAGTTTTACTGAGTCGGTACGTTCCGGTGAGTGGTTGGGTAGTACAGGCAAACCCATTACCGATGTAGTTAATATCGGCATTGGAGGCTCTGATCTTGGTCCGGTAATGGTGACCGAGGCATTAACGCCATTCGGTCGAGATAAACTGCATATGCATTTCGTCTCTAATGTGGATGGAACGCATATGGTTGAAACGCTCAGGCATCTCTCTCGCGAAACGACACTGTTTGTGATCGTTTCAAAAACATTTACAACGCAGGAGACCATCACCAATGCGCGCACGGCACGTGACTGGTTCCTGACTCGTGGTGGTAGTAAAACTGCGGTTGCCCAGCATTTTGTGGCAGTCTCTACTAACGCCAAGGCGGTCTCTGCCTTTGGTATCGATACGGCCAATATGTTCGAGTTCTGGGATTGGGTTGGTGGACGCTATTCATTATGGAGTGCGGTAGGTCTCTCCATTGCACTCTATCTTGGCATGGATCATTTCGAAGAGTTGCTCGAAGGTGCGCATGAGATGGATGAGCATTTCCGTAATGCGCCGCTGGAAGAAAACATCCCAGTTATTCTTGCGATGCTGGGTGTCTGGTATAATAATTTTTTCGATGCTGATTCATATGCCATGTTACCATATGATCAGTATATGCACCGCTTTTCCGCCTACTTCCAACAGGGTGATATGGAGAGTAATGGCAAAAGCGTCACCCGTGACGGCAAGCCAGTTGACTACTCCACAGGACCAATTGTTTGGGGAGAGCCGGGTACCAACGGCCAGCATGCGTTCTATCAGCTGATTCATCAGGGTACAAAGCTGATTCCGTGTGATTTTATGGCGCCGGTTGAGACAAAGAATCCGGTGGGTCGTCATCATCCGATGCTGCTATCGAATTTCTTTGCTCAGACCGAAGCGCTGATGTGTGGAAAAAATGAAGCTGAAGTGCGCGCAGAACTTGCCACGGAAGGGTTGAGCGGTGAAGAACTGGAAGCGCTGGTGCCGCATAAAGTCTTTCCTGGCAATAAACCCACCAACTCAATCCTGTTTCAGAAACTGACTCCGAAAACGCTGGGTGAGTTGATTGCCATGTATGAGCAAAAGATTTTTGTGCAGAGTGTAATCTGGGATGTGAATGCTTATGACCAGTGGGGTGTAGAGTTGGGTAAACAGCTGGCGCGCAAGATTTTGCCGGAGCTGGATGATTTTGAAGATACAACCAGCCACGATTCATCTACCAATGGCTTGATAAACTATTATAAAGAGCATAGGAAAGAGTAGCTCTACTCTGAAATTGTTTTTGACGATTGAATATGTCGTGGAAGATCGCGGGTTAATGCTGTATTAAAAGGTATTAATATGTGATTGAAATCACAAGTTTATTAGAGGGTGCGGACGCATAATTCGTCTCGGCTTTTGGTGGGGACCAGATTATTGTTAAGCGTCTTCACGAAACAGAATGAATCTGTATTTAGGGGATCACTATATGAAAACAAGACATCTGCTATCAGGACTCGCAGTTGCAGCTATGCTGGTTCAGCCATCGATTGCTTTGAGTCGAAGCATGGAGGCATCACCTGCGCCTCTCTATCCGGTTGCTCCCTATATTGTCGATAAGGGCGTTGAAAGTGTTTATCCTTCTGTGGCCGGGCAGTTCCTTGTTTTTGGTCAACGTAGTAAAGGTGACGAGTATACAGTTAATCGTGTATCCAAGTCCTCTCCAAGCAGCAGTCGTTATCAATTGAAGCCACTTGCGAAAATTGACAATATGCGTTTTGGTGTTGCCATTAAAGATGGGTCGATCGGTTATGTAAGTAACCGTGTTGGCCCGACTTCTGCATGGATGTGGCAGGGTAAAGGTGATGGTCAGGTAGCCATAGGCTCGCTGGCAACCTTTAGGGGGGGGCTAGCTCCATACAACCTCAATGCATCTAGTGACGGCAAGGTGTGGTGTTTTGATACAACATTCGAGAAACAGCGCTATAATCAGATGTTGAATGAGTTTAGCCATTTTCCGCACCATGAATTGGTTGGGCAGCAGTGGCGCACCTACGATTCAGACAACTTCCGGATCAAAACGGGGTACCTTGCAACAAAGGCAGGTAAGAAGAACAAGTTCGATGCGCCTGTTCTATATGTTTTTTCGCGCCAGAACAGTCAGTTAGTGATGGTTCCAAATGCGTTTGATGGCGCTGTCTCACCTGATGGTAAGAGTGTCGCATTTGTGAGGGAGACTAACGGCAACTACGATATCTGGATGCAGGATGTCGATGGAAGTGACCTAGTACAGCTGACCAACTCTGAATATGGCGATTTTGAGCCTGCATGGAGCTCAGATGGCAAAATGCTGTTGTTTGTCTCTAATCGCGATTCGGGGGGTGATGTACATAAGACTTCGATCTATATGCTGGAAATATCAAGCAATCGTGAAACTCGCTTGACCAACTCGCCAAAGGCAACCGATGGTGGGCCAGCCTGGCTGGACAGCAACAGTATCGTATTCCACTCCAATCGTAGTCTGACCAATGCCAATGGCGGTACAAGCTCCGACTGGAATATCTGGAAACTGGATATTAAGTAATGATGTCGCGAGAAGAGGAGGTGACATGATTCGCTTTTCTCTGGCGGTTCTCGCTATGATTGCTCTCTCTCCATTAGCTTGTGCTGATGACCTTCTGGATTGGCTGGAGGAAGTGACTGAGAAGCATTCTAATACTACCTCATCCAGCGATGTGCCGACTGTTGAAGCAAAGTTGCTGACTCTGGAGTCGGGAGAGTCAGAGATGTACCCGAGAATCTCCCCGGATGGCAAGCATCTGCTGGTGGTTTCAGGAAAGCGCAATAAAAACAGTGTAACCCGCCGCTTATTAGAAAACGGTGACCCTTTGAATGTGGTGACTGATGATGTGCGTGCAATCAGTTCGACAAACTGGAATGGCCCTGAACATGCCATATTTCTCTCCGATCGTGGAGGCGATTTGGGTGTCTGGCAGATGGCTGCTGATGGACACGGAGCAGTTCGTCGGCTTTATCGTCTGACCGGAGAGTTTGTTGATCCAATTGTTCTGGGTGAGGGTGGTTTAATTGCTGTGCGTCTACTCTCGACTTCGGGTAAACGATCAGCAAAATCAAGCAAAGTAGGCAAGCTGGATTTCAGTAACTGGAGTATTGCGGGAAATGAGCCCCGTTTATTGTATATTAGTGAGGAAGGCGTCGAGAGCAGCCTGACTGCGGGCGTAAATCCATCCCTTTCTCCTGATGGGAATAATATCGTTTTTTCAATGCAGACAGGACGTAGCTGGCACCTGTTTATGATGGATGTGGATGGCTCGAATCTGATTCAATTGACTAACTCTAGAAGTACAGATGTGCAGCCGACATGGAGCCCAAATGGAAAATGGATTGCATTTACCTCCAACCGCGGTGATGCCGACGCAAACTCGAGAAAGGAAAACTGGGACGTCTGGATGATTCGACGTGATGGTCAGCATTTGACCCGCCTGACATTTGATTCGGCACGGGATGGGGCACCTGCGATCGGATCGGACGGTAGGGTATACTTTCATTCGGATCGCAAGGCAGACAAGCACTCAAGAGACCTACATAACATCTCAGGCAGCACTAACGGATTCCATATCTGGAGTGTTCCGCTTCCTGCCAGAGTCGAATAACAACAATAAGCCTGAAAAGCTTAACTCTTTAGTTTTGGTTGTTGCCATTGATCGCAGCGTGAAGACGCTCACGCTGCAAATCAGTGAGTTTAATGTTACCATACTGGGTCTCACGCATGAGTTCAGTTGTTCGTCGAATCAGTCTGAGTGTATGCTCACAGTTTCTGCAGTTTCTACACATGGCAAGATGCAAGTGAAACCGCAACCTCTCCCACAGGGTTAACTTCCGATCTATGCTGTCAGATGCCAGGCGCGTAGCACGCATGCATGCGTGTTTCATCGTTTCTCTCCCTGTCCGAGCCAGTGCAGCTCTAGGCATTTGCGCAGACCAAGGCGTGCCCGGTGCAGCAGCACATGCAGGTGAGTCGGAGTAATGTCACAACTCTTACAGACAGTGTCCGTCTCCTCTCCAAGGATATCGCGTAACCGGAAAACCATCCTTTGTTTTTCAGGTAATTTTCCAGCGCAAGAATCGAGAACTGACTTGAATTGCATGTTTCGACAGAGTTCTTCCGGGTTCTCTTTCCAGACCTGTGGAGCTTCGCTCCAACTGCCGTTGCTGTTGAAATATGCTGAGGTTGGATCGTTCTCCACACTTTCAGCCAGATTCCGATTTCTGATCTCTTTGCGGATATGGTCGATAATTTTGTGTTTGAGGATACCGACCAGCCATGTGCGGATCGAAGATTGACCGGCAAAACTGCTGTGGCCTTTCCATGCAGCCAGCAGTGTATCCTGCAGCAGGTCGGCTGCTTGCTCCTCGTTGTGAAGGCGTAAGATCGCATAGCGATAGAGATAATCGCCATGTTCATTGATCCACTGGTGCGGGTCTGAGTCCATCTGATCACTCTGACAGAAGATTTGCTGCCATCAACCATGGTTTGCTATGGTGATATATTCGCTTCGCCTGAGCGCTTTTTCGGCTAGATTTACCACTCTAGATTAGTGTAAGAAGGGATAATAGAGGATGCAGAGAGCAGCAGTTGGCGTATTTGATTCCGGTGTAGGGGGACTCTCCGTACTCGCGTATATTCATCACTTACTTCCAGCTGAAGAGCTCATCTATGTTGCCGACTCCGCATATATCCCCTATGGCTGCAAAAAACCTGAAGAGGTCCTAGATCGCTCTCTGAAGATATCAGATTTTCTCGTCAAAAAGGGTGTTAAAGCGATTGTGGTCGCATGTAATACGGCTACTGCAGTGGCAGTGCATGAACTCCGGGCTAGATATGATGTTCCGGTGATTGGAATTGAGCCAGCCGTCAAGCCGGCAGTTGGCGGCAGTATAAGCGGTGTTGTAGGTGTACTGGCTACCAGCGGTACGCTGGGCAGTGAGAAGTTCAATCAGCTCAAACTGAGGTATGCCGACCAGGCTGAGCTTATCGTCCAACCATGCCCGGGGCTGGTTGAACATATTGAGGCGGGAGAGCTCGATGGAGGGCAGATAAGGCATCTGCTGGATGGTTACCTGCAGCCGCTATTGGAGCGCGGAATGGACACACTGGTCCTTGGTTGTACCCACTATACGTTTGTATTGCCACTGATCCGCAAGATTGTCGGCGAATCCATTACCATTATCGATGCCGGGGATGCCATTGCCAGGCAGCTTAGACGTCAGCTACATGAGCGTGCCGCGCTTGTTGAGGATACTCATCTCGGGTCGGTTGAGTTCTGGAGTAGTGGCACCATGAGCGATACATTGACCTCCAGCTTGTGGGGTCAAAATATTCATGTGGGGCACCTTAACATCTGACAGATCTCTGTAGTGTGTCTTAAGCGCACTATTTTCTTGAAATATATAGAGAAGTTGTGTGTTTTACTTGCCAGAAACTTTGCCGTCGCTATGGTTCGCGCCAATTCAAATATAAAATTAGGATGTAAAAAACATGTCTGCAAAGAAAACAATAACCAAAAAAGATCTGCTTGAGAAAGCTGCGGAGATCGGCTTGAAAGGGGGCGCTAAGCTTCGTAAACCTGAACTGATTCACGCCATCCAGATCGCTGAAGGCAACACAGATTGCTTCACTCGCATTTCAAACTGCGCGGTCACGCCATGCCTGTACCGTAGTGAGTGCCAGGCTTAACTCAGCCAGTACATTTTTGAAACAATAAACGTGGGTCCATTGTGGCCCACGTTTTGCTTATGGACGGTAGGTAACCTTAGCAGTGCAGGTTTCAGAGATTTCGACGCGTGAAACCCGAACGCGATCATCATCAAGGCGGGCGCTCATCTCATTGTAGAGTTCGCGTGCTACATTTTCGCTGGATGGGTTGATGCTATCAAACGGCGCTACATCATTCAGGTTGTAGTGATCCCATGGTTCCAGAGCCGCTTTCAGTTCTGTTTTCATTATTTTGTAATCAATACCCAGTCCCAGCTCATCAAGCTCTTCACATTCCACGTAGAGTTTTACATGCCAGTTATGGCCATGCAGGCGCGCACAGTCACCAGGATAGTCGCGCAGGCTGTGAGCTGCGGAAAAATGGGTCTGGATTGAGAGTTCAAAGGTTGCCATCTTATCTCCGGGCATTGGGAAGCAGCAGGGCTGCTGAAACGGTGCGTCCTTCCTCGATCAGGATATTATAGGTGCGAGCAGCCGAACGGCTATCCATGCACTCAAGGCCGATTTTTCTACTGCTGACAAACTCCATGATTTCGGCAGAAGGGAATGCGGTTTGACGACCGGTTCCAAGTATCAGTACCTCTGGCGCAGGCTCCAGAAGCGGTGAGAGCTGATCTGCTGTGAGTTCACTTAAGCGTGCAGGACCCCATGGAGCAGTGACCACATTGTCATGAATGTAGAGGCCACTCTGGTAAGGCTTGCGATTGATGCTGATCTGATCGTTTTCATAGCCGGTGAATAGCAGGGTTCCACCTGGAAGTTGAGGCGAAATATCACCTTTCATGGATCAGAACCCCTTCCTTACCGTCGCAGCAATCGAAACAGGCAATCAGGGTCTTGCCTCCATCTCTTTTATTTCGTCTTCATTGGATTTAAAGCGGCCTGAGAGCGACAGCATTACCGGTGAGGCGACATAGATAGAGGAGTAGGTGCCCACGAAGATGCCTGCAATCAGCGCAAAGGCGAAATCATGAATCACTTCGCCACCCAAGAAAAAGAGGGCCAGCACCACCAGCAGGGTGGTAACCGAGGTCATCAGGGTGCGGGATAGTGTCTGGTTGATCGAGTCGTTCACAACACCGTTCTCTTCATTCGGATTCTTGCGTTTGCGGTTGGCGGCAAAGTTTTCGCGGATGCGGTCGAAAACCACAATTGTATCATTCAGCGAGTAACCGATCACAGTCAGCAGGGCTGCAATGACCGGCAACGAGAACTCCTTGCCGGTGAGGGCGAACAGGCCAAGAACGATAGTGATATCGTGAAGTAGGGCGGCATCGGCACCGAGCGCAAAGCGGAACTCAAAACGGAAGGTGACGTAGATCAGGATGGCCAGCATCGAGATCAATACTGCCATAATGCCAGCTCGGGTCAGTTCTTCACCTACCTGTGGGCCTACGAACTCGATACGGCGCATCTCAATGGCATCGGCACCGAACTTTTCGCTCAGGCTATCAAGAATCGCAGAGCTGATAACCGATGAGTTTTCCGCATCCTTGTTCTGAACGCGGATCATGATCTCTTCAGGAGAACCGAACTCCTGGATTACGGCATTTCCGAAACCTTTTGGTGAGATTGCTTCACGCACATCGACAATGGCTGGAGGCTTGTCGAATTTCACCTCGACCAGCGTGCCGCCGGTAAAGTCGATGCCGAAATTCAGTCCCTTGGTAGCCAGAGCTCCCAGAGAAACAAGGATCATGACAGCTGATATGATCAGGGCAAATTTGCGCTTGCCGATAAAGTCGATGTGGAGGCTGGAAGGAATAAGTTGCATATCAATAACCTCAGATGCTCAGCTTTTCGAGACGAGCGCGCTTGGCGGTCGAGAGTGCAATAATGGCGCGTGTAACGGTTATGGCGGTGAACATGGATGCCAGAATACCAACAGAGAGGGTCACGGCGAATCCCTTCACGGGGCCGGATCCAAACTGGAACAGCACGATCGCGGCGATCAGGGTGGTGATGTTAGCATCAACAATGGTTGAGAAAGCCTTGTCGTAACCGCCGTCAATGGCTGCCAGCGGTGTTTTACCAAGAGCCAGTTCTTCACGAATACGCTCGAAGATCAGTACATTGGCGTCTACGGCCATGCCGATTGTCAGTACGATGCCGGCAATACCCGGCAGGGTCATCGTGCCACCGATAATGCTCATGGCAGCTAGGATCAGCAGCATATTGAATGCCAGTGCTACGTTGGCAACCATACCGAACATACGATAGTAAATCCCCATGAAGATGAGCACCAGAATCGAGCCAATAATAATAGAGTTCAACCCCTGGTCGATTGAGTCCTGACCGAGGCTCGGGCCGATGGAGCGTTCCTCCACGACCTTTACAGGAGCGGGCAGGGCACCTGCACGCAGTACAATAGCCAGATCGCGTGCCTCTTCAGGTGAGAAGCTGCCGGTAATCTGGGCTGAGCCACCGGCGATGCGTTCGCGGATCACAGGTGCGGAGTTGACGGTTCCTTCAAGAATGATGGCAAAACGTTCACCGACATGTGCTGCTGTCAGCTTGTCGAATTTCCGTGCTCCCTTGCTGTTGAATTTTAGTGTGACAGCATACTCATTGAAACGTGAGTCGATGGAGACGCGTGCATCGGCAATCTCATTGCCGGAAAGCTCGGTATGCTTTTTCAGCAGGTATGGCTGGCGGAAGCTCTTACCATTCCGGGTCTGCTCCGGGGCATACATGATGATATCACCCGGTGGAATACGACCGGAGAGCGCTTTTTCGAGGTCACCCTTCTCATCGACCAGTTTGAATTCCAACTGGGCGGTACGGCCGATCAACTGCTTGGCATGGGTTGTGTCTTCATAACCTGGAATCTGGACCAGAATTCGACGTTCACCCTGCTTGACGATAACCGGCTCTGTCGTGCCCAGTGCATCAATGCGGCCACGAATGACTTCAATTGACTGATCAACGGCGAATTTTCGAATCTCTTTGTCACTTGCCGGTTTTAGATTCAGAACAAAGGTGTCGGCGGCTGGATTGGTGATGTCATAGGTAGAGAAGTTCTCTGCCAGAATTTTAGCTGCTGCATCCGCATCCGCAGCTTCCTTGATGACGATGGTCAAGCTGCTGCCATCGCTGGCCAGCTTGGAGTAACGGATACGATCCTTGCGCAGGACCTGTCTGGCCGTGTCGATATCCCCTTCAACACTGTGCGAGACGGCTTTATCCACATCAACATCCAGAACTAAATGTATGCCGCCTTTCAGGTCAAGGCCCAGGGACATAGGATTGCTCAGAGCAGATGGCCACCAGGACGGAGGTGTGGTGAAGTTGGGTAGGGCTCCCATCAGGGAGACTACAAGTACGGTTAAAATGAGCCCGTATTTCCAGCGTGGAAAGCTATGCATGAATCAGATCCTTATGCTTTATCAGATTTTTCTTTTGCGGGTGCTGTTTCAGCAAGTCCGGCGACAGTGTCACGTTTGACTGTAATAACCACGCCCTCGGCGATCTCCACTTTCAGGGTGTCATCCTTTACGGCAGTAACCTTGCCATAAACACCACCACCGGTCATGACCTTGTCGCCCTTACTAAGCGAATCGACCATGCCGCGGTGCTCTTTTAGCTTCTTCTGCTGCGGACGGATCAGCAGGAAATAGAAAATCACCATGATCAGCAGCAGTGGAATCAACGAGGCAAAGCCGCCCTCCGCAGTGCCTGCTTCAGCAAAAGCCGGGGTAATGATGCCCATCGCAGCTGCAATGGATGCGAAAGAGAGAGAAAAAACTGTTTTCATGATGCTGTAACTCCTGAGTTAAATCGGCAGTGATTATGCTTCACTGCGGTAGCGTTGTAAAAAATTGTCACGGAATTCGGGCCAATTCCCCTCAACCAATGCATTTCTAGCCCGAGACATGAGATCGCAATAGTAGTGAAGATTGTGCAAGGTATTCAACCTCGAACTTAAAATCTCCTTGGCCATATAGAGATGGCGCAGGTAGGCGCGTGAAAAGTTCTTGCAGGTGTAGCAGTTACACGATTCCATGATCGGACGCTTATCCTCGGCATGTTTGAGGTTTTTGATGTTGATCTTGCCGTCATCGGTAAAAAGGGTGCCGTTGCGTGCATTTCTGGTCGGCATAACGCAGTCGAACATGTCGATGCCGCGGTCGATGCCTTCAATCAGGTCATCGGGTGTGCCAACGCCCATGACATAATGTGGCTTCTCTTTCGGCAAGTGTGGAGCCAGTGCATCCATCATCGCCATCATCTCCTCTTTAGGCTCGCCGACCGAAAGACCACCAATAGCAATGCCCTCAAAATCGATCTCTGAAATCGCCTTTAAGCTCTCCAGGCGCAGTTCAGGGTACATGCCCCCCTGCACAATGCCAAAAAGCGCCTGTGTGTCGTTTACGGGCAGGTGCTCGCGGCATTCAGATGCCCAGCGCATGGAGAGCTGCATGGAGTCGTTAGCCTCCTTGAATGTGGCCGGGTAGGGGGTGCACTCATCGAAAGCCATAACAATATCACTGCCGAGTTTTCGCTGGATATCCATGCTCTCTTTGGGCCCGAGAAACACTTCGCGGCCATCGATATGGGAGCGGAAGCGTACGCCATGCGCCTCTATCTTACGCAGCTCACCAAGCGACCAGACCTGAAAACCACCTGAGTCGGTAAGGATCGGTCTATTCCACGCCATGAATTTATGCAGTCCACCCATCTTCTCCACCAGGTCAGCACCGGGGCGCAGCATCAGGTGGTAGGTGTTTCCCAGAATGATACTGGCCTGAATATCGTCGGTAAGGTCTGCAGGTGTGAGGCTTTTTACGGTTGCCTGAGTTCCGACCGGCATGAAAACAGGGGTTTCCACAAGGCCATGTGGCAGTTGCATACGGCCTGCACGGGCATAGCCATTTTCGTCGTTGGCGACAATTTCAAATGAGAGCGATGACATGGCGGCGCAGACTGCCGCCTGCACATCATTGCAGCAAGGAGTTCACCCTTTTTTTCCTGCCAGTGAGGAAACGCGGGTGAATATCAGTACAACGGCGAAAAGAACCAGAGATGAAAAGAGGGCAAAGTCAATAAAACCCATGAACGAGTAGTGCTCATTATTTAACTCTTCACCAATTTGGCCAAGTGCGTGGATCCATGAGAATTGATAAAAGATGATTAGCAGGAAGAGGGTCGTGACTTTTGCACCCAGAATAAATGCAACACTTATACCACTTGGGATATTGCTTTCCTTCCTGGAGAAGTAGGAGTGCCACTGGAATGATTTTTTCTCTTTCTCTGTCACTGCTGAATTGTAACGAGGGAAAACAACACTTTTAGCCTGATATATGGCGCGAACCACGGGGACGTGCAGCACGATATAGGCAAGATAGATGATCGTGCAGACCAAGCCACCCCACTTCAACAGCGGGATGGCGAATTCTGCTAGGGACTGAGGCTCCATCGTGGTGTGGTTGTAGGCTATGAATGAAGCCAGAGCGATGGACGGCAACCAGAGCATGAGCCAGATGACGTTTTTTATCCGCTTCAGGCGGAGCACCTTTTCCCGGATCTGCGTGTGCTCTTCGAGAAACTGCTCATGTTCAGTGGAAATCGTAGCTTCGTTCATTAAAACCTCGTCCAGCCTGCTGTATGGCTTGTTTTGAAGTCAGAAGACTATATCCGAGGTTTGTTACAGCAAGGCTGAAGCTTTATCTGGCTCTGTTCGGATCCTCCGGCGGATGATGCTCTTTGGCAAACTTATGTTCTTCGCCTCTCTTTCCCAGCGCACCAATTCGCACGGCAAGCAGGACGACAATAAATAGGACAAGGCTGGAAAACAGGGTCAGGTCAATAAGACCAAGGTAGGCGTAATGTTCGGTTTGTAGTTCATGCCCACTGACGGCCATCATGTGCATCCAGCCGAATTGGAGAATGAGAATGGCCGCAAAAAGGATGGCAACCTTCGTGGTGATGGCAAAGATAACGCCAAAGCCACTGTTGCGGGATTCAGTACCTTCTTTTCTGAAATAACTGTGCCATGAGAATTTGGGATGTTCATCAGGATGTACCTGATCTTTCAAGCGCTGATGGATGACGCTGTGTGCATGGTAAATTCTGCGTACGGTACCAAAATAGAAGAAGATAAAGACAACATAACCGGTTGTAACCAGAATCGTTACAGTCATCAGGATCAGCGATAGGTCATCTGCCATCCCTGTAAGGGTTGCCAGATGCTTTAAGTGGGCGAAAGCCAGCCCCCCAAAGAGTATTGCTGCCAGAAGCACACTTAGCGTCCACGTAATGGTTTGATTGCGATGTGCTTTAGCTATCTTTTGGCGGACTTCTGAATCCTCTTGTTTGAATTGTTCATGTGGGCTGACGTTATTTAGATCGGCCATAATATCCTCCGGGGAGATTCAAGAATGACAACTCTATCATTAAAGCATTCGAATAGTCTAATATAATAATTCGGATGATGGGGCGCTATTTATTTTGTTTTTGAAGCAGTTGTAGGTTTCGCCTCTCTCACGGGATGGTTCTCTTGCTAGGAGGAAAGCTGTTCCCGATAAGGCCCAGTATTGAATGGTTGCCAACGGGGCATAAGCACTCATTCGCTGGCATATCTTCTATCTCAGTGCTAAATTGGATATTATGGGAAGATTTGTGAAGTTTCAGGCACTCATTTGGCCATTGGTGATAGGGGCGATTCTATCGCTTCTGGTGTTTGATCAGGTTAAAAGCTGGGAGAATGCCCACTTTCAACAAACGTTTGAATATCGGGCAGACACCAGAACATCGGCAATCAAGAACGTACTGGATCATGTGTTTGAAACTGCGGATCATGTTGTTGCAGTTGTTCGCCATGAGCTGGTGGTTGAACAAGTCGATGAACTGGCAAGTGCTGAAATTGGTGCTTTAGCAGGAGTCTCTGACCCGAAAAATCCAGAAGTGCGACTGTTGGCATGGCTTCCCCGTTTGGAGTCAGCAGATTCAAACAATCATCGTGCACCTAAATACCGTGATTTTGATTATCAACTGTTGATGGCTGACCAAAAAAGAGAGAACTGGTTCAAGCCGGAGCTTCTCCCAATTCCAAGTCGTTGGCAGCATATGCTGATGGCCATGGATACTGGGCATCACCGGGTAGATATCTATCCTGAAGGTGATGACCACCATGTGCTGATTATCTTCTCGCCTGTATATAAAAACAGTGAAGTCGATAACCCGGCAGGACGAAGAGATGCCCTGCTTGGTTTTGTCGTTAGTGAATGGAATGTGGCACCTTTAATTGATGAGTCACTCAGAAACATGCCTACTGCTGCAGTCGATTATTATCTGAGAGATGCATCAGACCCTCAAAAAATGCCTTTTTACTTCCATTTGTCACGTACGCGTTCCGGAAAGGATCAGGCCCTGAAAACAGGGATCAGCACAGAGAAGATCATCGTGGCTGGCGAACACAAGTGGCATGTCCGATTCGAAGCTGCACCTGCCTTCCTGAAGCAACATCAGAGTTTTACTGCCCTGCAAAGTGTGGGGCTTGTGTTGTTGCTGTCGTGTATGCTGGCAGGATACCTCTGGATTTCGTCTCGAAAAACAACGGAAATTGCAGAGATGGTAGAACAGCGAACCGCTGAGCTTCATTCCGAAAAGATCAAGCTGGGCGAGAGCATGTCCCGCTATGACAATCTGGTGAAATCCATTCCAGTTGGTGTCTATCTCTTCCGCTTCCATGCCGATGATTCGATGGGTTTTGAGTATATTAGTCCTGTGTTTTGTAAGATACTTGGTCTTGATGCAGATGCGGTACTGCATGATGCCAGCATCGCCTTTTCCGCCGCTCACCATGATGACCTAGATAACCTGATCCGAGCCAACAACGAAGCAAAGGTAAGTAATAAGCCTTTTCGCTGGGAAGGCCGTTTTATCGTCTGCGGAAAAACACGCTGGATACAGATTGAATCCGACCTCACAACAATGGACGAATCTGGAAGCCTGTGGAGTGGCGTGGTTAGCGATATCACTGAGCGAAAAGAGGCCGAAAAACGACTCAAGATGTTATTTCAGGCTATGGAGCATGCAGGTGAGGCTGCAGTGATCACAGACAGGGATGCCATCATCGAATATGCAAATCCAGCCTTTGCGGCGATCACAGGCTACAGTGTAAAAGAGGTTATAGGAAAAACCCCGGCCATTCTCAAAAGTTCAGCTCAGGACCCGGCATTCTACAAGGATCTATGGGATACGATTCTACGTGGAGAGGTCTGGCAGGGGACGCTGATTGACCGCCGTAAAGATGGCAGTTTCTACCCGGCACTGTTGACTGTGGCGCCAATTCATGACGATAGCGGTAATATCACACATTTTGTCTCGCTGCAGCAGGATATGAGCGAATACAAGAGGCTTGAGGAGCAGTTCCTTCAGTCGCAGAAGATGGAAGCCATTGGTGTGCTTGTGGGCGGCATTGCCCATGATTTTAATAACATGCTTGCAGGCATTGTGGGCAATGCCTATATGGCCAAGTCCCGCATTAAAGGTGACCAAAAGCTATTGGCGAATATCGAATCTATCGACAGGATCAGTATGCGTGCCGCAGGAATGATCAAACAGCTGTTGACCTTTGCCCGCAAAGAACAGGTGGAAATGAGTGATTTCCCATTAACACCATTTCTGAAGGAGGCCGCGAAGCTGGCTTCAACAGCTGTTCCGGAAAACATTGAAAGAAGCTGTGAGACGCCATCTGAAGAGCTCTACATCCATGGCGACCCAACCCAGTTGCAGCAGGTCATAATGAACCTCATCAACAATGCAAAAGATGCACTGGAGGGTATCAAGGGCGGGAAAATATCCTGTACTCTCAAGCCATACATCAGCGATGCTTCCTT
Organism: Mariprofundus aestuarium; assembly: GCF_002795805.1. Classification (NCBI taxonomy): domain Bacteria; kingdom Pseudomonadati; phylum Pseudomonadota; class Candidatius Mariprofundia; order Mariprofundales; family Mariprofundaceae; genus Mariprofundus; species Mariprofundus aestuarium. The sequence continues at coordinate 1,602,625 of NZ_CP018799.1, read as the reverse complement.
CAGGCAGCGACATCCTGACTGCAAAGGAAAACGGTTCGCCTGCCTGATGGTGAGTGATAATGGCGAAGGCATCCCTGAAGTGCTGGTATCTAAGATATTCGACCCATTTTTTACCACCAAAGGAGTTGGCAAAGGGACCGGGCTTGGACTGGCGATGGTTTATGGTGCCATTGAGGGGCACAAGGGCGCGATAGAAGTAGATAGTGTTCCCGGTGGAGGAACGACATTTACCATCTACCTGCCTCTTGTTGAGTCCGCAACAGAGGCGGAGCGAGTTCGACCACAACAGGTAGCAGCAGGTCAAAACGAGTTGATTCTGGTTGCTGATGACGAAGCGTTGGTTTTGGAAATGTACGAAAGCGTTTTGAATGAGCTCGGCTACCGAGTTGTTGCCGCCCGAAATGGTGAAGAGGCTGTGCGCTTGTTTGAACACAACATGAATGAGCTCGCCTTGGTAATTCTTGATGTTGTCATGCCTGTTCTGGGTGGAATTGATGCAGCCAAGAGGATCAAGCAGCTGGGTGGGCACCTTCCAATTGTTTTTGCCACAGGGTATGACAGAGGCTCCTTCCTTGATGAGAAGCAAGATCTGTCCGGCCAAGAAATTATCAACAAACCATTTACTGTCGAAAGTTTATCGCAACTGATCAGGCAGATCCTTGATGCCAAGGAAGCAGGATAGTTGTTCGCACTATAAACCGTACATATTGAGGTTGGTGTGGCCTTCGATTGTTATGTCTGAATCTTTTCACTCAGAACGTGGCAAAGCGGTAAAGGTGGCGGTGAAATCAACGTCTGATATAGGTTCGAGACTATGATTGAGTTTCCTGATCCATCACAGGCCGATGAAGATGGGTTGCTGGCTGCCGGTGGCAACCTTGAACCGGACACGCTGCTGGCGGCATATGCGAAGGGTATATTTCCGTGGTATTCCGAGAATCAGCCGATTCTATGGTGGTCGCCAGATCCGCGTATGGTTCTCTTTCCCGCTGAGTTTCACTGCTCGAAAAGGCTGGCGCGCCGAATGCGGCAGGGGTTGTATACTGTTACACTCGATGAGGCATTCACCGATGTTATCAAGCTGTGTGCCGAAATCCAGCGTAAGGGAGGGGACGGGACCTGGATTCTGCCTGAGATGATGGAAGCCTATCGTAGGATGTTTGAAGAGAAGCATGCGCATTCGGTGGAGGTGTGGGATGGCGATGAGCTGGTCGGTGGTCTTTACGGCGTGTTGTGCAACAGTGTCTTTTTTGCCGAGTCGATGTTTAGCCGCAAGATAGATGCCTCTAAGATTGCATTGGCAGCGCTGTGTGGCCAGGCGTTGCGCGATGGCTGGAAGCTGATTGACTGCCAATTTCACACCGCGCATTTACAAAGTCTCGGTGCGCGCGAGATTTCGCGGCTGCAGTTTCTGCAGTTTCTGCAGTTAATTAAAGCCGACGGTGATTGATTAAAAACAGATATTTCGTTAATAATAGGATTTAGTTTGTACCAAAGGGAAATTTATGAGCCTGAAAAACAATCGTGAACAGTTAGTCAAAACCGCAGTGCAGGGGGCTGTTGCTCCGGCGCATCAGTGGGCGCCGTTCGAGGTGGGGGCGGCAGGTGAAGTTTTCGCCTGGCCGTCGACAGGCGGCATTACCTATAACGTGAAGATCGGTGATTCGGTATTCGGCTGGGCCGGAGAGCATATCGAGCCGGGCGTCTCCACGACGATGAGCCATAAAAACAGAAAATGTGAGTCAGGATACCAGTTTCTGGCCTGCTGTGGCAACGAGGCGACCGTGATTTCCGGTGCAGCGAAGGGCGCGAAGGGAACGGTGCTCGGTCACCATGGCGGTGTTGAGCACCTGATGCTCGATTTCCCCGATGTTACGCTGGATAAGCTGACCTGTGACGACAAGTTTCTGGTTAAGGGCTATGGCCAGGGATTGAAGCTCATCGATCATCCTGATGTCTATATCTACAGTCTGGATCCCGATGTGCTGGAGGGGTGGGGGCTTGTTGAACGTGAAGATGGCAAGATTGAAGTGCCGGTGAATGTGATTGTTCCGGGGCATGCGATGGGCTCGGGTATTGGTGCGCTTTCGGTGACTACCGGTGATTACGACATCCTCTGCCATGATGAGGATACAGTGAACGAGAACGGCATGAATAGAATTCGTTTCGGTGATTTTGTTGCAGTGCTTGATCACGATAATCGTTACGGGCGTACCTACCGTAAGGGAGCGGTCACAATTGGCGTGGTGATTCATTCTGACTCCCCGCTGGGAGGCCATGGGCCGGGAATGATGACATTGATGAGTGCCTGTGATGAAAAGCTGGTGCCGGTGCTCAGTAGTCAGGCCAACCTGGGTGTTTTAAAGGGGATTGGGCGCTTTGCGACTGAGTAAGCGTTATGTCTGATTCAATGCGGGTCGCCGCCATCCAGCTTAATTCCGTTCGCGACGTCAGTAAGAATTTAATGAAGGTCGGAGAGCTTCTGGCTGAGGCTGCGGGTGAGGGAGTGGAGCTTGCTGTGCTGCCTGAGAACTTCGCCCATATGGGTGGCGATGAGCAGGAGAAACGAGAGGCTGCCGAGGATGAGCAGAATTCACCGATTTTAAGGTTTCTCTCAGATCAGGCTGTAAAACATGATATGGCGATTATTGGTGGCAGTTTGCTACTCAAGGGTAATCACGGACTGCTTCGCAATAGCTCTCCAGTATTTAATGCCAGTGGTAAGTTGCTTGCTGTGTACGACAAGATCCATCTTTTTGATATGGATTATCTGGGGCAGAGCTATCATGAGTCGGGCTTGATTGAGCCGGGTTCGCAGCCGTTAACGATAGACCTTGATGCTTGGCGCATCGGTTTAAGCATCTGCTATGATCTTCGCTTTCCTGAGTTATACCGGCTTCACGCGCGTGCCGGATGCAGGATACTCTGCAATGTTGCCGCCTTCACTGCAGTCACTGGTTCTGCGCATTGGGAACCGCTGTTGCGTGCCCGGGCAATCGAAAACCAGTGCTATCTGATTGCTTCTGCACAGTTCGGGAAACATGCCGATGGTAGAGAGACGTGGGGGCACAGTATGGTGATTGATCCGTGGGGGGAGATTGTTGCGGAACTACCTGAAGGTGAGGGCGTGATCATTGCCGATCTCTCCATGGAGAAGCTGAATCGGATACGTAAATCGATGCCGGTTTTACAACACAGAAGAGTGTAGAAATTCATTCTTATTGATAGTCAGTAAATAGCCTGCTTGTTTTCATTCGCAACTCTGTTTCGCTGTGCTCCTTGGTACAAAAGGGTTTGCGCGCACAATCCACAGATCCTGTGGATAACTTGGTGGATAAAATGACGCTCTTTTATAGTTGGTATGCCTTTACTTACACTGTCGATGTTCCGCCTAATTATTAGGCATATAATAAAAGACTTTATTTTTAATAATTTACATATCATTAGATAAAGTGGAATTTAAGTTGTTGAAGTAATTATAAAAAAGTCTTAATGGAGGCATTCCAGCAGTGGATAGTTCATTGTTATTGCGCTGTTTTTAGCTGCCTTAGTGCCTCAAACAGAGCAATCGAGCAGGCGTTAGATAAATTGAGAGAGCGCACTGCTGCATCATCCCGCATCGGGATAGTGACTGGATTGATGTCATTTAAAATCTCTTCGCTTAGCCCTCTTGTTTCCGGGCCAAAAACCAGTACGTCTCCGGGGCTGTATTGAACGTCCCAGAAGCTTGTTTTGACTTTAGAGCTGAGTCCGTACCAGTTACGGTTTTCACCGATAAACTGACGTGCCTCCTGCCAGTTTTGATGGTGATGGACATCCAGATGTTGCCAGTAATCGAGCCCGGCTCGGCGCACTGCTTTCTCATCCACATCAAATCCGAGTGGGTGTACCAGATGCAGAGTGCAACCAGTGCAGCCACACAGTCTCGCGATGTTGCCAGTGTTCGGTGGAATCTCTGGTTCTACAAGAACTATGTGCAGGGGAGTATTCATGTGCCTGCAGGCTTACGCAGGATGCGTCTCTATGCAATATGAATGACTATTGTTAACCACAATGTATAATTAAAAATTATGCATTTATAAATAAGCTGGAACTAAACTAATGATCCTTGCTCCCGCCACCGTCCTTGCCCCCTCCGTCTCTTCCAGAGTCTCCTCCAGCATCCATAGCGCTTCCAAAGGTGTCTGCTAAATTATTGAAACTACCCTCAATCTGGGCTCCGAGGAACACGAGAATTATGGTGGCGGCAATTGAGAGTGAGGAAATAATAATCGCATACTCAACGGTACTCACACCTTGTTCGTTAGAATGGAGAGAGGAGGTAAGCCTATGGTTACAAAAGGAATTTAGATCTTTCATCCTTCAGCCTCCTTGCGAAGGTACATGCATGCATTGTTGTTATAGTTCAATTCCATGAAATATACTAGGTAAGGTGAAACTTAGAGGGTGAGTTTCGACCTTGCTTAATCTGGATTCAAAAGGCTTCGACTACGCTTAGGTGACTATTATCGGGACGGCAGCGTGAAAGATTGGCAGAGTTGGCGTTTGTCGGTTTCAATGGCACCAGCAGCGGAGATCCCGCTTGCATTGGCCGGACACTTGAAGTGATTGGAGGTGCCTAGTTGGCTAGACCGAATTTTAAATATGAGAAACGTCAGAAAGAGATCGCCAAGCAGAAGAAAAATGAAGAGAAGCGTCTGCGTAAGCTGGAGAAGCGGAGTGACACGCCTGAGGGAGAAGTGCCTGAGGTTGAGACGACTGAGTCGGTCGCAGATGACGTTGTGAACGATGAGTCACCAGATCCATCTGCATCCAGATTCTGGTAAATGAATTCTGGATGAATGGTCGCAAATAAACGTTAGTTTTATCTACGTATAGATGTTCGGTAAATTGTAGAAGTGTATTAAACGAAAAAAGGCAGGGTTATCCCCTGCCTTTTTCAATTGATATATGTGAATCAGTCCAGATGTTCGTCGATGAACTCGGTCAGCTTGGCCTTGTTCACTGCACCAACCTTGGTTCCCTGTACGTTGCCATCACGAAACAACATCAGGGTAGGGATGCCACGAACGCCATATTTCCCAGGAGTGTTCGGGTTATCATCGATGTTGATCTTGGCAATAGTCACCTGGCCTTGCTTCTCGCCTGCAACTTCGTCCAGAATCGGGGCAATCTGTTTGCACGGGCCGCACCATGGAGCCCAGAAGTCTACGACGACAGGGCCAGTTGCTTTTAGAACATCGGCATCAAAACTTTCGTCGCTGACATGAATAATTAAATCTGAAGACATTTGCTTTCCTCTTTGATTTGGAATGCACGAAACGTTAGTCCTGGGGGGTAAGAGCGTCAACCATGTCCGATCATCAACAGCTTGAGAAGGTCATCCGCAGATCAATCGAAGAGGCAGGCGGTTTCCTCTCTTTTGACCGATTTATGCAGGCAGCACTATACGAACCGGGCCTCGGTTATTACGAGTCGAAAACAGTATTTGGAGAAAAAGGGGATTTCGTTACAGCCCCCGAACTGGGTCCCTGGCTTTCACTCGGCTTTGCAGATCTGCTGTTCTGGGCGTGGAAGGAGTTGGATGAACCTGGTGAATGGACACTGCTGGAGCAGGGGTCCGGCTCCGGTAAGCTGCTGGCCTCTACCCTAGATCTGATCTCCCAGTTTTCGATGCAGGCTCCGACTGCCGTGATTTCAGTTGAGCACAGTGAGCAGCTGCGAGAGCGGCAGGCGGCACTGTTTGCCGAGCGTGGTTTTGAGGTCAAGGTTGTTGCATCACTTGATGAGCTGTCGCCCCGGGAAAATATCATCATTTTCAGTAATGAACTGCCCGATGCATTTCCGGTTCGCTGTTTCCGCCATCGGGATGGTCAGTTCTTTGAGCGCGGTGTTGCACTCTCCGGCGATCGGTTTGAGTGGAAAGATGGTGAAGCCGCGGTTGAACGCGGGCCGGAGATAGCACCTGAATTGGTTAACCGGTGGCAAGATGGCTATGTCAGCGAATGGAATCCGGGACTGGAGCCGTGGCAGCAACAGCTCTCGAATATCGTAGGACGCGGTTTTGTGTTTACCGTTGATTACGGCTATTCGCAGCAGGAGTATTACCGCGAAGGCAGGGTAGAGGGCTCGCTCATGGCCCATATCGGTCAAAAGACCAGCGAAGATGTTCTCAGCGATCCCGGCAGTCGCGATATTACCGCCCATGTTGATTTTACAGCGCTGGTTCAGGCCGGAAACAGGGTCGGGCTTTCGCCACTACTCTGGATGTCGCAGGGTGGCTGGCTGGCGCAGTCACCTTCGGTACATTCATTTGTGCAGTCGCTGGCAGTGCAGAACGATGCTATGAGCATGCACCTGATGGCCCACGCCAAGCGGGTGTTGATGCCCTTCGGCATGGGGGAGGTGTTCAAGCTTCTTATCCAGTCGAAAGGCTTGCAGGGCGAGCGCCCCGATTATCTGAAGCAGTTCGATCATCTGGATCATTTGCTGAAATGATCGGTCATACCGTAGAGGGCATCGTTGGCCCGATCCTTCCAGGCGGTGAAGCTGCCGTTAACGTGAATGGTACTACAGTGTTGGTGGCCAATGCTGTGCCCGGTGATCTGCTGGCAGTTCATATCTCTGCGAAACGGCGCGGCGTTTTTCGTGGGGAAATAGTCGAGGTGATTGAACCCTCCAAAACGCGAATTGAACCACCTTGTCCGGTTGGTAATGCATGTGGTGGATGCGCGCTGCAGTCTATATCAGGACAAGCTCAGTCCGAACTGAAGTCGGGGTGGGTAAAAGCTGCATTTGAACCGTTGGTCGATGCTGGAACCGAGTGGATGCCCGTACAGTTTCATGCCGATCACTGTCGGCGGCGGGTGCGCTGGTTTGTCGGAAGTGATCGGAAAGGACTCTTCCTTGGCTTTTATGCGCAGGCCAGTCACCAGCCGGTTCGGCACCGTGAATGTATGGTTCTGACACCTGAACTGAATGCACTGCGAACCCTGATCGAAAAAAATGTAAGCCTTAACGGCATCGGGTCAGTTCAGGCTGTACACCTTTCCGACGGCGTACATGTGATACTGGAGACGGAGTGCAAGCCCACTGCGGAAATGGAAGCTACAAATATTGAATCAATGCCACTGCAGTGGTGGTGGCGCGACAGCAACGGGATTACCCGTCCAATGCAAAAGCCTGTCGAAAACTTTCACGATCTTCTTCCCGCAGGAGATTGTGATGTGGCGCTTACAGTAGGTCCGGATGGCTTTGTGCAGGGGCAGATGGAGGGTAACCGCGAATTGATTGCACAGATTCAACAGTGGGCCGGTAAGGTTCGGCGTATCGCCGATCTTTTTTGCGGAATCGGCAACCTTTCATTGCCACTTGCTGCTGCTACTGGCGCGGAGGTAATTGGTGCTGAGTTGAATGCAGCCAGTGTAAGGGCAGCAACGGCCAATGCGAAAGCGATTGGGATTACATCCACATTTGCAGTAGCCAACCTCTTCGAAGTCTTTGATCTGGAGCCCTATATCGGGGCAGACCTGCTAATCCTCGATCCGCCAAGGCGCGGGGCAAAACGGATATGCAGCCAGATGTCCCGGTTGCTTCCGGATAAAATTATCATGATCTCATGTGATGCGGCGGCAGGTTCCCGTGATGGAGCTTTGCTCAAGGAGCATGGCTATCGCCTGAAAGCGCTTCGGGCGCTGGATCTGTTTCCGGGAGCGGGGCATGTGGAAGCAATGAGCCTGTGGCAGCGCAGCTAACTCTGCTTGCCATAACACAGAATTGAAGCATTCTCTGTTGTGATGAAAATAAATTTTCTCAAGTTGTTTTGTTGCATGTTGATTCTGGCTGGATGCCAGTCAGCTGATGCAGATCGCGATCTGTTGCGTGTGGGGCTGGCGCAGATGCCGATTACGATCGACCCCCGCTTTGCTACCGATGCCGCCTCGGTACGCGTGCAGGATTTTCTGCATCGCGGTCTGTTGAAGCTCGATGCATCGTTCAATGTCGAGGGCGATCTGGCAGAGAGCTGGGAACATCCCAGGCCTCTGCTGTGGCGATTCAGGCTCAGGCAAGGCGTGACCTTCAGTGATGGGAGTCAGGTGACTGCTGGGGATGTGGCGGCAACGCTGCGTGCGGTGATCAACCCTGCACTGGTCAGTCCGCTCAAAGCGGGTTTTGCTGCTATCGATCATATTGATGTGGATGACGATTATAGCCTGTCGATTCACCTTTCCAGAGCTGATGCATCACTGCTTTCACGCCTGAATCTCGGCATTCTTCCTGCATCAATTGCAGGCGCGCCTCACAATGCCCATCAGACCAACGGCTGCGGCGCCTACAAGCTGGCTCTCTGGAACGAAAACGGTATTACGCTTGAGCGCAGGGAAGAAGCGGAATCTGTGGCTAGGATTCGCTTCAGCAGCGTGAAGGATCCGGTAACGCGGGTGCTGAAACTGACACGCGGCGAACTCGATTTTGTGCAGAATGATCTTCCTCCGCACCTGCTGCCCTATATCCGGGATCAAAAACAGCTGACGGTTCAAACACGTCCCTCCACCACATTCGCCTATATCGGCTTGAATCTGCAGGATAAAATGCTGGATGATGTTCGGGTTCGTAGAGCGCTGGCGCTGGCGCTGGATCGGGAAAAACTCAAGTCAGCACTATTCTCCGATCTTCCCGTGCTTGCTGAAACCGTGCTGACTACGAGCCATTGGGCTTCCAGTCAGCTGCCTGCAGTTGCTTTTAACCTGAATGAAGCGGAGCGACTTCTTGATGCAGCGGGATTTCCGCGGGGTGAAAACGGTATTCGCTTCACGTTGAACTATCGTACCAGCACAGATCCGACCCGACTGCGGCTGGCAACAGCAATTGCCGGGATGTGGGAGATGGCGGGCATAAAGGTTTCGATTGAGTCGCTGGAGTGGGGCGGGTTTTATGCGCGTATTAAGCGCGGCGATTTCCAGGTTTTTTCTCTTTCCTGGGTAGGAATCGCCGATCCAGATATCTATCGCTGGATTCTGCACACAGAGATGTGGCCACCGAAGGGGGCAAACCGTGGCCGCTACAGCAATCCGGAAGTGGACGGCTGGCTAGAAGCTGCCGCTGCCGGAGAGAGCCAGTCAGAACGTAAGGCACTCTATGCCAGGGTTCAGCAGCAGATGCTGAAGGATATGGTCTATATTCCGCTCTGGTATGATCCAGTGATTGCCGTTTCCGGAGCACGCATTCAGGGGTTTGAACCGATGCCTGATGGCAACCTTCGCGGGCTGATGAATATCTCTTTTGCAACTGAGGAGGATTGATGTGTTCAGCTTTCATCACGTCGCATTAAGTGTTCGGGATATTGAGAGCTCGGTTGAGTTCTACAGCCTGTTCGAGTTTGAGCCTGTGTTCCGCTGGCAGGCGGCCGATAAAATGCTTTCCATCGTGCATCTCAAGCAGGGGCAGACGCTTTTGGAGTTGTTCTGTTTTGAGAATGCTGTTGCAGCGCCAGAGTCATCACAGCAGTTGGCCACCGACCTGCCCAGAATCGGTATCAAGCATTTTGGCATCAAAGTCGCCGATATCCAGGCTGCCAGAGCAGCTCTGCAGGAGCATGGTCTTGCTGAGGGTATCGAGCTTGTGCAGGGCAAAACCGGTATCAAATATTTCTTTATCAAGGACCCCAGCGGCATACTTCTTGAAGTCGCGCAGGATGATAGGAACCTGTAGTCCTGTATCGACTTTTCGGGCTATTACGGCTATAAATACAGTAAGAGGGTGTTGCAATTCCGTCTCTCTGGAGGAGCGATATGAACAGGCCCGGCATTCATCTAAAACTTCGCCGCATCGGTATCGACACATTCAAGGAGAATGTCGCCTATCTGCATCGCGACTGTCCTGTTTACCATACCGAGGGGTTTCAGGCGCTGGCCAAGGTTGAGGTCAACAGTGTGAAAAATCATCAGCAGGTGCTGGCGGTTCTCAATGTCGTTAACGATGGCGGGATTATGGCGATTGATGAGCTGGGTTTAAGTGAACAGGCATTCGAACAGCTTGGTCTGAAAGATGGCAATATGGTCTGTATTGCCCATGCCACTCCGCCTGAGTCGCTGGATGCAGTTCACCGAAAGATTGCCGGTGAGTGCCTCCATGCCTCTGATTACCTCTCCATTATCAAAGATGTGGTTGGTAATCGCTATTCACGTATGGAGATGTCCGCATTTCTGGTCGCCTGCAGTGAGAGCGGCATGGAGCGTGAGGAGTTGCTCTATCTTACCGAGGCGATGGTTGAAACCGGTGAAAAGCTGGACTGGGGAGAACCGCTGGTAGCCGATAAACACTGTATTGGCGGTATTCCGGGTAACCGCACGACGATGCTGGTTGTGCCGATTGTAGCCGCCCACGGCATGCTGATCCCCAAGACCTCAAGCCGGGCGATCACCTCACCGTCCGGCACGGCAGATACGATGGAAACGCTGGCTCGCGTCGATCTCGATCTGAAAGATCTGCATGATATCGTTCGCCGCGAACGTGGTTGTCTGGCATGGGGCGGGAGGGCAAAACTTGCCCCAGCTGATGATATCCTGATTTCGGTGGAGCGACCGCTGTCACTTGATTCTCCCGGGCAGATGGTCTCTTCGATCCTCTCCAAAAAGGTGGCAGCAGGCGCCACTCATCTATTAATAGATATCCCGGTTGGTCCTACGGCCAAGGTGCGTCGGATGAACGATGCTTTGCGCCTCCGTAAACTGTTTGAGTATGTTGGCGATCGTCTGGGTCTACATCTTGAGGTGGTGATTACCAATGGTGAACAGCCAATCGGTCGCGGGATTGGGCCGGCACTTGAGGCACGCGATGTGATCAAGGTGCTGGAAAATGATCCAGATGCACCATCCGACCTTCGCGAGAAGTCGCTGCGGCTTGCCGGCCGTATTCTTGAATTCGATCCGGATGTGCGCGGTGGTCAAGGTTATGCCATTGCCCGCGACATTCTCGAAACCGGCCGCGCCATGGCCAAGATGCAGGCGATTATTGGTGCACAGGGGGTAAATGAAGAACCGTATGTGCGGGGTGCCTTGGTCATGGAGGTCGTAGCGCCTGAGTCGGGTTTTGTGGTTGAGATCAACAACCTGCAAATGGCCCGGATTGCCCGCATGGCCGGGGCGCCGATGGATAAGGGGGCGGGTGTCGATCTGCTGAAGAAGATGGGTGATAAGGTTGAGGCTGGTGAGGTGCTTTATCTTATTTACGCCGAGTTCCCGTCCGATTTCGATTTCGCGGTAGAGCAGACCAAAAAGGATATCGGTTTCAGGATCGGCGATAATCCGCCTGCACCACGCTACTTTCCGCCGTTATGAGCAGTAATATGGTGGTGCTTGGCTTTGCAGATAGCCGAAACCTTGCAGGTGAGCTGGCAGAATTGCTTGCAGTGGCAAGCGGTGAGATCGAGGTGCACAGGTTTCCGGACGGCGAGAGCAGGGTGTCTGTGCCGGCGGAGCTGCCCCAACATGTCATCATCTGTCTGAGTCTAGATCATCCTAACGAGAAGCTGATCGAACTGCTTCTGGCCGCTGGGGCAGCACGTGATAACGGTGCCATCAAGCTTACGCTGGTTGCCCCTTACCTCTGTTACATGCGTCAGGACAAGGCATTTCATCCTGGTGAGGCGGTGAGTCAGCAGACAATTGGTACGTTACTGGGAAGCGCGTTCGATGCCGTGGTGACAGTAGACCCGCACCTGCACCGGATTGAACGGCTGGAGCAGGCTGTAAGCTGTTCGCAGGCTATTAGCCTGACCGCAACGCTGCCTATCGCCGAATTTATTGCCGACCGTTTCGATAAGCCGTTATTAGTTGGTCCGGATGCCGAATCACTGCAGTGGGTCTCAGCGATTGCCCAAGGCAGGTGTTTTGATTTCGTTATTGGGGATAAGCAGCGGTTTGGTGATCGCAATGTATCTATCCGGTTGCCGGAGAGTATCTCTCTGGCTGGTCGAGATGTTGTGATTGTAGATGATATGGCCAGTACCGGACGAACCATGGTGGCTGCGGCCAAATCGGTTCTGACCGGAAGACCTTCTTCAGTTTCACTGATTGTCACGCATGCGCTTTTTATCGGTGATGCCGAAGCGTTAATTCGCACCACCGGTATTGATCACCTATGGAGTACCGATAGCATCTTGCATCCGACCAATGCAATTGGACTGGGTTCACTTTTGGCTGACGGTATTCGCCGTTGTCTCTGATAACCAGAGGTTTAAACTTCCATGCATGACATATATTGATCACATCCGGGCGTTGAACTGCTGGAATCCTGAAAACTTTCTTCCGTTTGTAGTTGATGGCACTCGCATGGGCTGGATTCGCCACCGTTTCGCCAGTCAACTGGGTGATTTTCCCGACTGCTTTATCACCTCATCCAGACAGGTGTTGCTTAACCCCGAACTTAAGGGATTTGAATCGCGCTCTGAGGCAGTGGCTGCTGTGCTGGAGCGTTTGGCAGAATCCGGTGCGGTTCGGCCCCTTCTAGGGGAAATGTTTCCAGTACTCTCGGAGTTTGGAAAAGCGGCCGCACTTCAGATTGACCGGGCTGTTGTTTCGCAATTCGGCATCCGCGCTTTCGGTCAGCATCTCAACGGTTATGTGCAAACAGGCGATGGTTTGATGATGTGGATCGCCCGCAGGGCATCGGACCGCAGAGCGTTTCCGGATCGCCTGGATCATTTGGTGGCAGGCGGCCTACCGCACGCTATATCATTATCTGAGAATCTGGCCAAGGAGTGCAGGGAAGAAGCTGATATGCCGCAGCAACTGGCGGCTGCCGCTAAAGCGGTGGGAGCCATCAGCTATTGCTGTGAGGTGGAGCGAGGGCTGAGGAACGATACGATCTTCTGTTACGACTTGTTACTGCCGGAAGCGTTTATTCCAAATTGCACCGATGGCGAAGTTGGTAGCTTTGAACTGATGCCCATTGAAAAGGTGGCTGAAATTGTGCGCCACAGTGATGAGTTTAAGCCCAACTGCAATCTGGTCATTATCGATTTCCTGCTCCGCCACGGCCTCATCAGCTCAAGCCATAAGCATCACGCGCTGCTAAGTGAAGGGCTGGGCAGGTTACCACAGAATAAATGAGTCGATGTAATCAAAACTTCCTCTCATATTGAACAGCAGGACAATTCACTAATGGCTGTTAAGCTTCGGGCATGGATCGAAGTGTTGAAGAGATAATTGCCGAAGTTGTAAGTGGCTTAAAGCACCTTAAAGGTGTGCGGGTGATTGCTGCGATGAGCGGTGGAGTGGATAGCTCGGTGATGGCTGCACTGCTCAAAGAGGCGGGGTTGGATGTGGTCGGGGTGTTCCTCAATGTATGGGACTATTCGCGTGAGGATGTGAACCGTCATGGCTCCTGCTGCTCGCTTGAGGACTCTTATGATGCCCGCCGTGTTGCAGATAGCGTCGGTATTCCATTTTATGCCATGGATATGCGCGAGGAGTTCCGTCGCGATGTGATCGATCCGTTTGTGGCCGATTACGAAAGCGGGCGCACCCCCAATCCCTGTGAGCGCTGCAACCGATTCGTGAAGTTCGGTGCGCTGCTGAAAGCTGCTGACCAGCTGGAAGCTAAATATGTGGCGACCGGCCACTATGTACAACGGCTTGATGATCAGAGCGGTATTCACCTATTAAAGGGTAACGATGCCAAGAAGGATCAGAGTTATTTCCTGGCAACAACGAATCGTGAGCAGGCAGCCCGTATCCTCTTTCCGGTCGGTGGGCTGGAGAAAGACGATACGCGCAAGCTTGCCCGCCATTATCAGCTACCTACGGCTGAGAAACATGAGAGTCAGGACATCTGTTTTATCCCGGCAGGTGATCGTATCGCATTCCTGAAGCGAGAAGGGGCATCAGCCGGTTTTGTCGAAGGTGATATAGTCGACGTCCTAGGCAACAATCTGGGACGCCATCAGGGTATTGCCCACTACACGCTGGGCCAGCGCAAAGGCTTAGGGCTGCCGAACGGGCCGTGGCATGTGGTTGGGCTGGATGGCATAACAGCGCGTGTGGTGGTGGCACACCCTGAGGATGCGGTGATTCGCGAGGTTGAAGTGGGTGATATCAGCTGGATTCGCAAGCCGCATGCCGGTGAAACTGTTACCGCCAAGGTGCGTTACCAGATGCAGCCCGCCGCCTGCGAGTTAATCGAGGAGGGTGAATGCCTCCATGTGCAATTCAAAGAGCAGCAAAAGCCGACCGCCCCCGGTCAGGTGGCCGCATTTTATTCTGGCGATGAGCTACTGGGCGGGGGTATCGTCAGTAAGATCTTATAGGGAAGGTGGTTTTTTAACGGTTCTTTTTAAGCCAGCTTTCGATGAGATCACGCATCTCCTGCAGTCGATCTTCAGCAGGGGCTTCAAAGCGTAATACTAGCGCAGGCTGGGTGTTGGATGCTCGCAGCAGAGCCCAGCCATCATCGAACTGGATACGCATGCCGTCGATATCGATGATATCATAACCCTTTGCCCTGAAGTGGGTGATTGCCTCTTCGACCAGCGCGAATTTCCGTTCATCACTGCACTCTATACGCAGCTCGGGGGTCGATACCGATTCAGGAATGCCGGTTAAGAGCTCGGCAAAGGTTGCTTTGCAGTCGGTGAGCATCTGCATCACGCGTGCGCCGGCATAGGCCGCATCATCGAAACCAAAGAAGCGGTCAGCGAAAAACATATGTCCGCTCATCTCGCCTGCCAGAAGTGCGCCGGTCTCCTTCATTTTCGCTTTGATCGGTGAGTGGCCCGTGCGCCACATTACAGGCTTGCCACCGGCCTCGATAATGCCGTCATACATATGCTGTGAACACTTAACTTCGGAGATGATCGTGGCGCCCGGGTGTGTCTTCAGCAGGTGCCTCGACAGCAGTAACAGCAGCATGTCACTCCAGACCATTTCACCATTGGCATCGACGATACCGATGCGGTCGCCATCACCATCGAAGGCGATGCCGAGATCGGCTTTTTCCCGACTAACGGCCTCAGCAAGGTCAACCATATTTGCTTCAATGGTCGGGTCGGGATGGTGGTTGGGAAAGGTTCCATCCGGTTCGCAGTAGAGTTCGACCACCTCGCAGCCCAGTTGTCGGTAGAGCGGGGCTGCTATGATGCCCGAAGGACCGTTGCCTGCGTCGATCACCACCTTGAGCGGATAGGCTAATGGGCAGTCGCTTACAACAAAGTCAGTATAGTAGTCGATGATGCAGCTCTGTCTGCAGTTACCGAGTATATCGGCATCAGGAAACTCCGTCTGTATCAGTTTCTTGATCTGTTGAATGTCATCGCCGTACAGGCTCGATTTTCCGATCATCATCTTGAAACCGTTATATTCACCCGGGTTGTGGCTTGCTGTCACCTGAACGCTTCCAGCGGCATCGAATTTATAAACTGCAAAATAGGCAAGCGGAGTGGGGACAATGCCGATATCGATTACATTGACCCCCGCGTCAGTCAGGCCTTTGATCAGGGCTGACTGTAGGGCCATTCCTGAGAGGCGAACATCGCGGCCGACAATGACAGCTCTGGACTCGCCTGCAGGCAGCATGGCCGCATAGGCTTTGCCAAGCCGGTAGGCCAAATCCTCGGTGATGTCGGTTCCTGCTATGCCTCGAATATCATATTCGCGGAACACATGATGCGGAAAATCGTTATTCAAAAAGCAATCCCTCCCAAGACCTGAAAAGACTAATCCCCAATGATGGAACTTGCACTTGCGAAGTGCCTGCTCCCCCTTATGCTGCGCCACCTATGTCTAGTAATCAGCTTAATGAAGAACAGTATCGTGCCGTGCATCACCGTGGCGGGCCACTGCTGGTTCTGGCCGGTGCCGGCTCAGGAAAAACACGTGTGATTACCGAGCGTATAGCCACGCTCGTTGAACGCGATGTGCCGGAAGATGCGATTACTGCCGTGACCTTTACCAATAAGGCGGCAAAAGAGATGCGCGAGCGCCTGCAGATGCGTTTGGGTAAAAAAGCCGATAAGCTGCGTATCTGTACCTTCCATGCTCTGGGGCTGGCGATTGTGCGTGAACATGCCAAGCTGTTGAATCGTCGAGCCAATGTCTCTGTGTTTGCCGGAGCCGAGCAGAAGTCGGCACTTAAATCGGTACTTTCCGATATGAAGCTGCCTGCTGATGCTGATCAGGTGGACAGGCTTCTTTCGCGCCTCTCATCACTGAAAAACGGGTTGATTGAAGCCCATGACAACCAGCTTTCCGCCATTCGCGAACGCTATGATCAGCTTCTGGAGCGGATGAATGCAGTTGATTTCGATGACCTGATTGTACTGCCGATTACGCTGCTTGGTGAGAATGATGAAGTGCGAGCCTTGTGGCGCTCACGTGCCCGCCATTTCCTTGTTGATGAGTATCAGGACTCCAGTCGTGTCCAGTATGAGTGGGTGCGACTGCTGGTGCCTGAGAAGGGTAACCTGACTGTGGTGGGTGATGATGATCAATCGATCTACGGCTGGAGAGGGGCGGAGGTGAAAAACCTCTTTCTGCTGGATCGCGACTATCCGACGCTTACTGTCATCAAGCTGGAGGAGAACTACCGCTCTACAGGATCCATTCTTGAAGCATCTAATTCACTGATTTCAAAAAATTCAGAGAGGCTCGGTAAAACCCTGCGCTCCAACCTCGGAATGGGGAAGCCGGTGCGTGTATGGGAGTCTCCGAATCCGGAGGAGGAGGCGCAGCGGGTAGCTTCGGATATCAAAGGCAGGCGTATGGCTGCCGATGATGGCAAGTCCGGCAGCAACTGGGATCACTTCTGCGTACTCTATCGTGCCTCCTACCAGGCGCGTGAAATCGAGTTGGCGATGCGCAGGGAGAAAATCCCCTACCATATTACCGGCGGCCTCTCATTTTTTGATCGCGCTGAGATTCAGGACCTTCTCGCTTACCTGCGGCTGATCGCCAATTTCGATGATGACCTTGCCTTCATGCGTGCCATTGCCAGGCCTCGTCGCGGCATTGGTGATGTGGCACTCGGTGAGCTGGGACTGTTTGCTATGGCACATGGCATATCCCTGCTTTCTGCCTGTCTGCACGAGGAACTTGAGCATAAAAGAGCGCATAGCCTACATGAGTTCGGTGATCTGATTGTGGCACTGGAGTTCCAGTTCAAGCATGGGGAGGCTGATGAGGCCTTTGATGCGGCACTTGATATGACACACCTTGAGGCTGCGATTCGGGCCGAGGCTGAGGATGAGGAGAAGGCAGAGATGCGCATGGGTAACCTCATGGAGTTGCGTCGCTGGTGGATCATGCATGCAGAGAAGGGTGGTGACCTTGCCAGCTTTTTGCAGGATATTTTCCTGATGGCTGATAAAAAGGATGACGATCCCTCCGGGCAGGTGCGCCTGATGACGGTACATGGCTCCAAAGGACTCGAGTTCGATAATGTCTATGTGGTTGGCGTGGAGGATGGCATGTTTCCCCACCAGAGCGCGCTGGAGGAAAATCGCATGGAGGAGGAGCGTCGCCTGATGTATGTGGCGATGACACGAGCCCGCTATTTTCTGACTCTCAGTTATACGCGTGTGCGCAAGCGTTTTGGACAGAAGGAAAAGTGTGCACCTTCGCCGTTTCTCAAAGAGCCTGATCAATCTGTGATGCGCTGGGTAGATCGTGATACAGACAGCGAAGAGGCCAAAGAAGAGGCAGAAGACTTCATGGCTGCCATGCGCAAAAACCTAGAGCGGATGCAAGCTTCTAGATAGCGATGCTATAGCCTGCTGAAGCTCGCCGTAACACCCTGATCCCTCATAGCGTCTCGACTCTCAGTTGAAGCAATGACTTCAATGGACACATGCAATATCCTTAATATCCGTTAAACTCGAGTCTGGTATGTCTCAGGAGGTGGGTATGGCGGATAAGCATAAACTGACCATCGAGGGCAACGAGGCTGCGGCCTACATGGCTCACCGTACTAATGAGGTGATCGCCATCTACCCGATCACCCCCTCATCAGGCATGGGTGAGATGAGCGATGCCTGGTCCAATCAGGGGCGCAAAAACCTCTGGGGGGCAGTTCCCGAAGTGATCGAGATGCAGAGCGAGGCAGGCGCTGCGGGCACGGTGCACGGCTCCCTGCAGAGCGGCGCGCTGACTACCACCTTCACATCGTCGCAGGGCCTTCTGCTGATGATTCCTAACATGTACAAAATTGCCGGTGAGTTGACCAGCGCAGTGTTTCATGTGGCAGCACGCTCCCTTGCCGCCCAGGCTCTTTCTATCTTTGGTGACCACTCCGATGTTATGGCCGTGCGCCAGACCGGTTTTGCCATGCTCTCCTCCAACTCGGTACAGGAGGTGATGGATTTTGCCCTGATCGCCCAGTCGGTGACACTGAAATCACGCATTCCTATGGTTCACTTTTTTGATGGCTTCCGTACCTCGCACGAGGTGAATGAGGTCCATGTACCGTCGGATGAAATATTGCGGGCCATGCTTCCCGATGCGCTGGTTCGGGCGCATCGCCAACGGGCTTTGACCCCCGATGCACCTGTGTTGCGAGGCAGTAGCCAGAATCCCGATGTCTATTTTCAGGGGCGCGAATCGGTGAACCCCTATTATGATGCGATGCCGTCCATTGTTCAGGAGTGTTTCGATCAGTTTGCCTCACTGACTGGCAGGCAGTATCAGCTTTTTGAGTATCACGGGGCACCCGATGCAGAGCGACTGATCGTATTAATGGGATCGGGAGCCGAGGCGGCGATTGAAACTGTGGAAGATATGGTAGCCCGTGGTGAAAAGGTGGGCGTGCTTAAGGTCCGTCTCTACCGTCCACTCTCTGCTGTCCACCTGATTGATGCTATGCCTGCCAGCGTGAAAAAGATTGCCGTGCTGGACCGCACCAAGGAGCCGGGAGCAGATGGCGAGCCGCTGTATAAGGATGTCGTGACCGCATTGGCCGAATATGTCGGTAGTGGCGGAGAGCGCTTCACTGGCATGCCGCGGGTGATTGGTGGCCGCTACGGCCTCTCCTCCAAAGAGTTTACGCCGGGCATGATTAAAGCTGTGTTCGATCAGACGGCTAAGGATACGCCGAAGAATCATTTTACCATCGGCATTCATGACGACCTTACGCACTCCAGCCTTGAGTGGACCGAGATATCGCTTGATGCCAATGCCAATGTCACCCGTTGCATGTTCTATGGCCTAGGCTCTGACGGGACGGTTTCAGCTAACAAGAACTCAATCAAGATGATCGGCGAGGGTACCGATCTGCATGCGCAGGGATTTTTCGTTTACGACTCGAAGAAGGCGGGGGCGGTGACGGTATCCCATCTGCGTTTCGGCCCCGATCCGATCCGTTCCACCTATCTGATTGGTAACAATGAGGCTCACTTTATCGCCTGCCACCAGCCTGTATTCCTTCAGCGCTACGATATGCTGGTCCACGCTGCAGAAGGCGCGGTGTTCCTGCTGAACTCACCGCATGCTGCAGATGCTGTATGGCATGATTTGACGGAGAAGATGCAGCAGCAGATTATCGAAAAGAAGCTGAAATTTTATGTCATTGATGCATATAAAGTGGCCTCGGCGTCCGGCATGGGGCGTCGTATCAATACTGTGATGCAGACCTGTTTCTTCGCCATCTCAGGTGTTCTTGAGAAGGATGAGGCGATTGCCAAGATAAAAGAGGCTGTCGAGAAAACCTACGGTCGCAAGGGGGCGAAGATTGTCGAGCGCAACTTTGCCGCTATTGATGCCTCTCTTGAGCACCTGCACAGGGTTGAAGTGCCATCCAAGGTTACCAGTGAATCGGTCATGCGCCCGCCGGTTGCAAGCAATGTTCCCGAATTCGTCAAAAACATCACCGGTGAAATTATTGCCGGACGTGGTGATGCTATCCCAGTCAGCTTTATGCCGAACGATGGCACTTGGCCGCTGGGTACTGCCGCCTACGAGAAGCGTAACCTTGCGCTGGAAATTCCAGTTTGGGATGAGGATATTTGTATTCATTGCGGCAAATGCCCGTTTGTCTGTCCGCATGCAGCGATTCGCTCCAAGGTGTTCAGTGAAGAGGCGACAGCAGATGCACCGGAGAGCTTCAAACATGTGGCGGTCAAAGGACGCGAATTTGAACCGGGCAGTCGTATCTCCTATCAGGTTGCCCCTGAAGACTGCACCGGTTGTGGTCTCTGTGTAGAGGTTTGCCCGGTGAAGGATAAGAGCAATGTCAGCCGCAAGGCGCTGAACATGGCCCCCCAGCCAGCGATTAGTGAGCAGGAGCGGAAAAACTGGGACTTCTTCCTTGGCCTGCCTGAATACGACCGCCAGCAGATACGCTGGAACGGCATGAAGGGGGCGATGCTGGCGCAACCGCTGTTTGAGTTCTCCGGTGCCTGTGTGGGCTGTGGCGAGACGCCATACATCAAGCTGGCCACCCAGCTCTTTGGTGACCGTATGGTGATTGCTAATGCCACAGGCTGTTCATCGATCTATGGCGGCAACCTGCCAACCACTCCGTATACAACCAATACTGAGGGCAGGGGGCCTGCATGGTCCAACTCCCTGTTTGAGGACAATGCCGAGTTCGGGCTCGGTTTCCGGCTGGCGATTGATGCCCATCGTGATTTTGCCCTGCAACTGCTGCAGGAGTCAGGGCTGAATCTCGACGGAGAGCTGGTCGATGCGATCAGGCGGGCCGACCAGAGTGACGAACCAGGCATTTATGAGCAGCGCTGCCGTGTTGAGCTGCTGAAAGAGCAGCTTGTGGAAATTGAGGGCGAGACTGCCCGTAACCTTGAATCGGTGGCCGACTACCTTGTGAAGAAGAGTGTCTGGACGATTGGTGGTGACGGCTGGGCTTATGATATCGGCTTTGGCGGACTGGATCACGTCATGGCCAGTGGCCGCAACGTGAATATTCTCGTGCTTGATACCGAGGTCTATTCCAATACCGGTGGTCAAATGTCCAAGTCCACGCCGATCGGCGCGGTAGCCAAGTTTGCCGCCGGAGGTAAAGCAGTCGCCAAGAAGGACCTCTCGATGATCGCCATGGCTTACGAACATGTTTATGTCGGCCATGTCGCCTTCGGAGCCAAGGATCTGCAGACGCTGAAAACATTTATTGAGGCAGAGAGTTATGATGGCCCGTCACTGATTATCGCCTACAGTCCCTGCATTGCCCATGGTGTCGATCTATCACACAACCTGCGGCAGCAGGAACTGGTGGTGAATAGCGGCCACATGAACCTGCTTCGCTTTGACCCACGACGTATCGCAGAGGGTAAGAATCCGCTGCAGCTCGATTCGAAGAGACCGAGCATTCCATACAAAGAGTTCGCACAGACTGAGGCGCGTTTCTCAATGCTATGGCGCACCCACCCGGAAGCAGCCGAAGCGCTGATGCAGAGGGCACAGGAGGGAGTAATGGAGCGATTCCATCACTACGAGCAGCTGGCTAGCCTCTCATATGACGCAGAGAACGAAGGAGAAAAGTCATGATTGATCTCTCTACAGAATACCTTGGCATGAAGCTGAAAAACCCTCTCGTACCTTCAGCTTCTCCCTTTGCGAAAGACCTCAGTGCTGCCAAACGACTAGAAGATGCCGGTGCTGCAGCGATCGTGATGAATTCGCTGTTTGAGGAGGAGGTGAATGCGGATGAGGAGCGGCTTGATCATCTGATGCATCATCAGGATATCGGCCACTTCGAGGCGGCCAGTTACCTGCCATCTGGGGATAGTTACAAAACGCATCTGGAGTCCTATCTGGAGCAGCTGGAGGGGTTGAAGCGTTCGCTTGAGATTCCCGTGATTGCCAGCTTGAACGGAACTACCCCCAGCGGCTGGATCTCCCATGCCAGACAGTTGCAGGAAACAGGGGCCGATGCGCTGGAGCTGAATGTTTACTACATGCCTGCTGATATGGAGCAGTCGGCAGATATTGTCGAAGCTCGGTACATCGAAACACTGATCGAACTGAAGATGCATATCCGCATTCCGGTTATCATGAAGCTTTCGCCACAGTTCAGTTCGGTCGGCAATTTTGTCAAAAAACTTGAAAAGGCAGGAGCTGATGGTGTGTCGCTTTTTAACCGCTATTACCTGCCCGATATTGATCTGGAATCCCTGCAGGTTATTCCCAGCCTTCAGCTTTCGACGCCCGTCGAGTCACGCCTAGCCATGCGCTGGATCGCCATGCTTTACGGCCGCGTCAATCTCACGCTTGCCGCCACCAGCGGCATTCACACATCAGAGGATGCCATCAAGCTGCTGCTGGCCGGAGCCGATGTAACACATATGTGCTCGGCACTGCTGCATCATGGCCCTGAATATCTCGGTGAGGTCTTGAAGGGGATCGAGCAGTGGATGGAGGAGAAGGAGTATTCATCTGTCACTCAGCTCAAGGGAAGTGTCAGCCATGGCAATGCCACTGATCCTGCTGCATTTGAACGTTCCAACTATATCAAGGTGCTGGGAAGTTTCGACTCCCCCGGCAGTGTCTGGCGCTAGGAGTTTCCTGAAGCAAACCAGACCTCCTTAGACTATCCAAACAACAGCCTGCGTGTGATGGTTTTAAATCCGTCAATCATAATAGTGGAAATGATCGGCATAAACTGATGAGCTAAATGACCGCTTTGGCTATGAATGTTCTACAAACACCAGAAATATGATCTATAATATTATTGGTAAACGCTTTTTAGAGGTATGCACCCTCAAATGTGAGGTGAGTGATATGAGCTTTAAGGAAATCATAACGTATGACAAGTGGATTATTTATGCATTTTTGGTATTTATATTTCTAACATTCCTTTACATCGCATGGACCGGGAATGAGATCTTGGGACTATTGTATGAGTTGCAGGAGTGGGCTCAACTCCCTGGTAGGTAAACCAATGTTTTATGGTTGTAGGTTGCGAGCATGACTACACTGTTACCGATTCTTGCAGCGATACTTTTACCGGCTTTGTTAATAGCGGCACTGCTCTTTGCCTATTACAAACTCAAAAAGAATAAGGTGCGGAGCCCCTTTACCCAGAACTGCCTCAGAGAACCCGGCTACAGCTTACGGCTACAGCTAGAGCAGATCGATGAAAGCTTTATGGGATTCATCATACTGATAACTGGTGTGCCGATGTACTTTTTTGCAGCCCACATCACGCTGTCATATTTTTCCGGGCTGGAAGAGACAGTATTTAGAACTGGCTTTTCAACGACTTTAGGTGCCTTGATGATCATTTTCGCCATAGTGAAACTGATGAGACTTGCAGCACAGAGACATAATGTTCGGCTTGCCCTGGATGGTGAAATTTCAGCAGGACAACTGCTTGATCCGTTGAAGCGGAAAGGGTTCTACATTTATCACGATGTTCAGGCCAAGGGGTTCTATATAGACCATATCCTGATCGGCCCCTCCGGCGTTTTCACCGTTAAAACCAAAGCATGCAGCAAACTGGATCGAGGTGCCGAAACTGCAGACTCAGAGGTGGTGTTTGATGGCAATCAACTGATTTTCCCTGATCATACAGACGCAAAGGCTATCGATGAGGCAACACAACAGGCTCAGTGGTTCAAGCAGTGGCTAATCGATGCCCTAGGTGAAGAGGTTCATGTTCATCCCCTGCTCGTTGTTCCCGGATGGCATATCGATCATCAGGTTAAATCAGATGAAATCGGTATTACGAATGGTGCTGACCTGGAGTTCATTGAAAGCGCGCGCGCCAATACCCCATTAAGCAAAAGTCAGATTGAGCAGATTACTCACCAACTTGAGCAGAAATGTACAACCCCGTGCTTTAAGCTGTAATGGTAACTACGGTCTTGTTTTAGAAGCATATTCACCTAAACATGTCGGAGCTGCCGTTTGTTGTGGGCAGAGAGAACCTGTTTCACTTCGGGGGTGGATTGACGGTAGGGTTTAAGAAAATTCGGCATATTGCGACCCTCAATCTTCATCAGGTCGCCGATCAAAAGCTTAGCCAGTGATTCTGCTTCGTGAGCGCACTGCTCGGTGAGATAACGGAAGAGAAGCAGGGCAAGTCGGTCGAGTGAGATTTTCCAGGTGGATGCAGTTTCACCATAAACCCAGAGCGAGAAGGCGTAGAAGCCCTCGAATACCTTACCCTCCGGCCAGAGCAGTGAAATGCTCTGTTTGAAGTTGCCGCTGTTGTAAAAGAGATCCCAGAAGCGGGCGAAGCGTTTCATGCGCTGGATATCATCAAAGCTGAGCTCGTTGTTCTTCAGGATATCGTAAGGCGGCCTGTCGCTGTAGACCATGCCGAAGATCTCATCATGGCGGGAAAGGGAAGTGCCCGAGAGTTTTTTCAGGATACCAATCTGAATCTCTGAATGGGTCATGGCGCAGAGCTGATTCAGGTTATTGCCGAAGCTTTCAATGCTCTCACCGGGTAGTCCCACGATCAGGTCGAGATGCATGTGGGCGCTGGTCTCGGTTTCAAGAAAACGGATATTCTCCTCAACCTTATCAAGCTTCAGGTTGCGTTTGATATTACGTGCCACCTCAAGGTTGAGCGTCTGGATACCGATCTCCAGCTGCAGCGAGGCCGCAGGAAAACGGGTGATACGCTCCCTGACGCTTCCAGGGAAATGATCCGGAATTACCTCGAAGTGGACGAAGTAAGGCGCCTCTTTGTCGAGAAAGAAATCGAGCAGTCGGTTGGCGACAGTAACGTTGAGGTTAAAGGTGCGGTCGATAAATTTGAAGCTGCGCACACCGCGTTGCCATAGCAGTTCGAACTCATCCAGCAACTTGTCGAGAAAGATGGGGCGCACCTTTTTATCAATTGAGGAGAGACAGAATTCACAGAGGAATGGGCAGCCACGTGATGCCTCTACATAGATGTAACGGTTGGCCACATCCTCATCACTGTAATAGCGATAGGGGAGTTCGATCTCGTCCAGATTGACAGGTGTCGCTTTGATGATGCGCTCAACAGGGTTATTGTTATTCAGAGTCATCCTGCAGAGTGCGCCGAAAGCGAGATCGCCTTCACCCTGAATGATATAGTCGGCTGCATCGAAGTTGACACGAAACGGGGTGTAGCTCACCTCCGGGCCACCGAGTACTACGATAGTTTGTGGTGATACCTTCTTGATGGTCTCCAGAAGTTCGCGGCACTGGTTCGCATTCCAGATATAGACGCCGATGCCGATAATGGAGGGTTTCCGTACCAGAAGCTTTTCGGCGATATCCTGCACATTGTCATTGATGACGAACTCCATGATTGATGCCCGGCTTTGCAGGTCACCAAGGTTGGCAAAGAGATAGCGCAGGCCGATGGAGCTATGGGTATAGCGGGCATTGAGTGTGGTAAGGATGATGTCAGGCACCGGCGAACACTACCTTGCCGGCCACCTTCAGCGAAGAGAGAAGCTTTCTGCTATTTCCTCCAGCTTTCGAGAAGAGCCAGGCAGACTTTATTCATCTCAACTGCCCGCTGTTCAGAATCCGCCTCATTGTAGCAGCGTAGTTCAGGTGCGTTGCCAGAGGGTCTCAAGTGGACCACTTCATTACTGGCGAAGGTAATGCGTACGCCATCGGTATTATCGATGGCGACTACTTCACCAAACAGATCGCCGAGTATGGCCTCTGCCTCGCGTTTGTTGTTTTCGTTATTCTCGCTGCTGAGCGGATTCAGACGCTGATGGCTGAGTTCAGTAGGGAACGCTTTCAGGCGATCACTGCTGGTGAAACGCTGGGGAAGTTGTTTCAGCAGACCTGTGATGGATACGTTGTACTCTTTGGCGAGCATCAGAATCGCCAGCGGCACAATCACTGCATCGCGGGTTGGCAGTGCAGTCAGGTTTTTGCCGTTCAGCTCGATATCGGAGGCGGTCAGGAAGCCACCGTTGGCCTCATAACCCACTACGTTTTCAGATCCTGCTGCTACAGCCTCATCCATGGCTGCGATAACAAATGGGGAGCCGATACGGGTGCGATCAACCTGATTGAACCAGCCACACTTCTCAACGGCACTGTTACAGGAGACCGGCGTTGCCACATGTTTTGCCCCGAGGAAGCGGGCACAGAGGATGCCTGCGACATCGCCGCGTAACCATTCACCATTCTCATCCGATACCAGTGGACGGTCACCGTCACCATCGGCAGAGACAATGCAGTCGAGCTCATACTCCCGTGACCACTCAAGTGCGAGAGCCACATCTTCAGGACGTATTGCTTCGGTATCGACAGGTATAAATTTCTTGGAGCGGTTCAGGCGTACCACCTCGGCTCCCAGCCCCTCAATGACTTCACCAAGGATATCGCGGGCCACGCTGGAGTGCTCGTAAACGCCGATTTTGTATCCTTGCAGGCAATCGCCTGGGAAAAAGTCGAGGTAGCGCTGCACGTAATCGCGGTAGGCGTTCGCTTGTTCTGTAGGAAGTGAGGTTGCTAATGCATTGCCGTGCAAGTCGAAAAGCCCCTCTTTGATCTCCACTTCACGGCTGCACATGAGCTGTTCATCCGCCTTGAGGATTTCACCTGCTGGCTTGTAAAACTTGATGCCGTTGCGGTCATCCGGAATATGACTGCCGGTTACCATGATACTGGCAAGATTCAGGTTCATCGCATAACAGGCAACGGCAGGTGTAGGAATAAAACCACAGTTGATTGGCTCGCAGTCGACATCAACAACGGCCTTGGCAACTGCAGCCATAATGCGCGGACTGCTGGGGCGATAGTCGCCGGCAATGGCTACCCTGTCTCCTGTGCTGATCTGGTGGCTTTCAAGAAGGTACTGCAAGAAGGCCAGGCTGTAGGCGTAACAGACGTAGTCGGTCATGTCATCGGCAAGGCCACGGGCGCCACTGGTGCCGAATTTAACACCGCTGCTCTCCATTAACGCCGAGATTTGAATGGTTTTACTGCCTGTGCTGTTCATAGCTGCTCCCGAGATGTCCAATGATAGGCTTGCGAGTATAGGCGTTCAGAACTGTTTTTACATCAGGCTTTTTATGGTGCTTTCGTAGTTCGCTGCAATTATTTATGTAGCGCGATAAAGATGCGTTCGGCAAGCCCGTCGGAGATGCCGGGTGCTTGGGCCAGCTGCGCCCGTCCGGCCATTTTTACCCCTTCGATACCACCGAAATGTTTGAGCAGTGCGGTGCGTTTGGCAGGCCCGATGCCGGGTATGGTATCGAGTGCCGAGGTGAACATGCTCTTCTTTTTGCGTTTGCGCATATAGGCGCCGGCAAAGCGGTGTGCCTCGTCGCGTACCCTGGCAATCAGAAGCAGTGCGGGGGAGTGGCGACCCGGCTTCAGGGGTTTGCCAATGCCGCCTTCTCCGCTCTCCAGCCAGCCGGGCCAGAGTGTCTCTTCACCGAGCTTGCGCCCATCCCCCTTGGTGACTGCGAGCAATTTCAGATCGTGAAGGCCTGCACTGGCAGCGCACTGCATCGCTATGCCCAGTTGACCGCGGCCACCATCGATCAGCATCAGGTCGGGGCAGGGAATGGCCTCCTCATTGATGGCACGGAAGAAACGGGTAAGCACGGCTTCCATGGCCGCATAGTCATCACCTTCTCCAACATCAGCGGTGGCGGAGATACCATCGAGCTTGTAACGGCGGTAGAGCTCTTTCTCAGGCCCCTGCCATCCGGCAAAGGTGATAGCAGCAACCATCTGTTTACCACCCAGATGAGCGTTATCTACAGCTGCAATGCGTTCAGGTGAATCAACCGAGAGTAGCTCGGCCAGAGCCTGAAAGGCTGGCTGCTGGTCTTCACTTCTGCGGCTTGAGAGCATCTGGCGCCCCGAATGCAGCACCTGCTCTAGCCACTGTTTTCTTCCGCCACGCTGGGGGTGATTCACATTCGATTTGCATTTTGGATGCAGCAGTCGCAGCAGCCGTTGCAGTTCACGGCATTCGGCGTCCAAGCAGGTCACAAGAATCTCGTTCGGTGGCAGATCATCCCTGTAGCGCTCGATCAGAAGGCTTTGCAGGATTTCGGCATCTTCTGCATCCGCTGCCTGTGCGATGCGCAGGGTATGGGTGCCCAGATCGTGACCGGAGCGACGCACTCCGATGCTGGCCAGTACACCGGATGCGTGACGGATTAGCGTGATCACATCGGCACTATCGGGCAGGGTGCTCTGCTCAGACCCGGCAAGAATGGAGCGCAGTGCCCGAATTCGATCGCGCAGCAAGCTCGCCTTTTCAAACGCCATGACATCGGAAGCCTGCTGCATCTCCGACTCCCATGATTTTAATAGCGCCTCATCCTCGCCCTTGAGAAAGCGGCGAACTTCACCCACCTGCGATCCATATTCATCCTGGCTGACCAGATCACAGCAGGGGGCAGAACAGCGACCTATCTGATGCTGCATGCAGGGGCGCGAGCGGTTGTTAAATACCCCGTTCTCGCAATCGCGGATGCGGAAAATCGACTGCATGACATGCAGTGTCTGATGCACTGCCCCGGCATTGGGGAAGGGGCCGAAGTACTCGCCGGAAAGCGTTCGTTTACCGCGATAGAGGTGCAGTTTGGGATAGGCTTCATCGGTAAGCAGGATGTAGGGGTAGGACTTTGAATCCTTCATCAGCACGTTGTAACGTGGCTTGAGTTGCTTGATCAGATTATGTTCGAGTACCAGCGCCTCAGCCTCTGACGCGGTAACGGTGAAGTTAAGGTCACGAATCTGCTGAACCATCGCCTGCGTGCGTGGTGAATCAGGCATTTGCTGGAAATAGCTTGAAACCCGCTTTCGCAGATTTCGTGCCTTACCGACATAGAGCACTTTGCGCTCACCATCGAGCATGCGGTAAACACCGGGCTCACTTGGCAGCGAAGATAGAGGGAGAGGGGGCTCAAACCACATGACGGCAGCCTATCTCCTGTGGTTCCCTTTGCCACCAGCATTGGCGTCAAACTTTAAACGGATGATCTACTCTTTTACGCGGTCAGTGAGTTTTCCGATGGCATGCTGTCTTGCCGTGCAGTTGCACAGATCGTGTGTAGCGGACAGTTATCACAGACCGGTTTTGGACGGCAGTGGCGTTTGGCGTGTTCGACGATAAGCGCATGGTACTCCTGAAACATTAACAGAGAAGGCGCCAGTCGTTGCTGGAAATAGTTTTGGATTCCATCGTAATCGATCTTGTCAGGTAGCAGCCCAAGGCGAGTAAAAATTCGCCGGGTGTAGGCATCCACGACAAATACCGGTTTATCCAGTGCATAGAGAAGAATGGAATCAGCCGTTTCGGGCCCAATGCCAGATATATCAATAAGCTGCTTGCGCAGGGTGCTTTTCGGCCACTTTTTCAGGCCGGATGTTTTACCCTGATTCATATAGAAGAGGGAGAAGCGCTGCAGTAGGTCGGACTTCTGATTGAAGAAGCCGGAGGGGCGAATAACCTCAGCAAGCTGCTCGTGATTGCTGCTGGCAATCGAAGCGTAATGAAGCATCTTTTTCGCTTTCAGGTTATTAATTGCCATCTCGACATTGGTCCAGCTTGTGTTCTGGGTGAGAATTGCACCCACCATCACCTCAAATGGTTTGTCAGCAGGCCACCAGTACTGTGGTCCGTACACCTTGTATAGCAGCTGATAGATCTGAAGTGGGGAGGGTTTTCTCAACGCTACTCTGTGTCCTGATCGTCTTTAATATAGCTGGTGCGCAGTCGTTTGATCTCGTTCTTGTTAAGTTTTCGGGTGCTGCCAAGTGGCATCCCCTCTTCGAGTTTAACTGTGCCAAAACGAATGCGCATCAACCTGCGAACCGGGTGACCGACCGCCTCAAAGGTTCGGCGCACTTCGCGCCAGCGACCACGAAGAATTACCACAGTCAGCCATGTGTGCCCCTTGGTTTCGGAATTTACCGATACCTCCCAGCCGTCACACTTATCACCTTCACCAATGTCGAAACCGCCACGGCGCAGTTTCTCCAGCGTCTCCAGCGAAACCTGACCGGCCACACGCACACGGTATTCACGAGGCACCTTGGCACCGGGATGGGTCAGTGCGCGTGTTAGATTGCCGTCATCGGTGAGTATCAGCAGCCCTTCAGTATCCATGTCGAGCCTGCCAATTGACTGCACATTAGGTGCAACATCGAGCGTGTCGTAAATCAGGGGGCGTCCCTTATCATCGCGACGTGAGCAGAGCTGCCCTTTGGGTTTGTTCAACAGAAGATAGGTGAAGTTGGTCTGCTGCAGAACAGGTTCACCATCGACACAGACAATATCGCCGGGCTGGATCTTAATGCCGGGCTCTTTGCAGATCTCATTGTTTACCGACACACGACCTGCCTCTACCCAGCGATCAGCCTCGCGTCGGGAGCAGAGGCCACAGCTGGAGAGGTAGCGATTGATGCGCTCGCCGGAACTGAGGTCGACAACAACCGGGTCCAGATTTTTTGCTGGCTTGGATTTGTTCTGATATTTGCCCTGAGGGCGGCCTTTACCTCGCAGTTCAGTTGCTTTAGGGACTCTACCCTTACCATGCTGTTCAGATGGCTTAGAGACCCTGCTCTTGCCCTTCTGTTCCGTTGGTTTGGAGGCTCTGGTGTTACGCTTCTGTTCAGGCTGCCTGGTTGGTTTCTTCGTCTGTTTCATTTTCTTCCGTGGGTTGTTCAATATTTTCCATCACCAGTTGCTGGATCTCATCCTCATCCATTAACTGTGCCGATTCCGGCAGATCCTTCAGTGATTCCAGTCCAAAGTCGATGAGGAACTGTTTGCCGGTGCCGTAGAGGTGAGGCCG
Source organism: Mariprofundus aestuarium (assembly GCF_002795805.1). Lineage (NCBI taxonomy): Bacteria > Pseudomonadati > Pseudomonadota > Candidatius Mariprofundia > Mariprofundales > Mariprofundaceae > Mariprofundus > Mariprofundus aestuarium. The sequence goes on along the minus strand of NZ_CP018799.1, from coordinate 1,571,916 downwards.
CCCCGGAACATCCTTGCGCCCCAGTACCTTAATCCAGCCGCGCTCTTGCAGCGTGGCGATCATCTGGCTCGATACCTTAACACCCCTTAATGCTTCAATCTCAGCACGTGTGGTCGGCTGGCGATAAGCGATGATTGCCAGGGTCTCCAGTGATGAACGTGACAACCTCTGCGGTTTTATCTCCCACATGGTGTGAATAATCTCGGCATGTTCAGGTGCTGTGCGGAACTGCCAGCCACCGGCTGCTTTTTCCAGCCTGATGCCGCGATCCTGATAGTGCGCCTCGAGTTCGCTGAGTGCTTCGCGGATATCAGAGGAGTTAATTTCTTCGTCAAGCAGGCTGCGCAGCTTTGCCAGGGTGATCGGCTCATCACTTGCCAGTATGACTGCCTCAAGTTGGGAACAGAGCTGTGTTGCGTTGTTCATTGCATTTTCTCCTTCAGAAGCAAGGTGATGGAGCCGAAATTTTCACTTTGGATTACGGTGATTGTCTGTTGGCGCCACAGTTCGAGAATGGCCAGTACCGTGGTGACCAGCGCTTCACGCCCGGGCTCACCGGTAAGCAACTCATCCAGCTGCATGCCGCCGCTTTGCAGTCGTTCTAGCACGATTCCCATGCGTTCGCGCACACTCATGGTTTCAGAGAAAATCTGATGGCGAACCTCGCCACCGACACGTTTGAGTACTGCTCGGAAGGCCAGCAGAAGGGCATCGAGATCGCCATCGGGCAATGGCCGCTCTACCTCATCAGCTTCAGGGAAGATGGAGCGGACAAATAGATCGCGGCCCATGCGTGGCCGCTCGTTCAGCTCCTCAGCAAGCATGCGATACTGTTCGTATGCAATCAGCTGCGCTGCAAGCTCAGCGCGCGGATCGATCTGGTTACCCTCTTCATCCATTTCAGGGCGCGGCAACAGCATACGCGATTTCAATTGCATCAGGGTACTGGCCATCACCAGATAATCACCGGCGATCTCCAGATCAAGCTCCTCCTGAGCCTCAAGAATACCCAGATACTGCTTGGTGATCATGGCCAGCGGAATATCGAAAACATCAAGCTCCTGACTGCGGATCAGATGCAGAAGAACATCCAGTGGTCCCTCGAACTTATCCAGCTGGACCGGTGGCAGTGCACGCTGCTCTACTTCCTCATGGTGGATCAGAGGCGCCTGCACTGCTCCTGTCATACGCGATAGCCCATCTTCAGCGTTTTACGCACCTTCTCCATGGTGCGGGAGGCCTCATGGCGGGCCCGTTCATTGCCGGCACGTACGATATCCCTGAGATCGTCCGGTCGGGAAGCGATCTCGATGCGCCGCTCACGGATTGGTTGCAGCTCCTCTTCAAGGTGTTTGAGCATGCACATCTTGCAGTCGATACAACCGATACCTGCGGTGGTACACCCTTCCTTAACCCACTGACGCTCCTCTTCGGTGGAGTAGACCTTGTGGAAGTCCCATACCGGACAGTTCTCGGGATTACCCGGATCATCACGACGCACGCGGGCCGGGTCGGTAGGCATGGTTTTAACCTTCTTCTCAGTCACCTTCCATTCTTCACCCAGCTCAATGGTATTGCCGTAGGATTTGCTCATCTTGCGGCCATCGAGCCCCGGTAACTTGGCGGCAGGCATCAACATCGATGCGGGTTCGGGAAAGAGGGGAGGGATGCCCTGACGGTAGAGGTGGTTAAAGCGGCGGGCTACCTCGCGGGTCAGCTCCACATGCGGTACCTGATCCTCACCGACCGGTACGCCATCAGCGCGATAGATCAGGATATCAGCCGCCTGCAGCAGCGGATAACCGAGGAAGCCGTAGGTGCCGAGATCTTTTTCACGAAGCTGCTCGATCTGATCCTTGTAGGTTGGTACGCGCTCCAGCCAGGAGAGGGGGGTCATAAACGAGAAGAGCAGGTGCAGCTCTGCATGTTCAGGCACCTCTGACTGGATAAAGACAACCGCCTTTTCCGGGTCTACGCCCACAGCCAGCCAGTCGATCAGCATATCCCAGATCGTATCCTTGACGATGGACGGGTTGGCGTAGTCTGTTGTCAGGGCATGCCAGTCTGCAGCGAAGAAGAAGCATTGATGCTCATCCTGCAGCTTCAGCCAGTTTTCAAGTACACCTTTATAGTGGCCCAGATGCAGTTTGCCTGTAGGGCGCATGCCGGAAAGAATGCGTTTCGGTTTATTCTGTGGCGTTTCGGAAGTGCTCAATCGTTTCCCCTCGTTAAATTGAAGTGCCGATTCCCTCAGCCGCCTTCAATCATTCAAACTTCTTTGCGAAAGATAGCAAAGCAGCAAGGCCATTGTAACAATGGGTGTTCTCAGGCCTCTTTCGTATCAGGCGAAAGACGAGGGATGCTGGTTAACTGCGACAATCTGCCACTTGACATATTATCAAATAATAATATACTTACATTTATCCGGAGGCAGAGGCCATGGTATTCATCAAAGATCAGAAAGAGAACAGCGATTGCCACTATGAGGCACATGTATGGTTTAGTAATCACTCCCACCAGTGCGGCTGCTTTGCAGTGAAAGCCGCGGCTGAGAAGTGGGCCTCATGGCTGCAGAAAAAGATTGTTACCAGGGATATGTTCAAGGCAGCCCATAAATAAGCCGGGCACACATGAATACAATGCTCATCGCATGTTAGACAATGGCGATCTAGCTGATAAAAAAAGATAGGAAATGAGTCTTGCCAAAGCGAATCGGCTTCCTATACTTCGCGCCACATTCAACGGCGCTTTAGCTCAGTTGGTTAGAGCGGTGGAATCATAATCCATGTGTCCGGGGTTCGAGTCCCTGAAGCGCCACCATATAAGTGTAATAAAGACGGGAGCTTACGGGCTTCCGTTTTTTTTTGTGCCAAAATTGTGTCGTTCTGAGTAGATTTAGAAAACATCGCTACTGCCTTAGTTCCTGACCCGTTATTCATTTTTGGAATCCATCGAGCATACCTTTTCAATGTGGTTTGAATCGAGGTGTGACCTAGCTGTTGAGATACCCATGCGATATTTTCACCTGCTGTTAGCATCATAGAAGCATATGTGTGTCTCATCTGCTTTGGTTCTCTATAATGTATCTTTGCTCGCTTTACTGTTGGTTCCCAGGCAATTTTCCTGAACTTGATATCATCATTCCAATTGCGGTTGGTATTAGGGTTGTGAAATACATAATCGTTTTGATTGAAAGTGATTTTCTTTTGGCATTGAAGTGCCTTTAATGCTGGTAGAAGTAGGTCAATGCTTCGATTGCCCGCCTCTGTCTTAGTTCCTTTTTCTAGGCCACGAACATTGTTGTGTCTTATGTGAACTGTATCTGATCTCCAATCAATATCGCTCCACCGCAAAGCAATCAATTCGCCGATTCGTAGCCCTGTCCAGAAACCAAACTGGATTGCGTTAGCAATGCCTTGATCTGAAGCTGCACTAACAATTGCTAACTGCTCAACATCATCGAAAGGCTCTGGCTCACGTGTTCTGACTTTTAGGTTTTTTATTCTATCCATCGGATTCCGGTCTATAGAACCATCTGCGAAAGCATCATCTAGAATGGCGCGCAGGGGAATTAAGACATTATTTATTCGTTTGTTTTTAATAGTGGTAAGTCCACCAAGCCAATGGCGGATTACCTGTGTAGACAAATCTTCTACTCTCATCTGCCCAAATGCTGGTATTAAGTGGCATCTAACAGCAGTTTCATAAGAGCCGTAAGTGGAGTTTGCTATTCTTATCTTTTTATCGGCCAGGTAAGAGAGGAGGGCATCTTTAACTAATTGAGTGCCGGATTGACTGCCAGAAAATTGAAGTGCGCGTTTACTATTTGGGAAGTGCTTTCTGTAATCGAATGTTCCTATGGCAATTTCATGTAGAATTGTTGCATGCTTTCGCTCTGCGAATAGAAGGTGTGCTTTTGTTGGTTCAAGTTTCAAGGTTTCACGGCATCGCTGGCCTTGATATGAAAAATCAACCTGTATGCTTTTCCCTCTTAACTTGGCCCCCATGATTAATGGCCTTCGACCCAAGAATTAATGGCTTGAGGATTAAACAAAACCCGACCGTCTGGAGCCTTGATCCAATGAAGTCCCATTAACCAAACACCTTTTCTAATTTTGGCTCGGATTGCATCCTCAGAGTACCCGGTTAGGTCACTAAGTTTTTTTATTGTAATCCATTTCATCTTTGCACCTCCAGCGTGGAATAGGTGCAAGTTACAGTTCCCCTAGGGGCGTGTCAATAGACACTAGTCCTGGGTGGTCATAGTTGATCGAATACCTGGGATTTCTCCCTTTACGGCCTTCCAAAAGTTGTCGACTTTCTTAAGAGCTTTTCCTGCAAGAGATTTTTCAGCCAAATCTCCTTTCTCAGGCAATACATCTTGAATGCTTACATAAAGAAGTTTCTCGTACTTACGAACAGTTGCTCGACTATAAATGAGATAGGTCACTCGCCATCCTAAGCGGCGCCCAACGGCAAGCATGCCTATTGCACGGCTTAAATGAGTGATGTCGCCACGAAACTTTTCTGTGGCATTGTCGATGATAGAAATGAATTTATCGTTATCCATGAGGAGCCTCGCAATTGAGAATCTGAACGAAAGGTTGTCTATGAGGGGGGTAATTTGCAAGCCCCTATATATATCTAGGTTGTGAAATATGTTGTGATGATCTATAACCTTCATTGAGAGAGGGATTTATCTTGAAACAATTATTGATTGTGGCCGTTGCTGTATTCATGGCTATTCCAGTTTCTTATGCGGGCATAACATATAAATGCGAAAGTCCCAGTGGTTCTATTAGCTGGCAGGATTCTCCATGTGAAAGCGGAAAGGAACTTAGCCGCAAGAGGATGCGAGATTACTCAAGAGAGAATGCTTCAAAAAAAGGTCATGGTGAGCTTACCGCTACTCAAGCAAACCAATTGATCCGATTGAAAAAGATAAAAATCGGCATGAGCAAAAAAGATGTCATTAAGTCTTGGGGTGTTCCAAGTAAAACGCTTGTCTCGATGACGGCCCAGGAAAGGTCAGAGCGGCTCGTATATTACAATTACTCAGAAGTTCCTGTTGTAATGGTTGCACGAGGGGTTGTTACTGCGATTAATTACTCAAAAGCAAAACCAAAATCAGCGAAGCCTTCAAAAAGTTTGGGTACTGTGAACAGCAGTGGCTACGGTCAATATAACAAGCAATGACAACATATAACACTTCATCTGATGCTGCTAATACAGCTGTCCGAAGTTTCTTAACTAAAGTTGGAGAGTATTATCTAGGCCATTCATTCAATACCGGTTCAGGCAAAGGGAAAGCGACTTGGGCCCGGATTAGAGATGATGTTTTCAGCGGAACGTGTTGTTACTGCGGAGAAGCGCACGCAGTGCTGCAAATTGAACATTTATTGATGTTCAACAGAACCGAATATGGACTTCACCACCCTGGGAATATTGCTCCATGCTGTAAGCCTTGTAACAAGCGAGAAAGAAAGGAAGGTAAAACATACACATCTTGGGAAGAACACCTTCAGGTTGTATGTGAGAGAAGAAATGAATCTTACCTATTCGAGCAAAGAAAGAACAAAATAATTAATCATATTACAGCTGAAAAATATCCGGACTTAGACGAAAAAGAGAGGCATGCAATTCGTGTGATTGCGAACAGTCTTTATGAAAATATTAAATTAGAATCTGAAAAGTCACTGAATATGTATAAGCAATTGGATGAGGCATTTGTTAACAGATAATGAGTTTAGGCCTGTTAAGCCGAGCAAGGCCATCAATATATTGTTTTAGGAGAAAAAGAAATGATTTGGGGAATTATATCAGCAGCAACATTCACATCTCTAATCTGGTTATACGATGGCAAGATGTTCAACCTGAGTATGGCAGCTAAGATTGATATCTTATTTTATCTGATGGTGTTTGGCTTGATTTGGTCTGTTTTTGAAATTATGCGAAGCGATGAAAAGGTTAAAGAAATTGAGATGAGGCAAATGTATGAAGCTGGAAGAAGGGATGGAGTTGAAAAATAATAATGGTTCGACTTTTTGGTATATTAGACAAGCCTATGGAAATTCACGTTAGCTGTTTATGGGGATGATTAATGAAGATTACTAAATTTACAGGCAAAAAAATTCATGGTTACTTAGATATTTCAGTGAAGTTTAATGAAGAATTGTCATTTCTGACTGGGATCAATGGAAGCGGAAAAACTTCAGTTGTAAGGGGGATGGTTGCATTGCTTCAACCATCTTTACTGTATTTGGTTGATGTAGATTTCTCTGAGATGAAAGTTGAATATAATATTGATGGAAAGACACATTCTATCACAGCGAAATCCTCAGAAGATGAATTGACCATCTTGCATAGTAATGTGAAAGATTCTTATAAATTATCATTAATTAAAAGAGATCCTTATGAATCTTCATATAGGTATGAAGAAAGGCGAGTAGAATTTTACAAAGAGGCAGAGACAATCGCCTTTTCACATCCAGTAATTAAGAGCATTAAATCTTTACCATCGCCAATGTTTATTGGCCTTGAAAGAAAAGTAAGTGGTGATTTGTCCGATAAAAATATCCGACCAAGGATTAGAAATAGACATTTTCGAGAGGTCTTTGCTGGAAGCTTGAAAGAAGGGATGATTGAAACTAGGGAAATGGTCGAGGACTATTATCGAACGATTTCTTCAGAACAAAAGACTCTGGCTAATAGGTTGATGAGAGACATGGTTCTGTGTTCATTCCACATCAAGGATGACAAAGCACAAGATGAAAAAATTAAGCCAAAAATCCCTGATGCAAGATATGTAGCTCAAATGAAAAAGAAGCATGTGCTAGTTAAGCAGACCCTTATAAACATTGGAGTGGAAGAAAAGGATATTGATAGTCATGTTTCTCCATTTTTTCGCTACATTGAA